>NC_004722.1:1402916-2083333 GCF_000007825.1 Bacillus cereus ATCC 14579 | reverse complement strand
TTTTGTTGCGCTATCAGGTATTTCAGATCCTTCTTCTGAAAAAACGACAGCAACTAGTACAAAAGTTGCTTCTAACAATGAAGAACAGAAAGATAGCGAAAAGAAAAAAGAGGCGGACGAAAAAACTCAAAAGCAAGAAGATGAGAAGCGTCTAGCCGATGAACAAGCTCGTAAGCAAGAGGATGAAAAACGTCAGGCTGATGAACAAGCCCGTAAACAACAAGAAGAGCAAAAACGTCTAGCCGATGAACAAGCTCGTAAACAACAAGAAGAGCAAAAACGCCTAGCTGATGAGCAAGCTCGTAAGCAACAAGAAGAGCAAAAACGCCTAGCTGATGAGCAAGCTCGTAAGCAACAAGAAGAGCAAAAACGTCAGGCTGATGAACAAGCTCGTAAGCAACAAGAAGAGCAAAAAGCACAGCAAGCTCAAACACAACCTGCTTCAGGAAATACTAGTAGTGCATATTACAAAAATTGTGCCGCAGTTAGAGCTGCCGGGAAAGCTCCTCTATATAAAGGACAACCAGGTTATGACTCACATCTTGATCGTGATGGCGATGGAGTTGCATGTGAAAAATAGTAGTAAAAAAGAAGCTTCTAGTAAGCTTCTTTTTTATTATCAGAAACTATTATGACGAATTCCCTCTCCCTCTTCCTTTTATAAAACTCATTTGATTATCCTTAAAATTGACACATTATAAGTGATTTCAATCACCACATTGTTTTTCATTTATTGCTATTCTTAATTTAGATATTACATTCAAACTTTATGGAGGCATTCATATGGAACATACATTTACTGAAACTTCTATTGTCGGTGAGATTGTTACACAATTTCCAAAAGCTAGTAATCTTTTTAAATCATATAGAATAGACTTTTGTTGTGGTGGTAATAAACCACTTATTGATGCAATTCATGAAAGAAATTTATCAGCAACAGAAGTACTTACAGAATTAAATACGCTTTATCATAATACGAAACGATTAAATGAATCTGAAATTGATTGGAAAAATGCTTCTTATCGTGAATTGATTGATTATGTTATAAATAAGCATCATCGCTATTTAAATGAAGAATTACCACAGTTAAGTCCGTATGTGACGAAAGTATTACGCGTCCACGGAGCAAGTCAGCCTCACTTAGCTCAAATTCATAAGCTATTTCACGAATTAAAGATGGAATTAGAACAGCATTTAATTAAAGAAGAAACAGAAGATTTCCCATTAATTTTAGAATTTGAACAAAATCCAATTGACGAAAACTATGTGAAATTACGTAAAATAGTAGATGAGTTGGAAAATGAACATAACCACGCAGGCAACATTATTAAAGAACTTCGTAAAGTTACAAATGACTTTACTCCTCCAGAAGGAGCTTGCGGTACTTATCGACTTGTTTACCAACGTCTTGAAGCGCTAGAGTCTGATTTATTTGAGCACATTCATTTAGAAAATAATATTTTATTTCCACGTGCCATTACGAGAGCATAAATAAAGAGCAGGACATGAGTATACATACTTATGTCCTGCTCTTTCATTTGGTAAAGACTATACACATCCCTCTCGAATAAATCCGAATTTTAACAATTTGTGAATCATTATAAAAATGTGATAAACATCACATCTCTTCCTTTTTTGATTTTCTATAATAAAAACATAATCCTTTGTTCAACATTTCACAGAAAAAGGGGAAACGAAAATGAAAAAACGTTTAGTTATGATCGGAAATGGTATGGCTGGCATACGCTGTATGGAAGAAATATTAAAACATGATAGTGATTCATATGAGATTACTATTTTTGGAGATGAACCTCATCCAAACTACAACCGTATTATGCTCTCTCATGTTTTACAAGGCAAAACAAATATGCAAGATATCATTATGAATGAATACAGTTGGTATGAAGAAAACGAAATAACTTTGTATACAAATGAAAAAGTTCAAAGTATTAACCGAGAAGAAAAAATTATTATTACAGAAAAGAATCGTACTCTTACATATGACAAACTCATTATCGCAACAGGTTCTAGTGCTTTTATTTTGCCTGTAGAAGGTTCCACTCTCCCTGGTGTAACAGGATTTCGAACAATTGAAGATACACAATTTATGATTGATACCGCTAATGAAAAGAAAAAGGCTGTTGTCATTGGTGGTGGGTTACTTGGTTTAGAAGCCGCAAGAGGTCTTATTGACTTAGGGATGGACGTACATGTTGTTCATTTAATGCCAAACTTAATGGAGCAACAACTAGATACGAAAGCAGCTTCTCTTCTGCGCGAAGATTTAGAAGCGCAAGGCATGAAATTTCTAATGGAAAAGAAAACTGTAAAAATTCTTGGTACAGACCATGTTGAGGGCATTCAATTTGAAGATGGTGAAGTTGTAGATTGTGATTTAATCGTAATGGCTGTCGGAATACGCCCAAATACGCAAATAGCAAAAGATGCCGGTTTAATTGTAAATCGCGGTATTGTAGTCAATGACTATATGCTAACAAATGATGAGTCCATTTATGCAGTTGGAGAATGTGCAGAGCATGACGGTATCGCATATGGACTTGTTGCTCCTCTTTATGAACAAGGTGCGATACTAGCAAAACATATAACAAATTTACAAACTGATGGATATTCGGGCAGTATCGTCGGTACGCAATTAAAAGTTGCAGGTTGTGATTTATTCTCTGCTGGTCAAATTTATGAAGATGATCAAACGAAAGCAATATCAATCTTTGATGAATGTAAACGTTCCTATAAAAAAGTATTAATTCGTGATAATAAAGTCGTCGGTATCGTTTTATATGGTGACACAGCTGACGGTACACGTCTCTTTAGCATGTTAAAGAAGGAAGAAGATATACAAGAATATACACCAGCTTCCCTTCTTCACAAAGCTGGTGAAGAAAGTGAATTTGACGTTGCTACAATGAGTGCGGATGACACGATTTGTGGATGTAATGGTGTTACGAAAGGTTCAATCGTTCACGCCATTTTAGAACAAGAGTTAACGACTTTTGAAGAAGTTAAAGGCTGTACGAAAGCCGCAGGTTCTTGTGGTAAATGTCGTCCACTTGTGGAACAAGTTTTATCTCATACACTTGGAGATGCTTTTGATGCCTCAGCGCAATCTGCCGGTATGTGTGGATGTACACCTTTATCCCGTGATGAAGTCGTAGCAGCCATTCACGAGAAAGGCTTAAAATCTCCAAAAGAAGTACGAAATGTTCTTGGTTTTGCACATGAAGACGGCTGTTCGAAATGCCGCCCTGCTTTAAACTACTATTTACGTATGGCGATTCCAGAAGAATATGAAGATGATAAATCGTCCCGTTTCGTTAATGAAAGAATGAATGGTAACATCCAGCACGATGGTACATTCTCTGTTATTCCACGTATGTACGGAGGCGTTACA
The DNA here is from genome assembly GCF_000007825.1 of Bacillus cereus ATCC 14579. Taxonomy (NCBI): domain Bacteria; kingdom Bacillati; phylum Bacillota; class Bacilli; order Caryophanales; family Bacillaceae; genus Bacillus; species Bacillus cereus. Next base: position 2,079,924 of record NC_004722.1, on the reverse strand, counting down.
ACAGCTGATGATTTAATGAAAATTGCTGAAGTTGCGAAGAAGTATGATGTTCCACTTGTGAAAATTACCGGTGCAAGCCGAATTGGCTTATACGGTGTCAAGAAACAAGATTTACCTAACGTATGGGCTGACTTACATATGACTTCGGGGTATGCATATTCAAAATCGCTTCGTAATGTAAAATCATGTGTTGGTTCTCGCTTCTGCCGTTTCGGTACGAAAGATTCATTAGGACTTGGTATGCTCCTTGAACAATCATTAGAAATGGTAGATACACCTCATAAAATGAAGATGGGTGTAACGGGCTGTCCGCGTAACTGTGCGGAAGTACTGACGAAAGATTTTGGCGTTGTTTGTGTCGAAAATGGATACCAACTTTATATTGGCGGAAATGGTGGTACAGAAGTACGTGAAGCTGATTTTGTAATGATTGTCCCTACTGAAGATGATGTCCTTCGCATCGCTGCAGCTTACATGCAATATTATCGTGAAACTGGTATTTACGGAGAGCGTACCGCCTACTGGACAGAACGTTTAGGCTTCGATCACATAAAAGAAATACTACAAGATGCAAGTATGGTTACTACGTTAAATGAACGTTTCCAAACAGCTCGTAGAACATATACGGAAGCATGGGGACAAGCACTAGAAACGAAATCATTAAAAGCGATGTATGAAGTAGAAACTGTGAAATAAGGAGCTGTGATCTAAATGATACACACGAAAGAAAAAATAAAAGTTATGCGTGCGGAAGATCTTGCTATTCAAATCGGTAAAGAAGTGCAAATGAAAGGTATGTCTATCGCCCTATTCCGCCTTTCAAATGGCGATATTCGAGCTGTAGAAAATCGTTGTCCTCATAAAAACGGACCGTTAGCAGAAGGGATTGTGTCTGGAGAATTCGTCTTTTGTCCACTGCATGATTGGAAAATCTCACTACTAACAGGTGAAGTTCAAAAACCTGATGACGGCTGTATTCAAACATACGAAGTAGAAGTTATTGACGGTGACATTTATTTATACATGTAATTTTCGAAAGGAAGCCTCCTCTGGCTTCCTTTTAAATAAAAATTGATGAGGTGCAATTATGAACGGATATGTATATTTAGTTGGTGCAGGACCAGGTGATGAAGGGCTTATTACAAAAAAAGCGATAGAGTGTTTAAAACGTGCAGATATTGTTTTATATGACCGTTTACTAAACCCTTTCTTTCTTAGCTATACAAAACAAACATGTGAACTTATGTATTGCGGAAAAATGCCAAAGAATCATATTATGCGGCAAGAAATAATTAACGCACACCTTCTTCAATTTGCGAAAGAGGGCAAAATTGTTGTCCGATTAAAAGGCGGAGATCCATCTATTTTTGGCCGTGTTGGTGAAGAAGCAGAAACTTTAGCAGCAGCAAATATTCCATATGAAATTGTACCAGGCATTACATCTAGCATCGCCGCTAGTAGCTATGCAGGTATTCCCCTCACCCACCGTGACTACAGTAATAGTGTCACTTTATTAACCGGACATGCAAAAGGTCCCTTAACCGATCATGGAAAATATAATTCATCTCACAATAGCGACACGATTGCCTACTACATGGGTATAAAAAACTTACCTACAATTTGTGAAAACTTACTACAAGCAGGAAAAAAAGAAGATACGCCAGTAGCAGTCATTGAATGGGGTACAACTGGTAAACAGCGCGTTGTCACAGGGACACTGTCTACCATTGTTTCTATTGTCAAAAACGAAAATATTTCTAATCCTTCTATGACAATTGTTGGTGATGTTGTTACTTTGCGGAATCAAATCTCTTGGAAAGAACGTAAACCATTGCACGGCAAGAAAGTTTTATTTGCAGCTGCAACAAATAAAAAAAGCGCAATAAAGCAAAAGTTACAAGAGTCCGGTGCAGAAATATATCAAATTCCAACTTTCAAAAAGAAAGAATACACAGTAACCTCTGAACAAATCAATAAGATTTTTAACGTTGATCGTCTTGTATTTTGTTCCGCTGACAGTGTAGACATCTTAATGCAATCATGCAGTAAATATCATAAAGATATTCGTTCCTTACAGGCAGAACTTCAGTATATGAACCTTTCTATTCAAGAAAAGCTCATGCAATATGGATTGTTCAGTAAACCTGCGCAATTTTCTTCGAATTCAACGATTTATTTAGGACGAAACATTAACCGAATTGCTGTTATTCAAGAAAAAATTGGTGCTGGTTCCTATATGATGACTCATGAGTACACAATTGATCATCGCTTCGATGAAATTCATTCACGTATTCTTTCTGAATTCTCATGGGATAGCATTGTATTTGAAGGTCGTGCTTCTATTGATACGTTTCTAGCAGAAATAAAACGCCTTGGCTTTATCAATATTCTTACTCTCCCATTCTCGTATACCGACGTTCCAACTTTACACTATGCAAATAAAGTTGGGTTTCATAACGTAGATCATCAATTACAAGAAACTCTTATGAAGAAAGACATGGTGAGACAATGAAAGGAATTGTATATGTTGGACATGGAAGCCGGCTACAAGAAGGTAATGAACAATTCATTCAATTTATTCAATCTGTTATGAAAGAGCGAAACGAAAGAATTCAAAAAATAGCTTTTCTAGAACTAACGACACCTACTATTTCGGATGCAGTTACAGAAACGATAATAGAGGGAGTAACTGAAATAATGATTGTACCTGTTTTATTATTTGCAGCAGCTCACTATAAACGTGATATTCCTTTGGAGATAGCGAAAATGAAAAATCAATATCCACATATCTCATTTTCAGTTGTACAACCTTTTAGTACGCATCCGCATATGGTTGAACTTGTAGTGAAAAGAATACGTGAAACTATGCCAATGCAAGGTAGTAGTGTTTTACTCGTAGGGAGAGGTAGTAGTGATTTTCAGCCGATACATGAGTTACAACAAATCGGAGCAGCTGTCGAACAAAAACTCAGTCTACCAGTATCATGCTCCTTTTTAACGAAAGGAACGCCCTCTTTTACTGCTGAGCTAAAGACTATAACATCAACTGCATCCCATGTATATGTCATGCCCTACCTTCTCTTTACCGGATTATTGCTTCAAAAAATTAAGTTGTATACAAAAAAATACGATCACGTGACGACTTGTAATTGCCTACAGTTTGATACATATATGAAATTAACATTGTTAGAACGAATGGAGGAATGCATATATGTATAACATGTACCCCCTTATGTTTAATCTGCAAAATAAAGTGGTCGTTATCATTGGTGGAGGTAAAATTGCATATCGAAAAGCGTCTGGATTAAAAGATACAGGCGCTTTCGTCACCGTTATTAGCCCCGAGATTTGCGAGGAAATGAAAGAACTTCCTTATATTACTTGGAAGCAAAAAACTTTTAGTAATGATGATATTAAAGATGCTCATCTAATTTATGCAGCTACAAATCAACATGCTGTAAATATGATGGTCAAACAGGCCGCTCATGATTTCCAGTGGGTTAACGTTGTAAGTGATGGTACAGCATCATCGTTTCACACACCTGGCGTTATACGAAATGATGAATATGTTGTCACTATTTCGACTTCAGGTAAGGACCCATCGTTTACGAAGCGTATGAAACAGGAATTAACTTCTGTCCTTCCTAAACTTATAAAAAGACTTTCTCGTACTCATAAAATGTAATCTATCACTTAGCTAAAATAGGAATTAACTGTGAACAAACGTTTTTTAGAGGCGTTTGTTCTTTTTGCTTTAGTTTCGTTTTTTAGGATCAGACAAACAATTGGACAAGAATCTGTGAAGAAAAATAACGGCAACAATTACGGACAAAAAAGCAGTTGCTTGAGAGCAACTGCTTCAATACAGGTTTTATATTGGATATTCATTCAACCAAATTAGCGCTTGTTCATAATCATCAAAAAATCTCACAGATTCTTTCGTATTAGATTGTTGTAAATAATCCATTATCTCCCCCTCTTCAAGGAGAAATGCAATTGCCTTACTGTTATTCAAAATGATTTCATTGAAGAACTTCTCTTTCCATACTTTTTGAACAGAAAAATGATTTGGCGTGTATCCTTTTCTATCCACCAACAATTTGTATTTCCGCCCTTCAGAAATGAATTGCTGACAAACCTGCTCAAAACCATTAAACCATTCATACACATCATCTGTTTTTATATTGCCAACTAGATGGGTAACAATTATATCTCCTGAAACTGTTGTGCTGATATTCTGTTTACTCAACTTGGAATCCCCCTTAGTTACAATTTTGCGGAAAAACCGCATAAAATCAATAAAGAAAAATTTCTTACTTGACACTCCCCACCCCACCGCTATCAAACTAAGCTCATGTAACGTCAATTATAAGCGAAATTGTGTCTAAGCTACTTGATTATCAGACATGGTACAATTGTAAACGATACCCAATATATCATAGACTGTTTTCTTCTCATATCTATGGGATTTCCGCCATCATTTACCGCCTCAAATCTATTCGTTTTAACACGTATATTCAAAACAAAATATATGACAAATAAATAACGACAGTTACTGTAATAATGCTGAAAAGTGTTGAAAATAAAACGATTTGTGCATGTAATTCAGGCTCTATTTGATATTCCATAGCAATGGTTGATGTATTTCTTGAAGTAGGAAAAGAACTTGCAATAAATAATGATTGTGCAACAATACCATCGATGTTTATTATGTATATTACGGCAAGTGCTAATAATGGTCCCATCAGTAACCTTCCAATTAAAGCCCATGTTATGACTCGATGGAAAAAATTAAGCTTAATGTTGGATAATTGTGCCCCTAGCAATATGAGTGCTATTGCAACAAAACCATTCGCAAGCTGATTAAGAGGAATAAAGATAGAATTAGGTATTTGAATTGTAAAAGATTGAAAGAAAACCCCTAATACGAGTGCATGAAATACAGGCAGTCTTAGAAATGATTGAATAATACCTCCGATTGTTTTTGTTGCTGATAGTAAGTTATATATCCCATATGAATAAGTTAAAAGATTCTGGAAAATAACAATAAAAATTTGAATGGAAACCCCCACTGGATTGTGACTGAAAATCAATTGACTTACTGGTAACCCATAATTACCGGAATTCATTAACGAAATGCTATTTTTTAGAGCTGCACTTTCTCCTTTTTCTAACTTTAATATTTTTGAAATGAAATGACTTACTATAATCAGACTCAGACTATAAAGCATTAAATAGTATATTATCTGGAGCAACAAACCTGTTTCTATACGAATATCATATATATTCACAAATACAGCCGCTGGCATTAAGCAATAAGTAATAAGTGTAGATAGCTGCTTTAAGTTAAATTGGAACTTTCTTTGTAAGATTGCACCAATTAGCATCAATATTAATATCGGTAATATTACGTCTAATATAATAAATACAAACATTTAAAACCTCATTCTAAATATATTTTAGTTGGATTAAACGCTTTACTAAATGTGGACACATTTCATTCATCGGAAAACACCCTTAGTTCTCAATAATCAGAAAACTGAAATCGATAATATGAAAATGCTCATCAAAAATTCTTATTTCATTTCCCTCCCCTCTCTTTTCTTTAACATATCAAATATAACTCATAAAGAAAATTATGGATTATTTATACAAATTCATAATTTTATCTTATTGAACTAAACTGTATTCTTTAGTGTAGTACTTTTTTCACAATATCCGTTAGCCTTACCAAAAAATTTGGCCCTAAAAAAATCTGATACTGCAGTTACTATGCGAAGAATACTTACATCAATCCCATACTTGTCGCTTAAACCACCTAACACACCTGATACTTGTTTATCTTGAGTGGACTTATATTTTTTTCATCTAAACATCCCGATTCAATTAAATATTTGCATTCTAAAAATGAGTTCGATCTTTAGAATAGATTTAAGATTTCCTTCACTAATCTACCCTTTAAATGAATAACTTTTGACTTCTATATTTTAAAATAAAATTCCATAAGCCTTCTGTTTTTCATTTTAAAAACACATTCTTATAGAAAACAAGCGTTTATTGAGATATCAATAAAAACATGTTGAAGCCTATTACTAAAAGAACCATCCCAATATACTTTGGGATGGTTCTTTTTCCTTATTAATGATTCTTTAACATCACTAACAATTTCTCTTGGCTATACATCCATACTGTAATGATTAAACAAGCAAGTGCGACTTCTGATAGCGCCATAAATCCAATTGCATAATGACCTGTTAATTGGAATAGTAATGTTAAAATTAGCGGTGGGAAGAATCCTCCTAGTCCACCTAAAGCTGATACGAGACCATTTACAATACCAGCTTGTTCTGAGAAATACATTGGAACGAGTTTGAAGATTGTACCATTACCAATCCCTGCACAAAATGCTACTAGTAAGCAACCAAATGTATACACGTTCATACTTGGCATAAACGATAAAATAATACCTGAAAGTGTTAAACCGATAAATACGAAGATTAATATTTTAAATGGATTAAACTTATCACCGAGCCAACCACCAATCGGGCGCATAATTGTTGCGAGTACGATGAATCCGGCTGTCCGCATACCTGCATCTACTTTCTCTAATCCGAAGTGAGATACTAGAAAGTTTGGTAAGTATACTGTAAATGCGACAAATGATCCGAATGTTAAAAAGTAAAAGATACATAAAAACCAAAGTTTCTCATTTTTATATACACCTTTTATTTGTTCCATTAGTGGTGTATTCACTTTTTTCTCCTTACGATCACCTAATAAAAAGTTCATAAGTGCAAACGCTGCAAGTAAAACTAAATAACATTGTACTGTCGTTCTCCAGCCAACTGAAGTTGCAATGACAGGTGCTAAAAACGAAGTAATTGCTGTTCCGGCGTTACCGACACCGTAAATACCATTTACAAAACCGTGACTCTCTTTCGGAAAGTATTTTGGTAAAGAAGTTACTCCTACAGAGAATACAGCACCACCGATTCCTACAAATAATCCACCAATAATTAAATCCATCATAGAATTGGCAACACTAATATAAAAAACAGGAAATAATAATAGAATAAAACTAATAAAGAATAATTTTCTTGCTCCGAAACGATTCGTCCAATAACCAATTGGAATACGAAGAATAGAGCCTAAAATAACAGGTACTGCTGTGACCATAGAAATTTGTCCCGCAGTTAATGGAATATCCGCTTTAATATAAGGCATTAATGATGATAAAATGACCCATACCATAAAACCGATAATTAGATTAGAAGTTTGTAAACTTAATTGAAAATTAGGACTTTTCATTCTGTTCCCTCCTATGTATGCATAGTTATATTCATTCTCTCCAGCCTAATCACGTCCTAACATGATTAGGCTGAAAAGAATCAACCACCACTTACTGGCGGAATCATTGCTACGATATCGCCAGTTTGAATGATGTCATTCTCATTTGCATACTCTTCATTTATCGCGACCATAATCTCGTTTGAAATTGCTATGTTGTATTTCTTAATGAGTACTTCCTTCAGCTTCGCAACTGTAATATTTTCACAATCTATGTGCAATGACGACTTACTTACTTCTTCCTGTAAATGTGCAAATAATAGCACTTCAATCATATTCTCATCTCCTTTCTAGGCTCACCATTTGCATATGTTACCCTCTCTAACTGATCACCTATCCATGACTCACCATCTTCCCAAAACTCTTTCTTCCAAATTGGAACAATTTGTTTAATACGCTCCATAATATATTCGTTCGCCTCATAGGCAGCTTTCCGGTGTGGTGTAGAAACAGCAACGACAACAGCAAGATCAGAAATTTGTAATGTACCAATGCGATGTGTAATAGCGACATATATCCCCGGCCAATTCTCTCCTACTTCAGTGCCAATTCTCTCAAGCTGTTTCTCCGCCATTGTCTTATAAGCTACATACTCTAAACAAAGTGTACGTCGACCTTTCGTAAATTCTCTAACAGTACCAATAAAAGTAGTAACCGCACCACACTCACGACGAATTACTTTGTTTGTAACTTCTTCAATTGAAATAGGTGTATCAATTACTTCATAATACGTATGTGTCATTTTGCACCTCTTATCTTTATATAAGTTAGCAACCTATTTTTCTATTACTTGTATGATCGAAGCGGCTCTTCCCACGGCCACTCACTTCCGTTGTTTGATTCTAATAACAGTACCGAAACAGTAATTCCAGCTTTAAATCCTCTCGTTCCCCCTGGCAAAACGATAAATGCATTCGCTTCTGCAAGTGAAGAAATTGCGCTAGATTTATCTAAACCAACTGGTGTAACTTGTAATTGCCCATCTACAATTTCCACTCTCCCTCTTACAAAACGAGTAAATGGGTTTGCTTTCGGAAAGTCTTTTTGTAAAATTGCCTCTGCACGATATATGTGCGAATCTTCCCTATGCAAGTATTTTCCAATCACTGGTCTAACATATAATTCACAACCGACATAACAAGCAGAAGGATTACCAGATAGACCAAATAGTAATTTTCCTTCTACCTCAGCTACAGTTGTCACACTTCCTGGTCGCATCGCTATTTTGTCAAAAAGTACATTAGCTCGTAATCTCTCATAGATGGCAGGTAAATAGTCATAGTCTCCTACTGAAACACCACCAGTTGTAATTAATATATCAACTTCTTTTATCGCCTTTTTTACAGTGTTATAACACGTCTCAAAATCGTCAGCGAATTGCCCATAATACTGTACAATCCCCCCTGCTCGTTCAATTTGAGCAGCTATCATATAGGAGTTACTATTTCGAATCTTCCCTGGCTTTAATTTTTCATGTACTTCAAGCAGTTCGCTACCCGTCGTTACAATTCCAATCACTGGTTGTTTTATAACATATACCGTACTATAACCAAACGTAGCAAGAAGTGCTGCTACTCCAGGATTAATAACAGTCCCTTCTTTCACAAGGATAGTATTTTGTTTTACATCTTCACCTTTAAAAGAAATGTTATCACCGGCTGTGAAACAGCGTTTTAATGTCATATAAGTCTTTTCGTTTTTTTCAAATCCTTCCGTTAGTTCTAACATAACAACCGCATTACACCCTCTCGGAATTGCGGCTCCTGTCATAATACGGACAGCTTGAAATGCTTTCACTTCTTCTGTAAAAACAACCCCTGCTCCAATTTCACCAATTACTTCAAACTGAATAGGGTTACTACTACTTGCTTCTTTCGTATCTTCTGATCGAATCGCAAACCCGTCGTACGGAGAGCGATCAAAATGCGGGACATCATGATCTGCAATAACATCTTCTCCAAGCGTTCTTCCGTAACTTTCTATAAGAGAAACCTCTTCTGTTTCACCTTGATGAGCATATTTCATTACTCGTGCAACTGCTTCTGCCACTGGAATCGGTATACGTTTTGCTAACATTCTTTTTCACCTCGTTTTAATAAGGGGGAAACTCTCTCTGTTCATCCTATATATTTTGCGTACAATCGTTTTGCTATTTTCACATCACTTGTCCCATGAATAAATGCCCTACCGTCTGTAAATAAAACGAAACGATATTCATCAATTAGAAATGATAGTAAGTACGGCGTTTTTTGGACATGTACAATTTTTTGTAATCTTTTTTGGATTTCGTTTAAATTTAGAACTCTCTTTATTCCTGAACGGATTTGAACTGTATTCCGTCCGCATAGCACCTCCGTTTTCACCTGTGATTCAAATGTTAAACTTGGGTACGTACGTGTATTTCCGCAAGATGGACATGTACTTTTTTTCTGTTTATTTACTTTTAATGAGAGAAATTGATTGTTCCAAATATCAAATGATAACATTGTTCCTCGTAGCGTCTCGAAATCATCCACCAATATTTTCATTGCTTCTGTCACTTGGTGAGCAACAACCATCTGTACAGCTGGCTGAATAATTCCCGCTGTATCACATGTTGCACCGCCCATCGGATGATCCATTAAGCAGCGAAAACATGGTGTTTTTCCTGGAAGACTTGTATACGTTACACCGTAACCTCCAACGCATCCACCGTATATCCAAGGTATATTTTCTTTTTGTGAAATATCATTTATAAGTAGGCGCGTATCGAAGTTGTCAGTGGCATCTATAATGAGATCCACTTCTTTTGTTAACTCTTCTATTTCTTGCATTGTGACATCCATTACAACTGGTACAATTTCCACTTCAGAATTAATCTTTCTTACATGTTCTGCCGCTGCAATTGCTTTTGGTTTGCATTGTTTTGCATCTTCTTCTGTATATAACTGTTGCCGTTGTAAATTACTCCATTCGACATAGTCACGATCGGCAATTGTCAATTTCCCAATTCCCATCCTAGCGAGTGCTTCTGCATTCGCAGCCCCTATTGCACCCGCACCGATTAAGAGCACATGCTTTTCTCTTATTTTTCTTTGTCCCATTTCACCAATTCCAGAAAACAACACTTGTCTTGAATAACGCTCTTGCATAAGAAATCCTCCTTTCACTATCCACCAATGTAAGACATTTCAACTTTTGGACGTTTACTTGCACTCTCAACCGTTCTTTCATCTGAATATCGATCTGTTCTATATCGCCATGTATGTTGTAAAATTTTTAATAGTGAGGCATCAGAAATATTTTCTCGAAGAAGCGTTCGCAAATCCGTTCCTTTTTCTCCAAATAGGCACGTAAAAAACTTACCATCTGCCGAAATACGTGCTCTCGTACAAGAAGAACAAAATGACTCAGAAACAGAAGTAATAAATCCCACTTCTGCATTACTCCCTACATATCGATACAATTTCGCAACCTCTCCAAAGTAACGAGGCTGAGCGGGCTCAATTGGATATACACGATTAATTTTCTCTATTAATTGTTCCTTCGTAACGACTTGCTCAAAGTTCCATCCGTTCGTACTGCCTACATCCATAAACTCAATGAAACGTAACTGTATTTCTTGTTCTTTAAAATAACGAACCATAGGAAGAATTTGACTATCATTCATCCCTTTTTTTACGACCATATTTACCTTTACTTCTAATCCAGCTTCCTTCGCTGCTTCAATTCCTTTCAGTACAGGTTTCGTACTTACATTTCTTCCATTAATTTTTTGGAAGACATGATCCTCTATTGCATCTAAACTAATATTCACACGCTTTAATCCTGCTTCTTTTAGCGCCTTAGCTTGTTTTGCTAAATGAATTCCGTTTGTTGTGAGTCCAATATCTTGTAAGCCTTCTAGATTTGTAAGTCTTGCAATTAACGTCGATAAGTCTTTACGCAATAAAGGTTCACCGCCAGTAAGCCTAATTTTATTAACTCCCATACTTATAAATAATCTCGCTAACCTTTCTATTTCATCGAACGTTAATAAAAGCTCTTCCTTTAAAAAAGCGTAATCAGGTCCGAACACTTCAGCAGGCATACAGTATGTACACCTAAAATTACAACGATCAATAACTGAAATACGTAAATCTTGAAGTGGCCGCTTTAAAGAATCTTTTATGTTCTTGTGCATCTCTATCCCTTCTTTTCTGCTGCAATCCTTAGTAAGCTTTCATTTTTTTATTTGCCTTTATTATAAAAAAGAAGCTACATATTCAATGTGACTTTTCTCACATCACTTTCCCCATTCAAAAACTTTTCACAAATCCGTTCGTATTTTGTTCACATCTTCAGGCCATACTCTTTACGGTCATTGAAATTTTACATTATTTTTAAAATAGCTCTTGCATTTTCATCATATTTACACTCAAAATAGGAAATGTATTGCTTATAAGAAGAAAGGTGATTGCTGTGGCAAACAGTATGACATTATCTCAAGATTTAAAAGAATTACTTGCATCTGTTGAATATAAAATGCAAATTAAAAAAGGTAGTTTTATTTTTCAGGAAGGTATGGAGGCAACCGAACTCTATATCATCCACTCAGGAAAAGTACAAATTAGTAAACTTAGTGCTGACGGACAAGAACTAACACTTCGAATTTGTTCGGCATACGACATTATTGGAGAATTAACATTGTTCACGGATAATGCGAAGTATTTATTAAATTCAAAATGCCTTGAAGATGTTGAAGTAGGCGTTATAAAGCGTGAAGCGTTAGAAAAAGAATTACTCCAAAAACCAGCTCTTGTATTTGAATTTATGAAATGGATTAGTGAACATTTAAGAAGAATGCAAACGAAGTTCCGAGATTTAGTATTACACGGCAAAAAAGGTGCCCTGTATTCTACCCTTATACGAATGACAAATAGTTACGGTATATTAAAAGAAAATGGGATTCTCATCGATTTACCATTAACAAATCAAGAACTTGCTAATTTCTGTGCAACTTCACGTGAAAGTGTAAATCGAATGTTAAATGAATTAAAAAAGCAAGGTACAATTTCAATTCATAAAGGAAAGATTACAATCCACGATTTACAATTTTTAAAATGTGAAATTGCTTGTGAAGATTGCTCTGCTTCTGTTTGTAGCATTGATTAGCGTCTTATTTAGATACTTATACCTACAAAGAAAGCCGAGGTCTCCAATTAGATCTCGGCTTTCTTTATAAATTACGAAACATATAAAACTAAATTATTTTTTCAGCTCATTAGGAATACGTCTTCTGTAAATTACATAGCTACGGCTTATATATTTAATTGGGGCACTAAATACGTGTACCAGTCTAGTAAATGGCCATACTGCGAAAAGCCCCATTCCCGCAAGAATATGAATTTTAAACCATACTGGTACTTCCATCATATATTCAACTTTCGGTTGGAAAATAAAGAGACTTCGGAACCAAGGGCCAATTGTTGTACGATAATCAAATCCTTTTGAATCGATATTTAAAAATGTTGAAGAAAGTCCTGCTAGCATTACGATAAGTAATAAAATAAGCGCAATATAATCTCCCTTTGTACTCGTTGCAATGATACGTTTTACAGTTACGCGGCGGTACGTTAATATAATTAAACCGATGATAGAAGCAACACCTGCCGGAAGACCAAAACTAATTGCTACTACATGATACATATGCTCAGAAATACCTATTGAACGGTATACAGCTTCTGGAATTAAAATCCCCATAACATGACCGCCAATTACGAACATAATCCCAAAGTGGAATAATAGACTTCCGATTCGGAGCATTTTCTTTTCTAATAGTTCACTAGATTTTGATGTCCATCCAAATTGATCATAGTTGTATCTAAAAATATGTCCACCGATAAAGATTGCAAAAATGATATAGGGAAACAATACCCATAGAAATTGATCCATCATTTTAACAACTCTCCTTTCTAATTTGTCTGTACACCCCATGTATCGATAGCGAGTAGAACAGCCGCAAGAATTGGTTTATACATACTACCTGCTTCTTTTAACTGAACGTGTAATGCTTGTATGTTCTCCTTGTATTTACTCATAATTGGTTCACTGTCTTGCTCATTTGCATTTGCAAAAAACTCAAGCAATAGCGGTAAATAATCAGGTAATTCTTTATCTGTTACTTCAAAACCTGATTTTTTATAATGCTGTTTTAACTCTAGTAATTCAATACCTCTTTCTCTTTGTTCACCAGTGTTCATATAAGTAAGATACATATTTGTTTTCTTACCAAAATCGAATGTATATACGTAACTATCAATGAGTTGATCATTCGTTTTATTTAGCGCTTGTTTTATAAATGTTGCAAGTGAAGCTTTAACATCGTCCTGTTCAATCGCTTCAATCTCTTCTAGTAATTCAGTTAAAGCTTCCCTCCACCCTAGTTCAGGATAGGAGAGAAGGAATGAAGAACAAGAAAAAGCAGTTTGTAAACTTTGTTTCATATTTTTCTGCCCCCTTTATTTAAGAAATTGTCATACAAGAGCCTGGACCACCTGCGAATGCTAAACCACAGCTTCCTTGTTCACTATATAAATCTGCAACTTGTTCTCTGTGAGATGTCGGGATAACAAAACGATCTTTATATTTTGCGATAGCAAGAAGACGATACATATCTTCTACATCCTGTTTCGTTAAGCCAAGTTCTTTTAATACAGCTTCATTTGGTTCTTTATTAATTTGCATTGCTCTCATATGCGTTCGCATAACAGCCATTTTTTTCAATGTAAGACGAATATGTGATTCATCTCCTGCAGTGAGTAAATTCGCTAAATATTGAATTGGAATACGCATATTATCAATAGCAGGGAAAATCTCTTCTGCTTGCCAGTTACTACCTTTTCCCTCCACCATATTCATAATTGGGCTAAGCGGCGGGATATACCAAACCATTGGCATTGTACGATACTCTGGGTGAAGAGGTAGAGCAATTTTCCAATCGATAATCATTTTATAGATTGGTGACTGTTGTGCCGCTTTAATCCATTCTTCAGGAATGCCTTGTTTTTTCGCTTCAGCTGCCACTTCTGGATCATTTGGATCTAGGAAAACAGTAAGCTGAGATTCATATAAATCTTTTTTGTCTTCAACAGACGCTGCTTCTTTTACTTTATCAGCGTCATATAGCATTACCCCAATATATCTGATACGTCCTACACATGTTTCTGAACAAATTGTTGGCATACCAGCCTCAATACGTGGGAAACACATTGTACATTTTTCAGCTTTATTCGTTTGCCAGTTAAAATACACTTTTTTATATGGACAAGATGATACGCAGAATCTCCAAGCACGACAAGCAATTTGATCCACAAGTACAATCCCGTCTTCTTCACGTTTATACATTGCACCAGATGGACAAGATGATACGCACGATGGATTCATACAATGTTCGCATATGCGTGGTAAATACATCATAAAGACGTTTTCAAAATCTGTTTTAATTTCTTCTTCCATTTTCTTTACGTTCGGATCTTGTAATCCTGTTATATGTCCGCCTGCTAAATCGTCCTCCCAGTTTGGACCCCATTCAATTTTGTCGATAAATTCGCCTGTAATTGCTGATTTCGGACGAGCAACTGGTTGATGTTTACGCTGTGGGCTATTTGTTAATGTTTCATAATCATAATTCCAAGGTTCAAAGTAATCATCAATTGTTGGTTGATCTGGATTGTGGAAAATGTTCATAAGACGTTTCATTTTCGAACCAGATTTCAGCTGAATTTCACCATTTTTCAATTCCCAGCCGCCTTTATATTTCTCCTGATCTTCCCATTGCTTCGGATAACCAATGCCAGGTTTTGTTTCTACGTTATTGAAGTACATATATTCAGCACCTGGACGATTTGTCCAGGTGTTTTTGCACGTTACGCTACAAGTATGGCAGCCGATGCATTTATCTAGGTTCATTACCATTCCGACTTGTGCTTTAATCTTCAAGCCAATCTACCTCCTTCAGTTTGCGAATTACAACGTTTAAATCGCGCTGGTTCCCAGTCGGACCATAATAGTTAAATCCATAACTTAATTGACCGTATCCACCAATCATATGTGTCGGTTTTACGTGAATTCGAGTTGGACTATTATGTGTTCCCCCGCGGTTACTTGTTAATTTCGTACCAGGTACGTTAATGTGACGATCTTGCGCATGGTGCATAAATGCCATTCCTCTCGGTATACGATGCGTTACAACAGCACGCGCTACAACAACACCGTTACGATTAAAGCACTCAATCCAATCATTATCTGCAACACCCGCTTCAGCAGCGTCCTCTTTATTCATCCAAACAGTTGGACCACCTCTAAATAGCGTTAACATCGGTAATGAATCGAAGTACATACTATGAATCGACCACTTATTATGCGGTGTTAAATAGTTTAGTGTAATCTCTTTCCCTTCTACTTCGGGCCGTGATTTACGGAACGGTTTATGTTGCAGAATTGGTTTAAATGTTGCCATCGTTTCACCAAATTCTTTCATCATGTCATGGTCTAAGTAGAAAGATTGTCGACCAGTTATCGTTCTCCAAGGGATAAGACGTTCCACATTTGTTGTAAACGGTGAGTAACGGCGTCCACCTTTTTCTGAACCTGTAAATGCTGGAGAAGTAATTACTGTTTTCGGCTGTGCTGTAATTTGTTCGAATGTGAAGCATTCCTCTTCACGTTCTTCTGCTAAATCACGTAATTTTAGATCTGTTTGTTTTTCAAGTGCTTCCCATGCTTTTACTGCCATATGACCGTTTGTTGTAGAAGATAGTGTTAATACCGCTTCAGCAGCATTTATTGCTTCTTTAATGTCTGGGCAACCTTTCGCAATAGTATCCGTTCGAACAACTCCTAATTTGCTCTTTAATTGCTCATACTCTTTTTCTGCTGACCAAGAGATCCCTTTCGTACCAATCGGTTGTTTTCCGGCATTTGGTCCAAGTGCTGTCATTTTGTCATAAATCGTTTTATAATCCCTTTCAACAACATGAATTTGTGGCATCGTTTTACCCGGGATTGGTTCACATTCACCTTTACTCCAATCTTTAATCTTGCCAAGTGGTTGCGCTAATTCTTGCGGTGTATCATGAAGAAGTGGTGTTGCAACAACTTCTTTCATTGGTTCAAGATCTATTTTCTTTGCTAAATCTGACACAGCTTTAGAAAGTGAAGTGAAAATATTCCAGTCAGAGCGTGCTTCCCACGGTGAACCGATTGCTGGATTAAAAGGATGCACAAATGGATGCATATCTGTACTACTTAAATCATGTTTTTCGTACCAAGTTGAAGCTGGTAATACGATATCAGAATACAGTGCTGTTCCAGCCATACGGAAATCTAAATTAATGAGTAAATCAAGCTTCCCTTCTGGCGCTTCTTCATGCCACTTAATTTCTTCTGGTCGTAATGAATCACTGTCGTCATTCATTAACCCGTTTGTTGTACCTAATAAATGTTTTAAGAAATATTCATGTCCTTTACCAGAACTCGAAATTAAATTTGCACGCCATACGAATAAGTTGCGCGGGAAGTTGTTTTTGTTATCTGGATCTTCAATCGCAAATTTCAGTTCTTTTTCTTTTAATTTTTGTGCAACATATTTTCCGATTTCTTCTTGCGTTGTTGCACCAGCAGCAACAGCCTCCTTATATAATTCAATTCCATTTCTCTCAAATGTCGGATAAGAAGGTAACCAGCCAAGTCGTGCAGTTAATACGTTGTAATCACCATGATGTTGATAACGAGAGTTTCCTTCCACTGGTGATGCTAAATGTCCAACAGGTGTATCTTCATAACGCCATTGATCTGTTACGAAATAGAAGAAGGATGTACCATTTTGTAATTTCGGTGGCCCTTGCCAATCTTTTGCCATCGCGATTGTTTGCCACCCTTTCGCTGGTCCAAATTTTTCTTGACCAACGTAATGCGCCCAACCACCGCCGTTTACTCCTTGTGCTCCGACGAGAAGTACAAGATTTAAAACTGCGCGATAAATCGTATCTGAGTTAAACCAATGGTTAATACCAGCTCCGACAATAATCATTGAGCGACCGTTCGTATCAACAGCATTTTGTGCGAACTCACGAGCGATTTGAATGATTAGCTCTCGTTTCACTCCTGTTATTTTCTCTTGCCATGCAGGTGTAAATGGTACATCATCATTGAAGTCTTTCTGTTCTTGTCCGCCGAGCCCTCGGTTCACACCGTAATTTGCTAACGTTAAGTCGTATACAGTTGTAACGAACACTTCGCCTTCTTCTGTCATAACCTTTTTCACTGGAATTGTACGTTCTAATACTTTGTTTCCATCATCAGAGAAGTACGGAATTTGTACAGTTCCAATCGATTCTTCCATTCCAAGTAAAGAAAGACGTGGATCAATCTTTTCACCTGTTTCTTCATCTTCTAAACGCAAGTTCCATTTCTTTTCGTTATCCCAACGTGAGCCCATTGTGCCATGAGGTGTTGCAAAATCATTCGTGTTCTCGTTCCAAAGAACAGGTTTCCATTCTCCTAACTTCGTTTCGCGTCCAATATCAGCAGCGTTTAAGAAACGATCAGCAACGAATTGATCTCCTTTTTGTTTCAATGTGACAAAGAAAGGAAAATCAGTATATTGCTTCGCATACTTTGTGAAATATTCCACTTGATTATCTACGTAAAATTCTTGTAAGATCACATGCCCCATTGCCATCGCAAGTGCACCATCTGTACCTTGTTTCACACTAATCCAATCATCCGCAAACTTTGTAGATTCAGCGAAGTCAGGACTGACAGAAACGACTTTCGTTCCTTTATATCGAACCTCTGCTAAAAAGTGAGCATCTGGTGTTCTCGTCATCGGTACATTTGAACCCCATGTCATAATGTAACCAGAGTTATACCAGTCACTACTTTCTGGTACATCTGTTTGATCACCCCAAATTTGCGGAGAAGCTGGTGGTAAATCTGCGTACCAATCATAGAAACTAAGCATTGGTCCACCCATAAGTTGCATAAAGCGACTACCAGCTGCATGACTTAACATCGACATAGCTGGAATTGGCGAGAAACCAACATTTCGGTCTGGACCGTATTTCAATACTGTGTATAGTAATGAAGCAGAAACAAGTTGTAACACTTCATCCCAATTCGCACGAATGAATCCCCCTTTACCACGCGCCTGCTTATACGTACGTGCTTTTTCAGGGTTTTCCACAATGCTTTTCCAAGCGCCTAATGGGGACTCGTTATTTTGTAATTCTTCTTGCCACATATCCCAAAGAACACCACGTACATACGGATATTTCACACGAAGCGGACTATAAATGTACCAAGAAAAACTCGCTCCACGTGGACATCCTCGTGGTTCAAAATCAGGCATGTCAGGACCTGTCGTTGGATAGTTAAGCTCCTGTCCTTCCCAAGTCACAATTCCATCTTTCACATATATATTCCAACTACATGAGCCAGTACAGTTTACGCCATGTGTAGAACGAATTACTTTATCATGCTGCCAACGCTTTCTGTACACATTTTCCCATTCGCGATCTTCATATGTTTCTTGTGTATGATTATCGTTATAACGATCTATTGGTGAAAAATATTTTAAACGTCTCATTAGTGCTGAAGGTTTTTTCTTCATACTGTTCACTCCTTTAATACGTCTCTCTTACATACCCTTACTATAAGAGAGGTTGTAAAATACAGATGTGACATTTCGCACAGTTCAAGAGATTGTCAAAAATTCAGTAGAAAATAAGTTTGTGAGAAAATCTTGTGTTCCGTTGTGAAGATTATGGTTAATCTTAATTATTAGGAGAATGGTATTTTGAGGTATCGACTATTTTGCAAAAGAAAAAGAGTTTTGATATTATTTCAAAACTGCCATAAGGAAAAGAGTATAAATTGTATGTAAAAATATTTTTCCCAATGTTATTATTTTATATCGAGTCTTATTTTACATAAAACTACAAATCATTATTTACTGTATTGCCCTTAGTTACGGAAACAATTATACTAGATGTAATTGAAATAAATAATCTGAATATTCTCATAATTTAAGTTAGACCTTTACTATCTACATATAGAATTAGAAATATGTCCACTAAATTGATTAGAAAACGATAATAACATTAGGAGGATTACGATGCCCCAGCTTGATTCATTACATCCCACTGTAGAAAAAATAATCAATAATATTGAAAAAATAATGGTCGGAAAACGAAAAGAAACAATCTTAGCTTTGACAGCTCTCTTAGCTGAAGGTCATGTGCTATTAGAAGATGTTCCTGGTGTCGGGAAAACAATGCTAGTACGTGCTCTTTCTAAATCCATTGATGCTGATTATAAGCGAATTCAATTTACACCTGATTTATTGCCGTCAGATGTAACAGGAGTTTCTATTTATAATCCGAAAGAGCTCCAATTTGAGTTCAAGCCTGGACCAATTATGGGGAATTTTGTACTTGCTGATGAAATTAATCGTACATCTCCAAAGACACAATCTGCTTTACTTGAATGTATGGAAGAAGGCAATATTACAATAGATGGCATTACAAGACCTTTACCAAAACCGTTCTTTGTCATGGCTACACAAAATCCGGTCGAATATGAAGGAACATATTCTCTACCAGAAGCTCAGCTCGATCGTTTCTTATTGAAACTAAAAATGGGATATCCTACACCAGAGGAAGAATTTGAAATTTTAAACCGGATGGAAAAAACAAATCCACTCTCTCAATTACAAACCATTACTACAATACAAGAATTACTTTATTTACAACAAAGCGTACGGGTAGTAAGTATGGACAAAGCAATTAAGCATTACATTGTAAAGCTTGTTAATCAGACTCGTACGTACAGTTCTATACAGTTAGGTGCAAGTCCACGTGGCTCGATTGCTTTAATGAAAGCTTCACAAGCTTATGCATTTATCCATGGCAGGAATTATGTTATTCCAGACGATGTTAAATTTTTAGCTCCTTACGTTTTAGCACATAGACTCATTCTAAAAATGGAAGCAAAATTTGAAGGAATAACTGGCGAACAAGTTATCGCAAAAATCGTTGCACGAACTACCGTGCCTACTCAAAGGACGATGAACCCTTGATGAAACGAATGCTGCGAGCGCTATATCACGTTATAAAGTTATTGCTACTCCCTTTATGCCTAGTCTTAACATTTATGTACGCTATGTTTCAAGGCGGGTTTGTCAGTTGGTTTTTGTTTTACAGCATAATTCCCATTGCTCTTTATTCGCTACTACTCCCCTTCTACGCTTTACGGGACGCTGAAGTAAAGCGAATAACAAACCAAAATGGATATGTAGTAGGAGAACAATTTGTAAGCACGATTACAATAAAAAGAAAATTTCCTTTTCCCTTACTTTATTTAGTTATAGAAGATGAACTGCCACCACAATTTATAAGTTGTAAACAAACAAAGATGAATAAGGTAGTACTCTTCCCAGGATTGAAACGAAATATTTCGTTTCAATATGTTATTGACACAATCCCTAGAGGCGAGCACACTTTTTCAAGCGTTCGTGTCAAAACCGGCGATTTATTCGGCATGATAGAGAAAGAAGTAACTTTTTCAGTTCCAGATACATTTTTAGTCTATCCCCAGTATGTAGATATAGCATATCGACAATTGGAAAATCATTTCGAACAAGGAGCGCTTTCAGCAAATATAAATTCAGCAAAAGACTCTACAATCTCTGTCGGTGTCAGAGACTATAAACCTGGTGATCGCTTTTCATGGATTGATTGGAAAGCAACTGCACGAACAAACAATATTATGACAAAAGAGTTTGAACAGCAGCGCAGCCATAATGTCATGATATTCATAGACAGAACCGAGTCTCCTCTATTCGAATCAGTCGTCACATTTACTGCCTCTATCGTAAGGGCTGTCTTGAAACAAAATTCACCAGCATCATTCGTGTCTATCGGAGAAGAAAAAAAGTATCTTCCCTTTAGACAATGGAGATACGCAGTTACAACAAATCCTTTGTCATTTAGCAAAAGTGCAAGCAGACAGTGTATTCCCGCTCTCCCAGAGTGTAGACATGGAACTAAAAAAAATTTATGAGCCCGTCACGGGTATACTCGTGACCAGTAATCTTTCTCCCGATATTCAAAAGGCGGCTGATTGTGCTGCTATAAAAAATAGAAAATGTATGGTTTTTGTCGTGAAAGAAAAAGCGAATCAACTTTCACACCGAGAAATCAGTATAATAGAAACTCTAAAAAAACGACAAATATTTGTAAACACGGTTTATGAAAACCGGTATACAAACGTGTTTTTTGAGGTGAGCAAATGATAACATTACAAACAAAATACAAGTGGGATACGAACAGATTCTTTATGCATGCATGTGTATTTCTTCTTTTACTAGAATGGCTAAGACCTCTTATAGGCATTACAAATGTAGGTAGATTAGATATTTTCGTAACATTTATAGGAATTTGCTTCGCTCTCTCTTTTTTTCAGACGAGGTGGCAGATTCCAATAAAAATTATCACAGTCCTATTTATCATTCATTCCCTATATTATAAAAATGCTTTTATAAATCTATCTTGGCTAACAACATTCTTTTCTGATATGTCTCGAAATTCCTCCCTATTTTTCCAAGGGAATTTACTAGATATTTCTCCAGTTTTTCCGACCGTTTTATTTTTTCTCTCATTTTGGTTTTTGAGTTCTTTCACTTCATTTTGGATTATTCATAAAAAACGTGGGTTTCTATTTCTTGTATTGACTATTATTTATATCGCAACTTTTCATAACTTACATTTATACAATGCAAACTACGCTATTATTCGAACTGTTGTCATCGGATTTTTTATGCTTAGTCTTCTTCAAGTAGAACGAATAAAAGAGCGTGAACACTTACAAAATTATGCTAGGGAAATCTCAAAATTACTTAGACCACTTACAATATTTATTGTATTATTAGCAACCATCGCATACTTTGCTCCAAAATTTGGCCCTCAATGGCCAAACCCAATGGATTTTTTAAAATTCAACACATCTGAAGCAAGTAAAGAACAAAAAGTTTCTACAATTGGGTATGGTTTAGATGACTCGCGATTAGGTGGTCCTTTTAAGGCGGATCCTACAATTGTTTTCACAGCACGAACGCAAAACAAACACTATTGGAGAGTAGAAACAAAAGATTTCTATACAGGAAAAGGCTGGGAAATTTCTGAAAATCCGAAAAAGATTTCTTTTAAAAATAAAAACGACGTCGTAAGCTGGTACGAACAAAATACAAAAACGGAAACGACTGAGGCAACAATTACCATGCAAAAAAGTTACCCTCACCTTACCTATCCAGCAGGATTAGTATCAGTTGAGGCTTCTTCTGATGTATCATACAGTGTTGACCCGTTTTCAGAAAAAATTTATACAATGAATGAAGACTCTTCTACTACTTTACATTCGTATAAAGTAACATATGAGATCCCTGAGTTTTCCATAGAAAACTTGAAAGCTGTAAAAACAAATGAAGGTCAAGAAACAAACCCTTATTTTATGACAAAGTACACACAACTTCCCGAGTCATTACCACAGCGCGTAAAAGACTTGGCTGTCAATCTTACAAATGATAAAGACAACCGATATGATAAAGTATTAGCTATTGAAAATTACTTCACAGACAACTCTTTTACATACGAATCAACGAATGTCTTATTCCCTGCCAAAAGCCAAGATTATGTAGATCAATTCCTTTTCGATACAAAAAGCGGCTACTGTAATAATTTTTCGACGTCTATGATTGTACTACTTCGTTCTGCAGGGATTCCTGCTCGCTGGGTAAAAGGCTATACAGAAGGAACTCTTGACAATACACTTGCCTCTGCAGAAGGTGCGGATGTTTATACAATCAAGAACGATAACGCACACTCTTGGGTCGAAGTATATTTCCCAGGATACGGATGGATTCCATTCGAACCAACAAAAGGATTTACCAATCCCTATAATTTTATAAATAATACGCCTGCTCCTATTTCACAAAATAGCGAAGCAAATAATTCTAATAACGAGCAAATACAACAACGAAATAATGAAGCAAAACTTAAAAGTTTAATAGAAAATACAGAAGAAGCTTCTACTAAAAAGGTCACAAATTCTAAAACTAGTTTTTCTTGGTGGTACGTATTCCTCTCTACGATACTAATTAGTATTATAGGATACATTCTCTTCACCACTAGAATGAACTGGATGACATTTCTTATTATTCATTTCTATAAATACCGAAAAAATGATGCTGTTTATCAAAAAGCTTACGGTGCACTTTTAAAACAATTTGCGAGAATTGGCATACCACGGAGTGAAAGTCAAACATTCCGAGAATACGCTCTCCATATCGATACACTTTACAACTCGGCCGATATGCAACAACTTACTGCCAGTTATGAGAACGCTATGTATAAACAGGAGCAGGCTGCAGAAGAATGGAAGAAATCTGTACACTTATGGGAAGTGCTTATGAAAAAAGCAGCTTCTCTACCTAAATCAGATGGCTTTGATACAGTTATTTAATCTTGAAAATGTGAGTTTAAAGAAAACGTCTCAAAGAACTACATTGTTCTTTGAGACGTTTTTTAATAAAGTGAAACTCCTAATTATTCTCCAAGCACCTTCTCAATCTCAACCTCTAAATCTACCGGCTTCGTCTGCGGAGCAAAACGCCCTACTACTTTCCCGTCTTTTCCGATTAAAAACTTCGTAAAATTCCATTTCACTGCTTTCATACCAAGTAAACCTGGTGCTTGTTCTGTCATGTATGTATATAGAGGGTGAGCCTTATCACCTTTCACATCAACCTTTGCAAACATCGGGAAGTTTACACCGTAGTTTAATTCACAAAAACTAGTAATGTCCGCTTCTGTACCTGGTTCTTGTCCCCCGAATTGGTTACAAGGAAATCCGAGTATTTCGAGTCCTTGGTCTTTATATTTATCATATACCTCTTGTAATCCTTTATATTGTGGTGTGAAACCACATTTGCTAGCTACATTGACAATAAGAAGTGCTTTTCCTTTGTAATCTTTTAACGATTTTTCTTCACCTGTAATTGTTTTAGCTGAAAAATCATAAACTGTCATTGTCTTTGCCCCTCTCTTCACTATCATTCTATGTTTATACTATACTACATTCGTGAATATACAGCTCTTATTACGTACTTATAAGTTGTAATGATAGCGCTTTATTTCTGTTCGAAAATTCGACACAAACTACTAGACTTTTATGATGGAAAGTTTTACAATTGAATTGTGAACAAAATGTGACAGTTTATATTCCATTATAAAAGAAAAGGATGGTGTTCATTATGAAAACTGCACAACATGAAACGATTTCAAATCGCGAGTTTTATTTCGTACTATATATGATGTTATTGTATGTTACTGGCTGGGTAATCGATGTAAATGGTTTATTCTTAAGCTCCTACTTTAATTTAGCAGGAGAGATTATGCTTCCATTAGTAGGCGGGATTGTTGGACTGTTCATTATGTCTGTTAATAAACAACAAACGAAATAATAATATTACAAAAAGGCAGAAGACGAGCTTCGTTTTCTGCCTTTTTTCTATTTTAGCGTATAATAAAAACATGCAGTATATAAGGAGTGGTAACTATGAAAAAAGTAGAGCAATTATCTTCTCACCTATATCTTATTGATGATTTCGATTTACAGCATAATGAACGAACAGGTACGTACGTTTTATTAGGTGACGATATTACTTTAATTGAAACTTGTGCAGCCCCTTCTCTTCCGTATATTTTAGACGGCTTACAACAATTACATATTGATTTAAACGATGTTAAAAACATTATCGTTACACATGTGCATTTAGATCACGCTGGCGCAGCTGGTTTAATGATGGAAAAGTGCCCAAATGCTACGTTATATGTGCATTCTCGTGGTGCTCGTCATATGATTGATCCAACAAAACTTATTTTAGGTGCAAAAGCTGTCTACAAAGAAGATTTCGATAAACTCTTTGACCCAATTCTTCCAATTGAAGAAGAACGTGTTCATATTGTACAACATGGTGATATGTTAAAAATTGCAAAAGACCGCCACCCTTACATTTTATGATACACCAGGACATGCGAAGCACCATATTAGCATTCACGATTCATTAACAAACGGGATTTTTACTGGCGATACAATTGGAATTTATTATAGAGAACTCGCAGACGTTGATGTAGAGTTATATCTACCATCAACGTCCCCCTTCACAATTCCAACCAGATGCGATGATTGCTTCTAAAAATCACATTCAAAGCATGAATGTAGATACTATTTATTTCGGTCATTACGGCGCATCCTCTCATGTTACAGAAGTATACAATCAATTGGAACATTGGCTACCTATTTTCGTTCAGACTGGTAAGGAAGTCTTTGACAAGTATAATGATTTCGAATGAAGCGACTAAAGCTTTACAAACTTTGTTAATGGATAAAATCTCTTCTCATCTTACAAAGTTAAACGTTCCATCAGATCATTCCGTTTATAATATTTTACATTTAGATATAGAAATTAGCGCAATGGGCATTATTGATTATTTCACGAAGCAAGAAAAAGCAAACTCCACTATTAACTAACAGTAAAAGAAGAGATATACAACAGTAGTTATTGTATATCTCTTCTTTTTTTGAATATATTTTGAGTAAAGGATGGTGGAATATAATGCAAAAATTGATGCTATACCTCTGCTTCACATTATTTATCGTCTTATTATTATTTGTAGGAGTAAAAATTCAATTTTATTTAGATACAGATGCACAAGTGAACTTTAACGTTTATCCAAGATTATTCTACTTTACACTCTTCCCTCTTATAGTTGGCATTTTATTACGATTCCTTCAATCTATTAATCGCGAAACGAGTAAACAAAACTGGAGCTTTCAACCGGATAAATTTATTGCTATTACAGTGCCTACACTATTCATTTCCTTTTCCCCAGCACTACTCTTTTCACCACTTGCCGAATACCTACCTTATTTAGTTAATATTATTCTAATAAATACAACTTTTGTTACGATTATTAGTTTAATAGCTGGTTATTCCCTTTTAGATTGTTTTATACAAAAGGACAATGCAACGATGAAAAAATATAATTGAATGCTTTATTTAATCGTGCAAGTCAAGGATTGTACTGCCTTGGCTTGTTTTTAGAATACTTATATTCCTGTATAATACAGTTATCGAATAAATTTCGGAGGAATGATACAATGTTTTTTCAATTTTTTCTACTAGCAGTCATTATGTCTTTTATTAGTGGTAGACTCATTGGTACAAAACTAAATCTTTTCAAACAAGCAAGTGCAGCCACTGTAGGTGTTTCACTTACGTCTGCTCTGTATTGGTTTTTATATTTACGTTATCAAGATGAATCGGTTGTCGGTGTTGATAGATATTTTTGGCTAGGAAGCTCATTAATTGTATCGATGCTTTGTTACCTAGTTTTTGAATTATTTGATCCTATTAGGCGTGGCGAAATGGATGACGTAGTAACGGAAAGCCGAAATCCTATTTCAAAATTCTTCGCTAAGATTGGTAGACAAAAAAGATATATGCGCGTCTCTTCTATTGCAATAAAACACGGAATGGGAAAATATTTAGCTTTAAAGCGCTCACCAGAAGCAGATCGTAAGCTCGCCACTTCACTTCGAAATACACTAGAAGAATGCGGTGGTGTATTTATTAAATTCGGACAAGTTTTATCAACTCGCTCTGATTTATTACCACCTGTTTTTATTCACGAGTTATCAAACCTTCAGGAAAATGTAACACGTTTATCACAAAAACAAGTTGAAGAAATATTGAAAAAGGAACTACATACACCAAAAGATGAAATCTTCAGCTCCTTTGAAATGGAACCGTTAGCTGCCGCCTCTATTGGCCAAGTACATAAAGCAAAGTTGAAAGAAAACGACCAGGATGTCGTCGTTAAACTACTACGTCCTAATATTTCTGAGACAATTAAACGTGACTTAGATATTTTAATTCACTTTTCTTTATGGATTTCCAACAAATCAACTTGGGCTAAAAATATCGGCTTTCTTGATTTAGCACATGGCTTCTCTATCGCAATGAAAGAAGAAATTGATTTCAAAATTGAGGCTCGTAACTTCGAACAAGTGTCTGATTCACTAAAAAATAGTGAAACGAAAGTAAAAATACCGAAAGTATATAAAAAATACAGTAATTCAAAAATACTTGTGCTTGAATTTTTAGATGGAGTAAGTGTTAAAAGTGGGTCAGCATTATTAAATGAATTACAAATTGATACGAAAAAAGTACAACGGCAACTCTTTGATTGTATTTTAGAGCAAATTTTCTTTAAAGGTATTTTCCATGCAGACCCTCATCCAGGTAATGTGTATATTCTTCGTGATGGCACTCCTGCATTACTTGATTTCGGTTCTGTCGGAAGATTAGGAACCCTACAACAAGATGCATTCAAGCGGCTACTTATTGGCTTTGAGCGCAAAAATTCATATGTCTTGCTTGATGGACTGCTTCAATTAGTTGAAAAGAAACCAAATGTTGATAAAGAAGGATTAGAACAATCTATCAGCCAATTATTAATCCAAAGTACGTACGGCTCTACAAACGGTTCTGAAGAATTTATTCAAGGGTTGTTTCAAATAATCGCTGAGTTTGAATTAGCGTTTTATCCAATGGTTGCAGGGGCTTTCCGCTCTCTAATTACGCTAGAAGGAACGATGCTGCAACTAAATCCCGAATTCAATTTAATGGACGAAGCGAAGCGCTTTGCGAAAGATCATGCAGCTAGTTTCATGCCAGTTAACAATTATTCTAGTTTAAAAGAAGCTGCAACAAACGAATTACTCGCTATGTTACCTGCCATGCGACGCATTCCTAGAAAACTAGATGATTTAAGTTCAAAACTAGAAAACGGAGAACTATCCGTTAAGGTTGGCTTTTTCTCTGACGAAACAAATGCATCGTTTATTACTACATTTATCTCACAATTCCTCATTGCGTTTATTGGAACTGCATTTGGTGGGATTTCGGTAGGCGTATTGCATTTAGCAAACAGTGCGACAGAGCCAAATGATCAATTTTTAAGTGTCGTTGGTTACGGTGGTTTATTTATAAGTGCGATATTACTTGTAAGAGTCGCTATTCATGCGGTAAGAAAATTTAAGTAATAATAAAATGAGTATACAATCACGTAGATTGTATACTCATTTTTTATTGTTTACATAATCAATATGTAATAGTTAAACGAAAGAAAGCTTTGAGCTTTTCTACTTATCGCACCTTTTCATCTACATACTCCATAAACTGCTCCGCTTTAATAAATCTTTCTTTGTACGCCTCAGGTACTTCTTCTATTTTTATTGCACCAGTTGATTTTGTCTTCACTCGTACTATTTCATGTGTCATTAAAGCTTCCATATAGCGATCAAACTCTTCTTGCGTTAATACTTCTTTACTAGATTTATGACCATTTAATTTATCAAAGTATGGTTGAAGGCCCATACTTACCTTTTTCATTTCTTCTCTTTTTGCTGGTGATAATCCATCATAATCTATATTACCGTTCGAATCTCCGTACGCAAGCTTTGCATTAGTTAATTTTTTCAGTTCTTTTGTAAACTCTTCATATTCCTTCGCACCCATTTCATCTTTCGCTTCTGATAATTTTGCATTAAAACGCATATACGTTTCTAATGTCATTGCTCCGGCATGTTTTTTTAAATTCTCAAAAGATCCATATATACCATCCGCCATAATAGATTGGTACGCAAAACCTGTCGTCGGGATTAAAAGAGCTGCTGCAAGTACTCCTGCGATAAGGCGTTTCTTCCTCTTACTCCCGCCGTGCTTCATTTTTATTTGCACGATTACTTTTTCTTTTAAATCCGGCGGGGCAACAATACCCTTTGCTTCTTCTTGTATAGATTCCCTAACTCTACAATCTAAACTCATTTCACATTCCCTACCTCTCCTAAAAAAATTTCTTCTACTTGCTCTTTTTGACGTAGTTTCTTTAATGCCGCATGAATTCTAGATTTCACTGTACCGATTGGAATATGTAATATTTGTGCTACTTCTTCTTGTGAATAATCGTGTAAGTATCTTAAGATAATAACTTGTTTCAATTTATACGGTAATTTATGAATGAGTTCGATTAGTTTTTGGTTTGATATTTTACTTACAACATCGTTAGAAAAATCAATTTGCACTGGCTTTCTTTGCTCTTCTGCTTTTTTTATAATTCGTAGTCGCATCCACCTCTTTCTTCTATAAGAATGAATTTGTTTAATCGCAAGCCCAATTAGCCAAGGGCGAAATGGCTTCTCGCTATCATATTTACGAAGCGATTCATATAGCTGTATGTATACTTCTTGAACGACATCATCTACATCCGTTTTATCTTCAATTAAAAAATGTGCTGTTTTATATACTTCTTGAATCGTTACATCATACAATTCGCTATACGCTTCTTTATTGCCTGATAAAGTTAATTGAATTAAATGTGCGTAATCTATTTCACCCTTCATATTCCAGCCCTCCTTTGTCTTACACTATATATTGGCAGGTAATTCATATTTCGTTCGATTTTTCCGAAAAAGTTTTTTATATAAATTAATATAATGATCCACTGAGTTCATAAGCTTCACTTATAACCACACATAACTATTATATAATTTTCCAATTTCTGATAAAGATTTAAAATAATTTATATAGTCAAATTTAGGAGGACATATAATGAAAGCTATCGTTGTAACGTCGTTCGGTGGTCCTGAAGTGATGAAATATACAGATTTTGATATACCGGCTATTTCAGAAGATCAAGTTTTAATTCGCGTAGTTGCTACTAGTGTAAATTTCGCTGATATTAAATCACGTTATGGTAAAAAAGGAAATAAAGCACTACCTTTTATTCTAGGTATAGATGCCACTGGTATTGTAGAACGTGTCGGTTCTCATGTGAAAAATATTCACCCTGGACAACGTGTCATTGCTTTTCCTCAAAATGGATCTTACGCAGAATACGTTGTTGCAAATGAAAATCTTACTTTCGTATTACCCCATGAAGTTGACTTTCAAACTGCAGCCGCTTGTCCAATCGTATCTTTTACAAGCTATAATTTACTCGCAAATGTTGCAAGGCTTCAACAAGGTGAATCTGTACTCATTCATGCGGCTGCTGGCGGAATTGGCACTACTGCTATTCAACTTGCTAAACTATTAGAGGCTGGAACAGTTATAGGCACTGTCGGAAGTGAAGCAAAAAAAGAAATTGCTTTAGATGCTGGAGCTGATTATGTTATTTGTCATCAAGATGAAGATTTTGTAGAGAAAGTCAATGAACTGACAAATGGTGAAGGGGTTGATGTAATTTTAGACTCTATTTCTGGAACGGTTTCTGAAAGAAGTTTAAACTGCCTTGCTTATTACGGTCGCCTCGTTCATTTCGGTAATGCTAGCGGTGAAATTGGTAACTTTCAAACGAAAGATTTACATGCAAGTTGCCGCTCTATACTCGGTTTTAGCTTTGGAACCACACGAAAAAAGCGTCCTGAACTGCTCCAAGAAACTGCAAATGAAGTTTTCCGTTATTTGCGTGACGGACGTTTACAAATTAAGGCTACGAAATCTTTTCCACTTCAAGATGCAGGGAAAGCACATGAATGGGTCGAAAGTAGAAAAAGTACAGGGAAAGTAATACTAACTGTTCAGTCCTCTTCCTGAAATGAATACTGGAAACAGAGGTGGCATTCATGGGATCACGAATTATGCATGTTATTATCGCTAACGGTATTGCTGAGAAACTATCTATTCACGATAAGACTTCTTTCTTACTTGGAGCTGTAGCCCCTGATGCTGTTCATTCAAAAAAAGAAAAAGGAACCTCACATTTTTATGCCGGTACAACGAAGAACTATACGAGAAGAATAGATTATGATTCATTTTTTCATAAATATGAATCACATATAAATTCCCCATTTATTTTAGGCTATTATACCCATCTCATCGCCGATGATAATTGGCTAAGTGGATTTTTTCTACCTTGGCTAAAAAATAGAATAGAGAATGACGAAACTATCGCACCCCTGTACTATAACGATTTTAAATTGTTAAATGCAAAGTTGCTTCATCATTACGATCAAGAACAACAGCTTTTCTCTCTTCTCAATCAAGAGGCTCACATTGTGGATATTGAAGAGGTTTCTAAAGAAAACGTTTTAGCTTTTCGAAAGTATCTTTTTGAAGATATGTTGTATCCAAAGCAATATTTGCATGAAGACTTACAAGTATTTACGTTTGACCAAATCGTTGGCTATATTGAGACAGCGATTGAAAAAGGAGTATTTTTTATTAAACAACTCTCTAATGAAAAATCCACTTCAAAAATTTAATCCCCCTCAAATATATTTGAGGGGGATTTTCACATAGCAATATTATTATTGGTTCTTCTCCATAACCGCAAAATAATTCCCTTCGCTATCAGCAAAGTTAAACACTTTACCAGAAGGCATAGTTACCATTTCTCCAACAGTAACATTTTTGTTTGTTAAATCTGTATATAATTGATCAAGATTTTCTGAGAAGAACATTAAGGACGGTGTACCAAGATTCAATTCTGGGCTCATTTTAGAAATAACTTCTTTATTATGTAATATAATGCTCGTTTCTGCACCGTTAGTCGGAGCAATTTCAATCCATCTCATTCCTTGCTTGTTATCTTCCTCTGCTACTACATGAAACCCTACCTTTTCCGTCCAAAAATTTACTGCCTCATCTTGATTATTTACATATAACATAATTTGTCCTACTTTATGGATCATTACATTTCCCCCTAATGGTTTTTATATTCTATGTAGCTTTCTACAAATACTATCGTTATTCCTTTTGAGTTGGTATGTACTTCTTTGCAAAATTTATCGACTGACTCATCCCATCCAGTTCATCAAAATAATCATTTCTTTCAATCATGTTATATCCGTCGAATCCAATTTTATCTAATACTTTGAAGAATATATCGAAATCTACTTCACCATTCCCTGCTGCGACTTCTATATACTTAGTTGAACGATCATTTTTCACTTCTTTACAATCTTTAATATGAGTTTGTACTATATAATCTTTTAATAGTAATAAACCTTCTCCCGGATTTTCATTTACATCACTTATTATATTTGCTGGGTCAAAGTTAACAGCTAGTCCTTTCGAGTTTGCAGTTTCTAAAAATCGTTTTAATACTATTGCTTTTTCAGATCCCGTCTCAATGGCGAAGAATCCTCCAAATCTGAACGCTAAGTCCCCTATTTCATTACAAACACGTAGCATTTTATCATAGTAGGCACTTTTTTCATCATCTGGAACTTTTCCAATATGAGCTGTTATGATCTTTGCCCCAAGCCCCAAACCTCTGTCAGTAATATATTTAAACTGATCTATTGCACTCTCAGCTTCTATTCCCATAATTCCATTTTCTCCAAAACTAATTGCTAATGATGGAATCTTTATTCCATTAAAAGATAAGCTTTTCTTTAAAGTATTCCATTCTACCATTGAGATATTAGCTAAGTTAAAGTTTTTATTCATAGCATATAATTGAATATATTCTAAATCCCATTCCCTTGCTTTTTGTATTCCTTCGTTTACTTCAATATGTTTCGTATTTAAAAACATTCCTAATTTCCTATCCATATGTGTACCTTCTTTTTATTATTTCGTGTCAGTTTAATATTCGACTTTTTTTATATTATTTCCTCGTATAAACCAAATAAATAAACTACCCTTTTTTCGATACTCCCAGTAGAAGCATATATATGATAGGCACATTAAAAACACTAATACAATTCCCATTATCGCTTGTTTACAAACAAAAAAGACGTAACTACAAATGGTTACGCCTTCCCTATCATTTATCTAGGCTTTTTCTTCCCAGTAAATGCTGGTTTCTTTTTCTTTGGTGCTTTCGGTTTCGTTTCTACAAATGATCCCTTGAACATTTCTTGCTTCGTAAATACGATGCCTAGTTTTTTCGCAAATTGTAGTAATTTACGCTCTTCTTGTGGTGTTACAAGAGACACGACAGTTCCTTCTTTACCCATACGTCCAGTACGTCCTGAGCGGTGAATATATTGGTCTACTGTGTCTGGTAACTCTAAATGAATTACGTGTGTTAAATCGTCAATATCGATACCGCGTGCTGCAATATCAGTAGCAAGTAGAATTTCTAATTTCCCTCCGCGGAAAGCACGCATTGTCGCTTCACGCTCTTGTTTACTTGCTTCTGCATGAAGAGCTGCTGCTTTCATTTTACGGAATTTCAATTTCTCAGTAATTTCATCTAAACGGAATGGGTCGTTTAAGAACGCAACTGCTTTTACATCGCCCATATGCATAATTCTTCTTACGTAATCATTTTTTTCGCGTCGCTCACAAATGATATACGTATGCTCAACTAAGCTTTTTGATTCTGCACGTGTTACACGTACTAATTGTGGTTCCACTGCTAAATCACGTGCCGCATCTTCTGCCGCTTTTGTCATTGTCGCCGAGAAGAATACTAATTGACGATCGCGCATCGTTGATTTAATTACATCTTGCACTGCGCCCATCATTTTTTGCTTTACAATTTGATCAAACTCATCAAATACAATTGTTTTTACTTCATGCATTTTTAGCTTTTTCATACGAATTAATTCTAAAATACGGCCTGGTGAACCGACAATTACTCTTGGGTGTTTCTTTAATTTTTCAACTTGGCGCTTAATATCTGCACCACCAATTAAAGATGCACCTGAAATTTCAGTTCCTGCTGTAAACTTTTGAACCTCTTCATGAATTTGCATTACAAGTTCACGTGTTGGCGCTAAAACAACAACTTGTGGCTGTTTTACTTCAGGATTAATTTTATGTAAAAGGGGTAATAAGTACGCTAATGTTTTTCCTGTTCCAGTTGGAGATTCAGCTATAACGTCTTGTCCTTCTAAAATAGTTGGAATCGCTTGTTTTTGAATTTCAGTTAACTCTTTAAAACCAGCCTTCTCCCAAGCTTGTTGTAAAAATGGTTGCATATCTTTTATCATTTGTTTTTCTCCTTTATCTCTATTTTTGAAGAAAATGCTGTATTGTTCGCACCGTTTCTATCATGTGTGAAATAACAGCTATTAAATCATCAACATGGTCTTCTGTAATCGCTTTTTGAAATAGAACCTCTACCTTATTATGATATGAAATCGCTTGCTTATTATATTCGTATGAAACTTTCTGCATAATCATTCTTTCTTTTCCCCATATAGAACGCATTAATGTTTCAATTTCTTCACATTTTACTTCTGGTTGTTCTAACGGGAATGAAAATGCTAGCTTCATCTCACAACCTGGTGTAAACTGAGGCACTTCTAGTATTTCACCAGACAAGTTCTTTGCATCCACAGATAATGAAAATGTTGCTTCTACTAATGGTTCAAACGGTTCTGTTAATTGAAATGAGATATGATATATACGACTTAATGAAGCAAGATCCATCATATCTTTTCGATCTGTTACAAGAATATCTCCATGTAGATCAAAATCATACACAGCACCTTCTACGATTACTTTTAAATTGTCAAAAGCAGTTGGATCAAACATAATTTCCTCCAAAAAACAGGCGCCTTTCGATGGAAAGGCGCCACTTGATGTATATATAGTTTACAGATAAACGAGATGAATTACAACCTTTTAGAATAAACCTACTGCTTTTCCATCTTCATTTACATCCATTTGAAGTGCTGCTGGCTGTTTTGGAAGACCTGGCATTGTTAACATTGTACCTGTTAACGCAACGATAAAGCCTGCACCGATCGATGGTTTTAGCTCACGAATTGTAACGATAAAGTCAGATGGACGACCTAATTTTGTTACATCGTCAGAAAGAGAGTATTGTGTTTTCGCCATACAAACTGGTAGATTACTCCAACCTTCTCCTTCATATTGAGCTAATTGCTTACGTGCTTTCGGAGCAAATTCAATATCTTTTGCGCCATATACTTTTTGAGCAATTGTACGAATTTTTTCTTCTAATGGTAATTCTAATTCATAAAGTGGTGCGTAGTTGTTTTCACCTTTTTCGATTTCTTTTAGTACTTTTTCAGCAAGGTCAACTCCGCCTTGGCCACCTTTCTCCCAAACTTCTGTTAAGGATACTGCATAGCCACGCTCATTACACCACTCTTGTAAGTATGTAACTTCTGCATCTGTATCTGTAATGAATTTATTAATTGCAATTACGAAAGGCACACCGAAGCTTTGAATTGTTTCAACATGCTTCTGTAAGTTTTCCATACCTTTTGCTAATGCATCTACATTTTCTTCTTTTAATTGATCTTTTGCAACGCCGCCATGCATTTTAAGCGCACGAATCGTCGCAACAATAACAACTGCTTCTGGTTTAATGCCAGCTGCACGAGCTTTAATATCTAAAAACTTCTCAGCACCTAAATCAGCACCGAATCCAGCCTCTGTAATAACATAATCACCTAATTTTGCTGCCATTGTTGTAGCGATAACACTGTTACAACCGTGAGCGATATTCGCAAATGGTCCGCCATGAATGATAGCTGGTGTATTTTCTAACGTTTGTACTAAGTTCGGCTTTAATGCGTCTTTTAATAATAGTGTTAACGCACCTTCTACACCTAAATCTTTAACCGTTACAGGTTGATTTGCAAAGTTATAAGCAACTACGATGCGAGATAGACGCGCTTTTAAGTCTTGAATATCTGTTGCAAGGCAGAACACGGCCATAATTTCAGATGCTACTGTAATGTCAAAACCGTCTTCACGTGGTACACCTTGTACAGGTCCACCCAGACCAATTACTACGTTACGAAGGGCACGATCATTTAAGTCAACACAGCGTTTCCAAACAATTTTACGCGTATCAATTCCAAGTGTGTTTCCTTGTTGGATATGATTATCAATAAACGCTGCTAATGCGTTATTGGCAGTTGTGATCGCATGGATATCTCCAGTAAAGTGAAGGTTAATGTCTTCCATTGGTACGACTTGTGAAAAACCGCCACCTGCTGCTCCACCTTTTAATCCCATCGTCGGTCCAAGAGATGGTTCACGAAGTGCAATTACTGTTTTCTTACCAATTTTGTTAAAAGCTTGACCTAAACCAACTGTTACTGTTGATTTACCTTCTCCAGCTGGAGTTGGGTTAATCGCTGTTACTAAAACAACTTTACCGTCTTTCTCATCTTGTAAGCGCTTAAAAATATCAAGAGATAACTTACCTTTATAATGCCCGTATGGCTCTAATTCATCTTCTAAAATATTTAAATCAGCTGCAATTTCTTGAATCTTCTTCATACTCGCTTCTTGTGCGATTTCAATATCGGATTTCACTGTTGTAGTAGTTGTCATATACCCTAGTCCCCCTTTAATTGGTTCTGATGATATTGTATCAGTTTTTTGTATTTTCTGCACTTATTTACCTCCTAAAAATTCTTTCATTTCTTTATACGTTTTTTAACATAAATACCCATAAGAATGTTAACGATTGTTGTAACTCTGTAGGTAGTTGACCTAACATCTTCTCATTTACTCCGCGCTTATATACGCCGATGCCATCTATAACTTTAAAACCTTGTTCTTTCGCTAACTGTTCAAATTCCCAAGGCATCATCGTATTACAAACAACGTCTTTTCCATACAAGCGAAGATAACTGTTCTCTCGTGGCTTTGCTGTCGGCCCTAAAATTGCAATACATGCATATCCATCTTTCTTTAACACACGCTTTATTTCATTTAACGCTCGTAATGGCTCTTCCGTCCATTCTAAAGAATTAATTGCCATAATTGATTCAAATTGCTCATTTTCAAATGGTAATGCAGAAAGATCTCCTTTTATAAAAGATAAATTCGGTCCTTCTCCGCGCTCCTTACCTTTTTGAATCATCACTTCCGATAAATCTACTCCCACTGCTTTATAGCCTGCGCTACTTAATTTATATGTACCGTACCCATCACCACAACCAACATCGAGCACTTGTGCTTCTTTCTTCACGTATTGTTCAAAAAACGGAATAATTGTACTTCTGCTACCACTGTCCCACATCTCTTGACTATTTTGATTCCAAAACTCTGCGCTACTATCCCATTTCTTTTCTGCTGATTCATGCCAATTAAATTTCGTCATACATTCCCCTACCTTCACGCTTTATCACTCATTTCATTCTATATCATTTTCCAAAATTCCTGTTTTATCTTCATAAGGAGATATACATGCTAATGAAGGAATCTTTATTCTCCAATTTTTGCTTTACTTGGGTTTAACTCATACTCATGTTCTTCTCTTTATGAAAGATACTATAGGTACACCCAATTGAAAGAGAGGGATGTACATGCGAAGAAAGAGAAATCATCATTTTAAAAGTGGTGAAAAAAACGAAGAGTATGCAGCTGAAATATCACCAGCTGGCATTCCAATTAGACATAAGCGTAAAGAAATTGCAAATGAGATAGAAGGTACAAATACCGGTGCAATGGTAGGCTATGTCGCTTTATTTCTTTCGTTATTCTCCATTGCTTTTTATCCAGTTACGCTCGGCTCCCTAGCAATTTTAGTTGGTCTATTAGCTGTCAATTTCGGAGCAAGAACACTTGGATATACAGCAATTGGTTTTGGTAGTTTTTCTGTTTTATTCACTTTATTTTATCCGCTTGCTTTGTCAGCGTTTTAAAAAAACACACCAAGTCATGCTTGGTGTGTTCATTCATGATACAACATAATATGGCCGCATCCACAACAATGTTTCGCTGTAATTTCTTGAAACACTGGATAATTTTCTTCATCTCGATGCTCAATAAATACTTTTTCAAATCGATACATGTTTGGTGCATATGCCCAATCTTGTTTCGTACGTGCATATAACGTTGAGGAAAAAAACTCCTCACCGCCACAAACAATACATGTGTTCTTCATCAATACCCCTCCTATGCTTGTCTTACTTCATCTATATGAACATAAGCATAAAAAAAAGACCTTCTATTACTAGAAAGTCTTCTCTGAAACAAAAAGAAATGTACCAAACATTCCTACTCCGCTATATTCTTTTGAAACACCAGCTTCTGTTTTAAATGTTTGCTTTACAGTCATAAAGAATACACCATTTCGTGCATCTGTACTTTCAAATTGTAGTTTTTCTTTTTTACCATCTACATTTTGCGTGCATTCAAAACTACTCTCATTACAATTCAACGCATACTTATCCTGTACATACACTTTAAAATCTGATTCTTTCGGACAAGTTATAAGTAATATTGCCACGAGAATAATACTTATAATACCCACAATTGTATAATATTTCTTCATTTGTACTCCTTTCAAATGACAAGAAAACTTGACTTCATACGCCAAGTTTTCTTAGTCAACAACCCATTGCCACTCTTGTTCTTTCTTATCAAAAATGAGCCAACCTGTTTCTGTTGCTTCCTCTTTCAATTCATCGATATTATCTAACACCTCATCCGTACTTTCATACGAACCAACTACATATACCGGAATTTCAAGACCTCTTCTTGACTCAATCTTCCCTGCTAGATCTATGTAAAGACCATCTTCCATTAGTGGAATAAGTCCCATAATCAATTCTTTTGAAATCGCTGGGAAAATTTTTGATTTTTGGAAGAAAGAAAAACGTTTCTTACCGAAAGCACCGAGTTTATACGGAATGACTTTACTTAACATTCCTACAAAATCAGCAATTCTACGATAATACACTTTGTTGTACCATCCGTCATCATGTGAAAAATAAACAAATCTATTTTTCAACAGCGGAAAGAATGTTCTTGCAAGTGGTTCTTTTTTGTGAGCCAAATATAATAATTCTGCAATTTCTTTCGGCTCTAATTCATCTAAATCGCTTGCATCATCAAAATCTACCCAACAAAATTCATCAAATTCATCAATCTCTGCTTGAATTAACTTATGTATATTTTCTTCCTCAACATATTCAAATAAAGTATGATAATGAAAATCCGTCCATTCAAAGTTGTGCTTTAAAAGCAACACTTGATGAAGCGGTGAAGGGATGTTACTCGCAAACTCTTTAAACGTAATTCCTGATGTAATAAAACAATGACCTCGACGATTACCATTAATATATATCATATTCTTTACTTGGTCAGATCCTCCAGACAAAGCACCTAGCCACCTTCGTTTTATATGTTTCAATTCTATAGCATATTTTAACATGAAAAATTTTAGAAACATAGAAAAAACTTCAAAAACTATTTACAATTTCATGTGTTTTATTACATAGTGATTACAAGAAAAAACGCCTGCTCATAAGCAGGCGTTTTTAAAGGATTTCATCAGGGTTTTGATGATGATGATGATTTCCCTCTTTCTTTTCTTCTTTTTGGAACATCGATTGAATTTTATCAATTGTTTGTGGAGCTAATTCAATCATTTTTTCTGCTAAATGTGTCGCATTTTGTAGATGCAGAATATTTACTCCATCTTTATTCACCACAAGAAATGCTACTGGTGTAATCGAAACACCACCCGCGCTACCGCCACCAAATGCAGGGTTACCGTTCGCTCTTTGTCCATCATTCGTTTGGAAATCAGAACCTCCTGCTCCAAAACCGAACGCTACTTTAGAAACAGTTAACACCACACCACCGTCAGCCGTTTGAACAGGCTCTCCAACAATCGTATTTACATCAACCATTTCTTTTAAATTTTCCATTGCTGCTTTCATTAACCCTTGAATTGGATGATCCACCGTTCATAACCTCCTTTGTCATATCTTTCCTAGTTTTTCCGAAAGTTTGTGAACTAAACATAAAATTTTATATTGATTTCAAAAAACTTAAGTTATAATATTTAGAAAAATAAAAAAGAGGTCGATTCGTTATGATGCGAAAATTAACAAAGAAAGATCATGAACAAGTATTCGCTTATCTAAAAGAAGAAGCAGCCCTTAACTTGTTTATTATTGGAGATATTGAAGCTTTCGGTTATGACACAGATTTTCAAGAATTATGGGGAGTATTTAAAGAGAATGGAACATTAAAATCAATTCTACTCCGATTCCACGATTCATTTATACCCTATAGTAAAGAAGAATTTATTACCACTGATTATGAGGCACTTCTTTCCGCATATAAGCCACTTAAACTCTCTGGTAAGTCAACTATCGTAGAACAATTTGAAACTGCTTCAAATATACAACTAGGTACTAAAAATGAAATGTATTTTTGCGAATGTCTAAATGACAACAACTTACCTAGCACACCAATTCATGAAACAATTAAACT
The DNA here is from genome assembly GCF_000007825.1 of Bacillus cereus ATCC 14579. Classification (NCBI taxonomy): domain Bacteria; kingdom Bacillati; phylum Bacillota; class Bacilli; order Caryophanales; family Bacillaceae; genus Bacillus; species Bacillus cereus. The sequence goes on along the minus strand of NC_004722.1, from coordinate 2,039,258 downwards.
TGCCTCACTAGATGATATAGAGCGAATTATGAAATTACGAAGTGACATCGCTGAATTTCCGACTACCAATGAATCAGAGAAAATATTAAGGCAGGCTATCGAAACAAATACAGGACGCACATACTATATTGAAAAAGATGGCGTGATCATCGCATCCGCCTCTACTTCCGCTGAAAATTCATTATCCGCTATGGTAGTTGGTGTATGTACACACCCGAATTATCGCGGAAATGGTTACGCTTCACTCATATTACAAAAAATGATCCAAGACTTTATGAAAGAAGACCGAACACTTTGTTTATTTTATAACAATCCAGCTGCTGGACGAATTTATAAACGACTAGGATTTAAAGACATTGGAATGTGGACGATGTATCGATAATAAGGGGACTCTATAAGCGGAAATAGTTGTAACCTAGCAGTAAAAGCAGATTATACAAAAACTTTACACCGTTATTATGAAAATGGAAAAACTACTTGCGGAGCAATACTCTAACTAAAACATGTTATGTATTCAAACTAAATTCAGACAGATTAACGGCCCCAATTATTGCATTTACTCCAGTAATCGGGGCGTTTATCCTCAAATTCTTTCCACTATATTTATGAAACATTTATTCCACTTATATCGCTATTATCATTACGTGCAAATGCTCTCCTTAATATTACTGCTTCTTATTATACTGTGCTTTAAAATCAATATATTCCTGTTTCGCATCCTGATTATTACCTTGGTGACTATCAAAAGATGTATGTATTTGTGATATATATTCTACTAACTTACCTTCATCATTTCGCTTCTTATAATTTATTACAATACTTACTTCCAATATCTGCTTTGAACCATTTTTAGAATCAATATGCAATGCGATTGATCCACCACCATATTCATCATATTGTATTTTCAACTTATCATTAATAATACTCTGAAACTCTAATTCATTTAGTTTATATCCAACTGTACTAGGTTGATCAAATTTTTTTATATCATCTCCGGGCTTCATCTTTAGTTTCCCTATCCCTTTTAAACGATCTACAATTAAGTTCACGTATGAAACATCCAGACTTGAATCCGTACTTTGTACCTGTCCATTCTCATAACTAATATTTGTACTATAATTAACTTCTTCTTTATAATTTTTATTAGCTACTTCCGAGGTAATTTCTTGTGTTGTATTTCCATATAAACTTTTATTTTTCGTATTATATATGCCTTTCGAAGTTTGATAGATTGTTTTACTGTGCTCTCCATCTTCCTTTTGCTCATATGTACTATATATACCTCTTTGTTTCACATACGCATATCCATCATCACTAGCGGACATAACCTTTTTCATGTCACCTTCATCCAAAGCTTTGACAAATGGCTCATACTCTATCTTCGTCTCCCAAAAACCACATCCACTTAATAAACTTGATACTATTAACAGAACTATCATCATCCTAGCTTTCTTCTTTAACTTCATACTGACCCCCCGTTGATTTCTCTAGGCATTTTTAGGTTCATTACATTCCCATTTTGATAGTAATATAGTTCACCTTTACTTACCGGTATTTATTAACTCATACAGATTATATTGAAGATACTTTAATTTTTAATAGCATTAATTCATATACAATCCTTAATTGTTTATACATTCTGTTCGAATTTTCAGAAACCAAAACTTATTTTATTTCTTTAGTTTTCTTTTTTCCTTCTCTTCATAAAGCTTTAGTCTTTTCTGACGTTCCCTTTCATGTTCCTCCCACGAAATATAAAATGATGGAAATTTAAATCTACAATAGGCTAATAATTGGAACTCTGCTGCACCTATGGCTACCGCGTACATGATTAGAGTTCCTCCCGCATACAATCCTAAAATATTTTGTGTATAATCATTATGCACATAAATTAAAATGAGAAGAGTTAACACATAAATTAGAGCACACTTAATTGCAGTCCTCTTTGTTTTACTAAAAAATGAAGAGGACTCTTCTCCCGTATTAAATGCCCCTTTACTTGCCTGTCTAAAAGTATCAATAGTCGCTAAAATATGTAAAATGACTGCACCTAAAAATAATAACCCGACATACATTAATGTAACTTGATCAATTGAATAATTTGACGCTCCTGGAATTATCAACATTGTAAATGTTATAGTGCCTAGCTGAAACGCATATAATAGTACCACGAGTGTTTGTAGTTTCTGAAATTTAAATGGCATCTTAGGAAACAAATAAATAATTAAAAAAATTACTTGAAGACTATAAAGCACTAACTCAAGGCTAACAATTATTTTATCAAAGAGAGTCGGGTAATAACTCCAACCAAACCTTATTAACCCTCCAATAAGAAAAAACATTATTAATGAAATAAAAAACATCGTTCCAAACATAAACCCTGTAGCCCAATCGGGGCTTAAGCGATTCTTGCAAGTACTTTTAAATTCATTTAAATCTTCTTCTTTTATATTCCACACCCTGACATTTCACCTTCTATACAGTTTAAATAATTTTCATTCACTAAAATTCTATTACATTCTTAATATTTTTAAGTACATAGATTTTTGTACAACTAAATTCAGATAATCTTTTAGGTATATCATTACCATATTAATTACCATAATCATCTAACCAGAATGCCTTTTGATGGTTCAAGTAGTGTTCTTTTTCCTCAAAAGTTCCAAATATTCTTCTTTCAATTAAGTATAACCGTCTTCTTGTCACCTTCATCCAATGCCTTTATTAGACTCTCATACTCTATTTTGATTTACCAGAACTATACGCGCTCAGTAAAACATAACTGTTATCACAATAACTATTTTTCACTACCCCTTTACTCATATTTTCACAACATTTATCGTTCTCAAAATTCAATTAAAATATATTATTTTTGATTTATATACTCTTTTTCATAATTTACATATTCTTTTTTGGAACTTTGATTATTATCTTCCCTGGTATGATAATATGTTGAAATCTCTTGATTGCGTTTTATAAGCTTATCTTCTTTTTTTTCTTCATAATTTACCGATATTGTTATTTGTGTTATTCTCATTTGATTTTCTTTTGTATCATTAGGCGTATTAAATTCAATCATCAATATTGCAGAATCAAATTTATCATATTTTAAATTTAACTTATCATTCATGATGTTTTTAAACTGTAATTCAGTTAAATCATAGCTTATTATGCTCGGTTCACTAGATCTTTTTGTATCTTCACTCGGTTTCAATTTACTAAGTTCATTTAATCCTCTAAACATTAATTTTACATATGAAACATTCATAGCTTGATCCTGAGCTACTGAACGGGATTTTTCATTTTTTAAATTTGTACTATAGACCGTTTCTTTTTTGTAATTTTGATTACTACCAACGTTTTTATCATTTTTTATATCAGTAACAACCTTTTGAGTTGTTTTCCCATATAAGTCGTCTTCTTTCACATTATATACTCCATGGGTTGTTTGATATATTATCCTGCTATGTTCACCATCTTCTTTTTCTTCATAAGTACTTTCGCTAGTCTCTTCTTTCACATATGCATATCCATCATCACTCGCAGACATAACCGTTTTCATATCCCCTTCATCCAATGCCTTTACTAATCTCTCATACTCTATTTTTGTTTCCCCGAAACTGCACGCACTTAGTAAAAACGTTACTGTCATTACAATAACTATTTTTTTAACTAACCTTTTACTCATGCCATAACTACACCTTTCCCCTTATTTTATACATTACTTATTATTCAAATATTGTTTTTCATACTCCTCATATCGGGTTTTAGAAGCTTTATCGTTATCTTCTTTAGTATTTAAATAGATTGCTATTTTTTGATCATGCCTTATTAATCGGCCTTCTTTATTCTTTTTTTCATATCCCATTGTGATGCTTATTGTAGTGAATTCCATTGGATTTTCTTTTGAATCTTTCGCCGAACTAAATTCCATTAATAATATTGCTTCATCAAATTTATCGTAGTCCACCTTTAACTTATCATTAATTATTTCTTGAAATTCCGATTCGGTTAAGTAATATGTTACCTTGGATGACTCACTAAATCTTTTTTTATCTTTTTTGGGTCTTAAACTATCTATTCCCTTTAATCTATTAAATATAAATCGAACATTCGAAACATCCAAATTTTGATCTGGACTTTTTGATTGATTATCTTCATATTTAATACTAGTTCTATATACAATCTCTTCTTTTTTTTGCTCACTATTTAATGAACTAGCAATTTCTTGCAAAGTTGTTCCATAGAACTTTTTTTCTTTAATATTGTATACTCCTCCTGTTGTTTGATATACAACGCTAATGCGATTATCATTTTCCGCCCCAAACGTGCTATCCCTAACCTCTTCTTTCACATAAGCATACCCATCATCACTCGCAGACATAGCCGTCTTCATATCACCTTCATCCAATGCCTTTACTAATCTCTCATACTCTATCTTCGTCTCCCCAAAACCACATCCACTTAATAAATTTGCTATTATTGACAGAACTATCATCATCTTGGCTTTCTTCTTTAACTTCATACTGACACCCCGTTGATTTCCCTAAGCATTTTTTTAAGTTCATTATGTTCCTTTTTGAAAAGTAATACATTTCACCCTTATTTACTTTTCGTTTTGGATTTTGTATTTTGTTTTCGAATTCTCCCACGCATTCTCTCATTCTCTTCCCACGTAATATTAAATGATTTAAATTTGAATCTACAGTACACCAATAACTGGAATTCTGCTACACCAACGGCTACTGTGTACAGTAAAACAGTACCTATTACATATCCAATAAAAGTATCAATCGCATAATCATTATGAAAATAAATCAAAATAAGTAGGATTAATGCGTATATTGAAGTTACTTTCATCATAGTTCCTTTTGTTTTACTAAAAAAGGAAGCGGATCTTTCATTCATACTAAATGTACCTTCACTTGCCTGTTTAAACGTATCAATCGTTGTCACAATATGAACAATCACTGCTCCTATAAATAAGAAGCTTACATATACTAATGTAATTCCGTCGATTGTATAATCAGACATTCCAGGAAGAATCAGAGCTGTGAATAATATTGTACCTAATTGAAATGCATATAATAACACGACAATCGTTTGTAATTTTTGAAATTTAAATCGAGCTTTTGGAAATGAATATAGAATTAAAAAAATTATTTGTAAGCTATATAGCACAAGTTCAATTTTAAAAATTGTTTTTTCGAATAAAGTAGTATAGTAATCCCAACCAAAGGTTACTAAAGTACCAATAAGAAAAAACATCATAACTGAAACGTACACTATTGTTCCTATCATAAAACCTAAAGTACCCTCAGGACTTAAACGGCTGCTACATGTTACTCGAAATCCATCTAAATCTTCTTCTTTTATGTTCCACATTCAGTTTTTCACCTTCTATACAGTTTAAATAATTTCCAGACACTAAAATCCCATTACATTCCTAACTTTTTAAGTACATTCATCTTTGCGTAACTATATTCAGATAATATTACCTCTACATTAATTACCGTACATAATCAGAATGCTTTTGATAGTTCAAATAGCCTTCTTTCTCCTCAAAAGCTCTAAATATTCTTCTCTCTTTCACTTAAGCATATCCCTCATACTCTATTTTTGTTTCCCCCGAAACTGCACTCACTTAGTAAAAACATTACTGTCATCACAATTGTATCGAGATAATAAAGCTCTTTAATTTTATCTTCAGAAAGGTGATAACCTCCCATCAACAATATGCTAGGAGGTTATTACAGTTATTTTAAATTTGTTTTTATTTTAATGGATTCGATTTTTGCAAATAATAATGTTATTTAATTTGAGAGAAGCGAATATTAAAAACCTACTGCTTAATAACTCGTAATTAAGTCTTCACCCTCATATCTAGGGTCTTTCTCAACTTTACCATCTTTTGTTTTGATGACTTTTAGTCTACCTAACCACTCTGCTCCCTTATATGTCTCTTCACTTACCCATACATTATGCTTTTTACCATCTACCTCAACTACTAATGTGGGGTGTGTAAACATGAATTCCTTCTCTACATGCCTACCTACAATTTCTGCATGTAATGATGTACCTTCTTCAACTAATTTACTATTTTGATACCCTTCGATAATAGGTAATCCAATAAATACAAAGAATATCAGTCCAAATACGATTACTTTCTTCTTTGTACTCCATTTATTCTTTTCTTTCAATTCCTTCTGTCTCGCTTCTCTTTCTTCGCGTTCATCCAAACTCTCATTTAAAGCATCTTCCCATGCCTTAATTTCCGCTTCGATTTCTGCTTCAGCTCTTGCTAGTTTTTCTAGTTGTTCATCGGTTGCTACCATCTCATATGAGTTATCTCCAACCAAACGAATTTCAGTACCATTTTCTTTTACTTTTCGCAAGTCTTTTTCTGTACAATTAAACTCTCGAATGATTTCCCCTTGTGTGTTTACCAATCTAACGTAAATGTTTTTTTTCTCCTTCTTCTTAAACATCTGCACTCCCCCTTATTTGTTTCCTATCATAGATAACCCTATTGCAATTAAGAGAAAGAAAACGATAATAAGGAAAGTCTTCCCTTTGCTTAATTGTGTTGCACAACCTTCCAAGACAGCCCATATAAGAATTGGAAAAAGAAGAATACCTAGGAAAATATCGACCAACTTATTGCTACTCTTCTTTAGTGGTTTTTCTTCTACTATCGGTTTTATCTGAACAGCTTCTTTTCTTATTTGTTTCGGTTTCTTTTTCTTACGTCTATGATTCACCCAACTTACTCCTTTTAGAATAACTTTTTCCTAACTATAAAAATACCGAAATATCCCCATTTTCCATTTTATAAACCTGTCCAGGTATTACAAAATCTGTGGCTTTAATGGCGCCATCCAAAGGACCATATTCATTTATAAGACTGCGGCAATTCTTCATATTGGTCCCGTATATGTACTTAACCACATCCTTATTTAAAACAGGCGCAGGATTTAAAGCTAATACGTTTATATTATCTTCTTGATGTCTTAATGCAACTGTATTCGCTGCTCCGCCACCTAAAGAGTGCCCTAGTAAAGTTATCTTCTTTCCTTTATTACTCGCCTTGACTTTTTCATAAAATTTTTCTGCTTGACTATACTGAAATTCCGCTAATGATCCCAATATAGGTGAATTAGTTAAATTATGCAGCCAAATTGCTCCATCGGTTGCTAAATAGCCTATTTGGCTCGGTTGGTTTCCAACGTATACAATGAAAATTTCATGCGTGTTTCTTTCCTCTAAAGCATATGCCCCAAATCCAGTCACTGAATGAATATCATCAGAAACTATAAGATTAGCATTAAAGTTGTCTTGTAACTTCTGTTTATTTATTATTGGATCAGAATTATTATATTTTTTTCTTGTCCATTATAATCATAAATATCTCTTGCCGATAATCTTAATTTTCCTACATCACTACTTAATTTATAATCTTCCTCGTTCACCATATTCTCCCCCTTATATATTAATGGCTTTCTTTAAATTTCTTTTCATATTGTAAGTAATCTTTTTTTGATTTCCGATTATTTTCTTCTTTATTATGTAAATATGTTGTTATTTCTTGATCATGCCTAATCATATTATTTTCTTCATTTCTTTGTTTATAGCCTATCGAAATTGTTATCTCTGTTATTTCCATCGGATTTTCCTTTGTATCCTTAGCAGAATTAAATTCAATTAGTAGTGTTGCATAACTAAACTTCTCATACTCTAATCCTAAATTCCCATTAAATAGCTCTTTAAATTGAGTTTCTGATAAATTATAGCTTATCGTAGCTGGTTGGCTGAAGCTTTTTTTATTCACATTTGGTTTCAATTCTTTTATTCCTTGCACTCTATTGAGCATTAATTTTATATTAGACATATCTCCCCCTCGATTTGAAGCTTCTAGCTGTCCATTTTCGTATCTTATATCTGACTTGAATACAACTTCTTCTTTATATTGTGGGTTGTCACTATGTTTTTCATCCTCAACTGGAGTATTGACTTTCTTTTGTGCCTCACCAAAAAGAATATTATCTTTAATACTATAAATACCTTGCGTTGTTTGATAAACTACTCCTATTTGCTTATTATTATCCTCAATAAAAGTGCTATCCCTAACCTCTTCTTTCACATACGCATACCCATCATCACTCGCAGACATAACTGTCTTCATGTCCCCTTCATCCAATGCCTCTACTAATCTCTCATACTCTATCTTTGTCTCTCCAAAACCACATCCACTTAATAAACTTGCTACTATTGACAGTACTATCATCATCTTAGCTTTCTTCTTTAACTTCATACTGACACCCTTATTCAATCAAAATAAGCTTTCCTCTTTCCATTTTGGAAGAGGAAAGCTTATTTCCTTTTAAATTTATTTTTTTCCCTTTATTTCTAACTCTTGTGCTTGTTGTTGCTTTTTATTTTTTTCAATTACTTTTTCAACAAACTCATTCCGCCACATTTTAAACTTAGCTGCGAATTGACCTTCAATTTTATTTCGATACCCTTCAAATTTAACCTCTGCAATATCCGTGTGGTTAAATAATTTATACGTCTCTTCGGTTAAACCCACTGGATGCAACACTCCGCCATAATCATAGAATGTGTTTTCATCAAGTAATAAACCTCTCGTAGTAATTACATACTCCGCATCTTCCTCTTCTTTAAGACCCAATCTTACAACACTGCCTAAAGGTAATACTTTATCCATATAGTCTTTCATATTAATTCACTGTCCCTTTTAGTACGCTAATTTTCTCTTCTATTTTTTGTCTTTTTTTCTCTAATTGACGGATACGATCAATAAATGCCTCACGTGTTTTTCCTTGTAATGTGCTATCAATACTACTCTCTAACCTTCTAATATCTCCCGTTAAAGATGCAGCTGCTTTTTCCAATTGCACTACAACGTTTATAATTTGTTCTCGTCCACCACTAGCTGGAAATGTACTATGAACTCTTGACATTATCGTATGTAAATCCACCTTCATACCCCTCTCTTTTAAATTTATAAACTTGGAGTTTTAATAATATGAAACTGCTCCTAATTCTTCGTCTTTTGCAAACATAGAAAATACTGCTTCTGAAACATCGTCGTTTAATTGTTTTAAATCTTTCGATAACTCCTTCACATCTTTAGCAATTTCACCTAATAAAGAACGGTTTATCCCCCTACTGTTATCATTCATAAAGAGATTTAACAATGAGTGATGATGACTTAATATATGTTCAGATACAATTGCAGCTACATTTGTATCAACTACAAAATCTCCTTTAAACAAATCTAGTAAATCTTGCACGTAAGAAGCTGCAACTTCTTTTGCAATATCTAAAATTTCACTTGTAGCTAAATATACTACAACACTTCCAGATAAAAAATTTATAGCAGTATTAAATACAGACTCTAATACTTCTAAAACTTTTTCCTTACATTTCGCTAAAGTTGTTTCAATCCATTCTACAGCGATATCTACCGCTCCTTTTATTTCAACTGTAGCCATTATACTAAATTGGATTGCTTCTGCTGTAATTTGAGACTTTAGTCCTTCATACTTTGTATTTAATCTTGAAAAACCTTCTTGAACTTTTTCTCTTAGCTTTTCAAGCTCCTTGCTGCCTTGTACAATGTCCGAGTAACCTAATATTCCACCTATAATACTAGAAATTGGCGTTGCATTTAGTATCAAATTAATTGCAGTTCCAGCTACCTTTTCTTCTTCTATAGAAACTTTTCTATGAAATACATCATGTATAGTTCCTGTGTATATAGCCCCAGCAGATTGAGAAAACTCCATAAATCCTGGGATAATATCCCACCCCGTATCGTTATCACTTGCTAGTTTATCAATCCATATTAGATGTCCATTCTCATCATAATCCTTCACTGTAAAAGCATATGAGTGACCAGCTTGATTCGGAATTTTATACATTCTTCCCGGAAGTGTGAAGTCTGCTGCCTTTATCCCAATATGTAGTGGATCATTCTGATTAATGATATTCCGAACATTTTTCATATCAAACCCATTACCAAATTTATCAACATCTCGGTTTAATACAGGCGCTGGATTTAATGTTAATGTTTCAATATTATCTTCTTGGTGTCTTAACGATACAGTATTAGCTATACCACCACCTAATGAATGCCCTGTTACACTAATTTTGGCAGAAGGGTTATCATGTTTAACCTTCAAATAAAATTCTTCTCCTTGATCATACTGTCTAACTGTAAAATCGTGTTCCAAATTACCTAACATTATTTTATTTGCACCTGTTATATTATGTCCCCCAATTTCACCATCTGTTATTGCATCCGTTGCATCTTCCGTTCCTACATATGTTATTACAATTTCTCCTGTAGACCTATCTTTAAAAGCGTATGCAGCAAATCCTGTATTTTCATCAACTTTATCATCTATAAAATCTGCGTTAAATTTATCCTGTAATGTCTTTTTATTTTTTTGACTTAGTTGGTTATACGGTTCTTTACCAGCTTTAAAGTCATAAATATCCTTTCCAGCTAGCTCCAATTTCCCCCAATCAGAATTTATCTCTCTTACCTCTATATCCTCTATTATTTCTTTATCTTGCTCCACATCCTTACTCATATTACTCACTCCTAATTACTTATTATTTTTATCCTGTGCTCTGTAATCTATATATTTTTTTTTTGCATCTTGATTATTGCCTTTTTGACTATCAAAATATGTGTGTATTTGTGATATATATTCTACTAACTTACCTTCATCATTTCGCTTCTTATAATTTATTACAATACTTACCTCCAATATCTGCTCTGAACCATCTTTAGAATCTATATGCAGTACAATCGATCCACCATCATATTCATCATATTGTATTTTCAACTTATCATTAACAATACTCTGAAACTCTGATTCATTTAGTTTATATCCAACTGTACTAGGTTGATCAAACTTTTTTATATCATCTCCGGGCTTCATCTTTAGTTTCCCTATTCCTTTTAAACGATCAACAATTAAGTTTACGTATGAAACATCCAGATTTGAATCCGGACTTTTCACCTGTCCATTTTTATACATAATATTGGTACGATAAACACCTTCTTTTTTATTATCTTTGCTGTCTACTGCTGAAGTAACCGCTTGTGTTGTACTTCCATATAAACTTTTATCTTTCGTATTATATATCCCTTCCGAAGTTTGATAGATTGTTTTTCTATGCTCTCCATCTTCCTTTTGTTCATATGTACTATATATACCTCTTTGTTTCACATACGCATACCCATCATCACTCGCAGACATAACCTTTCTCATGTCACCTTCATCCAAAGCTTTGACAAATGGCTTATAATCTATTTGCTTTTCCCCAAAACCACATCCACTTAATAAACTTGCCATTATTGACACGACTATCATCACCTTAGCTTTCTTCTTTAATTTCATACTGTCACCTCGTTAGTTACTCTAGGCATTTTTAGTTTCATTATGTTCCCTTTTTGATAGTAATACACTTCATCTTTACCTAATGGTGCTTCGTTGCTTATATATTTTATATTGAAGATACTTTGATCATTTAATGGCATTGCGATAATTGCTGCTGTTAGTTTACTTCTCATTTTCATAGGTAGAGCTTCACGATTTCGGTCCATGTAGTCGTGGTGACCTGCTAATACAAAGTAAATACCTACTGTACGAGATAAATCAATTAAAGTCGCTGCATCCTCCATTTCTAAATAAACAAATTTACTAAACTCTTCAACATTTGTCATGATAATGAGTTGTTTTGTGAATGCAGGAATTTCTCTACCTTCTTGTCTTGCTTGTGCTAATTCAAAAGCTCGTTCACGAATTACTTCCATCCAATACTTCGCATGCATATTGATTTCATTTTCGTCTACAATGTAGTGCGTCACATCGTCTTTATATTGAACGAAACTATACTCTGCTGTATCCACCAACGTCACACTTTCAAAATAATCTTTATTCAATTGAGATAGGATGCTAGATACAATTTGTTTTCTCATACTATCATCTACACTATAAATCATTAAATGATCATTCACTGCAATATCATGAGCTACAACTTCTACGTTTGCAAAATCAAGCCCCATTGGAATTCTTGCTGCTTGTAGAGCTTTTGTAACGTCTTTATTTTTACGATAAGTAGCAATATCAATCACTTCTGGCATCATTGGAATTGCCTTCGGACGTTCTCCATCCCATTCTCGATCCATATCATTTGCTTCTTGTTGTAATAATTGAATTTGCTGTAATTCATCTTCTGCTTTCGTAGGTAGTGCAACCTGGAATAATGTAGGAGATTCTAGTTTTATTAACGCTCTTCCTGCTGTTTCTTCCACTTTTATATCAGATCTCCCTACAATACTAGCTACTTCACTTTGATCAATCATATATAGGCAAGTTTGGATTTTAATATTATTGTACAATTGAATTCTAAGTGCATTTTGTCGCCCTGCACTAATTAAGGTATGAATTCCTAAACTTGCACCATCTCGGACAATTTGCATAATTAGCATTTCAAAGCTTTCATAGAACTTCGCTTCTTTTACTGCATCATAATTGTCGATTGCAATAATAATATGTGGTATTTCTTTCCCGCTTGCCTTTTCATACATTTCAATATTTGCAACGTCATATTCACTTAATAATCGTTTACGATTTTTCATTTCTTGAGTTAATCTTTCAACAAACTTTAAACATTTTTCAGATTCATCAATCGTAATCGTATCCGCTACATGAGGTAATCCTTTCAAAGGTAGAAGACCATTTGTTCCAAGGTCCACTAAATACACATGCAAATGCTCCGGACTATGCTGACGAGCTACATCCATAATGACTGATTGTAAGAATGTTGATTTTCCGTAGCCTGGACTTGAGAAGACCGCTACGTGTCCGTCTTTACTAATATCTAGTGTTAATGGTGTTTGTGATTGTAATTCAGGCTGATCTAGTAGACCAATTGTTGCTTGTAATGGTTTCTTTTCTTTCGTCCATGCTTCTTTGAACTGAATAGCGTGTAAGTCTTGTAAATATACGCTTTCTGGAAGTGGTGGTAACCACGGTCTAGCTAACGCTTCAATTTCATTTATTTCTGCGTAATCGTGAATGTAGTCAATAACAGCATCCAGTTCAGATGGTACGCTTATTACTTCTTTACTGCTACCAAGTCCACTTAAGTCTTCACTTAATATTTCATATTGTCCTAGATCATTTATTGCATAGATTGTTGCATCTAAATGTTCTTTATCCTCTTTATTTTCTACATAGTCTGCTCCGCTCCAAGCTGATTGGAATAGTTCATAAATTTCATTATTCCCAACTTGTAAGTAAGCACGTCCTGGTAATGTAATTTCAGCAGCATCCGGTGTTTTTAAGATTTCATTACTATCTGACGTATTTTGAACTTTTAGTGCTAGTTTGAATTTTGAGTTACTCCAAATTTGATCATCTACAACACCACTTGGTTTTTGCGTAGCTAATATTAAATGAATCCCGAGTGAACGGCCGATACGCGCTGTTGAAACTAACTCTTTCATAAATTCTGGTTGTTCTGACTTCAGTTCCGCGAATTCATCACTAATTAAAAATAGATGCGGCATCGGTTCACTTACTAAGCCTTCTTTATACAGTTTTTGATACTGATTAATATGGTTTACATCATTTTGCCCAAATAAGCGTTGTCTTTTTTGCAATTCAGCTTTAATTGATGCGAGCGCTCTCATACTTTGCGCTCCATCTAAGTTCGTAATTGTTCCTAATAAATGCGGTAAGTTTTTGAATAAATTCGCCATTCCGCCGCCTTTATAGTCAATTAGTAAAAAGGCTACTTCGTACGGGTGGAAATTGACTGCTAGAGATAAAATGTACGATTGTATAATTTCCGATTTACCTGAACCGGTTGTACCTGCTATTAACCCATGTGGTCCGTGTGCTTTTTCGTGTAAGTTTAAGTTTACGATATCTTCTTTCCCACGTAATCCAAGTGGTACAGCTAAAGATTTATGCGCTGCATTTTTCTCCCAGCGACTTGTGATATTCAGTTCTTTTACTTTTTCAACGCCGTACATTTCTAAAAATGTTACGCTTTCTGGAATACTATTTTTTAAGTTTTGCAAATGATTTAATGGTGCTAATGCCCGCGAAATATCTTCTAAATTGAATCCTTTTGGCACATGATTTAGTTTAAATTGACGGTTAACAAGTTCTCCTTGTTCTAAGATGATGTTCCCTTGTTTTGCATCTCTTATGTCTATTACCGTTTTCACATGCTCCGGTAAACTTTGCATAACATCTTGTACAAATACAAGTGATACACCTAATTGACTCGGATCATCATTAAAGAATTCCATAACAACATGGTCTAATATTAGTTTTTCATCTGTAATGAGAACGACATAGTGCGGTGCAAAGTACATTTTTTCATTAGTAGAACTTTTTTCATCTAGTTTTAATTTTCGTTCTTTCAATATTTGATACAAACTATTTAACACTTGATCACGGCTACGATCATGGTATACAAATCCACGTACATTTATATCGCGAACACTTCCATGAGGTAACCAGCGCATCCAATCCCATTTTTCTTTTTCTTCTTCCGGAAAAATAGTAATAAACTGCAAGTCATAATAACTATGGAATAAAGCCGTTTGTGCAACTAATAATTGTAATTGCTCTAACACTAAAGAGCGTTGACCAATATAACCGACTGGTCCATTCATTAAATCTGTTACAACTGGTACATCTTCCAATGATAGATAACGCTGTCTTAGTTCACGTGCTATATCAATTAATTCATCTTTCGTTTGACTAAATTCTTCTTCATTAAATTGAATTTCAAAACTCGTATTAGCTTGTCCTGTTCCAACGCTAAATGTTAAGAAATCATGATGTAACATTGTTTTTTCATAAATTCGAGGATTTACTTGAACTGCCATATTACGTATTACTTCTACATTTGGATTGTGATAATGTAATGCGTGACGCTGTTTTTCACTTTCTGCATGTAAATCTTTCGTTTTTTGTTTTATATACTCTCTATAGCTTTTATCTCGTTCAACAATGTCGACTTTATATTGCTTCAAATTTTTAATATACGATGTGACAGAAACAATGATTGTTACTAATGTCATCGCAATCGATGCGATAATAAACATTCCATATTTCATGAAAATAGCAAGTAATACAGTTACGACAATCATGACAAGTGAAGGTGCAATGATTCTTGCTAAATGCTCCGTTGGTTTTGATGGCATACTTGAAGGCTTTGCAATTGTCATTTTCTCTTCTGGTTCACGGTAAATAATACGTGGTGAACGATGATAGTCTGGATAACCACTTTGATAATTTGTTTCTGATTCTACTAAAATAGGTAACTCAGATTTCACTTTATCTTCTGAAGAAAGTACTTGAATGTCTTCACTACCAATCTCCAATAAAATACCATCAAAATATAATACGTCTCCTGATTCCAACATAACGCTATCTTTTAACTTCGTATAATTATGAAATACATCCCCGCCATACACGTTCACTTTAAAAGAATCGTACAACGTTTCGCGAGATAGCATTAAATCTACACTAGTCCCGGTAATAGAAATATCATCGTAATCGTTTTGACTCACTGTAAGAGAATGTTTCGTTCCGATATCAAACACTCTAGTTGTGCCAACAATAGATATAAAGATTTTCAAGCTCACATCTCTTGTTTTCCCAATCTCAATTTCCTTATTAAATTCTATTAATTGATCCTGTACCATCCAAGCATTTACTTCATTATTCCACTTTAACTCTACTTCTTGTTCTAAACTTGGATTCGTAATATCATTTGTCCACTCTTTTCCAATCGACACTATTGATTGCTCATTTGGATGTAATGTGCACTTATATATTTTGTCTCCATAAGTCAATACTAATAGTTGCTCCATCCGTGTTCACTGCTCCTTTTCAACTGTCTCATCAAGTGCTTACTCTTTTTTCTCTGTGTCCGACAAATTTTTATCGCTTGATGAATTGCCATATTTCTTTTTATATTCATCTAATTGTTGCTCATATGTTTTTAACTTTTGATCACGTTCTTCCCCTGATAAATCTGGATTATTTTTCAGTGATTCAATTTGTTTAACAAGGCCGTACATAATAAGCTGAGGATCGTCAAGTGTCTTAGCTAAATCTAATGATTTATCAAAATTACCTTTTCCGTTATACATCCAATACAGCAAATACTTTTCATCACTTTTCAAACTAATGTTTTTCATAATCGATTTCTTTTGAGCTTCACCTAGTTTTTCAGCTGTAATGTATGCAAATGCTAACTCATATTTAGATGCAATCGGTAATGATTCAAACTCCTCCTCATTCAATTGCGTAATGACTTTGTCATAATCAGTTGCTATGAAACTTGCATTTGCTTCTAACAATTTATTTTGATAAGGAAATTTTATAAAAGTGAAATATATTAAAGGAGCAGCTAAAATAACTGTCGCCGCTATGAAGGAAAAAGCTAAGTATTTAAATGATTTATAGCTTTTTTTAGGTACTAACTGCATATTTTTTTCTGTTTTTGTTTGTTCCTTCTCAAAGCTGTCATCAAGAAACTGCAGTAATGCATCTAAGCTTTCCATTTGAGCAACGGTCTGTTCAAATGTTGTTTCTTTTGCATCTTTTAGTAACCCAGCATACAAATCATCAAAGTTATGTTTTTGGGAGAATAAAGCAATAATTAGACACTTATATTGTGTTAAAAATTGCTCTTCTAATAATGGGGTTGGCGGAACAATATCTCGAATTCCTCTATGTATAATACTTGGTATTAAATTAGCATTAAAAACTATATTGTCTGGATGTAAAAAGAACGTGATTCGTTTATTTAAATATTTACGAAACTGCGCAACATTCCGAAGTAGTCTTAATTTCTCATTTCTTCCAAAACGGCTAAGATCGCCCCACTTATATAATTTTTTATCTACTTGATATAGAAACGTAAACATATCATCCGTTTCTTCTATTGTTAATGGTACAAATTCAGATGATTCGCCCGTAATTATATCGAATTGACGGAAGTCTTTTATACGTGTTTGAGATTTGGTCATCTCCAATTTCCAATTTTCTTTTTCTATTTGAAATTGATAGTTCATTGCATCAATTTGAATTATTTTTTCCGTCATGTTTATCCTCTTCTCCTTTTCTTTATAACCCGTAATAACTTATTTTCAAATAACTAAAAGTAAAAAATATTCTTTATAAAACTTGCAAAATATCTCCATCTGTTATTTGGTGATCAATTAAACGATCATTATCTGTTAAAACAATTGACTTATTTTTCACTTTAATCACAAAATGCGAACCTTCATGATTATCAATCTTTAGCGTATCTAATAAGTTTTTCAATAAATATTTAATAGATTGATGATTCGGAATACGCAAATCATATGTATTTCCATTCCATTTACTAAAATCTACTGTCACATTGATATGTGTTTGTATTGCCATCGCTTTACCTCCAACTTTTACGAAGAACCGTATAAATACCGATGCAAATAAGTAGAATGCCACCGCCAAATAATAATATTATTGTTATACTAATTGGCTCTTCATTCATTGTTTCATTACTTGCTACTTCATCTGCACTTTTTCTGACAATGTATTCACTGCTAAACAAACTATTTTTCGTATCTTTAACACTATTATTCTCTTTTTGTTTTATAAAAAGAGAATCTCGCAAAGCTTCCATATCTTTTTGTTCTTTCTTTTTCTTTTTCTCAATTTCTTCTTCTATATCTTTGTTAAATAATTCAATCGATGCTTTATCTAATTCTGTTTCCTTATGTTCCTTTTTATTTTTTTCTTGGTCGCTTTCTTCAAGTCGATCCACTTTAAACTTAATCTTCCCATCATCACCAAGATAACTGTCAGCCGCGCTCCTTATCGGTAGCGCGACAAACAGTAAAAGGATAGAGAGAAATGATAACTTAGCCACTATGCTCCATTGTTTGATCATTTACTTCTTTTTCCTCCCATTTCTTATGCCATACAAATAGATTACTAACCAATCCAATAATGGCAACTACAAACAATACGACAAAAATAACTTTCCCAGTATCTTTACCACTAATAAAATCATTTAGAAAACTTTCTATATACTGAAGCGGTGAGAATTGACGTATCTTTCCGACAGAGGACATTTGATCTACTTTACTTCCAACTGCCTCAGTTAAAAATAGGTACATGCTTAAAAATACTAATAGTATAAACATACCTACCATTTTTATTTGTCTTAATAAGTAGGTTGAGACCAATACAAACGCCATCATAATAAATGTGATGAACGCAATCCATAGTAAACTTTGATCCTGACCGAACTTTAAAAGACGCCCAGAAATGATACCTATACTAATTCCTTCCACAATTGATATACCGAAAGCTACTACTGTAGTTGGTACATTCATATCAATTAATGAGAATTTCTCTTCAAAATGATCTGATTGCATTCGTTTCTTTTCTTGATTCGCAATTGCGTATGCTGTAAATAATGCAACAATGAAACAAGTTAATACAATTAAGTATGGTGTAAAAGCATTACCTGCTACAATTACTCCATCATTTTGCTTTTGAACTGGACTAGCTAAAAAGTCATATAGCATTTCATTTTGACGATCTCCAATACGACTATTCGCTAAAATTTTCGTAAAGTTTTTGGAGAATGATTTATCATCTTCCATTTTCTTCGTAAAGTCGTTTAATAATAAATCAGCTTTTGAAACAATTGTCGTTCCGCTGTCTTGAATTTCTTTTGCTTGTCCATTAATTTGATCAAATGTTTTATATACATCGTCTGAAGTTGCTAAACTATGCTTCGAACTTTCGACCAATGACTGACTTTGCATCATTAATGATTTAATACCAGAATCTAACGATAAAATAGCTGTTTGCTCACCAGCATGATTTGTTGTTAATACTTGCTGCTCTTCAACTAGCTTTAAGCTATTCTCACGCCATTTCGCTAAACCTTTTACATACTCTCCTAAATTTTCATTCATACTAGTTGCTTGTTGCGTCGTTCCATTTAATTTCTCCGCTAGTAGCATAGAATTTTGATCCGCACTAGTAATAGATTGTTGATAAGAGTTTATTTTTTGTTTTAAACCTGACATATCTTGCTTTATTTCTGTAGTAATACTTGATGAAACAAGATTTGAAATTAAATCAATTAAGCTTTGTTTATTTAATACGTAGTACAAAGATTGATCCGTCGCAATTGCATCTAAACTTCCCTCTTCTAACTTAGGACCTACATCTTTCGTTCTTAAATCAATCCCATAATACATTTCGTAAAGGCTCATTAAACCTTGATAACTTTCGACTGTATCTACTGCTTCTTTAATTAATACACTGGAAGTAATATCTGTTATTTTTTCTGTTTTTTGATGTATAACTTGATTCGTTGTACTTTCAATAGTTTTTGAATTGCTACCGTTATCTGTCCCAGTGTCTGGCTTCTCTCCTGTATCAGGTTTTTCTCCTGTGTCTGGTTTCTCTCCTGTATCAGGTTTTTCTCCTGTGTCTGGTTTCTCTCCTGTATCAGGTTTTCCTCCCGTGTCTGGTTTTCCTCCTGTATCAGGTTTTCCTCCTGTGTCTGGATTTCCTCCCGTATCAGGTTTTCCTCCTGCATCAGGTTTTCCTCCTGTATCAGGTTTTCCTCCTGTGTCTGGATTTCCTCCCGTATCAGGTTTTCCTCCTGTGTCTGGATTTCCTCCCGTATCAGGTTTTCCTCCTGCATCAGGTTTTCCTCCTGCATCAGGTTTTCCTCCCGTATCAGGTTTTCCTCCTGTGTCTGGATTCCCTCCCGTATCAGGTTTTCCTCCTGTGTCTGGATTCCCTCCCGTATCAGGTTTTCCTCCTGCATCAGGCTTTACACTGTCACCATTATTACTCTGTTCCGTTTTTTGAATAATAGGCGTTTTAGCATTGTGTACTAACGGCATTATGCCATACTGTGATTTATGAACCACATTTTCCACTTTGCTATTTTCCGTTTGTGTTCCTTTATCTTCTTTGTTAGGTTTTTCTTTTTCAGGACTAGTTTCTTTTGTATGAGTCCCACTCAATTCCCACTGCCATGTTACAGGAGAGAAAACATCTATATTGATGTTTGGATCTTTTAACTTCACATCCAAGCTAATCTTTATATCCCCTTCATTACGAGGAGCTATTGTAATTTCTCCTGCTTCGCTTTGAAGAAAGTCACTTGTACGATCCACATCATCAATATGTAAGAATCCTGTACTTCCATCTAGTTTAAATTCTTCTGGAATACTTATCTTCAAAATTTGCGGAGATTCCATTTTAATTACTTTAGCAGTATCACTAAATGTAATTCCCTCTGTATAAAGTCTATCCTTTACTTCTTTAATTGCGTTTCCTAAAGATATTTTATTTACAGGATCATAATAAAAATTATTTTCTTTATTATATTTTTTTGTAAATTGAATTACATTTTGCAGTTGTAATTTCGTTGTATCTGGCAAATCACTTTGACCGATTTCTTCCATGTTTAAACTAGGTAATTTCGCAATTAAATTCTCGATTTGTTTCTTTATTCGAGCATCTGGTTGTTTCATTAATGTATTTATGAAGATTTCTTGCTTTCCATCATTCGACATAGATTGCTTTAATTTCTTAATTACCGTCTCTTGAATATCACTTTCTAACTTCCCTGCAAGTTCTGTATCATATTCAGACACTTGTTTTTTTACATCTGCTAAATATTTTTGAATTGCTGAAGCATCAGTTAAAATATTTGGTTCTTTCTCTGAAAACGTAAATTGATTTGAAATAATTTTATTAGCGGATTCCAATGCACTTAATTGCTTTAAAGCATCGCCTGTATTCATATCATTCATATATTGATTGAATTGATTTATGAAATTATTCGCTAACAAATTGTTATCAGTTTGCATTTTTTGAAAGTTATTAAAACCATCTAAGTACGTACTGTTAGATTTATTCCCTTCATCTAACGCTTGACCGAAACCTTTTAAAACATCCTGAAATCCTTTGAAACTATTAACAGAAACACCTGTATAATCTTGTACTGTTTTAAATTGATTTGTGTAATTCGCTAACGGACTATGTATATCTTTTTTATACATAGTTGTTTGAACGTTTCCTTTTTCAATTATTTTACCTATATTATCTTGTGCACCTTGTAGCTTACCGATAATACTCGCAAAATAAACGTCGATTATTTGCTTATTGAAATCTTCTAAAATAACAGAAGCTGTATTTTCTGCCTCAGCTTTCAAATCCTTATTCCCAGTTGCATTTACTTTGTAGTTTAACGTTAATTTCTCCGGAATCTCTGAATCAATCGCAACTGCTTTCCTAGAAAAATCATTTGGAATAACAATCATCATATTGTAATTATTATTTTTCAATCCATTTTCTGCTACCCCGCGACTAACTACGTACCATTCTTGTTTCGTATTTTTATTTACATTTTTAACAAATTGATCTCCAAACGCTATTTTATTACCCTCAAATACAGTACCCTGATCTTCATTTACCAACGCAACTGTCATTTTTGGTGTAGTATTCTCATTAGCTTTCTTAACATTTTGATTTAATGCTAAATAGGAGACCCCTGTTGATAGTACAAGAGCTAAAATAATAAACAACAAGATGCTCCATTTGAACTTTTTCACTACTTATCACTCCTGCGACTGCGAGTCTATCTAATGAAAGACTTCGTATCTTACTCTAGTTTTAAAGTAATTTAGCCATACAACGTATGGTTGCATGGCTAAATTATATATTTCTTTTTATCTGTCTTATTGTAGACCGAAATTACGAGAAAGATCTTCGTCATGTCTAGCAACAGCTTCTGCAGTTTTATTAAGCTGCATATTAATTTCTTGTAATAGCTGTGCGAAGTTTTGTACTTTTGGCTTTAATTGATTGAACTGTTGGTCAAAACCTTCGAAAGCACGACCTTCCCATTCTCCTCTTAATTCATTTTGTAAGTTTTGTAGTTGACGTAAAATGTCCTCAATTTGATTTGCACCTTGTCCATATCGAGTCGCTTTCGATTTAAGCTCCTCTGGTGACATACGAATTTGTCCTGCCATTATTAAATCCCCCTTAAAATTAAAAAATAGTAAAATTAACCAATAATCAATTCTACAAATTGATTATATCAATAATTTAAAAATTTCTAAACAAAAAAATGATATTTTTCCAAAATTTCTCTTTTACTATAATAACGATATATTGTATAATAATAATTTATTTGTTTTTTAAGCACACTCTATAAATCTACTATAAAATAAAGGCAAACCATCTATTTTATATATTTATAAGGACTTATTCACTTTAAATCCCAGCGATAAAGTAGCCACTAAATCATTATTTTCCTCCCATTCAGACTATAATACTCACTTCAAAGTCATAATTACCTGCCTTTCAACAAACCCAAACTCTTCGTACATCTCTTTTGCAAAATTCCCAGCAAATACATTCAACCGAATTTCTGAATACTTCTCCTTTAATTCCTTAATACCAGCTTCCATCAGTTCTCGCGATAATCCTCTCCCGCGATATTTTGGGAAAACGTACAATTCATATATAAATCCAAGTTTTTCACGAGAAAAATAGTCTGTATTTTCCCCTATTAATATCCATCCCATTACTTTATTTTCTTCTTTAATAATTAAATAGTATGCTCCTTTTTCTACAATCGGCTTTGTAATCTCAATTGCTTTCTTGGTACTTAATTGACAATTGCCTCTCGTCCCTTCAAAAAGCGATTGAGCCGCATATTTTAATATTTCATTGGTATCTTCTTGATTCGCCTTAATTATCATTTTTCACAACTCCCCTTGAATAATAGGCATTACTATCGCTTGTTCAAGATTCTCCGCTTCCATAACAATTGCCGTTAATCCGTGTTCTGTACTTGTTTCATGGAGCTCTCCCTTTTCCCAAAACACAGCTTGTCCCGCCTCTATCTTTATCTTTTCTTTATTTACTCCACATACATATCCTGTCCCGTCCACAATAAGAAGCAGTTGAGATACAACTGCTTCATGATTACCGATGATTCCATTCTCGTGTAAATGCATAGCACCGATATGTATATTTCCTCGATGGTTTAATATTTTCGACATGATGAAATTAGATTGAAATACTGATAGGTGCTTTCCTACTTTTTCACTAAAATCAAAAATTTTCATTACTAGTTCTCCTTATACGTATAAAACCATCCTTACTGTCTGCATCATATGTCCTTCAAAGTCTTCTTCAAATTGCTCTAATTCAGCAAAACCTTTCGCTTCATAAAAGCGTTTTCCTTTTTCATTTGCTGCTTCTACATGTATGTACAATTTCCGTATCCCATTTAATGCTTTAATCCCTCTTTGTAATAAAGCACTTCCGATCCCTTTTCCTTGCTGATCTGGTAACAAATAAATCGCACCTAATTCTGCTTCGTTTTGTAGTCTAACAGGTGAAAAGTTTGCAAACCCTATTACTTCACCCTCTTCTTCCGCAACGAATAAATGCGTATTTTTAAGACGATATTTCATTTTTTCATCAGAATATGCCTCGTCTAAAAAACTATCTTGAATTTCTCTCGGAATAATGCCTTCATATGTATCATGCCAAGCTATTTTTGCTACTGATTGTACAGCATGAATATCTTCTTGCTTCATTTCTCTAATTATATATGTCATCTCGATGTCTCCATTCTCTTTAAATTATATTCTGCTAATATACTAGAAGAAATGGCAGAACCATTTTCATAATTCACCTTAATTAATTTTAATTTCTCAATTGAAGCTGTTACAAAATCAAATTTCTCATAAATATATTCCAGTACACTTAAAAACTGCTTTGTATGTAATCTATTTGCAATTGTACAATGCGGAACCCATTTTCCCGGTACGTAATATGAATTTGGGTTGTCATGAAAAGTTTTAAAATAATCATGATAAGAATGATGAAGTTTTAACAATTCACTGGTAACAGTGGGCGCTAAAAAGACCGTTCCATTAGTAGGAAAAATTCCAACAGAAGGAAAAGTTACTGCATCCATATTTTCTTGAATAGCTACAAACTCCCCTAGTTTCTCCGTATACAAATGAACATCTAACTCATTATAATCAGCTAACGTAATATGAGGTTCTACTCCAGCTAGTTGATTTGTTCCAATTACATTTGTTAATTCATTTTGCAGTTCTGTAATTTTATTAGTAAACACACGATCAAATGTAGCAATAATAGCGTACAATCTTTCTCACCCCTTCGTTACACATAGCGCTTCCCATTCTTCACGAATCATGCCCATTCGAATAGAATCATAGTATGTTCCGTTATAATAACGACACTTTCGCATTCTACCTTCTAAGCTCATTCCTATTTTCTCCGCTACTTTCATCATTCGTTCATTACCAGACCAAGTCGTGAGCCCTACTCTACCAATTTCCATCTTTTCAAATAATAAATCTCGATATAACGTTAACGCTTCTGTACCGTAGCCACCATTCCAGTATGTTGGGTCATAAATAACAATTCCCATCTCCAACCAACGCGTCGGTTTATGCTCCCAATAAAATCCGACCGTCCCTATAATTTGACCGTTATTTTCTATAATTAAATTTGACAGTGGTTCTTCTTGCAAACGAGTTTGCATCTTCTCTTTATAGGAAGAGTATTCTTGCATTGAGAACGGGAAATATGGCGCATCCCATTTCTTCCATTCTGGGCTTTCTTCTTTAAATATGATATTCCATAATGTTTTTATATCCGATTCTTCTATTGTACAAATTGTAACTTTCTTCCCCTTTAATACAACGTTTTGCATAATTCCCTCCTGCATTCCTCTTTATTTCATATATAATTATAATATTTTTTCAGAAAAATCAAAACTAATATCATATATTATATTGTATAATTTTGTTATTAGATACCAATTATTGATTTAGAAAGCTGGTGATTCAGTGAATAATCGATTTAGTATTGCTTTATTTCTTACTATTATTATGACAAATATTATTCTCTATTTCTTCTTACCATTAAGTATTGTTACGAAATGGGACTTTAATGGAATGCCTACATCAACAATGGATAAAAGCACTTTTGTAATCGTAAATATAATTATATGTTCCTTCTTATTCTTTGTATTTTTAGCTTTATCTAAAGCAGCGAGTAACCAGAAATTTTTCCATTGGATCGGCAACACAATGTTACTATTCTTATTTTTTGTCGATATTGTCATCGCCCTCATCGCTCTTGGCTTTTCACTTCCTCTTGATCATTTCATATTTTTAGCATTAGGGCTTTTATTTATATTAATAGGTTATTTCAGTTCCAAAATTGATACGACTAAATCAACCGTTTCATTAGAATGGAATGATAAGCACCTTAAAAAAAGAGCTTCAAATATTAGTAGTATTTCAATGATGATAGCAGGTATTTTTTTAGCGATACTTCCTTTTATCGTTTCTGCTCCCTATAGAGGTTATGCTATACTAGCAATTCTTTTAGGAATGACGCTTATCATTCTGCCGAGTACGATTTATTTACTTATTAAAGACAGCAAGCAATCTACTCCTTAAAAAAAATAGGAGGTTATATCCCTCCTATTTCAGCTTAATGTTTTATTTTTCACTTTTTCTATCTCAACTAAAATCCCTTTCCCTATCCAACCCTCTACACCATCTTTTTTAATTAAATCATATCCTGAACAGCTATCATCAATGAGAGAAACGATATCTCCCTTCCTAACGCTTATTTGCGCACAAGAAATATCGGTTTTCACTGTATATTCACCTGACTCAAGTTGTTTCATATATTCATTTTTTACAGTGAGCAAATTATTCGTTTCCTTTTGTTTACATACGGTGTAATCTTGCATCTTCTCGATAGGCTCTATGTAATAATACGGATATGTCACTCCGCCCTGCATTTCTGAATTCGCATTAAAATCCGCTATTACTTCATACTCTGGAAAATAGTCTACATATGTATAAGAAAACGTATCGCCCGTTTGTTTCCTCTGAATAATAAATGCATTTAATTGTCCTGCTTCTTTAATTGCATTTCCTCCATCAATTGCAATAATTTTTTTCTCCTTATCAATAACTGGATTGTTAGACGGTGCTTCTTCAGAATAGTTCACGACAGGCCAATGACCAACTATTACATACTTATTTGCTTTATGTGATTTATTAAAAAACTCTGGCATTGCTATCGCATTTTTGCGCTCTGTTTCTTTCCAATCTACTCTATCTTCTAGACCGGCATGCACAATAATATAATCTTCTGTTTCAATCGCTGTTGGCAAGTCTGTTAGCCAATATAGTTCTTGTGAAAATTCACTTAACAATGCTTCTTTCACTTCACGAATTGAAGTGCCCTCATGAACTGAAAAACCTAATTGCTCTAGCCATTCATTAAAAATCGAGTGCTTTCTCATACATAAATAATTAATAAGATCAGGATTTTCATTTAGAAGAGCATCAACTAAAACTTCACAATTCCCTTCAACAACGTGAACCTTTGAATTGTTCTTTACAAGATTCATAACGTAGTTTACTACGCCTACGCTATCTCGTCCTTTCTCGCAAAGATCTCCATTAATAATTAAATAATCTTCATCTTTAAAGTTAACTTTATGTAGTGCTTCTTTTAAAAGATTTAATTCTCCATGAATATCAGATATGACGATAACTCTAGCATCATTAGGGATTGATAGTTTCTTTATTTTTTCAAGTATAAGCGCTCCAATCATTCTCTTTATTAAATTAAAACAATTCGACAAAATACACTATATAACCTTTTCAAATACATATACAATAACTTACAACCTATTTACGGTTTAATAATAACTTAAAAAATAAGAAGAAGCTGTTCCCAACTTTTGCGGGACAACTTCTTCTTATTTTTTATAATTCTTTATGAAAAGAATAACTCACCTTATCATACCCTTCTCTTTCATAAAAACGATGAGCATCAATTCTTGAAAATGCTGACGTGAGGACGATAGACTCACATTCGTTTTCCTTTCCCCAGTTCTCTATATACGAAAGTAATACTTTCCCATGTCTTTTTGAACGATGTGCTTCTGCTGTTACAAGGTCATATACGAAAACGTGTTTCTTATTATAAAAGTTCGTACAAATTGCTACACCTGCAAGGCTAACAACTTCATCATCCTCATTACGCAGCGAAAATAGTTTATAATTTTCTTCTTTCATATTTCGAAATAAAGAGCTTGTTTCCTCTTTTGAAAGTTTCGTTCTTAATTGCTGTAAAACAGGTAATACGTCATGTAATTGCTCTTCTGTTACTACTTCTTTAACATTCATTTTTAACTCTCCCTTTACTATTTAAATAATTTTCTAAATGTTATATCATTATTATAGAAAGCAACTGCCCTTTACTTAAGTGGCAGTTTAAGTGTTTTTTATAAGGCCAGTTTTAAAGGAGAGTTTTATATGGATTTTACTATCCCATTGCAATTACAAAGTAACACACCTATTTACTTGCAAATTTACGAATATATAAAAGCTGAAATTATACAAGGGACTATTTCTGTTGGCACACGTCTACCCTCACACAGAAATTTAGCATCACAACTTAATATTAGCCGCATTACTGTTGAATCAGCTTATCAACAGTTATTAGCTGAAGGTTATGCAGAAAGTAAACCGAAACGTGGTATTTTTGTAGCAAATTTCGATATTGACATTATCCCAAATAAAAAACGAAATGCAGCAAAGAAGACGAACAATTTGATAGAAGAAAAATTTGAATATGATTGTAGCCAAGGGCTTATTGATCAAAATGCATTTCCGATTACAAATTGGAAACGAGCATTACAAGAATCCATACTTATATACGAAAATGCACTATTTGCCAAAGAAGATCCTCAAGGTGAATTCGCTCTTCGAGAGCATATATCAACATATTTATATCATTCTCGCGGTGTACATTCTTCACCTGATCAAATTGTGATCGGCGCCGGAACACAGCCACTTCTCTGGCTACTGCTTCAACTGCTTGGCCCTACAAAAGAATACGGCATTGAAAACCCTGGATTTCACCGTATACACGCAATTATTAAAAGCTGTGATAGACAAATTCATCCCATACCATTGGATGAAAAAGGGATTGATATTTCTAGTTTATACAATACAAATTCCAATGTCGCATACGTTACACCATCACACCAATTTCCACTCGGGATTATTATGCCTTTATCTAGAAGATTAGAATTGTTAAAGTGGGCTAATGATTGCAATGGATACATTATTGAAGATGACTATGACGGAGAGTTTCGCTACGCTGGTAAGCCGATTCCTTCTTTACAAAGTCTTGATTCAAATGAACGCGTTATTTATATGGGAACTTTCTCAAAATCTTTTTTACCTTCTTTACGAATGGGATATGTTGTTTTACCACCACACCTTTTAAAAACATATCAAGAACTGCATGGAATTTTCAAACAAACAGTCGCTACAATACAACAACTTGCTTTTGCTAACTTTATACAAAGCGGGAATTGGGAACGTCACCTTAATCGGAGTCGTACACTATATAAAAGAAAACATCATACGTTAGTAAAATCCATTATGAAAGAAATGGGGGCTAATGTTCAAATTCTTGGCGAACAGTCCGGACTTCATATTGTTTTATGTGTAAATAACAGTATGAATGAAAATGAACTGATTGAATCCGCTAAAAAACAAAGCGTTAAATTATACCCACTTTCTCCATATGATTTCGTGAATGATTTACGTAAGGAATCATACGTATTACTCGGCTTTGGTAGTATTCCGGAAAATAAAATTGAAACGTTGGCTACATTATTGAAAGACGCTTGGTTTCCTAGTTGCAAGGAAACTTGTTAACAGTAGATTTAACTTGTAACATGTTAACAATTCAACAAAATAAAAAAGAAGGCTGTTCCAAAATAACTTTTTGGACAGCCTTCTTCTAGTTATTCACCTGACCTAGCTTTCCTTCCCGGACGTTTCACACCAGTCGTTTCTGTTGAATAGGAAGCTTCAATTATAGCGGTTGGATCTACAGAGAGAACGAGATCTTTCATTTTCGGATAAATGAATCGGTTTGTAATGCAATAAATGATTCTCTTATGCTCCCCTAAAAAACCACCTTCTCCATGTAGATACGTAACAGATAGTTGCAATTCTTTCATAAGTAAATCGCCTATTTCTTTATTCTTACTAGAAATAATCATAACGCTCTTACCTTGATTAATACCATCTAGTATAAAATCAATCATCTTCGTAACAATATAGAAAATTGCTAACGAGAACATCGCTTGTTCGATTGAAAATAAAATAGCAACAAAGATGAAAATAACTGCATTTACTGCAAGTAAAAATGTACTAATCGGTACATTAAAGTGTTTATTCATCCAAACTGCTAACATTTCTGAACCGTCAATTGCTCCACCCATTTTAACAACAATCCCAACACCAATTCCAAACAGTACTCCACCATAAAGTACAATTAATAACTCAGAAGTCGTAATTGCTGGAAATGGTTTTAAATAAATTAATCCGAGTGTTGTAACTACATTCGCATAAGATGTACGGATAAAAAACTTCTTTCCCATTACTTTTGCAGTAAATAATAAAATTGGGATATTAATTCCTAAGAACACACCATAAAGCGGCAATCCTGCGACTTTATTTGCCATAATAGCAATAGCCGTTACCCCGCCATCTACTAATCCATTAGGTGCTAAAATAAGCTCTAATGAACCTGCTACTATAATTGAGCCAATTGTTAATAATACGTATTCAAATACTTTCTTCATTCATTACCCCCAAAACTTATATATTTTCTTAGTATTATTTTAACGTAATTTTACTATTAATTCAAAGGTATCGATTTATATACAGAAAAGTTTCACCTTTATCGCTATTTTTATGTAATACATGTAACGCGTAATACTAAAAACACACTTACAAATTAAAAGTAAGTGTGTTTTTAACATCTATTTAATCTTTACGTACGGCTTCATTTTTAATTTGAATATTTCCTCAACTGCCCTTTGATATCCACCAGCATTTCTAAGCGATTCTCCCACTTTAAGACTATTTTCCTTAAACGTCACATCATCCATTACTTTCTTTACAGTCTCACGTAACAATTCAGAAGTTAACTCGTTACGATTAAGTGTTATGCCTGCCCCTACTTCAGTCAATCGTTTTGCAACGAATGGCTGATCTCCTGTTACCGGAATTACAACTAATGGAACACCGTAATATAACGCTTCACTCGAACTATTCATACCACCATGTGTCACGAATACATCAGCATGCTGTAATACTTCTAATTGCGGGACATAATTATACAACTTAAAGTTTTTCGGGATATTTTCAAATTGACTTATATTTATCTTCTTACCAACGACTAATACGACTGTCGCATCAACATCTTTAAACGCTTCAAAACATTTTTCATACAAAGCAGGTTGTTCATTAAAAACTGTTCCCATAGAAATGAAAATCACTTTTTCATTTTTTAAATCTTCGGTAGGAAAACTCCCCACTTCTTTTCGAGTAGCAATTGATGGACCTACAAATTTATACGATTCATCAAATACCTCTGAACGTGGCTGATATTCTTTTGAAGTATATACAATCGTAATATCACCAGGATGGTTCATAATATCATACATACTATTACATTTCATTCCATACTGCTTATTCCATCTTTCCATTCCCGCTAAACAAGATTGATATAATGGATCCATTTCATCTACTTGTCTCGATTCTTGCTCATCATGAAAATTAATGTACTGATTAACAGCAAACGTTGTACAGGATGAAACGCTTGGTAATTGTAAAATATTCACTATAATACGTCCTACTGGAAAATGATTATCATATATTAAATAATCATATTTTTCCTCTTTTGTTTCTTCTACAATTTGAGTAACAATACGCTCTGATGCTTCAATCATATGAGATAGCATCGTCAAAGGGCTCCCACCTTCATTTACTCGTTCCATAATATTAATTTGAGAGAGAAAATTCTCAAACACTCGGAATTCCGCACCTGTTGCTTCAACCTTCTTTCTATAATCTTCAATACAATAAGAAACAACTGTTTCCCCTCGCTGAATTAACTCACTTACAACAGCTAAAGTCGGATTAATATGACCTTCCCCAGGAAAATTTATTACGAGTACATTTGCCATAACATTCTCTCCTATCCAATTAATATAATAAAATTAACAATTAATTATATTAATTAATTTAAGTCTATTATAAATGAATGCATTCTACTTCTTCATGCTTTTCTCTTCATTTTATTATTGAGAAATATTTTCTATAGTCTACATTATTGTGATTCACAATCTTATAAATGAATGCTTAATTTTACTTTTACTCTTCATAGATTTAAAGATACGAGTCTTACATTCAAGTATTACCACCATTATTTTTAGACAATTCATACAAAAATAGAGAAATATAATATTTTTAATGAGTTTTCACTATACATGTAAGTATGCTTTCAATCTTTTTATCTTTATCCTCATAACACATCATCTGTTATATAATAAATTTATAGAATTTACAGTATTTACAGAAAAAGGAGTTTTTTCATGTTACAACAACTATTCAATTCACCTATTCTATCCGTTCAAGCCTTGCACCCAGGTTATGAAGATCATGCAAGTGATGTTTTTCTCGTTCAAACAGAAGATACAGAAGTTATCGTTCGTGCTTCTAAAATGAATGAAGAACCAAATAATGATTTTTGGTGGGGATGTAAAAATCTATTTGGAATTGATCCAAGGAACGTCCATCATTTAGAAACTGTACATACATTGCTGCAAGAACATACGAATCTTCCTATCCCAAAAACATTAGAAAAACATGTTTTAAATGGCCGTGAATTTGTGGTGGTCGAAAAGTTAGTAGGTAACACAGTTCAATCTTTTATCGAGCAACCAGATTCTATTTTATTCAGCCTAGGAAAAGGACTTGCAGAAATACATAAGTTTAAAGCCGATTTCATAGGAAATCCGTCAGGCACGTTCCAAATTCCACTAGATGAATTCCAATCACATATTTTAAACGTGAGTAAAGAGCTTGTGAATATGTTTTATTCCGATGATGAAAGCATACAAAATGCATTCCCTACTTTTGAATCACAACTTTCTTCCCTGTCCGTACCAAAGGAATCTACACTCGTCTTAATTGATATGGATCCTACTCAATTTTTATCTGACGGTACAACTATTACGGGTTTAGTAGATACTGAAGCTTACGCTGTTGCTCCGCGAGAGCTTGATTTTATCGGACTAGAATATGTACTTACCGAAAAAGAAGCACATGCCTTTAAAAGTGGTTACGAAACAATTATGTCTATTCCTCACTTAGAAGAATATAGACAGCCTTATCGTTATTTATACCGACTGTTATCTGTGCAAGGTAATGTGGAATTTAAAAAATGGTTAAGTCACCCATCCTATTTTTAAATACGAATGAGAGGGAGTATACAATGGATATTCAGAAAAAGCGTTCTGTAACAGAAAGTGAAATACAGCAAATGAAGGATTTGGCTTATATTTGTGGGCAACAAGACAATCTTGATTACTCTTCAGATTTACATATCAACTTTTTAAAAAATCGAAATGAAGATTATATAAACGATTTTCTTCTTTATAACGGTACTCAATTAATTGGCGCTTTAAATATGTATGATTTCGAAAGACCAACAAAGCTTGAACTAATAGGCTTTGTACATCCTCATTTTAGAAAACAACGTTTCGGAACTATCCTTTTACAAACTGCAATGAAAGAAATACAAAATAGAGAGACAGATGAAGCTCTTCTTATTATTAATGGGGATTCTATTTCTGGGAATGAATTTGTAAAACATATGAAGTTACCATATTTATATAGTGAATATAGTATGGAGTGCAAAACAAACGAAATTCAAAAAACAACAGATAATAATATACAGCTTACTCTTGCAACTTCAGAATCACTTCTTGATCTTATTAAAATTTCTAGTAAAGCTTTTGGTGATTCAGTAGAAAATACGACTACATGGTTACAAAAAATGATGAATTCATCTTCCCATCAAGTTTACAGTGCCCTTATTGCTGAAAAAGTGATAGGAACAATTACAGTTTCTAAACAAGAGCAATCTACTACACTATCAGGATTCGCCGTTCATCCTTCTTATCAAGGTAAAGGATACGGAAAAGATATTCTTTGTAATATAGTACATACCCTTATTACAGAAGGAGTTTCAACAATTGAATTAGACGTCGAAACAAAAAATATCCACGCTTTAAAACTATATACACAATGTGGTTTTGAAATTAAAACGAGGCATGACTATTATAATTTAATGAATTTTTAGGTGAATACATATGTTAAAAAAACAATTTATTCTAATTATGATATTTTAGCAAACATCTATAATAAACATTGGAGACATTTTGTTTAATACTCCTACCCAGCCTCGTTTTACAAGATGCTCTTCCCTACTCTCGTATATTAGATCTTTGTTGCGGGACTGGTCATCTCTACCGGTGATAGTTTAATTTAGATGAACTAAAAAGTGTGTTTCACAAAGTTTACTCCGTATTACATAACGAGGGTATATTCGCATTTGATATGAATAAAAAAACTGAATCGAAATGATTCAGTTTTTTCTTAATATATTTACAACTGCAGTTGTTTCGTCATTTTCTTTATAGACACGCGGAATTCTTCTATCTAGCATACATGTAACTTCATAGTTTATTGTACCTAACATATCCGCTATTTCTTCTACTGCGATATTTTCTTCACCTTGTTTACCGTAGAATACTACTTCGTCTCCTACTTGTACTGGCATCGCTTTTGAAACATCCAACATTAACTGGTCCATACAAACACGGCCAATAACAGGTACTCGAACCCCGTTAATTAACGCATAGCCTTTATTAGATAATTGACGATTATAACCATCAGCATAACCAATTGGTACAGTCGCAATCCATTCTTCACCAGTTGTTACATACGTATTCCCATAACTTACACCACGATTCTTCTTCGCATGTTTAATATGAGCTACTTTTGATTTTAACGACAACGCAGGCTGTAAAGAAACGACTGAATGATCCACTTCTTTTGACGGATACATACCGTACACTCCTATTCCAACGCGTACCATATTTTGAAATGTGTTACTTAATTCCATTGATCCCGCACTATTTGAACTATGAATATATGGTATTTGAATTCCTAATTCTTTCGCTGTATTAACAGCTTTTTCAAATAAACTTGTTTGCATATTCGTATATGATTTATCGATTTCATCTGCCGTAGAGTAATGCGTAAATATCCCTACTACCTCTACATACTCCATACGGTTTAATTCTTCTAAAAATGGTTTAACTTCTTCTTCTTGTAAACCGATACGACTCATTCCTGTATCAATTTTCACTTGAATTTGTACTTTCTTTTGAAGACGGTTTGCAATTTCATTTATACCATGTAAATCTTCTACTCTATAAACAGTCATCATAACGTCATATTGAATTACATCTTCTACAGCCGCTACTGGTGTGTATCCTAAAATTAAAATCGGCACAGTAATTCCTGCTTCTCTTAATTCTATTGCTTCATCTACAAATGCAACTGCAAGTTGATGTATTCCTGCTTCAATTGCAGCTTTGGCAACTTCAACTGCCCCATGGCCATACCCATTCGCTTTTACAGCAGCCATCATCTTAATTTCTTCATCATTTACATGTTTTTTAAATTCTTTTACATTATGTTTTACAGCATTTAAGTCAATTTCTACAATTGTATCTCTTCCATATTTCAAACTCATTGGTCTAACTCCTAACTCAATAATTGCATTCCATTCTATTTCACGTTTCATATGACCTTTTACAATATAATACTTTTCATTATGCTAGTCAAACTACTAGAATTTTCGGAATTTTGAGTATGATATAATATCCTCAAGAAACTATTATATACGGAGACGAGGAGAATTACAATGTTTGTTCAATCTGCATTGCATCAACTAAAAGTTGCTATTGATACTTCTATTGATATGCTTAACCAATATAGTGAAAACGATTTAAAAATACAACCGATTCACTCAAAACGATCATTATTTGAAATGTGTGCACATCTTTCTCTTATTTGTCATGCTGATTTACTCATTTTAAATGGTATTCCAGAAAAAGAATTACATACCTTTTATATAGAACGTACCCCCGTAACAGTTGCTCACATGCAACAAACGATGATTGAAGGTTACAACCTTCTCTCTAAAACATTTCTTTCCTACTCCCAAATAGAATTAGCAGAAGTTATGACTGCCTATTGGGGTATTTCTTATTCGCGCTTTGAATGGTTACTTGAAATCGTTGCACACTTTTATCATCATCGTGGACAAATTCATATTTTATTATGCGAGCATATGAACGATCCTCGCATTCCTTTATTTGAGTGATTTTCCACTCATTCATTAATTATAAATAGAGAAGCTACAAAACCAATAAAAAGTATCATTCCTAATTTCCCCTCCTAATTGACCTACAAGAGAAACTAAAGACGGAACGGATATAGCAATACCTATTACAAAACAGACACTCATCATTACAAGTAGAGATAGATACGAAACAAAGCCTATTGAACTTAGACTAAAAATAGCAATCAACAATCCTCCTTGAAGAACTTTCCTTACTTCAAACCTCTTTGTTAAACGACCTGCAAGTGGTGAGAGCAACATACCAAACAGCCCTGCTAAGCGAAAATAAAGGATTTGTTCTGCAGTTAAATTGTAAGTAGGAGAGCTCAAATAATTCCCTAAAACAGTATACATATTAACAAAAGCCATTAATAAAACAGGATTTTTCACACTGACTAACTATTAGTTTTAAATAATGCGCAACTTCTTTAAGGCATAAGAAATTCCGCCTTCACTCGCCTTCGTTGTAACGAAATCAGCCCTTCTCTTCAACTCCTCTCCACCATTTCCCATCGCAACTCCTAATCCTACATACTGCAACATCTCAATATCATTTCCACCATCGCCAAAAGCAATGGCTTCTAATTTACTAATGTTTAAATGTTCCAATACTTTTTGAATTGCAGTTAGCTTCGATACTTTACTATCTTCCAATACATTTATAACGTAACCATGAAAACGCTCAAACGTAAGTGCTGGATATCTTTCAATGAATTTTTGAGCTTCTGTATCATCAGCATACAGACATATGCAATACATCTCATCTGATAAGTTTCTAACTTTGTCAGGATACTGCTCTAAATATAAAGTTTCATTTAACGCTCGCATGACACGTTCATCTTTGGAAGCAATATTATTCATTGCAAATTCTTCTGTAAAGTAAGAAACACTGTGACCATGTAATTCAGCAAAATTTGAAATATCATGAACGATTTCGCTTGAAAGTACTGATTTATGTATAACTTCTTTCCCACATTTTATATGTGCACCATTTGCTGAAATAAACGTATTTATACCTAGTTCCTTAAATTGTGAGCATAAACTATATGGTCTTCCAGTTGTAACAACTACGTGAATTCCTTTATCTATTAATCTTTGTACCGCTTCTTTTGTACTTTCGTGCATGCTTCTATCAATCTCACTTAATAACGTACCGTCAACATCGAAAAATACAACTTTGTACATAAGTCTTTACATCCCGTCCAAATGATTCGTATCATTAATGAAATGCACCGTTTTTTGTTCACCCTCAATTTCAATTAAACTTATTCCCGTATCTCCCATTTTGAAATAGTAGTCCATTGAAATTGGCATTTTGAAAAATGCACGTAATAGACTATTAATTACGCCCCCATGGGCAACAATTGCAATTCGGTCATATGTATTCTCTGTCAAGATTTTAGAAAAGATTCCTTCTATTCTCATTCGAAACTCAATAAACGATTCCCCGTTTTCAAAACGATCATGAAGAAACTTTGGCTCTGGATATTTCTTTGCTTCTTCAAATGATAAGCCTGCTTGCACTCCATTATTAAACTCCATTAATTCCTCTTCTAATTGAATTGGACAACCAATTGCTTCTGCTAATGTTTCACCCGTTTCACGAGCGCGTTTTAATGTGCTTGCCCAAATGAAATCTGGTGCAAAATCTTTTTTCACTTTCTGTACAAGTCTTTGTACTTGTTGTCTCCCTTTGTCAGTTAACTCAAAATCAGCTCGACCTTCATGCACATGTAAAATATCAGCTTCTGATTCTCCGTGGCGTATTAGTAGTATTTGCATGTTTCTCTCCCTTTATTTAACATTCATAAAATTCCATTATATCACATTTTAAGATTCCAAAATAAAAAAGGAACGGTCTCCCGTCCCTCATCCATTCGCTTTTTCCGCCATCATTCCAATAATATTTACTAAACGCTTCTGTTAACACATCAATTGTGTTGTATAATTCATCACACGTATTATCAACACCACCAACTTCAATTAACATCGCATTTTTCGATAAATCTTGGTTATAAACGCCATTTCCATCTTTTTTAAACTTTGGAAAAATCCCTCTACTTACTCGGTAATAGTTTTCATCTAAATAACTATTGATCGCTCTTGCAATTTTTTCATTTTCAGCACGGCCTTCATTTTCCATCCCAATTATAAAATATAATCTTGCATACGATTTTCCGTTAATTACTTTTGTTGTTACTTTCTTACGCTGATCGTCACGGTGTATATCAATCGGAAACGCAATTTTATTATTTTGTGCTAATGCTTCTTTTACATATTCATGAGACGCTTTATATGACTGATACCATACCCACTTTTTACTCGCTAATAAATCACCCATATTCGTTTTATCATGAACTACCGGAATTCCTTGTCCTTCAAGTTGCTCTTTCATACGTTTCCCCAGTAAAGACACATTTACATCTGGGCTAGATGGATCAGTTGCCCCTGGTAATAATGGAAAGAAGGATTCCCAGCTATGTGTATGATAAATATATACTGCACTTTCACCTTTTTTCGCTCCGTTCTTTTTCTGAACCGGATTATTCTTTTCCGCTTCTGTAACTTTATCTTTTGCTATTTCCCGTTCTTTCGTTACTTCTTCAATCGGTACACTAGATTCATTTGGGATATTTGTCAAGTTTGTCCCTTCCCCAGCTACGATAATATTAGAATAATACTTTGACATACCAGGTACTTCTTTACCGACGAATGTTCTTAAATCTTTAATTTTCAAATCTGTCGCGATAGAGAACATTAAATTCCCAACTGACTCTCTTTTATTCTTCTTAAAATAATCAAATCCGTAATAGCGATTCTCACTTTCTATCATTTGAACAAAACCTTGCATCGATACTTTTCCAAACCATTGATTTGCATAATTCGATTTCATTGTATGTAAAAATGACGTCAAAATCGACGCTATCATAATTACTATTAGCGCATATAAAAGGAGTAACGAAATCAGCTTCTTCCCATGTATTCGAGTTGCATACTTTTTCACTGCATCACCTTCTTTATACATGGATATGTACAAGCTTTTCAGAATATACGCACAAAAAAAGAGAAATGGTATACCATTTCTCTTCCTCACTTTTATTGTTCTTTTCCTGTATCATTTGAAAGTAGTTTCTTCGCTTGTTTTTCTTTAAATATTTCTCCAATTGCCCCAAGAGTACCAAGTGTTTCAATTGCATTAGACGGAATAAAGACTTTATTTGCTGGTCCTTTTGCAACTTCAGCTAATGACTCAAATGATTTGTAAGCAAGTATACGCTCATCCAAATTCGCTTCACGAAGCAATTCAATACGATTTTGTTCTGCTTTTGCAATTTCTTCAATTGCTCGTGCTTCCCCTTGTGCTTCTAATTCTTTTGCTTCTTTTATACCTTCAGCTTCGCGAATACGTGCTTCTTTATCCCCTTCAGCCATCAAGATTTTACTTTGCTTTTCTCCTTCAGCGCGAAAGACTTTATCTTGTTTTGCTGCTTCAGCTTCTAAAATAATCGCACGTTTATTACGCTCAGCCTTCATTTGTTTTTCCATTGATGCTTGCACATCTTTTGGCGGGTTAATATCAACAACTTCGACACGTTCAATACGTACGCCCCATTTTTCTGTTGCTTCATCAAGCGCTAAGCGGATTTCTGTTGAAATTTTTTCACGACCAGATAACGTTTCATCCAGTTCCATTTTACCGATGATTTGACGCATCGTTGCTGAAGTAATATTACGAACACCATATTCATAGTTTGAAATACCATATGTCGCAAGTTCTGGTTCAACAATTTGATAGAAAATAATTGTATCAATTTCTACTTGAACATTATCTTTCGTAATTACCTTTTGCGGTGGTACATTCGTTTGTTGAATGCGTAAGTCATGATATACACGAACACGATCTACAATTGGTATTAAAATATTTAACCCTGGGTGCATTATACGTTGAAACTTACCAAATCTTTCAACAACCCCAACTTTTTGCTGAGGAATAATTTTAATTGTTAATGCGATAAATGTAACTACAATTAGTGCGAATATAATCGTTAACGTTAATGCTACCATATTTATTCACTCTCCTTTTTCACTTGTAATATAGTACTATGCCTCTTTATAACAACGACTTTTTCTCCAGCATCAATTGAAGAATCTGCAATAGCTGTCCAAGTATCTCCATCCACCTTCACAATACCATTCGCTTCATTTGTAATCGCTTGCATAACAATCCCTCTTTTACCAACAAGCATATCTACTGTATCAGTAAAACCTTTTGCTTCTCGAAAGTTTTTTGAAATTCTTTTCGTAAAGAATGTCAAAGTTAAACTTACAATTGCACCAACAGTAACTTGTAACAGTAGTGCATCAGGAGCAAACAAAGCAATAAGACCTCCGACAACAGCTCCAATTCCAAGCCAAAGCATGTAAAATGTAATCGACAACATTTCCGCGATAAATAAAATACCAGCTATTATAAACCAAATTACCCAAGCAGCCATATGCAACCCTCACTTTCTTTCTCATTTTCTATATGTATATGAAGAAAAGAATGGTTTATCCGCCCTTTCTTACACTTGGGCGTTTGCTACAAGCTATTGTACATATTCACTGTTACAATG
The DNA here is from genome assembly GCF_000007825.1 of Bacillus cereus ATCC 14579. Taxonomy (NCBI): domain Bacteria; kingdom Bacillati; phylum Bacillota; class Bacilli; order Caryophanales; family Bacillaceae; genus Bacillus; species Bacillus cereus. The sequence continues at coordinate 1,999,108 of NC_004722.1, read as the reverse complement.
ATCATTAATATAATACTATATCAATATATTCTTCATTATACATGAAAATCCCTTTCAAAAAGTGACAAAAAATTAAATTCTTTAAAAATTTTAATTTTTAAATTACAATTATTACAATTACTAAATACTATTTTTTATAGAGGTGATATTCTTATTGAGAAACCTGTCACTAATCTACTATTTAGGTTCCAAAATATGCATTACTCTCGCTGACATCGTATATGTAATGATTATTACAACTCATATTTATATAGCAACTAAATCAGCTACTATTACTGCTCTTTTTCCATTATTACAAGTTATCACAAATCTAATTGCTAACATCTCTGCACCACTTATAATAAATCGTTTTCCATCTTATACGCTGTTATATACGCTCCAATGGTTGAAAACAGTCTTTTTACTATTATTAATGATTTTGTTCCCGGTCTTATCCACAAACATTATAGCTCTATTAACTTTTATTTTTGTCATTTCATTATGTAGCGGGTGGAGTGCTCCATTATTATACGGTATTCTTCCACGCCTTACACCGAAAGAAAAATTAGTAAAAGTAAATAGTATCTTTTCCTTTTCAACACAAATTGTGCAAGCCGTTGCTTATTCATTTACGAGTATTGTCGTTCTTCTCATTGGCGCTACTTCTACACTCATGATTAATAACATTTTAATGATTTTCGGATGCATTGCATTACATTTTTCATTACGTTCCATACATACTGAAAGAATAGCAGATTCTCCCTCTTCCAAAAGTACTGTTTTATTGGAAGGTTGGAAACTCCTATTTCAAAATCCTTCTCTCCGTACCGTTACATATATGGACTTAATCGAAACTTTCGCAGGGACAATATGGATTGGTGCTATTACGATGGCATACGTTACGACTATCCTTCATAAGGGCGAAGAATGGTGGGGATATATTAATACAAGTTATTATGTTGGCACGTTAATCGGTGGTCTATTAGCATGGAAAATGAGTTCCTATATTCAAAACAATTTAATACGATCTATGTCGATTAGCTCTCTTATATTTAGCATTCTTACATTTTTATATGGTATGACAAGCAGCGGATTTATTGCGCTTTTTCTATGTGTTCTAATGGGACCATGTTATCAAATTAGAGATATTTCCCAAACGACTGTTTTACAATCAAGTGTCGCCCCTTCTTTATTATCAAAAATGTATACAGCACATGGCGCACTTCTTTCAACAGCCTCTGGACTATCTATGCTTAGCATTGGCATTATTACTGATATGTTCGGTGTTCGTACAATTTATATCATCGCTTCTATTCTTATTTTATGTTCCGCTTGTTTATCTTTTAGTTTATTAAAATATCATAAGACAGAGCAGAACGATATTTCAATTTAATCACTAAAACAAAGAGGATAGGGATTCCTGTCCTCTTTGTTTATTCTATTCATGATAAGCTGGGGATTTTTCTATGCTTTGTCGCTTGTTCAAAAGCATAAGCTAATTTAATTAATATCCCTTCACTAAAGGCAGTGCTTGCAATGGTAATTCCAAAAGGCCTCCCGCTTTCCATATACCCTGCTGGTATTGCTATAGACGGATAACCCGCTTTCGCACATATAGTAGAACCTATATAGGAAGGAAACAGTATCGCATCAAGATTATATTTTTCCAATGCAAAATCAATGCCTTGTTCTTGAGAAAAATATATATCTTCTAATCTCGCATTTAAATATTCTGGATTTCGTAACGTATTAGGAAAATCTTTTCTTCCCTCTAACTTAGTTTGTCCATATTTTAAAGCTCTTTCTGCTATGTTTTTATTAAACTCCATTAACTCCGAAATAGAATGTACCGGGATAGTAGAAGGTAATTTAGTAAGATAGTTATCTAAACTATGCTTCAGCTCATAAAGCGGAACTCCCCAGCTCCATTCTCTATGAAAAGAAGGAATATCAATATTTTCTACTACTGTCGCTCCTTCATTACGTAATACTTGGATCGTTTCCTTAAACAAGATTTCATCATACTCACCATTTTCGTAATAATCTTTTGGTGCATCGTTAAACACACCAATCTTCGCTCCATTTAAACCATTTGCATCAAGGTAAGATGTATAATCCCGATATGCCCTACCGTCACTTTTGTGAGTAACTACATCTTTCTCATCCACTCCAGTTAAACTCCCTAGCAAAATAGTAGCATCGGTTACCGTTCTAGCAAATGGTCCAGCTGTATCTTGCGAATAAGTAAATGGAATAATTCCTCTACGACTAATTAAACCGACAGTCGGTTTAATACCTACTACAGAATTTTGAACAGCGGGGCTCAAAATAGAAGCATCGGTTTCTGTCCCAACAGATACTACTGTAAAGTTAGCAGCAACTGCTATTGCAGATCCTGTACTAGATCCGCCAACAAACATATGATCCTTGCCCGTTCCATATGGATTGATTGTTTGACCACCTCTTGCACTATATCCAGCCCACATTTCAAAAGACATTGCATTTGCTAATTCTGTCATATTCGTTTTTCCTATTATCACTGCCCCTGCTTCTCGCAGTTTAGTAACGAGAAATGCATCTTCACTGCTTATATTTTGTTCTAGAGCTATTGTACCTGCACTTGTATGCATGAAGTCATTCGTTTCAATATTATCCTTAAGCAAAACAGGTATTCCATGCAATGGTCCCCTTACGCCGTTTGTCTTTCTTTCATAATCTAACGCTTCTGCAATAAAAATAGCATCTGGATTGATTTCTAAAATTGAATTGATTTTCGGCCCGTCTTGATCATACTTTGCAATTCTATAGAGATAATACATCACTAGCTCTTTTGAAGTTAGCTTTCCAGATTCCATTTCATTTTGAATATCTTGAATTGTTAATTCCTTTTTTAAGATTGAATTAAACTGAATTTCCATTTATATTCTCCCTTATATGAACTTTTTTAACATATACCCCTTACTTTTTCAATTTTTCATCTCAACACATCCTAAATTAATATCCCTTTAAAGAAATTCAATACTCTTATTTAAACACCTTTAATTTCCCGAAAAATAAAAAAAGTCTGAAACGGATTAACCTTCGCTTCAGACTCTTACATTACTGTGCGTATACTTCATCTAATAAATGTAAAAACTCACCTTGTTTCCCAGCTAATTCAGGGCATTTTGCAATATCAACCCATTCATAGCAAAATACTAATCCTTTATCTTCCTCACCAGCACTTACAATATGTTCCCAAGTATCCTTTACATCTGTTAGTAAAGTTACATGGAAAAAGTGGCGTTTTTCATACTCCTGTTTTTCTTTCATATGTATAATGTAATCTGCTAAAAACCGCTCTATGCATAAATGACGCAATCCGGATTCTTCCTGTACTTCACGCAATATAGCAGCTTCTAACGTTTCACCTTCATCAACCGTTCCCCCTGGCACTTGAATACCAGCTTCATGTATATCACGATGTTTAAAAACAAGTAATTGCATAACCCCCTCTTGTTCTCTTGTAATATATGCATGTACTTTTTTCTTATATAACATCGTCATTGTACATCTCTCCCCTCAATTGTTCACTCTGTTACTTCTTCAAGCGTCAGTTGATTATCATACAAATATGTAGCTTGTGGATTTCCCACATACCTTACGTGCCATGGTTCATACCGATAGCCCGTAATCGTTTCTTTCGCTTTTGTGTATCGAACCACAAAACCAAATTTATGGGCATTTTCAGAAAGCCACTGACCTTCTTTCGTTTCCCCAAAAACTGTCTCTAACTGAAATTTAGCAGATTGAGACGTAATATCCATAGCTAGTCCAGTTTGATGCTCACTTGTGCCAGGAACCGCGCTAGACATTGCTGTTTTTGCTTCCCCGTCTTGTTTTTTATACATCGTATTTAATGCTTTTTGTCGATCAAAAGATCTAAATCCAGAAACTGCAAAAAGAAAAATACGCTCGTTGTCAGCCTGCTGAAACATATCCTCAAGCGCCCTCGCTGCCTCTTTTCTCATCTTTTTCTTTTCTTGATCACCTTCACTAGAGTAGCGCACTTTCGGAATAACTAAATCTGGCGGTCTATACCCATCTGGTAAACGCCTACTTTTATTTACAAGTACAAGCATTGAATTCGGATTATTAATTACCGCAATATCCCCATCCATATTAGCAATCGTTTCTTTCGCTTTCGGAAATATGCTATTTACACTTACTTCCCGCGCCTGCTTATCCTTATACATTTTATAATTGATTCCTGCTACTCCAACAATAATTATTGCAGCTACAATACCAAGTAGTGCCCATCTTTTTTTCATATAACGACCTCTTATTTTAATAATTTGGCCATTTCATACTCATCGATGCACTTTCCATCGATAATAAGAGCAGCTTTTTTGACACCTTCTTTCTCAAATCCAGCTTTTTTATATAGTGTCTGAGCTCTTGTATTGTGGGCCATTACTGTTAATTCTAAACGCCATACATCATGTAATTTTGCCCACTTCTCAACCTCTTTAAACAATCTCGTCCCAATACCTCGCCCGTTATACTCTTGCAAAATACCAATTACAATGGTTGCCACATGTCTCTTTCTTTGAATGTTATTTCCATTCACTAATATAAAACCTACTATCCTCTCATCTTCAACTGCTACAAATATTGTTGCATATTCATTTTCTATAAATCGATCGATTATTTTTTCTTGTTGCTCAGCTGTAGTTTTTCTTTCTCCTGGTTCATATAACATAAACTTCGTTTCTTCATCTAATTGCTTACTTAATTGTAAAAATGATGCTGCATCTTCTATTTCGATCTCTCTAATCACTTCAATCACCCTACCAGTTTCATAATAAAAAGTTTTCCTTATAAAAAGATTTTCTCTACTTTCTCGAAAATCCCTTTGTAAATCTCCTACTATAAATTGACAAATTTCGATATTACTATAACAACGACAAATTATGTCTATTCTGTGACATCTCACCATTACAAAGAAAAAACGCAAGCATTACACTTACGTTTTTCCAAGATTGAAGTGAGCTAATAATTATCGATAGATGTCCTGGCTAATTCACGTTTCACTTTATCCATTCACTTTATCCATTCACTTTTTCTGCCTGCCAAAAATATTCACCAAATGCTTTAGCAAGTGCATCAATTGATCGATTCAATTCTTCCTCTGTATTATCTACACCACCAACTTCTATTAATATCGCTTGTCCTGATAGGTCTTGATTATAGATTCCATTTCCTGTCTGGAACCCTTTTTGAATGACCCCACGGCTCACTCCTGGATATTTCTTATTAATCGCCTCATGTAAAGCTGTCGCTAATTGTAAGTTTTTTTCATAGTTTTTATTTCCTTTCCCTACTACAAATGCAAGCTTTGCATATGATTTATCTCCAATTGTTTTTGTCGTTACATTCTTTCGGGCACTATCACGATGCAAATCAAAAAAGTATTGAAGATCTTTATTTCCAGCCATAGCTTGCTGCACAATTTCTCGTGACATTTTATACGAACTATTACTGTTTAAACCTTTACTTATTAACTTTTGACCAACATCACTCTTATCGTTAGTAGCCCCAATCCCTTCACCTTCTAGTTGTTCACGGAAACGATCTCCTAATATAGAAATATTCGACACAGAACTCGTTGCTTTATTCGGATTCGGGTCATTCGTTAAGTTAAGTAAAGGTAAATAAGATTCCCAGCTATGTGTATGATAAATAAACGCAACTTGTCTCTTCCCAGTCGTTTGGGACGGCTGTTTTTTCTCTTTATTCGTATCTTGTTTAGGTGCTTGTCCAGTTCCACTAGTCCGTTCCTTCACTACTTCTTCAAGAGGAACACTCGACTCTATCGGTAAGTTAGAATAATTTGTACCCTCACCCGCAATAACAATTTCTGTATCGTACTTACCAAATCCCGGGAGCTCTTTCCCGACAAAACTGCGTACATCATTAAAGCGAATATTTGTAGCCATAGAAAAGAGAAAAGAAGAAATTGAAAAATCTTGATTCAAATTTCGATACTCCTGTGTAAAATAATGATTCTCTTTTCCAAGTACATACATGTAACCATTCATCGATAACTCATTTAACCAATTATATAAATACGTTGACTTTGTCTCTTTCATAGAGGTTACCATCAGACTAATAAGAAAAAAAGTCGCTAGCACTGTAGTAATAACAAATAAAACTAACTTACGCATATTTGTAAACTTCATAAAAAAAAAGCCCCGATTCATACTATCACCTCTCTATTTCAAGTTATGTACAAGCCCTAGAGAATAGACCGTTAAAATTTCGGCTATATTGTTAATGAGGTGAAATGAATTGAAGCTATTAATAGGAATATTACCAATCGCTCTATCATTCATTTTTTATTTGTCCGCTAAGCAACCAAAAATCTCTATTGTGCTACATATTTCTGCGTACTTGGCACTATATGTACTTGGTACAATTATTTCCATTAATATATACGATGTTTTAATACAAGATTTAGTTTTCATGACGAGCATTCATGGAATTTTACTGAATCCATTTTTCCTTATTGCAGGAGCGTATATAGGAACATACACTTTGTACCTACTTTTGTCTCACATTATTATGAAAATAAAAAATGGAGCGTAATGAAATGCAACCACCATTTATCTGTCATACATGCAAAAAAAGAATTGTGAGAAAGAAAGACCTTATTACAGCCACATGGTACTTCCGCTTTTATTTATTTCACAGTGATTGTTTTAAACGACAGCAAGTATTTATCTCACGATTTCTCCCTGTGAATACACTTGTCAATTTCTTTCTTATTATATATGGACTTATTTTTGGCAGTATTCTTATGATTACAGAACCATCTATTATTTGGCTGACTTTCTTTTTTCCTATTTTTTATCGGTTTCTTTCTTATTATTATGTTGAACGTTTTTTCTCTACATAACGCGCAGACTGACCTCTCGGAATACTTAAACATTCCCACTCATTTTCTTTTAACATCTTCCCAATGTAAATAATCTGACCAATATGCAATGCATAATGAGAAATTTGCCTTTCAATTGCTTGCATGACAGTATGTGCTTCACCGCGAATGTATACCGTCTTCAATAAGTGTTCCGGCGTTAAAGTATTCATCGTATTAAAAACATATTTCCATCCTTCTTGCCAAGCTATAAGGGTTTCTTCTTTTGAATGATAGCATCCTTCAAATTCACCATCTCGATTACGATCTGTTTTTTCACCATCAGACGTTAAAAAATCCGTCCATCTAGAACGCATATTACCGTGCAGATGCTTAATAATAATCGCTATACTATTTGTTTCTTCATGAGAAGACCATTGTATTTGTTCATATGATAATTGAGAAAGTGCCCGTTCCCCTTGTTTCTTTGTTGCTTTAAAGTTCGAAATCGCACATTGCAAATATTCTCGTCCGATATCCATATTAGCCCCTACCTTCACCCTAGCTAATTTTTGTTCCATTTGGCAATTCCATATTAGGCTGAAGTAACACAACATCATCAGCTTCAGGAACACCACCAAGCACAAGCACTTCTGATTTGAATCCAGCTACACGCTTTGGTGGAAAGTTTACAACAGCAACGATTTGTTGACCGATTAAATCTTCTGGAATATACCTTTTCGTAATTTGAGCACTTGACTGCTTTATCCCGATTTCTCCAAAATCTATTGCTAGTTTAATCGCTGGTACTCTCGCTTCTTTAAATTCCTCTGCATGTATTACAGTTCCAATTCTCAAATCCAAATTTAAAAAATCTTCAAAATTAGCCATTTATCATTCCCCCCAATTATTACTTAGACAAAATACAAAAATCCCCTTCAAAAAAAGAAAGGTGCCTAAGCACCTTTCTTTTGTAATTCACTTGATTCATTTGATTTATAGAAGAAGAAACCAAGAATCCCGCCAATACATGATGGAATTAACCATCCGATTCCTTCGTTATATAACGGTAACATTTGTAGTACATTAGAAATCGCGTCAATTTTAATTTTCGCACTTTCTAAACCGTTAAAGAAACTAATTAACAATGCACCTAAAATAGCTCCAATATAAATTGTATTACGCTTCCCAATCCACTTATGGAAATACGAAAGTACGATTAATACAATTGCAACTGGATAAATGATCATTAACACAGGTAATGTTACTGCGATTAATTGTGTTAAACCTAGGTTAGATACAATTAAACTAAATACACATACCATTGTTACAATCGTTTTATGCGAAAGTTTTGGGAATAAGTTTGTAAAGAAACCTGCACACGCAGATGTTAACCCAACAGAAGTTGTTAAACAAGCGAGTATAATAACAAGCCCTAATAAAATTTTACCACTCGTCCCATATAGCTCATTTACAACATTCGTTAAAATAAGGCCACCGTTTTCTGAGATACCAAGTGATGTACTTGTTGAACCAAGATAAGCAAGTGATAAATAAATTAACGTTAAACCAAGTACAGCAATAATACCTGATACTACTGTTATTTTTGCAATTTGACTACTCTCTTTTATCCCTTTAGAGCGGATAACTTGTACAACGACAATTCCGAATACGAGCGCGCTAATTGCATCCATCGTTAAATATCCTTGAATAAATCCACCAAAGAAAGCATTTTCTTTGTAAGCAGCTAACGGCGCAGCTGGCTCTCCAATTGGATCAATAATTGCCTTTCCGACAATAACAGCGACAATTAATACTAATAATGGTGTAAGAAACTTTCCGAACCAATCCACTAATTTAGATGGATTTAATGATAAATACCACGTTATTCCGAAGAAAACTATCGTGAAAAGAAATAGCATGTACCACTCTGAAACCATTGCCTCTGATAAAAACGGCTTCATACCCATTTCAAACGAAACAGCTCCAGTACGAGGAATCGCGAAAAATGGTCCAATTGCTAAATAACTAATCAATGGGAAAATAAACGCAAATATAGGGTGGACTCTAGAAGATAGCGCTTTCAAGTCCCCCTCTACAAACGCGACAGCTGTTACAGCTAGTAGGGGTAATCCGACTCCCGTTACAAGGAATCCTATTGTAGCAATCCAAACATTCTCTCCTGCTTGTTGACCTAAAACTGGCGGAAAAATTAAATTTCCTGCTCCTAAAAATAATGCAAATAGCATTAAACCAATTGCTACCGTATCACCTGGCCTTAAACGTCCCTTCATGCTCTTCATTTGCATAGCACTTTTTCATTGTTTATCTCTATATTTTACAATATGCTATGCATCCTCCTCTCTGCTCAAGATGATAAAATATGCCCCTTACAAAGCAGTGTCTTTCTCCATAATTTCTCCATTCCCCTTATTTTTACTCTAATCATTAATACAATTATTATTTTGAATTTTGATTTTTTTGAATTTTCAAATCATTAGAGTGTTATTACGTGGAGTGTAGATGTCAGACCTCTTTGTTTTTATCACACATATAGTAACATATTTATTTGCAAAATAAAAACATATTTTCAAATTGATTTTTTTGAAAATCGAAATTATCTACATTTTTTATTCTCTTACACAAATATTGTTACAATCTCACCTATTATTCAATTGTTATTTTCAAATAACTTTATACACGTAACATACAAAAGCCATCTAATATATAATTAGATGGCTTTTGTTATGTTACTCTATCGTTTCAACTTCACGTGGATTTTTCATCTCTTCCACATACACAACTCTAAATCCGTGATCTTCTAAATCTTTCAATAATGTCTCTAATTCACCGTCGTTAAACTCTTCTCCTAATGTAAACATAATTCTACGAACTAATAAGGCATCATTATCAAAAGTCATCAAACTTTGAATACCAGTGTATTTCTTTAAAACTGTCGATAATTTTTGGATTGCTCCATTATAGTCTTGCGTTCCAATCATGACAGAGTATTTACTAGAGTGAACGCCCCATGCATCCTCTAATAACTCAAAAACTTTTTTATGCGTTAAAATTCCAAGGAAAACCCCTTTTTCGTCAACTACTGATAAATAAGGCAATTTTTTTATTGTAAAAAATACTTTAAAGAAAGATGAATCTTCTCTCACAAATCCTTCTTTATCGTTTAATAATTGTATTACACTCTCATCAAGTGATCCTTTATATTCTAAAATATCTACTTTATATATATTCCCTAAAAATTTCTCTTTTTTTTCATCTAAAACTGGTACACAGCGATACCCCGTTTTATTTAAATGCTCTAACGCTTCCCCAATCGTAATCGAACTTGAGCACAGTAAAACTTCCCTTTTCGGCACGTAATTCCCTTTAATCCTCATAAAAAGCCTCCTTATGTTAAAATACTTTCTGTGCCATAACTATATTATATTTTCAGAAAAAAATAAATAATTTATTTTATTTTTCTGAAAATTATTCATTTTCTTGTCATAATTTATTCATGAATCCTTCACTTGTATATTTTTGCTATCAAATCTTCTCTCTGAATTACTAAATGAAAAATATATTGTAACTTCTTTCAAAAAAAGCTAAAATAAGAATAAGAATTTTCTGAATATTCTAAGAGTAGGTGGTTATATGTCCTTATTACGCTCACATATATGTAAATTTATAATTGGTGTTATTGTTATTTTTGCCATAAGTCCTATTCCAGCTCTTTTTATTACACACAATTACTCTTATCAAAATGGATTTATTAGCATTTTTCAAAACTTCGCACAGCTTTCTTCTATATCAATTCCAAAGGTTGATTGGATGCATGAATCTATCTTTTTCTCAGCAAACCAAATGATACATACTTCTAATCATTCAACACCATTATTCCCTTACATATGGGAAATATATTTTATATCGATTGTTCGTTTTACTTTTACCCTTGCGATCGGATTTTTCATAAGTTTGGGTATCGGCCATTTATTTTTCAAAGTACCTAACTCGTTTAAAAAGTTTACTACTGTATTGAAATGGATACCTTACTCTTTTTGCACTGTAGTATTACAATGTTCAGTCTTATTACTACTTCTATACATCGCACAATTTATAAACCTTCCTTACTACTCATCATTTATCATCGTATGTAGTACTTCCATGATTATCGTTATGCAAGCAGTAAAAAAATGGATTCCTTTCTTAAAAAACACAAATGAATATGAAATAAAACATGATTCTTTTCTTGTGGATACATTGTTTTTGGCGCTTACTTCGAATCATAAATCAATTTTAGGTTCCATTATTCTTTCATTCGTTTTTATGGAATGCGTTTTTCATGCAAATGGACTGTTACAATTTATCGTTCAATTTGGCGGAAATTCACCTATAATTGTTACAATTGGCTTATTACTACTCTATATCCCATATAGCATACTTTCTTTCCTTCAAACACTATGGACCACAAACTACTCCAAGCAACAGTCATACACTTTAACGAGAAGTGTTCCAAAACCTTAATTTAAAATAACCCTCTATAATCTAAAAGTAGGGGGTTATTCCTTTTGTATAGCGGACAAAATAACAGCAAATTCAAAAACTATTACAGAAACATACCAATATTTACCCTTTTCCTTTGACTATTCTTTTCATTTGGATTTATTATAAAAGTATAACATAATTGCAGGAGGTGACATCTTTATTCCAGACCTTGGAATGGAGAACACGCTTGGACATATTAAATATTTTTCTCATCTTTGTACTTATTCTTATTTCTGGCTTTTTCGTTGCATCAGAATTCGCTGTTGTAAAAGTACGAAAAAGTCGAATTGACCAACTTGCAAATGAAGGTAATAAACAAGCTTTAGCTGCAAGAAGCGTCCTATCTAATTTAGATGTTTATTTATCAGCTTGTCAGCTCGGAATTACAATCACTTCTTTAGGGCTTGGTTGGCTTGGTGAACCGACTGTGGAACATATACTACGACCGCTCTTTGAAAAAATTAATATTACTGGAACAATGGCTAACACTTTATCTTTTGTTATTGCTTTTAGTGTTATTACATTTTTCCACGTTGTATTAGGTGAATTAGTTCCAAAGTCTTTCGCAATTCAAAAAGCAGAAGCAATCACACTCAAATTTGCAAGACCGCTTATTTTATTTGATAAAATTATGTATCCATTCATTTGGCTACTCAATAGTACAGCTATATTTTTCACAAAACTACTCGGATTAGAACCTGCGAAGGAAAGTGAACTTGCTCATTCTGAAGAGGAATTGCGACTCATTTTAGGTGAAAGTTTTAAAAGCGGTGAAATAAACCAAACCGAATATAAATATGTAAATAACATTTTTGAATTTGATGATCGAGTTGCGAAAGAAATTATGGTTCCTCGTACCGAAATGATTTGCTTGTCTACTGAAAATACGTTAGAAGAAAATATGGATATCGTCGCTACTGAAAAATATACACGCTATCCAATCATTGAAAAAGATAAAGATGATATCATTGGGATGATCAATACGAAAGAAGTATTCCATGATCAAACGAAAGGTATTTATAAACCACTTGAATCTTATATACATCCTGTTCTAACTGTATTTGAAACAGTTCCAATTCGTAAAACGTTAGTCCACCTTCAAAAAAATCGCGTTCAGATGGCAATCGTTATGGATGAATATGGTGGTACTGCCGGACTTTTAACGATGGAAGATATTCTTGAAGAAATCATTGGAGAAATTCAAGATGAATTCGATGCTGATGAATCACCTATGATTGAAAAGCGTACACCTAAGCTTACTGTTTTAGACGGAAAGGTGCTTATTTCTGAAGTAAATGATATGTTTGGCCTACATATTGATGATAGTGATTTAGATACAATCGGAGGATGGCTTCTCTCTCAAGCAGTTGACTTAAATATTGAAGCTGGCTATTCCATTGAATATGCTGGTTTTCAATTTAAAGTATTAGAACTTGATGGACATCAAGTCAAAAAAGTTGCTGTACATAAACTAGATATTAAAAAGGAGCTATAAAGTGACTGTTTTATTAACAATTTGTATCATTGCCTGTTTCGTTGTTTCATTTCTCGCCTTTATTTATCCAATTATCCCTGGCATACTAGCTGTCTGGGCTGGATATTTGATTTACCATTTCGGTATAAATGGAGGCGAATTAACAACTTCTTTTTGGATTATTCAAGTCATTTTCACTCTTTTCATTTTCGTTGCTGATTTTATTGCAAATGGATATTTCTTAAAAAAATACGGTAGTTCTAAATGGGGTGAACGTGTCGGAATGATTTCTATCATTGTCGGCTCGTTCTTCTTCCCACCATTCGGACTTATTATCATACCGTTCTTATCAGTATTTATAACAGAACTAGTACATAAAAAATCGCCAAAAGATGCTTTTCTAGTTGGAGTCGCTACTGTAGTTGGTTTTTTAAGCAGTACAGTAGCGAAAGCAATTCTCCAAATCATTATGATTATCATCTTCTTGTGTTATATCATCTTTTAACCATCCCGACTTTGGGATGGTTTTTTAATATGCAATACCTACTCGACTATTTTCATATATATTTTTCTTACATAGATCCCATGCAAAGTGTGCTGTATCACCCACTGTAATTTTTGATCCACCCTCTGGCAATATATCTTTTTCAGTTCGATATACCTCTGTCGCCTCACCATCTATTAAATGTGTCGGACAAACAACTGTCCAACATAAATTATTACTATTACTTAGTACCTTATATGCAGCCAAATGATCTTCCGCTGCCGTTGTCGTTTTCCTTTTTGATTCCGTTGATTGAAAACGATATAAATTTAGATCTGTTCTTGCTTGTAAAATACCAGCTGTTCCTATTGTTATGATCCCGCGAATCCCATCTTCTTCCATTTCCTTTATAATTTGTGGCATACTCTTCGCTAATGTTCCATTTTGATCCGTTCCAAGTGCACTAATTACTATATCACTTCCTTCTATCGCTTTCTTTATATCATTTTCGTTCAATACATTCCCTTCTATCACTCTTAACCTTTCATGTTGTATTTCTATTCTATTTAAATCACGCGCTAATGCAGTCACTTCAGCTGAATCCTTTAATGCTAAATTAATTATGTTTGAACCTACTCGTCCTGTTGCTCCCAATATACATACTTTCATTTGTTTTCCCCCTCTTTCATTCTCTTTCTATTTTTCAATAATCTTAGTCAATTTACAACAAAAAAACTTCCTCATATATAAGAGGAAGCTTTATTATTACTTTATTTCTTTTCTTTAGAATCAGTAGACTTCTCGGTTCCGCTTGTTTCTTTATCCTTTTTGTCCTCTTGTTGTGTTGTTGTGTCGTCTTCTTTCTTCTTGTCCTCACCTTTACTACAACCTACCATTAATAAAGAACTTGCAAGTGCCATAGCAGTTAATGATTTAACCCATTTGTTCATTTGCGTTTCCTCCTTGTGATAGAATATGTACAACCTCATATTACTCTCTATTTTTAAAGGAGAGATTGAAAAACAGTAAATATACGGTAAATTTTTGTAAATTTTCCGATAACAAAACCTAATTTTAATTTATATATTTCATTTCCAATCGATACACAATAAAACTAGTTTTTTCTCTCAATGGACGTAAAAAAACTAAGGCGCATACCATTTCGCCTTAGTTTCTCATGCAAACTTTTCATTTTCATACAGATGTGTAATCTTATATTCCTTCTTCATAACATATTGCCACACACTATAAGCGTAACGGTTCATTTTCAGGAAACAATTTTCCAAAAATGAGCGAAACTCTGGGTTAGCAACTTCCACTGCAACTTGAGCAAACTTTAAAGCTAATCGTTTCAAATGCGCAATATAACTGGTTGCAATATGAATATCCCCTGTATATTTACTAACTGTTTCCTTTCCCATTTCATGCAAATCAAACTCCATTGTTTCACAGGTTATATGCTGCACATTCTCTCCTTCTTGAAAATTTACTTGTTCATTATATGCTTGTAACATATATGGTAAATGGTGCTGTAATAGATTTTTTAATTCTTCGTCTCTGACCTTTCCAGCATACTCTCCAACCTTGTATATTAGCATATAACTATATTTCATTAATTCTTTCATACAGTCCATTAAAGCGCCTCCCTTCTCTTTTGTCCATATACTATAAATATGATGCTAAAACATTCGCTATTCTCGCTAAAAACCAATCCCATCTACTAATTTTCTCAAAATCTTCTTCAGAAAATCGTTTTGATTTATGAAAGTCTACCTGTAATCGACTCCATACTTCATCAACAACTGTTTTATCATATATGATACAGTTAGACTCACAATTTAAATAAAAACTTCTATTATCAAAATTCGCTGTCCCAATATCAACAATTTCTCCATCAATAATTGTTACTTTCCCATGAAAAAATCCATTTCGATATTGATAAATCTCCGCTCCAGCATGTAACATATCTTTCAAATATGGATAGGCAGCTTGTTTTAACAATATGGCATCACTTTTAAATGGCACGAGAATTTTCACATTAACACCACGATTTAATGCAGCTTTTAACTCTTTCACCATTTCTTTACTTGGTACAAAATATGGTGTAGCGATAATTAAAGACTTTTTAGCCTTTTTTAAAAGTGCCCCATACTTTTCCCATAAGCCTTTTCCATTTGAAAATAAATATTGATATTTCACATTCCCTAATGTAGGTATACTTTCATGTATAGGCATTTTTTCTCCTGTATCTTCTTTCCAATCTTCGGCGAACTTTCTTTCCATATCCGCTGCACCCTCACCATGGATGCGCACGTGATAATCACGCCATGGCCCAAACTTTGGATTTTGTCCAAGGTACTCCTTTCCGATATTAAAACCACCGACGTATGATACCTTTCCATCTATCGTAACAATACGTCTATGATTCCGTTGATGCAAAGAATAGAACACATTTTTCAGTTTCGGTTTTTTACTAAATGTAAACTTCACACCGTTTTCCTTTAATCGGCTAATTACCTTTTTCTTCAGCTTATATCCACCTATCCGATCGACTGACAATTTCACTTCTACTCCGCTAGATGCTTTTTTCTCTAATAACTGTAAAAACTCTTGGCTTATTTCATCTTTTCCTACAATATAAAAATGGATATATATATACTTTTCTGCATCGTTTATATCCTCAAATAATTTTCTATATAACTCTTCACCGTTCGTATATAATTGAAATTCACCTAATCGAACTTGTCCTAATTCATATTCACTAGCCATTTCCTTCCCCATTTCCACATCGATGTTCATCCAAATGAATACACCTATTAAACAAAGGATTATAGCGAAAAAGTGCTTCATGGATAAATTCCTTTCTCCACTTACTGTTATTTCTATATCTTCCCTTTTTTATTACATTATCATTCAAGAAAATATGTCATTGCATGATATATGTCCATATCAAACAATAGCTCATTTGCATATTGTATGTTGTATCTTAAAATAAAAGGAGGAAATAACAATGGGCTTCGCACATGGTAATGGATTTGCGCTATTAGTCGTATTATTTATCCTCTTAATCATCGTCGGTGCTGCTTGCTTCTGCTAAGTAGCTACTGTCATATGATATGTGGATGAAAAAACTATAAAAGCGGACACCTATTTTTAGGTGTCCGCTTTTCATTTTAAAACCATTTCCGACTGCTATAGTAACTTAAATGGCTAAATATTCATCTCAAAAGGTTAACAATGTGGCTACTTTCTTACTCTCTGCCTTACGTATATGACGCTGTTCTGCACGTAACACAGCAATACGATGTGATTCTTTCTCTTCTTCTGTGTCAGGGATAACACGCGGTACTGGAACTGGATTATTTTCCTTACTAAGTGCCACAAAAGTAACGAATGACGTTGCCGCTATACGCTTCTCACCTGAAATTAAATATTCAGATACTACCTTCACAAACACTTCCATCGAAGTTCTTCCCGTCCAAATTACGAAAGATTCATAACTAACACAATCTGAAGAACGAACAGGATGTAAGAAATCGACCCAGTCCATAGATGCTGTGACACATTCCTTTCTCGAATGTCTGGATGCTGAAATAGAAGCAACCATATCCATCTCCGATAATATCTTCCCACCAAATAGCGTGTTATGATCATTTAAATCTGTTGGGAATACTCGGCTCGTTTTGAACACCCTTGACTCATTGGCTGTTTTCCCCTTTACTTCTGTCATTGTTATCACCCCTTTAATGATTTATCCTTAATATTTCAATAATCACTATAATAAATGAACTACACGTTTAATATTAACAACATTCAGAACTTTTAGTCCACAAAAAAGAACCGATTTTATCAATCGGCTCCTATAAATACATATTGTTCTTTCGGCTGTTCAACTTTATTCCATTTTGTTACTTCTAATACAGGAATATTCGCATGAAACGGCTGATAAAACTCAGTAGTTATCTCTCCTTCTACTTGAATCCAGTCATCATTATTCCACTCTACGCCTTCTGGCTTTTTCACTAACATACCATACACACCAGAATCTGCTACGCAATGTATAATACCGAAACGGAATAAGAAGTATTGTTCTTTTTTAGAAGAATCATCCCTAAAAACAAACCCTTTAAAAGATAATTTTTTCCCAGTAAACTCGCCAGGATAATTATAAATTGTTTCCATACCCTTTAGGAAGTCTTCATCTTTCAAATTAATATTGTCTTTCGTAACAAACTCTTTCTTCCCTTTTTCCATTACACCACGGTATCCTTCTTTCCCGTAATAAATGCTCGTATCAGGTCTTAGAAATTGTCTTGTCATAAATGGATCCTTACTTTCTGCTTGTGCAACAGGAAAGTGAAATCCTTTCGCTTTAACAATATCCGAATCTAACGTCGCAATTGGGAAAAATAACCCTGAGATAATTGGAAAACAAAACAAGGAGTACGAAAATGCTTTTTTCCACCATGTATTCTCATCTTTTGAATGATCATGCCCGCAATGGCTATGGTCACAACTGCAATCATTTTTCTCTTTTTCCTTTTGGTGCTCTTTTTGGAAAACGACGATAATTTGTATAATCGTTAAGAAACCTAAAATAATTGCTGCTGTTGTTGATAAATAGGCATACTTCATATTGATATACTTCGTAATGTTACCGGAAATATGAAGCTGCGCAATTAATATTGTAAAACCTAATAATATATATGCTCGAAACATAACCTACCACCCCATCGCATAAATGAGTAGTGAGCTTGCATAAACAACAAGAGTAACTGTAACTATAACAACAATTACAAATTTAGTTTTAAATGTCGCAAGCATCATAAACATATTTTTAATATCCACCATCGGTCCGTAAACGAGGAACGCGACAAGTGAAGCTGTTGAAAACGTACTTTGGAACGAAGAAGCGATAAATGCATCTGCCTCTGAACAAAGTGATAATATATAAGCAAGTCCCATCATAACAGCTGATGAAGAAAACGGACCTTGTCCAATAGCAAGAAGTGTTGAAGTTTGTACAAACGTTTGTACCGCTGCTGCAATTAACGCACCTAGTACTAAATATTTTCCCATTGAGAAGAATTCCTCAACAGCGTGTGTACATACATCCCACATTTTTTTACGCAGTGGACGCTTATTATTCACTTCTGGGAAGTGATCATCTCTTAATTGATGTTCTTTAAACATAAAGGATAATATAATTCCAACGATAATGGCTACGATAATCGCTACAATAGAACGATACCATACCATGTGCATACTACTCCCAAAGGCAACATAAGTAGCAAATAATACAACTGGATTAATAATAGGTCCAGTTAACATAAATGCAATCCCTGCGTATGGTGGAACGCCTTTTCCAATTAATCGTCTTACAATCGGAACAATTCCACATTCACAACCTGGAAACAACATACCTAAAAAAGTAGCTAATAAAACAGACAGAAATCGGTTCTTCGGCATCCATTTTGCCACCATATCTTCTGTCACGAACATTTGAATGAATCCTGAAATAAATACACCAATGAGCACGAAAGGAAGTGCTTCGATCAATATGGAGATAAAAATTGTATTCATTTGCAGGAATGCTTTCGGTAATTGAAACAATTCCATGATGTATTTCCTCCAACTTTTCATTAACAATATGTAATTTTAACCCCATTTCATTAATTGAACAAGGTTTATATGGCATACATACCCTTTATATACATTACATTGTACAAGTTATATTCTATTCAAAATTTGAGATTTCATAGCAAAAAAGCTGCTCTAGCGTAGTTATATAACTATGCTAGAGCAGCTTTCTTATCGTTAAAAGTAACGTTTCTTCCAAAAAACAAAAGCTAACGTGAAAGATAGTGTTACACATATGATGAGTACAATTACAAAACCGTGGGCTTCCCCTTCAAACGGAACCTTTACGTTCATTCCAAAGAAACTAGAAACCATCGTCGGTAAAGATAAAATGATCGTAATTGACGTTAACAGTTTCATAACACTATTTAAATTATTTGATATAACGGAGCTAAAAGTATTCATCATTCCACTTAAAATGTGACTATATATTTCCGCCATTTCAATAGCCTGTTTATTTTCAATTAATACATCTTCTAATAAATCTTGATCGTCTTCATACATTTTTAAAAATGTACTATTACGCATTAACTTTTGAATTACAATTTTATTAGCCTTTAATGACGTTGTAAAGTATACTAAACTTTTCTCAAGGCCTAACAATGTGAAAATCTCTTTATTTTTCATTGACTGATTTAATTGATGCTCTAAATCAATTGTTTTTCGATTTATTTGCTTTAAGTATCTTAAATAATAAGTAGAAATCGTATATAAGAGCTGAAGTGCAAAGCGCGTCTTCTTAAACGTATAAAATTCTTTAATACGTTGATTAATAAAACGTTCAAAAATTGGATTCTCTTCTAAGCAGATTGTAACAAAACAATCCGGCATCACAATCATACCTATTGGAATCGTGTCATAAATCGAATTTCCTTCTTCATCATGTCTAACTGTCGGAATATCCACGATAATTAAAGTATTATTGTCTTCCTTTTCAATACGAGAGCGTTCTTCATCATCCAAAGGGTCTTTAATGAAATCTAAGTCTACATTTAAAGTTTGTACTAGATATTGAATTTCTTCTTCTGTTGGATGAAGTACATTAATCCAGCACCCCTTTTGCATTTCCTCAATCTCTTGTAGTTTTCCGTTTCGGTCTGTTAAATATATATTTAACATACTATCACCCCGATTCTTTTTACATGTAGGAATCTACCTCTCTTAAATCACAGTTTTTAAACCGCCATTCTCAGCATATGAAACATACGTTTAAATTTCAATAGAAAAATTATTTTGAAAACGTTTTTATAAGAAAAATATTATAAAGTGAAACTTTAATCAGTGGAGGGCTTCATCCTCACTAATTATTAGCCCTTACAAATCGGGCTTTTACGAGTTATCCGCCCCCAACCAAACTTCTTTTCTTTCGCTGAATTGTGCGGTGAGGGTCTCACTGCCCGTTAAAGCGGGATAAACATAGAAAAAGACAGAGTGCTCTCTGCCTTAAAAGCTTATGTTGCCTTTATAACATATTTAGAAAGCATCCACAAGTTAAACCCGACTGAAATCGTATAGCCCGCGTATGTTGAAATGATAAAACTTACATAATCGAAATACGGAAGCAATACAATATTTAAAACTATCTTCACAATAATTCCAATCACTAGTCCTAGCACCGTCTTCTGCTGTTGATTGATTCCTTGTAGCATAGCAGCCGTTACTGTAAAAAGAGAAAATAGTATGCAAGCAGGAGCATAATACTGTAAAATGATTCTCCCCATCTCTGGATCATTTCCAGCACCGAATAAAAGAGTATATACAGGTTTGGCTAACACCATCATTCCAATTGCCGCCGGTACCGTAATTGCTACTACTAATACATTTGTTCTCGTAAAATGTTTGTACAATAGCTTCGTATTTCCTGCTGTATAAGCTTTCGTCATCTCTGGTACGAGAGACATACTAAAAGCTGTCGCAACGGATACCGGGATAAGTACAACCATTTGAACAAGACCAATTATCGCATTAATTTTTTCCGCTTCTCCTTGCATATACCCTATTTGTATAAGTAGTTTATTAATTGTAAATGTATCAATCGTCTGATACAACGGAATTGCTAAGCCCACCACAACAAAAGGAATAGAATATGTAAAGAGCTCCTTATACAATGAGAAAAAAGATTTCGTTGTTTGTGGTATACTTTCCATCTCTTTTTTCTTTAAGTGCCTTCTCCTTCTTATATAATACGCACTTAAAACAGTTAATCCACCTACAGCTCCCATAAATGCACCGAACGTTGAAATACCAACCGCTAGCGAAACAGAAGCTTTTAAAACATATAAAACGACAAAGCTTCCTATTAAAATGGTTAAAACCCGAAAAAATTGCTCTACAACTACACTTAATGCAGAAGGCCCCATCGATTGGAATCCTTGAAAGAAGCCCCTTAATAAACTCATTACTGGCACAAGTATTAACGCAAAACTTACAATTCGAATATTAGTAGTAACCGCTCCTACACTATTCCCCGTTTGATCATTCCCATCGATGACAAGTTTAGCTAAATGCGGAGCTAGCATATATAACGTAAAACACGAAATGACTCCCATTATAAACATAAACACGATTCCACTTTTCAACACTCTCTTAACCGTATGATAATCATTCAGTTGATCATATTTTGATACCATCTTTGAAACAGCTAGCGGTAATCCCATTGTTGCTATACTGAGCATGATGGTATAAGGACGATATGCATATGTGTATAGAACGTAACCACTCGTACCGACCATCGCTGTAAATGGTATAACATATATAAACCCTAACATTTTTGATATCATCGTTGCCATCGTTAAAAATATCGTTCCACGTATAAACGGTGACCCTTTCATCACATTCCTCCGCTACGCTTTATTATTACACATTATGGACAACTCCTTTTCTTTAGAACCGAAACAAACAAAAAAAGCCAATGAAAAATCATTGACTTTAACGCGCTGCTTTTTTCTTTTTGAAATATTTCAAACCAAAGTATAGAGCAATAAAAAGAACAGCTCCTATAATTATGTAATGTGTGTAATCAGATGCATACTCTTTAATTTGTCGCCAATTCCCACCAAGTTTTTCACCTAAGTATATAAATAGAATTGACCATGGAATGATCGCTACAACCGTATAAAGTGTAAATAGTTTTAATGGCATCTTAGCTAGTCCTGCTGGAATAGAGATCGCATGACGTACTACTGGGATAAAGCGCGCAGAAAATATTACGCCTGCTCCATAACGCTTAAACCAACCTTCTGCTATGTCTAAATGATGTTTATTAATAAGTAGATATTTCCCATATTTCTCTACAACCGGACGCCCTCCGTAGTATCCAAGCCAGTATAAAAAGATTTGCGCTAAAGTACCACCAATCGTTCCGGCGATAACTGCACCTACAAAACTAATTTTACCATTCGCTACTAAAAAGCCAGCATACGAAAGTACAATTTCACTCGGGATTACTTCAATCATTAAAGCAAGAGCTACTCCAAAGTAACCTAAGCTTGCAAAAAATTGCAATAACTGATCTATTATGTTTGCTAACATGTTCTTTTTTATCTCCTTTTTTCTTCACATACCATCCCATTATTACATAAAGGCTGCAATCTGCCAATATCTTCATTTTAACAATATGTACAATTCAAGCAGGATTAATCTATTAATTTCTCTTTCTGCGGGTCTTTCATGTAGGCAAACATCTCTTTAATTTGGTCTTCTGTATTTCTAGCAATTGATAAATTAGGCAATTCATTTTCACCAAAAAACTCCACCTCTTCTGTTTCAATACTAGTTTTCTTTTCTCCACCAATAATCTCGCATCCAATGAAAATCTTATATACATGCGTCGCCGATGGAGATGGTTGATGTTTTTCTTTATCAAATATAGCTAGTAACTTAAAATGATCTACCTCATAACCAGTCTCTTCGAAAACTTCTTTTGCTGCAACTTCGGTTGGCGTGTAACCGACATCAGCCCATCCACCTGGCAATGCCCATTTCCCATCGCTTTTTTCTTTCACAAATAATAACTTTTCATTTTGAAAAACAACCGCTCTTATATCAACTTTAGGTGTTTGATAGCCCGTCTCACTTGCAAATAATTTCTCTACGACTTCCCAATCTGTTTTCGTGTAATGTGACATCATTGAAATAGAAATATCTCGTAATTGCTGGAAACGCTCAATATCATACACATCCTTAGAATACGTTAAACCCGCTTGAGCTATAGATTGTATTTGTTTTACCCAATCAATCCATTTAATCGTCATATATCCGCATCCCCATTCTCTATCAAATATATTACTTCATTTTTATTGATACATCTTTATTATACAAAAAAAAGAGATTGATAACGTTTCAATCTCTTTCAAAATTAATCTAATTCATGTAAGTGGTCTTGTATATACTTTCTTCTTTTATTTATATATTCATAAATCATATCAGCCTCTTGATCAAATGTTTCTAATTTTTCTTTCATGTATGGATCTTGTAGTAAATATGGGCGAATCAATTCACACAACCCTTCTACTTTCGGCCTCATAAACGAAACTGTGAATTGATTTTCTAATATTTCTTCCAAAATACTTCGATACTGCTTTCTAAATACAGGTATGTCTAGCAATCTTGCACTTAACGTATTATACCCTTGAATGCGAATATATTCATGATTAAGTGGTCTCCCTTGTACATCTCGCCCCCAAGTCGCATCATAATCCCACGGTATAACTTCAAATAAATTTGTTTCATCGTTATGATATAGTGCATAGTTATGAACGAAACCATCAAAGTTTTGCGTAAAAATAACTCCTGCTAACCATCGTAAATATTTATCTACATGTAGAAACTTCCCAATTTCTTTTTCATAGGCTTCCCTCGTCAAAGTATTCGCTTGAAATACAAATTCACTCAGTTGTTCTTCACTATTTTTATTCGAATATTTAAATTCATAACCCGCAAAGAGCTCTGTCTTAACATCTTTATCTCGTTCACTCATTAATGAAAAATTCGCATCATCATCTATCGCATAATAAATAGAACCACTCGGTAATCCTCTATTTTTCAAAAAATTTTCATCAACCGATTCTAACTGTAAATACACACCTTGAATTTGACCATTAATTTTTATAAATACATGTTGTGATTTTGGCGAAAGTACACCAATATCATGAAAAAAATCTAAAGATAATTTATTTCGTATGAGAGACGGATCCATAAACTCCGAATTCAAATGAAACTCTTTCGCACCTTGAAATTTTTTAGGCTTATAAAACATAACATGATAAGACTTTTTCTCAAATTCGCGAATATGAGCTCCTCGGTATACGATATCAATATCATACTTCTTTTTTCCATAAGTTAATTTTGCTGGCACTGGACTATCTGACCAAATGTCCTTTTTCAATTCCACTAAGTACATTGGATGAACAAAAAAATCATATGAAGGCAGCATGTTTTCTCATCCCTTCTCAGTTCTCTTCATTCAATGTATGCGCCTTGTCTTGTCCATACATCCGCAATCATCTATTTATATAAAATTACACTCTTGTCCTGTTCAGAAAGATGCCTACATACATATCATGTTAAGGAAAAAGAATACCTTTTCACTTTAATACATGATAAGGAGGATTTCTATGAAACGTGATATTAGAAAAGCTGTTGAAGAAATCAAAAGTGCTGGGATGGAGGATTTCTTACACCAAGATCCAAGTACTTTTGAATGCGATGATGATAAATTCACTCATCATCATTGTACAACTGGATGTAAATGTACAACTCGGGGTAAATGTCCAAGAACAAGATGTACTCGAGTGAAACATTGTACGTTCGTTACAAAATGTACGCACGTAAAAAAATGGACATTTGTTACGAAATGTACACGTGTACGTGTTCAAAAATGGACGTTCGTTACGAAAGTAACGCGTAGAAAAGAATGCGTATTAGTTACAAAACGTACTCGCAGAAAACATTGTACATTCATTACAAAATGCATACGCTTTGAAAAGAAATTTTTCTGGACAAAACGAAGTTTCTGTAAAAAATGCGAATTCTTCCCTCACGGACACGGTGGCTCTTGCGATGATTCATGTGATCATGGTAAAGACTGTCACGATAGCGGACACAAATGGAATGATTGCAAAGGCGGACATAAATTCCCATCTTGCAAAAATAAGAAATTTGATCACTTCTGGTATAAAAAACGTAACTGCTAGTTTTTATACCACCCAAAAAAGGCCGTTTTGCGGCCTTTTTTACATTTATTGAAAGTGACTTATATCTGCAAATTGTTTCACTTTACCAATACCCTCTTCAAATTCTATTATGCTCAAACTGGCACTATGCATAAATGGATCATCCCACACATTTTCTATTTCAATTCCCGCGAAATGCCCTACAAGTAATTTTGCTGCTGCCGCATGAGAAACAATCAATATGTTTTGTCCTTTATGCTTCTCTAAAAGAAGCTGCATCCCTTCAATTACTCTTTCATAAACGGCCTCAAAATTTTCGCCTGATGTTGACTGAAAAAGATGTGGCTCATTCCAAAACAGATGTACTTCTTCTGGAAATTGCTTTTCTATATCCGCGATTGTTTGTCCTTCCCATATACCCATGTTGATTTCATAGAAATGCTCATCCGCTATAATCGGTATATCACGTTCCCCCTTTATTAACTCTGCCGTATGAAGCGTTCTTTCGCTCGGACTACTATAGATCGCATGGATTGGTAAATCTTTCATTCGATTCCCTAATTGTTTCGCCTGAACTATACCATTTTCAGTTAAAGCAGAATTTTTCCGTCCCTGCATTCGCTTCGCTACATTCCACTCTGTTTCACCATGCCTTGTTACATATATAGTTGTTTTCATTTCTTACTCCCCCTCACCATGTTGGTCGTAATTCCCACGGTTCAACTCTCCCTACAATCCACTCCGCTCGTTTACTTTCAATCCCTTTTATAACTCCATCAGCTATCTCTTCATGCGTAAGCCATCTTCCATATGTATCTTCTAAAATAAAACCTAAAATAATTCTATGATAAATACATCGCGTACTCCCTATTTTTTGTGCAGGCATACGTGATGCTTTACTACCTAAAATATGAAATAAACTATATGTTTTAGACGACAAATCTAGTTCTTTACAAATATTTGATAGTACATGCTTTGCACTTGTGTGTACCCATGCAACAACTAATGTGATTGGGCCATTTTTCTTAATTGTACTTTTAATAGCTAGCTTTACATCTTCATCATTATGATAATCTAACGAAAGGCATGTAATATTTTCTGGTGCAGAACTCATTCGCTTAACATTTTCTAATTTCACTTCATCTCGCCCGATAATAGAAACATAAAATCCTTTCTCACAAAGCCACATAGAAACTTTCTTTAGCATTCCTGTTCCACCAATTACAAGTGCATGCAAATGCTATCCCTCCCTAATAAAATGTCATATGAGGTTTCTCATCTCTATAATAATTTAAACGGTCTTGCAGTGTCCCTGAGTGAAACTCAAATTTATGACCGTCAGGATCAACAAAGTATATAGATTCGCAATCTCTTACATCACGTTCTCTTCCTTGTAAAATATGAACATCATTTTCTTCTAATCGCTGTATTAGACATTTAAAGTCTTCTTGTTCAACAGAAAATGCAATGTGCGTATAAGATTGATGAACCTCATTTCTCGGAATATGCGTCTCTTCATTAAGCGCTATCCATACTCCACATATGTTAAAATAAGCCAATTTTCTTCCTTTAACTAATAATTCTCCTTCTAATACTTTTTCATAAAACATAATAGAGTTTTCTAAATTAGATACCGAAAAACAAATATGATTGATTCCCCTTAACAACTATAATTCCTCCTTATACAAATAAAAGATGAGCGAAAATTCACTCACCTTTCATTATACTATTTTTTTGTAATATATGCCCATTTATAACTGAAGTCCCCACCAAACGTATGGTTAGCAATGCCTTTTACAAACGGCTTCTCTAAATAAGCTGTACTTTGTTGGTACGTAGGAGAAATTGCTGCGTCTTGACCAATTAAGATTTTTTCAGCTTCCGCAAGTGCATTCCAGCGTGCTTTATCATCTTTTAATAGCTCTCCTTTTGATTTCGCTACTAAATCATCATACTTCGGATTAGAATAATCCATTTCATTAAATGAGCTTCCAGTAACAAACATATCAATATAAGTCATTGGATCCGGATAATCAGGACTCCATGCAGATAATGAGAATTCATATTGGAATTTCTTTTCTAAATCTAGCTTCTGCTTGTATGGTTGCTGTTTCAAATTCACTTTAATACCAGGCAAGTTTTTCTCTAGTTCTTCCTTAATAAAGTCGCCCACTTTTTTACGGCTACCGTTATCATCGTTTAGTAATTCAACCGTAATTGTATCTTGACCAAGCTCTTTCTTCGCTTCTTCCCATAATTTTTTTGCTTTCTCTGCATTATCTTTACTATCACGGAAGTTTTTATTTACAGAGCGGAAATCTTTTCCATCCGGACCTGTCGTGAATTTTTCAGGTACTAAGAAATATGCTGGCAATGAACCGTCATTTAGAATGACATCAGCAATTCCTTTTTTATCGTATGCTAAATCAATCGCTTCACGTACTTTTTGGTTTTTAAATGTTGCATTTTTTTGGTTAAAACGTAAGAAATATATGCGTGGATCTAACTTCGTTTTAAATTCATCTGGCTTATTCTTTTTATATTTATCAACAAATTCAGAAGTTAAAATAACTCGATCTGCTTGATCACTATCATATAAATTTACTCCCGTGCTTGTTTCCTTCACAATACTTACATTAATTTCGTCTAATTTTACAGTATCTTTATCCCAATAATTAGGATTTTTCTTCAACTGATAATTTTGTTCATGTTTCCATTGACTCATTGTAAATGGTCCATTATATAATAATTTATCTGCTTCTAATCCGTATTTATCTCCTTGCTCTTTCACATATTTTTCATTTAATGGGAAAAATGTAGGGAACGACGTAAGCTCAAGAAAATAAGGTGCTGGTTGCTCTAATTCTACTACCAACGTTTTATCATCCTTCGCTTTAACACCCAATTGATCTGCTGGTAATTCACCTTTATTTACTTTCTGTGCATTTTTCACATCAAATAAAATGAATGCATATTCTGCCGCTAATGCTTTATCTAATGTACGTTGCCATGCATATACAAAATCTTGTGCTCGAACTGGATCACCATTTGACCATTTCGCATCACGTAATTCAAATGTATATGTCTTTTTATCTTCACTAATCTTCACATCTTTTGCCATACCTGGTGTTGGTTTATTATCTTTATCTAGACGATATAAACCTTCCATTGCATTTACAAATACACGGAAAGATACAGAATCTGTTGATTTAGATGTATCCATTGAAGGAATTTCAGCTGTTTCTAGCAAATTTAAAACTTGTTTATCGGCCATTCCCTTATTCGATTCTTTCTTCGTTGTCGAAGCCTTCTCACCATTCCCACATCCTGCAACCAATACACTCGTCGTTAACGCAAGTGCAGCAATTGTTGTTGTCTTTCTCTTCATTCTTCCTTCCCCCAATCTATATGTATAAGTTAAATCCTATATAATATATTTCATTATACAAAAGATTCTGATTATTTTAAATATTTATTTTAACAAACATAGAAAAAAGCGATCGGAAATTTCTTTCCAGCCGCTTTCTTGAATAGCATTTACTTGTAATCCATCCTCTATATCAAATGGATTTTGAACTTTAAATATTTCTTCCATCAGCTTCAAAAACTCTTCTTCAGTTTTAGATTCACCATTAACCATAAGTGAGTATGGTTCCACTTCACCTAATTTATAATCGACAACAAATTGAATCTTCACCTTTTGTCTTGGCGTTCCGGTGTTATACCCTTGGAATTCTACTAATTCTAACCCTTCCGTTCCACGATAATATATCCAACCTGAATTTTGAAAATAATTTTCGAAAGATTCACCTATTGAAAAGAAAGGATATTCATAAAGCGAGCTTGTACGAACCTTTTGAATAACGTCTCGATCAGTCGGAAAAAAGAAATGGCTAAAAAATATGCTAGCAACTGCTAAAATAGTAACAATTGTCGCTCCCATTTTGCTCGTTCCGCCGCTATCATTGATTAGATAGTTTTCAACTGATTTATCTTTTATTTCTCTTGCTTTTATTCGGTATATACGTCTTTCCACAAATTGATAGTATAATCCATTTGCAAAAATCCCCATTCCAAACAGAATAAAAATGAGTAATAAAAACGTAAGAGGCACCATATTAATAATTGGCAACGCTACATTAAATCCCATATAATACGAAAATGCATCACACGCTACTAATAACAACATAAATAAAGCAGCTGGTACATAATACTTACGATATCCTAGCCAGCCTATATTGAAAATAGCAGCCCAACCATTCCAGCTCCACCTAGCAATCCGCTTATTCTCAAGATCCCATTTCCTTTTGTAATACGGATATTGTCTCCCTACATATACTTCCAGTTCTTTATCTATTAAAGAGCTACCTTCCTCTTGTTCATTATCCAAGTTTCGCTGACAACTTGCACAATTTAACTGTTCCTCCTCGCAAGGTTGCCCACAATTTATACATTTCAAAACAATCCCTCTTCCCATCCATACGTCATTTCAAAATACCTTCGTGTTTTAATAACCACTCTTTCCTCCATAAACCACCAGCATATCCAACAAGCTTTCCACTCTATCCTATTACACGGTGACATGGAACAATTATTGAAATTGGATTCCGACTATTTGCCCCTCCTATTGCCCGTACAGCTTTTATATTTCCAACTTTCTCTGCAATATCTAAATATGAAGCACTTACGCCGTATGGAATAGTATAAAGTGCATCCCATACATTTTTTTGAAATGCTGTTCCCTCCGCAGACAGCGGGACCGTAAACTCTTTTCTTTTCCCTTTAAAATATTCATCTAACTCATTTATACATTGTTCTATCATTTCATTTTTATTTTCTTCTTGTCGTTCATCAACAAATATAACAGACGTAATTCCTTCTTGATTCGCTGTAATTTCAAGCAAACCTACTTCGCTTTCATAATAAGCCTGGTACATATGCCATCCTCCAATTCAGTTCATATTAGTCATTGTAACACGAATATACAAAATTTTTCGTATAAGCGTTTTATTAGAGAAACAAAAAAGAGAATGGTAAAATATAAGAAAATTCAATCAAGGAGGCTATTTGATGAATTCCAAGCTTTTTTCACCTTATACAATTAAGAACGTTACACTAAAAAATCGTATCGTTATGTCGCCTATGTGTATGTATTCATCGGGGAATGAGGATGGCCGCGTTACGAATTTTCATCTCATTCATTATGGAACTCGCGCTGCTGGCCAAGTAGGTTTAGTTATGGTTGAAGCAACTGCGGTGTTAGCTGAAGGACGAATTTCTAACAACGACTTAGGTATTTGGGATGACAACCTAATTGAAGGCTTACATAAAACGACTACTTTTATACATGATAACGGCGCAAAAGCTGCCATTCAACTCGCTCACGCCGGAAGAAAAGCTGAATTAGATACGAATGCTTTCGCTCCTTCTGCAATTCCTTTTAATGATAAGATGAAGATACCAGTAGAAATGAATATACAGCAAATCAAAGAGACTATATTAGCTTTTCAGAGGGCCGCGTTACGTTCAAAACAAGCCGGATTTGATGTTATCGAATTACATGGCGCTCACGGTTACCTTATCAATGAATTCCTATCACCACTTACTAATAAACGAACGGATAAATACGGCGGCTCACCTGAAAACCGCTATCGTTTCTTACGCGAAATTATCGACTCTGTAAATGAAGTTTGGGACGGACCAATATTCGTTCGTATTTCAGCAAATGATTATCACCCTGACGGGCTAACGGTTCAAGATTACGTTCAGTATACAAAGTGGATGAAAGAACAGGGAATAGATTTAATCGATTGTAGTTCTGGTGCAGTTGTACCAGCACATATTGATGTGTATCCTGGTTACCAAGTACAATACG
The DNA here is from genome assembly GCF_000007825.1 of Bacillus cereus ATCC 14579. Lineage (NCBI taxonomy): Bacteria > Bacillati > Bacillota > Bacilli > Caryophanales > Bacillaceae > Bacillus > Bacillus cereus. The sequence goes on along the minus strand of NC_004722.1, from coordinate 1,968,043 downwards.
CCAAACATATTAAAGAGCATACTAACATTGCAACTGGTGCAGTGGGATTGATTACGACTGGGTCACAAGCAGAGCAAATTTTAAATAATAACGAAGCAGATTTAATTTTTATCGGACGTGAGTTACTTCGCAATCCGTACTTCCCAAGAATAGCGGCCAATGAACTTGGCTTTGAATTGCAAGAACCTCACCAATATAAGCGAGCACCAGGAAAAATTCATACGAATAAATAAAACCGAGAAGTCATTCTTCTCGGTTTTATTTATTCTATCGTTGTAATTTCATTTGAATTATAAGTATGGATACCCGATTCTTCTCGCAGCGCGGTTATATACATACCTTTCGCCACATCTTTAGCTGAAATTGGTTTATACTTTTTGAAAGCCCCTTTAAAAATAAAAGGAATAATACGAGATAACTTTTCAGCCATTTGTTCGCCGAAACGAAATTCTTGTCGATTTCCTACTAATAATGATGGTCTAAAAATGTGAATACCACCGATCACTAACTTTTGCAATTCTTCTTCCATTTTCCCTTTTACTTGTGAATAAAAGAAAAATGATTTAGGATTCGCTCCCATAGAAGACACGACAAGGAAATTTTGTACCCCTTGTTTTTCAGCTAAACAAGCAGCTCGTAACGTATATTCATAATCTACTTTTTTAAAATTTGCTTTTGTTTTTGCTTTTTTTATTGTTGTTCCTAAGCAACTAAAAACATCATCCACAGCAAAGAACTCTTTATATTCCTCTAATACCGAAAAATCAACTTGTTTCTGCTGTAACTTCTCATGTTGCAATTGCATTGGCTCTCTTACAAAAATAGTAACCGAATCGTAGTAATCTGATTCAAATAATAGACGCGTTATCTCTTGTCCAACTAAACCACTTGCACCAAGTATTAACGCTGTTCGCTTATTCATATATGCATATACCTCTTATTTTACTTTTCTCTCCTTCAGTAAAATACAACCTTTAGGAGTTTCCTGCTCTTATTTTACCACAAGTAAAACACTATGCGTACGCATAGTGCTTTACTCACTCTTTTTTCTCATCTCTCTCTTGTAATTTCGTTATTGTTGTAGCGTCCCCTAAATTACTTATTAATCTTCTTAAAAAAATTAATACGAAAGATAATGGCAATACTACCGCTAATATTAATAAAATAGCTTCCATTAAGTAACCCAAGCGCTCATCCCCCTCTTTACCTCCTTTTCAATATATGAAAACAGCGTTGTCACATATGCATGCATTTGCAAAAATAATACACCTATATTTGACAAATTTATAACAAAAACAAATCGGAATGATTATTATTTATTGCAACTTTATTAAAGATGTATTATACTAAGTTCGCAAACTAAAACGTAATTATTCCGTTTTGTATTAAAATGATATTTTTCTTCTATAATTGGGGAAAATATATCCGTAAAAAAGAAAAGAGGAGAACTTCATGCCTAAAAGATTGACTATATTTTCATTCTTACTTATTTTCACCTTAATTTTCGCTGGCTGCTCAAATAAAAAAGAAAGTAATGCCAAGAAAGATGGAAAGCTAACAGTTTATACAACGATTTTCCCACTTGCTGATTTCGCAAAGAAAATTGGTGGCGACTATGTAAATGTTGAAGCAATTTACCCACCTGGTGCAGATTCACATACATTTGAACCAAGTCAAAAACAAACAGTACAAGTTGCAAAAGCCGATTTATTTGTTTATAACGGCGCTGAATTAGAACCATTTGCTGAAAAAATGGAAAAAACATTACAAAAAGAAAATGTTAAAATTGTAAATGCATCTAAAGGTATTGAGCTTCGTGCTTCTACTGAAGAAGAGCATCATGATCATGGAGATGGCCATAAAGAAGATGAACATCATCACGATAAAGACCCACATGTTTGGTTAGATCCTACTCTAGCAATGAAACAAGCAGAAAAAATTAAAAATGCACTTGTAGAATTACAACCTGAACATAAAAAAGAATTCGAAAAAAACTTTGCAGCACTTCAAACTAAATTTACTGATTTAGACGATGGATTTAAGGCAGCTGTAGCCAACGCAAAAACGAAAGAAATTTTAGTTTCTCATGCTGCCTATGGTTACTGGGAACAACGATACGGCCTAAAACAAATTCCTATCGCTGGAATTTCAGCTTCTGATGAACCATCTCAAAAGCAGCTTGCTGACATTACAAAAACAGTAAAAGAACATAATCTAAAATATATTTTATTCGAAACGTTCTCTACTCCAAAAGTAGCATCCGTAATTCAAAAAGAAACTGGTACAAAAGTTTTACGCTTAAATCACTTAGCTACTATTTCTGAAGATGATGCAAAAAATAATAAAGATTACTTCACTTTAATGGAAGAAAACGTAAATACATTGAAAGAAGCAACAAACTAATCCATTATATTTTCTAGGCAGCTGAATCTGTTATTCAGCTGCCTTTTTATGTATTTATCCTTGACTTGACCAAAATAACAAGTAAAATTATCCATATTAGCTTGAAAGCTATATTAATTTAGAAGGTGAGTTGGAATTATGAATCTTCACATTTGTGAAGTAACAGCAAAAAATTGGCGTTCAGTAGTTGCTTTAGACGTCGCAAAAGATCAGCAACAATTTATTGAAAGTAACGCGTTTTCTTTAGCAGAATCATTATATGAAGGAAACGGAACGTCAGTAGGTTTATATGATAGCGAAACACTTGTAGGATACGCAATGTATGGATGGTATTCAGTAAAACATAAAAGTGTATGGCTCGATCGCTTTATGATTGACCAACAATATCAAGGAAAAGGATACGCAAAACGTTTCCTTCGCTTACTTATTCAATTCTTACAAGAAAAATTTGAATGTAAAATAATTTACTTAAGTTTACATCCAGACAACAAACTTGCAATGGGACTGTATGAATCATTTGGTTTCCGCTTAAATGGGGATATTGATGATGAAGGTCCAGTTGTAGGTGTTGTAATGGAGTTACTAATAGACGAAAATACAAGCCTGTGAAAACAGGCTTTTTATTATACAGTCATCAATTTTTAGTTTCTTCCCCTTATTTAATTCTGTTTTGCAATCTAATAGAATACTCATAAAAAATAAGCCTACAATTTACGCAGACTTATTTCACACACTCCTCGAAATGTTCTTGGAACCACTCTTTATTAATATCTCTTCCGATAAAAACTACTTCACTTACTCGCTCTTCGCCCTCTTGCCACTCTCTATCGTACGAAGCAGCAAATAACGTATGTACACCTTGGAAAACGATACGTTTATCTACTCCGTCTATCGATAAAATTCCTTTGTAACGATATAAATATTCCCCTAGCTCTTGCACGACAGCTGACATCCACTCATTAAGCTTTTGTAAATCCAGCGGACGTTCTTCACGTAATACAAATGATTTCACACCTTCTAAGTGGTTATGTTCTTTATGAGGGTAAATTTGCAACGTATCTTTCGTTTTAAACGTTTGGATTTGTAATAAAGATGGTATATCTACCTCACAGTTAGTCGCCTCAATTAACTTTGCAGTCGGGTTAATTCCTTGAATTTCATGCAAGAGATTTTCTTTCTCATTCTCTTCAATTAAATCTAATTTATTTACTAAAACAACATCAGCAAACGCAATTTGCTCTTTTGCTTCTAATCCTTTTTCAAAATGTTTATGTATATGATAACTATCTACCACCGTTACAACACCGTTAATTTGGTAAGCAGATTGGATGACTGGATCTAAAAAGAATGTTTGAATAATCGGGCCTGGATTTGCAAGGCCAGTCGTTTCAATTACTAAACCATCAAAATCCATTTTCCCTTCTGCTTTTACGTCCAATAACTGTTTTAAAGCAACAAGTAAGTCTTCACGTACAGTACAGCATAAACAGCCATTTGTCATTTCCATAATTTCTTCTTCCACATTCATAATCAACTGATTATCAATGCCAATTTGCCCTATTTCATTTACAATCACCGCTAATTTCTTACCGTGATTTTCTGATAAAATACGATTTAATAATGTCGTTTTCCCCGATCCAAGAAAACCAGTTAATATTGTTACTGGAATCATTTCGTACATCTCCTTATAGCTATATGTTTCTACATTATAACATATAGAGAAAATCGTTTTTGTAGCAAAACATATTTATTGTCTGTACACCTAATTAACTATATAATAATATGTAGTAAGAAAGCCTTTTCAAAACATTATTATTCATCAAGGGGGTACTTATAATGGAGCGAGTTCAAATGGCTGAAACGCTAGAATTTTCTCGTATTATTCAAGGATTTTGGCGTTTAGCAGAATGGAATATGACAAAACAAGAATTACTTTCTTTCATTGAAGATTGTATGGATATGGGAATTACTACTTTTGATCACGCTGATATTTACGGCGCATATACGTGTGAAGGGTTATTTGGCGAAGCTTTACAATTAAAGCCTTCCTTACGAGAAAACATGCAAATTATTACAAAGTGTGGAATCGCTCCCCCATCACCGAAATTTCCAGAACGATATGTTGCTCACTACAATACTAGTACAGAGCATATTATGCAAAGTGTAGAAGCATCACTTAAAAATTTACATACAGATTATATTGACGTATTACTTATTCATCGTCCCGATCCTTTTATGGATCCAAATGAAGTGGCAAAAGCCTTTTCACAATTAAAACAAGAAGGAAAAGTTCGTCACTTCGGTGTATCTAACTTCTTACCTTCACAATTTAATATGTTAAATTCGTACTTAGATTTTCCACTTATTACGAACCAAATTGAAGTTTCTGCATTGCAGCTTGAGCATTTTGAAAAAGGAACAATTGACTTATGCCAAGAAAAACGAATCAATCCAATGATTTGGTCACCTCTTGCTGGTGGTGAGATCTTTACTGGTCAATCAGAACGTGCTGTACGTGTACGCGAAACTGTGCAAAAAGTTGCTACTGAGCTAGGTGTTTCTAATATCGATACGGTTATGTATGCTTGGTTACTTGCTCATCCAGCTAATATGATGCCAATCGTTGGCTCTGGTAAATTAGATCGCGTAAAAACTGCCGCTCTTGCTACAAAAGTTAACTTAGACCGTCAACAATGGTTTACAATTTTCGAAAGCTCTAATGGACATCCTGTACCATAATGCATAAAAAGAAGAGCTATTTTCTTACAGCTCTTCTTTTTCATATGTATTTCTAGTCATGGCAAATACACACATATCCCTTAATCCGTTTCCATCTACCGCAACACTCGCACTTTCTAACGTACCTTCTAACTTAAAACCTAATTTCTCAGGTATCGCTCTACTCTTCTTATTTAAAGAATCACAACGAATTTCTACACGGTTTGCTTTCAATTCAGAAAAAGCGTAATCCGTTATACCTTTCGCAGCCTCTACCATATAGCCTTTTCCGCTAAACCTTGTATCAATCCAATATCCGATTTCAAATTGAGGTATATCCCAATTAATACGATGCAATCCGGCTGAAGCAATAAATTCACCTGTTTCTTTCGAAAATACTAGTAATCTTAAATCCTCACGTTGCAAAAATTGAATATGTGATTTTCTAATACTTTCTTCTACTTCTTGCTCTGTTTGCTCTTTTTGTGCAAACACCATCCAAGGTTTTAGTTCTTGTATTGAAGCCTGAATTGCATCATATACAACTTTACCATCTCCTGGTTTCGGCATTCGAATAAAAAGCCTGTCAGTATAAAATTCAGAAGGAAAATCGAATAATAACGGATTCACTGTAAACACTCCCTATATTTCTTTTATATATAATAATATCCATCTCAAGTTATATAGTAAAGAATTTTCTGAATTGAAAACCTTTTACTCATTCACTTCCACCGCTACACGAATTCCAGATTCAATCGCACCTTGAATCCATCCGTGATATAGCGTTGTATGATCTCCAGCGAAGAATATTCTCCCCTCTGGTTTGACAATCGCTGGTTGCAACTCAGATTCTTGACCTGCTTGAAAAAGTGCAAATCCTCCAAGCGCATACGGATCCAATGTCCAGCTTTTTGATATTCCAGATATGAACTCATCATACACTTGACCACCTAATATTGTTGCTAAGTTGTGTAATGCGTAATAAATACGATCACCTTTTGATAAACCATCCCATAACAACGCGTCATAAGACCATGTATAGCTACCTAACATCATAGCCGGTCCTTTCTGCCCAATTCCATAACTTGGATAATAGGCATAACGAATTGGCAAATCTGTTATAATTCTGCCGCCTAATTGTCCTTGTTCTTCCCAAAATCGGCTTTTAAATTGAATTCCTATTTTCGTCGCAGGCATATAATGTAATTCACGAATTGCTTTCCATTTTTCATGAGATATAGAATCAAACGGATCTACTTCTACAAAACGCATTGTCGAAAACGGAATGGTAACAATAACTAAATCTCCTGTAATACTACTATATTCAAAAGTTTCCTCGTTCCGATAGAAAGCTGTCACACCATTATCGTGTTGATGTAGCTTCATTAATTTTTGATTATATATAATATTCTCTTCTAATTGCGGTAAAAATGACTTTGGCAATCTATCGTTCCCGCCCACAATTTCACAAAATCCGCTCTCCTCTTGCATAATGTATAGAAAGCGTAAAGTCTCTACAAACGATCGTTCCAAAAAACCTTCTAAATCTAATAGAACACCAATCATCTCAATTGTTACTGGCGAAAAGTAAGTATTATACTCATAAGGATGATACTTTAAAAATTGCCCCGTAGAGTATCTTCCAAAATCCTTTACTACAACGTCCCAATTTTTTTCTGGGTTCTTTTTTATAAAATTTATAATGGGCTGTACCGCTAACAATAATAATTCCTCTGACGTTTTTCCAACTTCATTCATTTCCACAGGATATCTTAGAATACTTGGATCTTTTTCATATTGTTTTAACGTCGTTTTCCGTCCATTTACGTATATAATATCCGTCTCATTCCTATTAATAAAAGGTCTCACCTGTAGCCCAAATTTTCTTATATATGTCATCGTTAATGTATGCGAATATGGAATCCTCATTGCTCCAACATCTAAATATAATCCGGTATCTTCCATTCTAACCGTTTCTATACGGCCACCTACCCGGTTATTTGCTTCAAAAATTTTCACATCATGTCCTGCAGCCTTTAATAAAGAGGCTGAAACTAACCCAGCCATACCAGCTCCCACTACAATAATCTGTTTTGGGCTTGTCGTCTTATTCAATCCTTTATCTATAACTTTTAACGCTTCATCCATTTCAGTGTTATACATTATATCTTTCTGCACAATTCCACCCCTTACTTCATCAAATGGACGTTAGTGGTTTAGTGCATTTTATTCATAAATCCCCATAAACATAACACCATTGCAATTTGAATATTCACTAAAAGTACATAAGAGACAGATTTCATATTTCTTTATGCCTCGTATAATATAACAACCGCAACGAAGGAGTGACTAAAAAATGAAACATACTTATGATTACCACGCTACAAAAAAGCATTTAGAATTAAAGAAACAAAACTTATGTAAAAAACTTAGCAATATGACACTATCTGAAAAAGAACGTGAACAACTAAAACGTGAAATTGACAACTATGAATATATTTTAAATCTAGTCGAAATGAATCATTATGAACGCGGATTTTCTCGTTAAAAGCGGAAATAAGATTATCCGCTTTTCATTTTGAGCATTTCACTACGCATTTTTCATAAGTAAATATATAATAGGATGTACATTAAGATTGAGAGGTATATTCTATGATCAAGTTAAGTGTATTAGACCAATCACCTATTTCAGATGGTAGCACAGCAGCCCAAGCTTTTTCACATACAGTTACGCTTGCACAAGAAGTTGAAAAACTCGGATTCACACGTTTTTGGGTATCCGAACATCATAATTCCGTAAGCTTAGCTGGTTCAAGTCCAGAAATACTTATTTCTCATATTGCCGCTAAAACGGACCGTATTAGAGTCGGTTCAGGTGGTGTTATGTTACCGCATTATAGCCCATATAAAGTTGCTGAGAATTTCCGTGTTCTAGAAGCATTGTATCCGAACCGCATCGATCTCGGTGTTGGTAGAGCTCCTGGTGGTATGCCAATAGCAACTCGCGCACTTCAAGAAGGGAAAATGGTCTCACTTGATCAATATCCAGAACAAATTGCAGACGTTGCAATGTACTTACATGATCAAGTACCAGAAAACCATCACTATGCAAACTTAAAAGCCACTCCAGTTATCCCAACGTCTCCTGAAATGTGGATGCTCGGTTCTAGCGGAGAGAGCGCTAAAATTGCTGCAAACAACGGAGCTTCTTTCGCATTTGCACAATTTATTAACGGCTTCGGAGGCCCTGAAGTTATGAGGGCTTACCAAGAACAATATCAGCCTTCATTTTTAGGAGATAAGCCTAATTCAATCGTTGCCATCTTTGTTATATGCGGAGAAACAAATGAAGAAGCGGAAAAAATTGCTTCTAGTTTAGATTTATCAATCTTATTATTAGAGCAAGGAAAACGAACTACTGGTACACCTTCTATTGAAACTGCTCAAAATTATTCATACAGCGCTTATGATTTATTCCGTATAAAAGAAAATCGTCAACGTATGATTGTTGGTGATCCGTCTTCTGTAAAAGAAAAAATAATAAACTTAAGCAAAGCATACAATACTGACGAATTTATGATTGTCACGATTACTCATCAATTTGAACATAAATTAAAGTCTTATCGCTTATTAGCAAATGCTTTTAATTTATAATTCTAAAAAGAGATGCATCACATATGATGCATCTCTTTTTCTTACTACTTATTGTTTTCATTTCCTATATATTCAATAGCTTCTTTTAATAGCTCTTCAAAGTTAATAGGATAATCATGATCTAAGTCAGGCACAACTTTATACTTATGTTCTATATTCTTCTCTCTTAATAGTTGTACAAATTGCTGCGTGGATTCGAAACAATCTTCATCTTGATCCCCGCATACTATATATCCTTTTATATGTTTATCCTGCAGCACTCTTAGCAACTCATCCCATTCTTCAATCTCGGGAAGCCATGGTGCCATAAAAACAAAACCATCAACCTCTATATCTTTTTGCAAAATCGTATATAAAGCTACTCTTGCCCCTGCAGAAAAACCACCAATGATTACATTTTCTACTGTATGGTTTTCTATAAACTTATTGTAATGCCCTTTTAATTCTTCTTTCCCTCTCTCTATATCATCCCAAACAAATCCATCTGAAAACTGAATTTGTGAAGACTGTGGTAAAGCTAACGTGTAATCTTGTGTCAAAACTGATTTCCAATATGGCTCTACTATTTGAATATTTTCTTGGTCACCGTGCAATGTAAGTAGTAGATTTCCTTCTTTCTTGCTGTATATATATTTCACATCTGGTCTTTCCTTTTTATGTGCTAATTCTTCTCTTTCATTACATAATTGCACCATTGTATGAAATTCTTCAAATTTATGTAGTGATTTTAAATCTTCGTCGGAAATTAAATACTCATTTCCATACCAGAATCCCTTTTCTATAATGGCCTCTCTCATTAAATGTAATGCTTCTTTTTCAAGTCCCGATGCACTTGCGAGTGCATACTTAAAATTATATATTTGCGCCTCATTCCCTATTACACCTGTAGCGTTTTCCATTATATAATTGTACGCTTCAAAACTTCCTTTATTTGCATAACAACGTAACGTTTCATTTAATAATTGAATGTAAGTCATGCTATTTTTCATGTACCAATTCCCCCGAAACCTTTTATAATATTTTTTGCGAATCTTTATACCACTTTGTATAACCCACGCTAACAATACCTTATTCTCAAAATGATGCTTAATAGTTACTCTTCCCTGTCCAATACATTTAGTATAAATAATAATAGACTGAAAAATCAATATTTTAAAAAACAAAAAAAGACAACAATATATGTATTGTTGTTTTCATTACATCTACCCGCTCTTTTGTTTTTTTCTATCTGGTTTACTTGAAACTAAATAATGTTTTTCTGAAATATATAAGTCTCTTTTTAAGCTACGATTTAAGTAAGGTCCTAGCTTCATTCCGCATATGAGGCGATCTTCGCTACCTTCAACAATTGGGAACATTTCTTTTTCTGTTACGTATTGGTCTACTGCTTTTTGTACGACATCAATTTCTTTCACTAGGCTTAAATTTTCTGCTGTATGTTCAAATACCTCAAGCGTTTCCTTCGTTATGAGAAAATCATTTGTTGGAAATGCAGGTAAATACGGTTTTAACAAATCATAATTTACTGTATAATCTTCATTTACTAATACTGTATAAACGATATTAGCATTCGTTTCTAAAAACTGAGCCATCGCTTGTTCTAATTCATCTTTCGTAATTTCCCGTTCTTCTTTTCCAGTTCTGAAAAAGCGAAACATCGCATCGCCTCCTTTTTACTATATTATAGCATAAAAGAAAACTGAAAAATCATAAAAAAACCCATTGAAATAATTTTTCAATGGGTTTCTATTATATTTATCGTTATTTTAAGAATGCACTTAGCATCCATACATGCTGTTCTAATGTTGTATGAATTGCTAACAGCATGTCAGCTGATGTTTCATCACCAGCTTCACCTGCAACTTCCATACCTTCTTTTAATTCTTGAATAAGTGCAGAATAATCATTCACTAATGTTTGCACCATTTCTTCTGCAGATTCTTTGCTTGTCCCTTCGCTGACACTAGATGTTGCGAGATATTCTTTCATTGTCGCTAATGGTTTACCTTCTAAAGCTAAAATACGTTCTGCTAACTCATCAATATACGTTCCAGCCTCATTATAAAACTCTTCAAATTTCTCATGTAATGTAAAGAAGTGTGGCCCTGTCACATACCAGTGATAATTATGTAGTTTAACATATAACACATTCCAGTTTGCTACCTGCTTGTTTAATACTTCAACAACATTTGTTTTCGTACTCATACAATCACTCCTCTTATCATTTTGTAATGTTTATCTTTTAATAACCCAATTACATTTTACCATACATTCCCTTTCCTTTCGAACAATTGGCTTATATGTAACAAAGTTTTAACACCTTTAATGCTTCCCTAATATCATTAAATTCATGTATTTTTTCAAACACTTCATACGTCTAATTGTCCAAGCTCATACATATGCATAATAGTACATCAAGCTCATCATAGTAGAAAGAGGGATAACATGGACAATCAACAATGGCAAGTAGCAAAGAAAGTAGCCGCTACTTATATCGGAACTGTCGTTGGAGCTGGATTTGCTACTGGACGAGAAATTGTTGAATTTTTCACAGTGAATGGATTATACGGGACCATTGGCATATGTGTAAGTGGATTTTTTTTTATTTGGCTTGGCACAAAGATGATGTTACTTTCATCACAAATCGGGGCATTTTCAGCGCAAGAATTTAACAAATATTTATTTGGGGATGTATTTGGGAATGTTGTAAACACATTATTATTACTCGTTTTATTCGGCGTAACGAGCGTTATGTTATCAGGGGCTGGTGCAGTATTTGAAGAGCAACTTCGCTTACCAAGACAACTCGGTATTCTTATTACAGTTATCGCTTGTCTTATTATAAGTAGCCGCGGATTACAAGGTGTTTTTGAAGTAAATACACTTGTCGTACCTATTATGATGATTTTTATTATCGGACTTGCTATTACAACCTTTTTTCACGGTACACCTTCCATTAATAACACTATTCCTGCAGAGAACTGGAATATGAAATGGATTACTAGCCCTATTACATATGTCGCCTTAAATCTTTCTCTCGCCCAAAGTGTTCTCGTCCCATTAGCCAGTGAAGTAAAGGACCGAAAAGCTATTTTTTGGGGTGGGATTTTAGGTGGTGCTGGACTTTCTTTAATTTTATTATGCAGCCATTTAGCAATCTTATCAGTCGATCAATTTTACCAATATAACATCCCAATGGCTGAAGTCATAAGAAGATTTAATGCAACTTTTCACTTCTTTTTCGTTCTCATTATTTTCGGTGAAGTTTTCACAACTTTAGTTGGTAATGTGTTCGGAATGACAAAACAGATGCAATCTATTACTGGGTGGAAAAATAACAATATTATTTTCTTCATTTTACTAATTAGTTATTGCTTTAGCTACATCGGTTACAGTGACTTACTTCACATTCTATATCCTATCATCGGATGGGTAAGTATTGTTATACTGCCAATCATTGCGTTTAAACAACTTCAAAAAACATAAAAAAGCATCCATGTTATTGGATGCTTTTTTACGCTCATTCACAATCATCACATACTTCCCAGTACGGTCCCATTTCTAATGCTAAATATGGCTTTAACTGCAACCGAATCATTCGACTAGGCATGCGCTCTAAAACAAATTGAATACCTTCTTCATCTTCGTCTAATTCAACTTTTGAAATCGCAATTCTTTGCATAGTCGTAATGGGAATTCCATCTTTATATAAAGTGATTTTCACCTCATCGTATTCATTAAAATATAATTCGACACTCATTTGATTTTTCAGTATTTCATCAACAATTTTAAATGTATTATTTTGTTCTTGGATTATATATTTCCATCCGCCTCTATCTTCTTTCGGAGCTGTTTGAAATAATGTCTCCAAATCCTCGTATAGCATAAGATAACCCCTCTCTTACTAAAAAACGATGAGTATTTTATATACCCTTTATCTCTATCACTATCCATAGCTATTGTACCATATATCAACGTTCTTACCGTATTCATTTGCTTCATACATACTTATAAAATAACTAATTCTATCTCCATTATTATGTATATTACCTCATTACTCCATACACTCTTACAAGTTCAAATAACGACAGACTTTAATCCATGCAAATATTGTCTACTCTCTGCTTTTATTAGCTCACAGCATTCACACTTTTATATATAGTAAGACTACCACAAATAAAAAAGGAGAGTGACTTATACCACTCCCCTCAAAAGACCTTCCCTATAGCTGCTAAAACTAATACGATTATTAAAATTGCAAATAATAATGAGACAATGAAACTAAAAATAGGTAACGCTTTCTTTTCATTCTTCTTAAATAGTAACTTTAAACTAAGAAAAATATTTACTGGTACAAATATAAAATAAAAATATTTAACAATTTGCACCGAGCTATTCGAAAGTGTTTTTAATATAAACACTTCAATTAGAAAAACAATAAAAAATGAAATACTTAGCCAAAATGAGACGTAACTAAGCCAAGAATGTCTTTTTGTCCCCCAATACACTCCCATAATACTCTCCTTTTATTTGTATTCTATACGTTAATAATTATACACAAAGCTAACAAATACCTCTATTTTTCGACAAACATTATGCAAAATACCATTTTAAACGTCATAAAGGAAGTTTACATCTCCATTTGATTTTACACAATAAAACAGACTACCCTCTATTGGCATAATGCTACTAGAGGTAGTCTGTTCTCTATTAGACTTTAAATCTGTCAATTAGTCCTTGCAACTCTTCAGCCATTTGAGATAACGTGCCTGCTGCAGATCCAATTTCCTCCATCGAAGCTAGCTGTTCTTCAGCTGAAGCCGCAACATTTTGTGTGCTTGTCGCATTATTTTGTGCTGTCATTGCAATTTGTCCTACCGAAATAGATACTTCATTTGCCCCTTTTGACATTCCATTAGCCGTTTCAACCATCGTCTTAATTTGATTAGCTATTTCATTTGTAGATTGTAAGATTTCAGCAAAGTTTTGCTTCGTTTCATTTGCGATAACAAGTCCAGATTGAACTTCCTCATTTACATGATTCATAGATTTGACTGTCTTACCCATATCATCTTGTATTTCACATATTAATTTACTAATTTCACTAGAAGATACGCTAGACTGCTCTGCCAATTTACGCACTTCATCTGCAACAATTGCGAAACCTCTTCCATGCTCACCGGCTCTTGCGGCTTCAATCGCCGCATTTAGAGCTAGAAGGTTTGTTTGATCTGCAATATTTTGAATTACTTCTAAAATATCACCAATTTGTTTTGATTTATTATTTAGTAATTGTATAACTGCATCTGATTGTGAAACCGATTCTGCAATAGACTGCATCTGGTTTACTGTTCTTCCTACTAGTTTCCCACCATCTTCTGCTTTTTCACGAGTATGTGCAGAAGCCGTATTAATAGATGATGAACTATTTGCTACATGTTGAATTCCTTCCGTTACATCAAACAGTAACATAGCGCCATTTTCTACGCTTGTTGTTTGCGTCGTTGCCCCACTTGATATTTCATCCATTGCGATTGTGATTTGCTCAGTCGCTTCACTTGCTTGCCTTACACTTGCAGTTAGCTCTTCTGATGCCGCTGCAACATGCCCAGCTGAATCGTTAATTCTTCCAATTAACGTCCGTAACGAATTCGTCATCTCATTAAAGCCTTTAGCAAGTTGGCCGATTTCATCATTAGAATGGATTTCAATTGTTTGCGTTAAATCCCCTTCGCTTATTTCTTTAGAGGTAACAACTAATCTCTTTAAAGGCTTCGTAATTGAAAGTGTCACAAAATAAATAAGTGCCCCGCCTACTACTAATGAGATAAGCATAACAATTAACATATTATAAAATACAGGTTGAGCAGCTTCAATTACTTCAGTTGCGTACATCGTCCCACCAATTTTCCAACCTGTTTTTACGTTTGTAGCAAATACCATATTCTTTTCACTACCACCATAAGAATATGTAAAAGCACCGTGATTATCTTCATAAATTTTCTTTGCCCAAGAATCAGCTGCTTTATCCCCTGATTTTTCTTGTGGATGAGCAATGATTTTTTGCTTTCCATCTAAAATGAAGGCATATCCTTTTTTACCAATATTGATTAACTTTGTTGTTTTTAATAAATTGTCTAAACTTAAATCTAGCGCAACAACCCCATTTTTATCTTCTGTTTGTTTTGCAATCGTTACGACAATATGTCCATTTCCTTTTGCCTTATATGGCTCGCTAACAACAATACCACCTTGTTTTGCCACTGCATCTTTATACCAAGGTCGTGTTGTTGGATCATAATCTGCTGCCATTTGTATATTTGGTTCCTGTACAAATTTCTTATCATTACCGGCAACATACACTTGTTCAACATCTATATTCAAATTGATATACTGAGATAATGTCTTTCTTAGCTCATCCTGATTATCCCCTTGATACATATTCCCTTGAATTACTCGTGCAAAGTTATTCACATCGTTAAATTTTGCTTCAATCATTTGATTGATTAAATTATCTAATATTTTTATATTATCGTTAGCACTACTCGTAATTTGTGATTCAAAATTCTTTTTAGCAGTTTGATAAGACATGCCCCCGATTATAGAAACGGCTGCAATTAAAATTACAAAGAATGAAATTAATAGCTTTTTTGCTACTTTCATATCACGAAACAAATTTAATAGTTTACCCATTATGAACCTCCTAATTTTCGAATTTAAAAGTTAAATTGAGTTAATTATGAATATTTCCCATTCCTTAATTATTATTTTCATAACCTATTATGGTGAATACTTTGTAAAGTTTAAACAATTAATTTCTCTTTGTCTATATATACGAATAATATTATTATAAAATTTACAAATAGAAAAAACCAAAGGGGCCCCTTTGGTTTTTACATTTTTTTATGTTGTTTAGAAATTTTCTTCCATTTATCACGCTCTGCTCTGGCAAGGATTGCATCTTGTTTCCTCATAAAATACGCCAGTTCTCTTTGTAATTTTTTATAGCTTTTCAAACGATCTATCGTAATAAGTCCGTTTTCAATTGCACTATACACCGCGCATCCTGGTTCATTCTCATGCTTACAATCACGGAAACGACATGTTGTCGCAAATTCTTCAATATCAGAGAATGCTGTTTGAATCGCTTCGCTGCCTTCCCAAAGTTGCAATTCCCTCATGCCAGGCGTATCAATCACGAGAGCGCCACTAGGCAATTGGAATAATTCTCGATGCGTTGTCGTATGCCTCCCCCTACTATCCTCTTCACGTATATCTCCCGTTTTTGCTACATCAATTCCTATTAGAGCATTTAACAAAGTTGACTTTCCTACCCCTGATGACCCAACTAAAGCAATTGTTTTCCCTGAAGAAACGAATTGTTTCAACGAATCAATACCTGTATGCTCTAAACTATCAACAACGAAAATAGGAACACCAATTGCTATAGCTTCCGTTTCTACAATTTTTTGTTCTACATCATTACATATACTACTCTTTGTTAAAACAATAACTGGCATAGCGCCACTTTCATACGCCAATAATAAATAACGTTCCATCCTTCTAACATTAAAATCATGATTAAGTGCATTCACTAAAAATAAATAATCTACATTTGCTGCTATAATCTGTTCTTCTGTTCTTGTTCCAGCCTCTTGTCTTGAGAAAGAACTTCTTCGCTGGAAAATACGATGAATAATCGCTTTCTTTTCATCTTCTATTTTCTTTATATACACCCAATCACCAACTGCTGGATAATCGCCTTTCGTAATCGCTTCATGCCGAAACTTCCCAGACAGTTCTGCCATATATTCACCATCATTACAAATAATGCGATATATATGCTTATGCTCGAGTAAAATTCGTCCTACTTCAAAGTTCTCAACAGCTTGTTCCTCAAAAAAAGAATCCCAGCCGAACGATTCTAAAATATTTTGATTCAAATTGATATCCTCCCTAGTGTAAGCTAAGCGGAAGGATCGTGCGCTCACTTATATAGTCTCGCCCTTTCCATCCACCTTTGTATTTGGTTTATTATTCATATAAGTTATTTTCGCCATAATACATCACCCCGTTCTTCTTTTAATTACTCTCATTATATGGAATTCTCCTATAAAAAGCTACATTATTTAACGTAATTTTCAAACAACTTTCTTTTGAGCATTCTAATTTGTCCTCGGTGACTAATTTCATCTTCTAGCACATGATACCAAAGATAGTGCTGGTTATATATTACACCGTTAGGCCACTTTCTTTCTGACATGAGCCACTCATCACTTTGTTCACTTAAATACTTCAGAGATTCTTCTCGAACACTTTGTAGAAGTTGTACATAATACTGTATTTCATGACCACGGATCGCTCTACCTGCTTCCCCTAAATACAGTGCATCTTCCCATATTTCTAATTCTTCT
Source organism: Bacillus cereus ATCC 14579 (assembly GCF_000007825.1). Taxonomy (NCBI): domain Bacteria; kingdom Bacillati; phylum Bacillota; class Bacilli; order Caryophanales; family Bacillaceae; genus Bacillus; species Bacillus cereus. The sequence goes on along the minus strand of NC_004722.1, from coordinate 1,950,854 downwards.
TTTGTAAAGTCACGATTTTGAAATGAAATAAGCTGATGAACTTTTTCAATAGCTGCTATATGCTTTAATAAGGCGCCAATTGAATTTCCGCTGTTCTGCATAATTAAATCTAATTGCTCAACTAATAAATTTTTTACTTCGCCTAATGTTACAGCCCTCGTATGCTCCAGCATGCTTACTAATTCCCCTATAGTTTTTGTATAACCATCTACACTTCTTATTCGATAATCTATCTTCATATCACGCACCCCTTTCTGCATTCATATTATTGTAAAAATGATTCATATAATAGACTGAAACCTTTCGAAATTTTCTGTTATAATTAAATTGAATACAAAATATACCCAAACAAACTTTCTCAATATGCTTATATGAAATATTAAAAGGAATCAATATAAAATAATCGAATCTTATTCACTAAAAGGAGTGGATTCGATGGAAATGTATCAATGGCTAACCGCTGTTCTCGTTGGTGGCATTACCGGCTTCGTTTCCCATCTAATCAATAACCAAGGTAAGTTATTGCTTCCACGCCGTTTGAAAACATTTTTTCATTTTGGATTTTTAACTGACATTTTTACTGGTAGCCTAGCCGCACTTCTTGGGCTCGTTTTATTCGATGTCACCGCAATAAAAGAAATTATAAAAGTATCCATTGTAACTGCTATTTCCGGTCAAACTTTCTTACTACATCAAGCTCTTGGTGGCGAACAGGCTAAAAATACGCAAATTGGGAAAGCTGATGAGAAGATTCAAGAAATTGACAAATTATTGCGACGTTAGTGTATACTTTCTTTTAAAATTATTGTTATAATGAGAAATAAATATTTTCTATTGCGTCGTTTGTCAGGAGAAAGGGTGTTTCGTATGACAAAAAAGAAAATAGAAGATTTCTTAACAAACTCCGAAAAAGAGGAACTGCTAGAAAACTATAAATGTTTACGAGAAGCCCGCACAAAAAGCGAAGCTAACTATTTTGGTGAAGCAGTAAACCATCTATTAAATAAAGCAAAACAACGAATTATTAAAGATGCAGGTATACATGATGAAAATGCTGCAACTGTTCAATCAAAGAGAAAAGCACTGTTTTAGCTACATTAGCTAAAACAGTGCTTTTTATTTAGAATTTTTTTCTTTCCATGCTATATTCTCTCTGCCTTTATCTTTCCATTTTTACAGTTTCAAAAGTCATCTAGACCTAAAGATCAACCTAATAATATTAGCCCACGCAAACCATTTTAATAATAGATAAAATAATTGAACTAGTAATGCTACAAACTAAATAAGTTTATTAAATCGCTTCTTTTAAATCTGAATGCGGATTTGGTCCGTATTGATGGTCATTTTCTTCACTTTCAATGATAAAAAATACAAGTAAAACAACGCTACCAAACGGTACAAAATTTAATAGTTGCCACCATCCCGTTTTCCCAATATCATGTAATCGTCGTGCACCAACCGAAAAACTTGGTATAATCATTACTAACATAAATAGCAACGCAATAATAGCAACTAACACCTCTGAAAATGATGATAAAAATAACAGTAGCCAAAAAATTACGATATTGGATAAACTAAAAATCCAGTACTCTTTTCGCGTAGCTCTACCACTAAAATTCCCATAATTCTTTAGAGCTTTCAAATACCATTGCATTTAAACCTCTCCCTTTTATCCCCAATAAAATTAAAATATGTAATTATTAACAGATAAGTAGAAATATAACACAATATTTATGTAAAATCCATATCCCCATCTAAATTGCCCTCTATTTAAATAGTTTTTTCCTTCGGCATTTTTCACATTACTTTCACATCTATTTCACAAATATAAGTAGTCCGATATGCTAAGCTAAGTATATCCTTTTCCAAGGAACTATATGCCGATATATAAATCCCTATCTTTATAGGGATTTTTATTTTTTGATTCCTCATAACTTTGTTACAATACATTTCTTCTACTATTTCTATACTTTTAGTAACCACTTTAATTAAAAGCACATTCATGTATTCACACTCTTATTAATTCTGATTTGCGAAATATTTATACAAGCTTTATGATGCGATTCCTGTTTCACTATTTTCAGTAAGTTTTTCACTTTTTCTAAACAAAAATAAAGCTCCTATATATAGTAACGCTGTAAAACTACCTATAAGGATAAAATTGTGAGATATTGCAAATAACATTCCAGCTATTGCCGCACCAATCATTTGACCAATGTACATAGAAGCATTTGCAAGCGCGGCTCCTGTTCCTCTTGCTACACTAGATATGTTTTGTAAGTGCCTCATCATTAATACAAACAAAATTCCTGTCCAAAAAAACAAAGCAAAGAACGATAACTCCACCAATACAATGTTCTTTACATGTGGAAGTAATACATATAGCACTGCTGTAAATATAATTCCACCATAGAAAGAAAGGTTATAACCAATTTTATTTACGATTCTAGGACCAAAAATATTACCAGTTAAATTTCCTAACCCTAATACGAGCATAGCTGTACCTACTTCATGAACTTGTAAGCCAAATTGAATGGAAAGCCATACACCAAAAAATGAAAATGCAGCAAAATTTCCGGTTTGAAAAACAAAGTATGCAAAATAAGAAAGTGAAACCTTTGAATCTGTAAGTAATTGTTTATAACGCTGTAAAATCGCTTTTTTATTTCCACCTATATGAACCGACTGTATTTCTGGTAATACAACATAAATAAGAATGACAAGTAGTGCTGATAATATACCAATGAAATAGAATGGGATTGTATAATGTATCGTTGCTAAATAAGCTCCCAGTGGCAGCCCTAAAATTTGAGAGATTGATAACCCTGCTGTTGCAACCCCAATTGCTTTCACAATTTGCTTTTTCTCTATAAGGATCGGAATGGATGCCCACACTTGTGGAGATACAAAAGCTGCACTTACACCTGCTAAAAATCTAAATGTTAGCATCCATAAAAAACTCGGTGCAATTCCACAAAAAAATGTACTTATTGCAAAAAAACTCATACCTAGTACCATCACTTTTTTCTGTTTAATCCATCTGATATAGGACCAGCAATAAGCGCAAATCCAGCATACCCTAAAGCATACGAACTCACCATCCATCCTGACAACTCAGTTGAAACATGATACACCTGTTGTAATGTCGGCAACAGTGGTGAAATTAAGAAAGTATCTGTACCGATCATAAACATTATCATAAAAAATACAGCTAGTACTCTGTTCATTTAGACCTTCTCCTTATATAAACAGAGGGTACTCTCCCTCTGTTTAACTAATCTTCTAAAATAGATTGGATTTCTTTCATGACCCTTTCATTCAATGCAACGTCTACCGCTTTCACACTTTCTCTTACCTGCTCTGCCCGCTTTCCACCAGGTATAACAGTATCAATTCCTTCTTTATTTAATAACCATGCTAACGCTAAATGAGACACTTCAATATCATTTTCTTTAGCTAGCCCTTTTAACTTATTCACTTTCTTAAAATTACTCTTATATGTATTTTCTTCAAATAGATTTACATTTTGACGCCAATCGACTTCATTTAATTTGAAATCTTCTGTATATTTTCCGCCTAATATTCCAAAAGCAAGAGGCCCATATGGAATAAATGAAATACCCGCTTCTATACAATACGGCAACAGTTCTTCCTCAGCTGTACGTTCTAACATATTGTATGGAGATTGTACAACATCTATATGACCATGTTGATTCGCCTCTTTTAATTGTTCTATGTTTACATTCAATATTCCAATTGAACGAATTTTCCCTTCTTCTTTTAAATGAGTAAGCTCTCCGATTGAATCTATGTAACTTGTTTCAGGATTTGTAAAGTGTAAATAATATAAATCAATATATTCAGTCTGTAATCTTCTTAAGCTATTTTCCACAGCATTCCTTAAGTAACTTGGTTCATTGTTAATATAAGTTTCTCCATTTAACAACGGTTGAATTCCACCTTTTGTAGCAAGTATAAACTCATGACGTTTTCCCTTTAATACTTCTCCTACTAATTCCTCTGATCTACCGAAACCATATGAATCTGCTGTATCAAAAAATGTAATCCCTTGCTGAATAGCTTCTTCTACTAATCGCTTTCCTTCTTCTTCATTCACATCAGCATATAAATTATGTCCCCCTACTGCATTTGTACCTAAACCCAACTTTGAAATATTTAATCCTGCCTTTTGCAATTTTGTATACTTCATTTTTTCTCCCCCTATATTTCTATTGTTCGAATATATTCGAACAATAGAAATATACCACTTTATATGTTATAGTGCAAATATCTTAACTTATACAAGTAGGTGAAATATGCGTACACTCTATCATCCAAATCGAGAAGAAATTCAATTTTCTTCTGTCTTATATGCACTTAGCGATCAAATTCGTTTACAAATTGTAAATATGTTACTAGAGAAAAATGAACAATCTTGTGGTGCTTTAAACATCCCTGTTGCAAAATCAACTTTATCTCACCATTTCAAAGTTTTACGTGAGTCAGGTGTTATGTACACGCGCCTTGAAGGAACACAACGTTTCATTTCAATTCGTGAAGAAGATTTAAATGCTAGATTCCCAGGTTTATTACAAGTTGTATTACATGCGACAGAGCCATATTAAAAAAACATCTCATATTCATATGAGATGTTTTTTTAATATGGCTATTCTTTTAATAAATCTAATAATCCATTACCTTCGGATGTACGTTCATACCCTAAAGGTACAGTTCTTTTAATAAGTTGTGCATATATTTCCGGCTCTGATAACTTTCGACCGTATTCTTTCTCACACTGTTTAATGAGCAAGGCAAGCGCTCCAGCAACATGCGGCGTCGCCATGGAAGTTCCACTTAACACTGCATATTTCCCATCTGGATACGTAGATAATATTTCATCACCTGGCGCTACTAGATCAATTTCTTGATTTGAATTACTAAAACATGTGATTTTCCGTTCTAAATTGACAGCGCCGACTTCAATTACTTCCGAGTAAGCACCTGGGTAATCTAGTTCCTCTGTATTATCATTACAATCTCCATTATTCCCAGCAGCACATACGACGAGAACATCCTGCTTTACCGCCTTTTGAATTGCTTCATGTAATTCTGGAACATCTTGCGGACCACCAAGTGACATTGAAATAATTCTCACTTTCTCTTGATTCGGCCCTCTCCAATTTACAGCATAATGAATTGCCTCAATAATTTGCTCGTAACTTCCAGAACCATCTCCCGCTAAAACTTTTAATACTAACATTTTAGAAAGCGGTGCAACTCCTAATACACCGACACCATTTTCAGTTGCTGCAATCGTCCCCGCGACATGAGTACCATGTCCGTTATTATCAAGATACACATTTGGATCAGCTTCATAATCTTTTGTGAAATTTCTTCCGCCGATAATACGATCTTTTAAATCTATATGATTAGTATCACACCCTGTATCTAATACGGCAACGACTACATCTTGCCCCTTCACACTCTTTTCCCATACTTGCGGAGCGTGAATCAGTTGTACACCTGGTGGAATTTCATTTACTTGTTCTACAACTTTATTTACGATAAATGGAATCAATTGTATACCTTTTTGTTTATTCACTGTACTACTCATCGTAATCCCTCCTGAAAATGTATTATTTTCATTTCAGACCACTTTTGAATACGTGTAAATGTAACATTCGTTTTATTCTTTTTGTTTTCCTTCTTTTCAAATATTTCTCAACATCATTTACTAACTCTATACTACTTTTGTATTTCCCCTATGATTTATAGGAAATAACAGCCTGGGTCATTCAACTAATAACCAAAATAAAAGGACCAATTAATGGTCCTCTTACAGTCTTTTAAAAGAATGATATGTAATTTGAAAAATAATATAAATTAAGACTAAACCTCACTCTTGTTTAAAAACTTTTCTATTTCTTTTACTAAATATTCCGCTCCCTCTATCCCAACAGTAATATTTCCATTTGCTAATGATATGTTCTGCTCTGAAACATCACCTGTGATTTGGCAAGCATTGTAAGGTTGATATTTTTGTAAAATGATTTTATCTGCTTCTACAAAAATTTCAAGCGGTGATTTGATTTGTATTCCCAATACATCGCGTAATTCTTTAGGGATAACAATTCGTCCTAATTCGTCTACTTTTCGAATAACTCCTGTTGCTTTCATATTTCTCCCCCCTTTCTCTCTATTAATTTTTTTCACCTCGCTTTTTCCATTTTATCACTTTTTGGCAATACTTGCCTCTTTTTAGAAAATTTTGTACTCGAGTTAAAAAAACACATTTAATGCATACGTAATCTCTCTTTCAATTGTTTTACATAACGGGATCTTATAAGTAAGAAGTATACAACTTGAATACCTATGAAAATACTTAATACAACTGTATTTTCTTTAAACAATGAGTACTCAAACATTTGCCCTAACGCCGTTAAGGCTACTGCCCCATGTAATGTTGCAACACCAATTGGAACGAAGAATAAAAGCGCCAATCGAATTGTAACTACCTTCGATAATTCCCTACTCGTCAATCCAACTTTTCGAATCATTTCGAACAAGCGAACATCATCCTCCAAATCGGAGAATAAACGGAAGTAAAGGAAACTTCCTGCGCAAACGAAAAATACTATACCAATAAAGAAACCTACAAATAAAATCGGTCCTGCAATTTGTAAACTTTGGTTTTGCTCGTACTCTTCCGCACTAAACGTTGAATATTCTTGATACGGTTTAATTTGATGCGTAAGCTCTTTACCAATTTCAATCTCATCTTTCGTTCTTTCAGTTTTATACATATAATCTTTTGTCTCTATAAATCCATCTTGTAATGAATCATATTGATCATTAGAGATTACATAAACATTTCCTCTTAATATTTTCCCCAATGAAGATGAAGTAACTTTTTTCACCTTTAAACTTTCATTCATATTAGGTAAAGTAATTTCTTTTCTTTCTTTCATCGCTGGCCCTGGTATATCAGCTGACAAAAATACAACCTCTTTATTTGCTACAGTATTAAATGGTTCTCCCGTTAACTTTGCATATTCCTTATAGTCTGATTCTTTTATAAAAGTGGCGCTTCTTAACGACTGTTCCTCCGTTTTCTTTGTCGAAATATTAGTTTTTGAAGCTTCTATATTATGTTTCTTTAATCCTTTGTCAATCATTTGTATATGTTGTGATTCGTTACTATTCCCTTGCTTAGAATGGTAATGAAACGCAATTGGTCTCTCCATTATACCTTTCGTCATGGATGCGAAGCCTACTAATGTCCCTATTGCGGAAAATGCTACAGTAGAAATAATGGTTACAATAAAGAACATTCTTGCGTTATCTCTCATACGATACGCTAAATCTGATAACGTAATAATATTAGTCTGTGTCCAATAGAAACGTTTACTTTTTTTACATAATCGAATAATAAAGACACTCAGCTGCTTGTACAACAAATACGTCCCGATAATAACTACCGTTGTAACAGGAATCATCATAATAAATACCATTGCTCCATGTGATAGAAGAGCTCCTACATAGCCAGCACTAAGCAATACTACTGCTAATATTGAAGAAATAATTGATGCTTTCGGTTCCGGTTTCGCCTCTGCTGATCCTCTAAACAACTTCATAATCTTATTTTTACGAATCATTCCTGCACTAAACAATGATATGATCATAAATAAAATAAAAAACATAATACCCGTTACAACAATTGCTTTCATCGGTATGTAATAGGATAAGGAGATATCTAGTTTCAATATCATCGGAGCGACAAATAGTAATACCCCTGAAAATAACATACCTGAAAGAATACCAAAAATAATTGCCCCTATTCCAATCATAATATTTTCAAAAAAGATCAGACGCTTTAATTGATATTTCGTCATACCTAGCATCATTAAAATTCCTAGTTCACGCTTTCTCGTTTTTAAAAACATTCCCATCGAATATAAAATAAAGAAGAATGTAAATAAGTAAATAATAGACTGTGCAAAAGACATACTTACGAATACGTACTGACCTAATTCTCCTGCACTTAATGCCGGATGAAACGCAAAAAATGAATACACAAAAAAGGCCATAATTGCAAATGCACTACTCAAAAAATAGGCTGAGTATGTCCGTCTATTTCGGGTTACATTCCGATATGCTAGTTCTCTAATGTTCATATTACTTCTCCGCCCTTCTACTATCTATGTTTTTATATTAGTAAAGTGCGGAAATACCTTCCATCGATTCAAATGACAAAAACCTTACATTTTTGAAAGGTTTAAAAAAATTGCTTATACGTAGTACTTTATTTATAATGACTACATTCATATTCATACACACATCCTATTGTATATTCGTTAGTTTTGCGAAATAATAAAGGATAGAAGTATGTACCATTATACATATAAACTTATTTACCGCTTTAATATGAATAGGAGGAAAACATAATGACATTACAAGAACAGATTATGAAAGCATTACATGTTCAGCCTGTAATTGATCCAAAAGTTGAAATTCGTAAACGAGTTGATTTCTTAAAGGATTATGTAAAAAAAACAGGCGCAAAAGGATTTGTACTTGGTATTAGCGGCGGCCAAGACTCTACATTAGCAGGACGCTTAGCACAACTTGCAGTTGAAGAAATTCGTAACGAAGGTGGTAATGTAACGTTTATCGCCGTGCGTCTTCCTTATAAAGTACAAAAAGATGAAGATGATGCACAATTAGCATTACAATTCATTCAAGCAGATCAATCTGTTGCATTTGATATTGCTTCAACTGTTGATGCTTTTTCAAATCAATATGAAAACTTATTGGGTGAATCACTAACAGATTTTAATAAAGGTAACGTGAAAGCACGTATCCGTATGGTTACTCAATATGCAATTGGTGGACAAAAAGGGTTACTTGTTATCGGAACAGATCACGCTGCAGAAGCTGTAACAGGGTTCTTTACAAAATTCGGAGATGGTGGTGCAGATTTATTACCATTAACGGGATTAACGAAGCGCCAAGGACGTGCATTATTACAAGAGTTAGGCGCAGACGAGCGACTTTACTTAAAAATGCCAACAGCTGATTTATTAGATGAAAAACCAGGTCAAGCTGATGAAACAGAGTTAGGTATTACTTATGATCAATTAGATGATTATTTAGAAGGTAAAGCAGTTCCAGCTGACGTTGCAGAGAAAATTGAAAAACGTTACACAGTGAGTGAGCATAAAAGACAAGTACCAGCGTCAATGTTTGATGATTGGTGGAAATAAATTAAACATAAAAAAGAAGCTAATCTTCATTTAGCTTCTTTTTTATATGTTAACGATATACCCCTACTCTTTTCTCCAATAAATCTTGCAGGCAATCTTCATGTTGTTTACAAAATAACGGTGGCATGTCGTCTAACGGGAAAAACTTCAAATCCAACGTTTCATCACCATCTACTTTTTTGTCACCTCCAACTATTGAGAATGAAAAGAACATCACAATTGACTGGGCCTTGTCTCCATTTGGATATGATTGAAAATATTTTGTATACACTCCAATAAGCTCATTTATTTCTACATCATACCCGGTTTCTTCTTTTATTTCCCGGATTGCAGTTTCCGCAGCTGATTCTCCTATCTCCATTGCACCACCTGGAAAGCCCCAAGCGTTAAAGTCTCCTCTTTTTTGCAGTAATACTTCTCCTTCTTTATTAAATACACAACCACCGGCAAAGTTTAAGAAAACATAATCATGTCCTACTTTTTCACGTAATTCTTTTATATAATTCGCCATTCTCATTCCCCTTTTCATACCTCTTCTATCGCTATTTCTTATCTTTTTCAAGCAATTCAATGATTCGATCTAGCTTCTGGTTCATATTAATCACGTGGTGTTTCTTTGCAACGCTGCTTTGTAATACTCTTCTAATAAACAAAGTAAATGATATGAAAAACAAAACGATAAGTCCGATTACTAAACAAGTATATATCAATGTAAAAATATTACTTTCGAACAAGTTCATTCAGCATTCACATCCTCTCCTTTTTATTTTATCACATAATTCCCAATATTTTAAAGTGATCAACAAATATAAAAAGAGCATCTTTTACAGATGCTCTTTCTCATTGCTTAATACGTAAATGTAATTGTCGCCAATGAATAACCAGCCAATGCACTATAAGGCGCTACTTGATAAGACACACGCTTTGCACCTTTTGGCCAATTTATTTCATTTAATACTTTCTTTATATCTTGCATCGTCCCATCCATGGACTGCTTATATCGTACTTCTACTTTTTCTGGTTTGGCTGCAAACTGTTGCTGCAACTTTTGCTTAAATTCATTATAATTTTCTGCTCCGTATTCTGCAGATAAGTATTGTAAATTTGTTTCTTTTAACATCTGCTCATATACGACAGTCTTTGAGCTACCAGCTTTTATTTTATTTGTTAATTCACCAAAATAACTTGTAGTTGCCGCTGGATATTTGCTACGATCCCATTCATGATCTTTACTTAACTGTTCGTCAGACATATTAAAATATGAGTAAGTTACACGCCCTGCTTTATCTGGTACTGGATCATCAAATGTAGTATCTAGGTGATACCATTTGTTTTCAATGTTCACTAAATTCCACGCGTGAGCTTGTCCATTTCCTGTGCCTGTTACAATATGATTTTGAATACCTGCCTCTTTTAACAACTCATACGTTAATAATGTATATCCTTGGCAAACGGCAGAACGATTCGCTAATGCTTCATATGCTGTATACGCTTGATAAGACGTATCATAAGACACATGCTTAACAACGTAATCGTGAATAGCTTTTACTTTCTCATGCTCATCCATCCCTGGTTTTACAATTGATCCAACAATTGATTTCGCCTGAGCTTTTACATATTGAGTTTGTTCTTTTGATTCACGGTATTTTACTTGCAGTGTAAACGTATAGTCCCCTGGCATTCCTTTAATAGAATATCTAGTAGACGCTACATTATATTTTACATACTCATCAGCATCTACAATTTTATTAAACTCACCATACAATTGATCCATAATATTTCTAGCATTTCTATCTTTTGTTTTATATGTGATTGTAATATTTTCTTCTCGATTATCAATCTGTTTTTTTAATTCTTTTCTGAAATCATCTAATAACTTTACATCTGATTGTGCTGTCACTGTAGTCGGATTTGTAGCTGCATAAGATACAGATGATGCTTGTAAGCCTCCCATTACTATAGTTGAACAAAGTGCGGCAGCTGTCACATACTTACTTGTCTTTCCCATCTTGTCACTCCTTATATTCTATAACTATACGAAAAGGTATCGTATAGTTTCAGAGTATACAATACTTTTTCGTATAGGTCATATGAGATTATGCATATTAACTAATTCACATAAAAAGGTTGTTCTTTTTAAAAGAACAACCTTTTTTCATTAGCATGTTTGTAATACACAGCATGTATTTTCAAAACGTTGATTTTTCAAATCTTCATTACTAATACAGAAATATAGCATCCCTAATTCTCCCCAAACCATATTACAATTTTTATGATCTGAATCAATTTGGAATAAAAGAGTCATTTGCTGCGGGTCTACTCCCATATATTCTCCTGTCTCATATAACACTTCTTCTTGTACAGAGAATGGCTCACCAAACATTTGATGGTTATCGTAGTTATCTGGAATTAGCTCTTCAAGTAATTGCAAGAAACGATCTGAATCAGCCTCATCTTCAATGAAAAGTTCTGGTAATTTGTATGTCAGTTCAAAAGTAATTGCACACTGGTTATATTTCGCTTGTATTTCATTTTCTCTTCGTAATTGCTCTACAGGAACATCATAATAAAGTACACGCCCAGCTTCTGTTAGATTCACATTTTCTTCAAAATAATTTTCAATGCAAAAGAAATACAGCATCCCCGTCTTAGGAAGATTGTGATCCATACCAACGTTTTGTAAATCACTTAAGTTAAATTGCGCGATAAATTGTAGTGGATTTCCTTTATGCTTTGGATATTCAAATAAAGCTGGTAGATCAGGAACTCCTCCCATTTTCGAACTACCTATCGCAACAGTTCCCTGCTGCTTTGGCACAACTTTTATACAAGGAAATACAGTATTAATAAGTTCTTCTTTCAAATGTGTTAGTTCATATTTATCAATTAATACTTCAATTTTTTTATTCATAAATTCTCCTTACATTTACATACTTATTTATATCATAGTACAAAGATTATACTTCATTCTTTACAAAATCAACAAGCCTCCCAAAAACGGGCTTATCCTTCGTACGCGAACAAGTTTAAAAAAGCATACTATACATTGTTCCTACAAACATGATAATTCTTTAGTTCTTCCAGTACATTTTCCCCTCGTTCATTTTTAAATATAAGGAGGAATTCCACATGGGTTACGGATATAGTTGCTGTGGTTACGGATACGGTGGCGGCGGTTGTGGTTACGGAGGTTTCGGCTTTATTAATCGTTTTATTTATCCTTCTAATCATCATCGGAGCTAGCTGTTGGGGCGGCTTTGTAGGCTGCTAGTAAACTAAAAAACTATTGTAAAAAAGCACGTACAATACGTGCTTTTTTGCCATTTCTAAATCTTTCATTCGAAAGGAAGTATGTTTAATGAAGATTGATGGTGTTTTTGAAGGAGGCGGTGTGCGCGGTATTGCGCATGTCGGGCCAATTTGCGCGTTAGCCGAAAAAGGTTATGAATGGGAACGTGTAGCTGGTACATCGGCTGGTTCGATTATTGCAGCGCTCCTAGCGGCAGGATATTCTTGTTCAGAGTTAAAAACGATTATAACTGATATTGATTATAATAAATTCACGAAAAGAACTTTTATTGATAGAATTCCTTTTATCGGCAAGGGACTCAGTGCATGGACTACTCTAGGTATATATTCTAATGTATTTATAGAAGAATGGATTGAAGAATTACTTCGAAAAAAAGGTGTTCATTTATTTACTGATTTACCGGATCTAAACAAACTCAAAATCATCGCTTCTGATATTAGTAATGGTAAAATGGTTGTCTTTCCTGACGACTTACCAAACTACGGATTTTTAAATTATCGCTTCTCTATCGCTAAAGCGGTAAGAATGAGTAGTACAATCCCCTTCTTCTTTGAACCCGTAAAATGGAGAACTCCAAAATGGAAGCAGCCTTGTTATATGGTTGATGGAGGAATTCTAAGTAATTATCCAATTTGGATCTTCGATTCACCTACCACTCCTCGCTGGCCGACTTTCGGATTTCATTTTGTAAAAGATGAGATTCAAGCTGATCCTGCTCACTATAACGAGCCTATTTCCATGTTCAAAGGACTATTTAAAACAATGATGCAAGCTCATGATTTACGTCATTTAGATAAGGAATCAAAAGCAAGAACGATTACAATTCCAACAGGAACGATTACAAGTACTAATTTTGAACTGACAAAGGAAGAAAAAGAATGGCTTTACAATTCTGGTTATAACTCTGCTAATAAATTTTTACAAGCTTGGAACTTTAGGCAATATATCGATGAATATAGAAAAGGAAATCAAGACCGAAAGACAAATCGATTTTTTCGTCAACTTGACTCATAATATTATTACTTTGCGTATAAATACGAGAACGTTTAACAACTTAATAATAAATAAGCCTAGTAATTTCTTATATTACTAGGCTTATTTATTATTATATAATCTCGTACATTGTTTAAGGATACGTTAACCCTTCGGCTTCCTCTGCAGTAATAACTATGTAACGATTTCCCGTTCTTAATCCTAACAGTTCTGCTTTTTCAATCGCTTCTTGCTTCGTCTCTGCATAAGCAGCTAAATATTTTTCTCCATTGATCATTTGGCAAATTACATATTGTTTCATTACTTTCTCCTCTTACTTTTTCATTAGTTGTGCAAGTTTTTTTATACCTATTTCAATTTCTTCTAACGTTGCGTATGAATACGATAGGCGCAAAAATTGATTTGCACTTCTATCATATAAAGTACCTGGGTTTAATAAAACCTTTTCTTGCAGAGCTTTATCAAATAAACTGCGATATGAAATGGTTACTTTTATATGTACCCATATATAAAATCCCCCTGTTGGTTCATGCCAAGTTGCTATTTCACGAAGATATTTATCTAACATTAGTAACATAAAATCTCTTCGTTTTTTCAATTCACTTCTTACAAAGCGCAAATGCTCATCATATAGACCATTTGTAAACCACTCTGCTGCAATTTGCTGGGATATAGTGCTTGAACCATAATCTGTTTGCATTTTTATGTCTGACAATCTTTGAATTACTGGCTCAGGTCCAACAATCCATCCAATTCTTAACCCTGGACTAATTACTTTGGACATGCTTCCAATATGTAGTACGATTCCATTTTTATCATAGGCTTTTAAAGGTTTCGAACAAGGTGCATCAAACCATAAGTCTTGATACACTGCGTCCTCTATAATAGGTAATCCAATTTCATTACATATTTCCATCACTTCTATTCGTCTCTTCGCATTCATACTAAAGTTCGTTGGATTATGAAAAGACGGGATTGTATATAAAATAGATGCATTAAATTGCTTCTTATATTTTGTAATATATGATGTATTTAAACCGTTCTCATCCATTGGTATTCCAATGAAACGCATTCCTGCGGATTGAAAAACATTAAGCGAATATAAATAGGATGGTTTTTCTAATAAGATGGATGCCCCTTTTGGAAGAAGCCCCATAGAGATAAGTTGCAGCGCTTGAATTGCTCCTGAAACAATTAATATAGAGTCAGGAGATACACATATACCATGCCCCTTTAAGTATTCGGAAATCTTTTCCCTTAAATAAAAATTTCCTTTCGGCTCTTCATACCCAAGCGTCACATTTGACTTTAAAAGCTTATTCATAATTTCTTTCATCTTTTTCTCAGGTAAGAGACTCGGCGCGAGCTCACCTGTTCCTAATCGAATTACATGTGGATAAAATTCAGCTTGATTAATCTCCTGAATAGCTGGGAGATTCGGATAATGAAGTCCTGTTTCTACATAAGACTGCCAATTAGGCGGGGGTGCGTAAGTTGAAGCATTCTCATTATTATTTACAACAATTGTTCCTTTCCTGCCATTCCCTTCTATGTATCCCTTTGCAACTAGTTCACCGAAAGCCATTACAATTGTGCTTCGATTCACACCAAATGTATGTGCCAAATCTCTTTGTGAAGGTAATTTCGCTCCAACGGTCCATTCTCCATTAACAATCCTTTCTTTTATATACGTTTCTATTTGTTTATACAGAGGAGTCGCTAGAGACATATTCGGTTTCCAAACGAATCTTTCCATTATATCACCTTATATTCTTTTTGGTTGGTAACCTCCCCAACCATATGGATGGATACAAATTTTCATTTCTTCTATACAATATACACTATCATAATGAATTAAAATAGGAGGTAATATGATGAGTGAAGCAATTATTCATGGTATCATTCTTGCATTTGGACTTATCATTCCATTAGGTGTACAAAATGTTTTTGTCTTTAACCAAGGTGCGAGCCAACCAAACATTTGGAGGGCAGCCCCTGTAGTATTAACTGCCTCTATATGTGATACGTTACTCATATTGATTGCAGTGCAAGGTGTCTCCCTTGTACTCCTTACTTTTTCTTGGCTAACTAACTCGTTATATATAATTGGATTTTTCTTTCTCCTATACATGGGCTTTGTTATTTGGAGAAGTAACCCTTCCAACGATGTAAAACAAGAAAAAAGTATGCCCTTAAAAAAGCAAATCCTTTTCGCAGCATCCGTTTCGTTATTAAATCCACATGCTATTTTAGACACAATCGGTGTAATTGGAACAAATTCTATTCAATACATAGGAAGTGAAAAATGGGCTTTCACACTTGCAACTATTATCGTTTCTTGGATTTGGTTTATAAGCTTAGCGTTAGCGGGGAAATTTCTAAAAAGACTAGACTCAACCGGAAAGACAATTTTATTATTAAATAAATTTTCTGGTCTCATCATATGGGGTGTCGCGCTTTATATGTTAAAACAAGTTATTTATTCTTAATGAACGAAAGAGAATTGCATGTTACTCAAAACATCATGCAATTCTCTTACAAATTATGAAGTAGGCTCTGGTTTCTGTTTTACCGTCTTTGCATCCTTTGCTGGTTTAATCCAAATGATTGCTATGACAGCACCAATGGCAGCGAAAATACTTGTCAAATAAAACACTTCATGGTCCGCCCCTTTCATGAAAAAAGAATATAAAGGTGGTCCAGCTGCTACACCGATAAATCGCATTGAACTATAAAATGACGTAACCGTTCCCCTTTGCTCCTTTTCAATTCCTTGTGTAATGAGGGCATCTAAACATGGGAGTGCCATACCAATCCCTATCCCCATAATAACGAGACAAAGAAGTAGTAAATAAATCCCTTTTATAAATAAAGGAATGATGACTGATGCAGCTGCCATTAAAAAACCAATATAAATACACTTCTTCATAACATTTTGATTATCTCCAATTTTTTTACCGGCCATATAGGAACTAAGTGACAGTACAAGTAACGGGATAGCAAGCACACACCCTTTCCATATACCATGAATGTCATACTTTGATTCCAGTATAGTCGACAAATAAAAGAGAATTCCGAATAAAATAAGCATAATAAATTGCACCTAATACAAAAATGGCAATTAACCATCTTCCTTTTTCTCGAAACGTAGACAGAATAGATTTTATAAACTCTTTAAGTGGTGGTACTTCTCCTTCTTGTTTCTTTGCCTTTACTAGAACAAGTAACAAAACAATTGATACGACACATAAAACTGGAATCGCCCAAAATGGTAAGAACCATACAATGGCAGCAAGAGCAGATCCTAAAATAGGGCTCAGCACTTTTCCAAATGTATTGGATGTCTCAATGATTCCCAAACCTGTACTAACTTGTTTTTCATCTTTGTATAAATCACCAACACACGGTATAACAACCGGCATTGCACCAGCAGCACCAATACCTTGAATCGCTCTACCGATTAGTATCCAAATGTAGGGATTATCAACTTTCCATGATACCCAACCAGTTATCGCTCCTCCTATAGCCGCAATCAGCAAACTCGGAACCATTACCATCTTTCGTCCCCATCTATCTGATAAATAACCAGCAATCGGTATAAGTAAAATGGCTACGATAGAGTAAATTGTAATAATCATGGATACTTGAAACGATGAAATATGTAATTTCTTTTCAATTGTCGGCAAGATTGGAATGAGCATTGAATTCCCTAATGTCATGACAAGTGGAACTGATGCAAGCGCAATTAAACAACAGTTTTCTTTTTTTAACATGTTGATTTCGGAACCTTTCATCATATATTTCTTACCATATAATAGCCCTGCTGGAACATAATTTTCATTCCACCAGGGCTATTACATCTTTAATACTTCCCATTCACAACAAAAGAAATTGGGTAAAATATAGTATTACTTCTATTCTTTGAATTCTGTTCACTATATATCCATACCAATTAATTGAAAAAAAAAGAAAGGAAGAATCCTTCCTTTCTCCTATAACCTTATGCATTTAGCGAGTATATCCGCCACCAAGCTGTTGTTCTGCCATCGCTACTAGGCGTTTTGTGATTTCACCGCCTACAGAACCGTTTGCACGTGAAGAAGTATCAGCTCCAAGTTGTACACCGAACTCTTGTGCAATTTCATACTTCATTTGATCTAAAGCTGCTTGTGCTCCATGTGATGCTAATTGATTAGAATTACGATTTCTAGCCATTACCAATCACCTCCTTATTTATATATAAATTGTGTTAAATTCAAATTAAAATACATGGAAATTTTTGGTTATTTTTTACCATAAAAAAAGAGCCTCTAACGAGACTCTCACATCATTTCACATTACGAAGTTACTACTTCTAATTTTCTATTTATTAATACTTTCATTTCTTCTTTTAATATCTCTTTTGAATTATGTCCAAACCATTCTAAGGAAGCAAAAAGATCCGTATTTCTCACTTCCTGAATAATCTCATCATAATTTACAATACCTTCAAATAACGGAACCATACCTATACGACTTCCTGCTGCAGCATATACATTATTAGGTTCAAACACATGCAGATAATCCGCTGAAGATATATTCTTAAAATGGTAATGTAGTGTCCACGGCTTTAATCGATGGAAACTGTCTATTGGATCTGCGCCAGACTCCCATATATGAAGAAAATCAAGATTTATTTTTAAATTCGGATGGTTTACTTCTTCTAATAACTCTATAGTAGAAGGCAATGTGTCCGTTAGTGTATTGGGATGTGTTTCTAACAGCACATACATATTGTTCTGAGCAAACACATCACAAATCTTACGTATTCGCTTCACATACTCTTTTCTCTCTTGTTCCGAGAAGTCCTTGCTCCCTTTTTGCCCAGCAAACGTGCGAATTTTATTCGTATTAAACCAATTAGCTAGTACTACAAGTTGTTCACTTTTCTCTATCGTTTTTTCAAAATCTGCTGATAATGATATATCTAAGTAATCACTTATCATCGTAATTTCTAAGTTTTTATCCTTTAGAAAATTCAATTCTCGTTCTGTCGTTTCACGTTCTTGCATGTACAAATTTTGTGCATGCGTCCCCCATAATTCAATTCCTTCAAAACCGTTTTCATATGCAAATTGAACAATATCAGTAAATGAAATTAATTGATGACGAAATGAAATGGTACATAGCGAATATTTCATAGTATTAAACTCCCCTATCTTAAATTCAGTTAGCTTATTAAAGAGTTGCGACAGATTGATTTGTTTTCATACCTTTCCATGATAGAAACTGTCTCTCTAATTCCTTCTTAATTTGCAGTTCAATCGCATTCATTTCATCCAGTTTTTCAATAATCGATACTAGCATACCTTTATTATTCGTCATTGCCATTTTAATTGCACGATACTGTACATTTGTAAATCCTTGTACAATATCCTCTACCCGATCACACCAATAATCAAATTCTTGCTCCGAATATTGCAACGTTTCACGGAAGTATGCAAAGGCATGCTCATAACTATATTTACGAATTGCAAGTACTGGTATTTGTTTTACTGCTGCTACAAGTCCAGAAAGCGCATATCCTTCTTCCTCATTTGCCATTTTTACAATTAAATTTTTCAGTTCCATAGTCAGTTCATTTTCGTTCTTTTTGAATGTTTTTGTGAAATAACTAGCTACTGTTTCTTGCGTTGGCTCCCCAATTCCTTCTATATCAATGAAATAACCTCCACCAAATGGGTTATCTTGAATAGAGTGAAGTACTTTTTCTCTTTGCATATTGCCTTCCCAACGAAAATCAGGATCTAGCATGAACCACTCTTCTTCTTTCTCTGTTTTTGATATCATTAAATAATGTGGAAACGGTTTTTGATGAAATTTATTTTCCCTCTCTGGTAATAGAGACATATCAACCATTACAATGACATAACGATTTTCCGGCTTGATTTCTACTAATTCTAAAAACGTTTCTACATTGCTATCTTTATCTTTTGCATGATCATACCATTCGTTTACTTTAATACCGTACAATTTTTCAAACCAAAGTAAATAATGATCATGGTTAATGTTTTCAGAGTGATATGAAATAATTCCTCCTTGTGTTATATCAAAATCTCCATCCCATAGTCCAAAATAAAATGGACGAAAATCAATGTCGCTACGCCTTTTTATAATTTCACAAAAACAACTCACTAAACAGTGCACTTTAATTGAAGTCATACTCTCATCCACTTTCCTAAAGGTTAGTTATTCACATTTACTTCCTGTAACGGCTCTAACTCTTCCATAAAATCAAGCAAAGATCCTACAGTAAGAAATGCCTTTGGGTCTACCTCATCCTCTGGAACGCATAGCTTTACATCCATTTCTATGTATACAATAAGCTGTAACATCATGACCGAATCTATATATAAATCTTGATTTAAGCGCATCGTTTCTTCTAAATGCGTTACATTTTTCAGTTCCATTTTTTCTATCATAATTTTTAACACGGCAGTCTTTAACGCTTCCCGTCTCATGTTGTAACCTCTCCCATCTCTAGTAACTTTCTACTTACTTTTCCAGTTTTATTTTTAGGAATTTCATTTACACTTTCAATTTCATGCGGAACTTTATAAGAAGGTAAGTGCTGAATACACCATTCTCTTATTTTCACTGGATCAACATGAGAGATCACTTTCGCTTTAACTATTTCGCCCATCACAGGATGTTTCCCCCGATATACAATTGCCTCTTGCACACCTTCCAATCGAAGCATCGTTTCTTCTACCTCTATAGGAAAGACTTTTAATCCTGAGACATTAATTACATCGTCCATACGCCCCATAAAATGAATGCCACGCTCAGATTTATACCCTAAATCCTTCGTGAAAATTTCCTTATCATTCATTTTCACGACGATTTCTTCCGGTGCATTTTCATCTGAACCTATGCTTATACTTGCATGAGGTAGAGGGTTTCCTAAATCTAAATGGCTTTTCATATCATGACATATACTAATACAACCTGCTTCAGAACAACCGTATTGCTGCATCATATATGTTGTCATTTTTTTTAGTTTATAAAATAGTGCTTCTGGCAAAGGCGATCCTGATGTCATAATTTTATGAAACTGGAACGTTCCTAATGGAAAACTCCCCATAATGTGTAACATAAGTGGTACTGCATATATAATATGTTTTTCTGTATTGCGAACTATATTTAATGCGAATTTAGGATTTTTGTTCGTAATGATTACAGGCTTGCTCCCCCTCGTAATTGCTGATAACGTACCACATATTAGTCCGTATGAATGTGAAACAGGAGCCATAACGATTGGCACTTCATCTACTTCACAATTTAAAGCTTCATTATAGGCAGTAATTTCTGTATCAACTTCCGTCCATGCTCTACGAATCAGTTTCGGTTCTCCCGTAGTTCCCGAACTATATTGCAATAAAGAAGGCTCTTCTAGTAAAAAGTTCCCTACTTCTAATTTTGTAAAATCGCCATATTCTCCATATAAAATCCCTACACAATTTGCACGCTTTGCCATTTCAATAGCCGTTTCTTTTGGCGTATCTTCATGTATAAGTAATACTGATGATTTCTTTTCTTTTAAGAAAAACACAAGCGTAATAATATCGAATGGATCTTTCAGACAAAGTGCAAATCTATTTCCTTCTGCTTTTTGAAATTGTTCCATTTCCTCATAAACTTGTAATCTCAATTCAAAATCACTTTTGCTATACTCTTGTTTATTAACGATTAGCATAATTTCCCCCTGTAACAGCTGATTTTTGTTTCATAAGTTGTCTTACTCTATACAATGGATTTGGAACTTCATGAACAAGCGATTCCACATCCATATATAATCGACGTTTCGTTAATTGTTCAGCATAGAATGTAGGTGCATATAATTGAATATTTTCAAATCTACCTTTCAAATGTGGATATATTCTTAAATGATTTTCAATTTCTTCAACAACCATCATCCAAAAATGTTCTTCTTTCAATCCATACTCATCCGCAAGTACGAATGCTAATTCTCCTAAATTAAACAGAAATAGTGCATCTAACACCAGCTCTTGCAAACATTCAATGCGATCCATTTCAAAGAAATCATTCATTTTTCCATTCGCATATGTTTTATGCATTTTAGTAAAGTCGGGACATTTGTCAACTTCTTTCAAATATGGACGATAAAACTCAAGCCCTTCATGAAAATCCTTTAACGCAATACGAACAGGCACCCCTTCTTTATGGACTAGAATCATATTTTGTCCATGTGATTCCAGTGCGATGCCATGCTCTACAACAAGATGTATAACTGGTATTATCGCTTTTTGAATAAGTAATTGTAGCCAATCCTTCATTCCATATTTATTCAACCACGCATCAATAATTGGTGTACCATCTTTCTCTTTAGCGTATAAACCATTAAAAGGAATTGCATCCTCTTGTGCATCTAAATACTTGTGAACGCTTTCGCGCCAAATACATCCTAATGAACCATATATAGCTTTCTTATTCATGTCATACGTTACACTTGAAAACTCACTTAACAAGATTAAACGTGCTTCATCCATTAAATAGGCGTCATTACTTACAACATCATTTAACCAATTTGATATTACTGGTGCACTTACAACAGAGTATGGTTTCAGCGTACGAAGTGTTGAAGTGTTGAGTAAATTCATCGATAATTTAACGTACGGTTTCTTTGGACTCGTAATATTTCTTAACGTTCTCATTGACTGTTGCGCGCAATAATCGTCCTCTGATGTTCCTAAATAAATAATAAATTTACCCTGTATATGATCCGCATAATTTGAAATGATGAAATTCTCCCACTGCCATGGGTGAACAGGTATAAACACGTACTGTTTTGGATTACATCCCTTATTACGAATTCGTTCCATAAACTCTTCTAATTTACGATCGCCAATCTCCTCTTTTAAAATGTTGTTATACATCACTTCATTCTCATAACCTACAGTCGCATAATTCTTATGTGCTGCAATCCATATGAGTTTTATTGGCTGCATAAATTCATAACCATATTGAAAATTGTCACGATATTGAAATCCAACACGTGCTTTATAACTAGGATGATATGGATGGCCATCTATTAATTGGCTTTCAAACTCATCGTAAGATTTTTGAGTATATTCTCTCTTATTATTTCTTTCATATTGTGCAATCGTGTCTTTAAATATTGTTTGTTCTAATTCGTGCATAAAAGAATCTAATTTAGCTTGTTCTACACTAGTAACCCGAAAAACTTCTTCTAGAAATTGCGAGACAGACTGTATTTCTTGCTGTTCATCTTGGACTCTTACTATTAATGAGTCTAAAGAAATACGTCCAAATGTCATCCGTTCCCTGCCATAGCATTTGTACGTGACACTTTTGTCTTCTTCATCAAGTCCTTGTATTAGAAAAAGAATTTGTTCTTCTTTTTCTATGCGAACCAGTGTAATAATCCCCTCATAAATTAACGATTCTACTAATTGACGTAGCACTCTTCTTCTTACTGAAATGTAATCTTCTGATTCGAGCGCCTTCAATACTTTCGTATGATACATGTCCACTCTCATAAAACCCTCCACCTTATGACAAAATACCATTATTTGTATTACGTGAAATTTTAACGCTATTTATGAACGAACAGCCACTTCTCTAACGAGCGGATTATGTACTTGCACATAAATTGCTTGCTCTAATGGATTACTTAACTCATCGACATCGAAAAATCTCGTTAGTAAATTTGCTTTACACGCTAACTTATCTTCGTCCAATAATTCTCTTAAAAATGTTGAAGGTTCCCGGTTATACGGAAGGAATGATTCTAGTACAGACCTTAATTCCGAGAGAAGAATTTCCTCCTTAATTAATCCTGCTGTGCCAAAACCATTAATGAGGCCAAACATATGATTGAAAATTAAGTAGTAACGAAATCTCTCATCCACAATATAGTCGTCATATAAATTTCCAGTACGTTCTCCAATACCAGCTAATTCATTATTAAGCATCTCTTTCATTGAATTACAGAAATAAAATCCTTGATTATCACGGAAATAATATTTGACCGGATAACCATCTTTTAGCTGAACAACGCTATTTTGCTGATGAGCTTCTAATGCAACACCATACTGTAAATACATCCATACCATTGGCTTTAAAGAAATATTCATATATCGTCTAAACCACTCTAAGCTTACTTCTTCACAGCTTTTACTTTCTAAATCTGCTAGACGATGAATAATATTCGATAACCGCGTACGCTCTCCAGGTATAGCGTCTTGAACTAGCCCAGCAATTAATGTTGCGTCGTTTGCATGTTCACTATAAAAAGGATTCTCACGAATAATTACTTCAAATCCAGATTCTTGTGTTCCATAATTTAATGTAATAAAGGCTGGATCACAAATAAAATCAAATCCTGGAAATCTTTCTCGTACTTCACCAATAGCCGTATTTAACATTTCCTTCCCTTCAAGACCACTCTCAAGTTCTTTCAGTTTATTAATACGCATTGAATTCGTTACTTTCACCGGAAATGAAAACTTAAGCATATACTTCGAATCGGGATGATACAGTGTCCTTAGTGATGATGTTGCCATATAATACTTACCTATAGGTCCAATATACTCAAGCAATTCTTGAACTATCCAATCTTGTACGTAAGCTTGATGCAAGAGCCATTCTGCCTGAAGCGGATGAATTGGAATTAATGCATATTGATCTTCCTTACAGTACTTCGCTATAAATTCCTTACTAACCGTCTCATCATTGCTTAATTCTTCTTTTATAATCATTGTTGTAGAATCTGATAATAATGATTTTTCATTTACTATACTTTTATGTGCCCGAAAATAATGAAGCTGACATTCTCCTTTTAATTCTGGAGAATACATTGCACTTTTCCAATCCAATATCCCCTGTCTACTCTTTGGTGTAGGATGAGTTAAATGCCCAAATAATAAAGACTGCTCCGCTTCTATAAAAGTTGTATGGAAACCGTATAATGCGGATGTATCTTCTATTCTCTCTTTTGTAAATTCCTCAATATTTTGACAACTACGAATGACTCGAAGCATAAGTTCCGCAGGATTCGTTCCTTCTCCATAGTTGATAGACATCTCTTTTATTAAAAATGTGATAACTGTAACGTAATCTGCTGTAATAACAGAATTACTATCTCCAATTTGATAATAAAATTGTTCTCCAAACAAATGGCGATCTGTTGATGATTTATATATAACTTCTCCATACAAAGTAACGTTCTGTGCCGATAGCCGACAACATAAATATGTGGGGACTGTATCTCTATTCAACGTATTACTGAAGATACTCTTCATTCTTTCATCCTCTGTAATCCATTCTCCACTCCCTGTTTCTCTTAAATAACAGTTTAAAAAGCTTTGTAATGTTGCATGTTCTGCGATTTGTTTCGCATGCTGCATGTTGGTCCTCCTCTTTATATTAACGCTATGAGAATTTCATATTACAATTGATAATTGAATATCGTTATCAACTATGATTCTAATTGATAATGATATTCAATTCAATAGTATATTTCAGAATTTTTTTATCTGCTTTAATTTTTATTGTTTTCCCTCTTTTCTTTGATCTAGTTAAAAATACACAAAAAAATACTCAGTTTCAAACTACATACTTACTATTTTTCATTAGTAATCTATCCAAAATGTTTAAACAAAAGAGGTATACCTTAATTGGTATACCTCTTTCAAACATAAAATTTACATAATAATATTATTTATATCTCTCCAGCAATATGCTGTCTCTTCTACCTGTAATCGCTCTAAAAATTTTGTATCAATTTTTTCTGGGTTAAATTTTTCATAAAACTTTTTAGAAGGATTATTCGTAACAACCCAAACTAAAAGTGATTGCATATCATTATTTATACAATCCGATAATAAAGCTTGAAATAACTTTTGTCCTATTTTCATTCCTTGATACTCTTGTAAAAGGTAGATTGCATATAATTCTCCATCACAATTATATGTACCAGTTCTTTCTACTCCCCCATCGATGAATCCAACTATTTCTCCATTTAAATTCTCTGCTACAAATCTAAATTGATGATTACCCTCTTTTTGAAAAATATCTTCCCATTGTTTTTCTCGTTTCTCATATGCTATATTATCTAGAATTTCGTCAGCAAATATCCCTTTATACGTTGCTTTCCAACTATCGACATGCACCTTTGCTATACCTTGTATATCATCCTTTATTGCTCTTCTAATATGTATTCCCATCATTTCTCTCCCTTTATTACTCATCATTATATCAATTTCATTCCTTAAAAATCCAAATAAAAAAGAGTGAATTCACTTCACTCTTTTTTATCACAATTATCTACTTTCCACTTCAACTGAAACTACTCGATCTATCTCTTTCAGGGAACTATATAACTCTGTTGTATATAAATCTTCTGGAGCTAAAATAACCATCTCTAGTTGCTGAAATGCTCCACTATCTATATCTTTAATTTTCACGCGTTTCACATGCATGCCTAAATTTTTAATTTGCTTAAATATACCATCTAACTCATGATGCTCTTTAACAGTAATTTTTATAGATAAATCCTTTTGTCTTAATGAATACGGTCCTGCAATTTTCACAAGTTGCGGAAGTACATTAATCGCTAAAATAATTAAAACCATAGCAACTGTCGCTTGTAAATAAAATCCTGCACCAATTGCGATTCCTAAAGCTGAAGCAGCCCACACCATAGAAGCTGTTGTTAATCCAGAAATAACGTCATTACTTCTTCGTAAAATGACACCTGCGCCAAGAAAACCAATTCCACTAACAATTTGAGCGGCCAGTCGCATCGGATCCATATTTGTATGTCCTGGAACAGAATATACATGCACAGATTCAATTGAAACCATCGTAATTAAACAACTTGCTACAGAAATAACCATACTTGTTTTCACACCAAGTGGTTTATTCTTTAGCTGCCTATCTATCCCGATGAATAATCCTAAAAAGAGTGCTAAACCTAATTTGAGTAAAAATTCATATGACATATTCCTATTCTCCTTACTTTACAATGTTTCCCTTAGAATAACTCACTATAACTCTTTTATGATATCAATTCCAGTCTTTTCTATTCATTTAACGTAAAAAACCGAAAAAACATTTATAACGATGTTTCTCCGGCTTTTTATTACACTTTAGATTCTTCTTTATTTCTGATCTTTAATCTTAATTTCTGCACCTTTGTAGAATGCTAATTTACTGTCATTATACTCTTTTGTAAATTTGTTAAACTGCTCTTTCGACTTTTGTGCTTCCACATTTAATTCATTAACAGTTTTAACTTTTTCACCGATTTCTTTTAATTTCGTTTCTTTTACTTTTAATTTTTCATACAGTTCTTTTTCAGTCGCTAACACTTTCGTGTAATTTTCATTCATCTTTTGGAATGCATCATAACGATTCTTATACGACTCTTCTACTGCTTTTGCTTGTTTTTGTAACTTCTTATCTTCAATCTTCTCTATATTACTTTGAACAGACTTCGTTTCCTTCTGTGCTTTTTCTAGCATTTCTTTCTCACTTTTCAATACTTTTTCACGATCGTCTACATTTGCAGTAGCTTGCTCTATTTTCTTCACAACTGCTTCATTATGTTCTTTACCTTCTTGCAAAATTTGAGCATATAATTCTTGCCCTTGTTTCTCTAATTGCTCTAATTTTTTTGCTTCATCCACTAAAGATTTTTCTTGTGTTGCTGCTGTTTCAAAAGCTGTATATAGATTTTCTTCTGGCTTTTCACCGAAACAACCTGTTAAAAGTCCTACTGATAACGCTCCAACTACTGCTACTTTTCCATACTTCAACGTTCATTCCTCCATTACATACGGTTATCATGCCAGAAGTTCACTGGGAAGTGACTCTCTTCATGATAAGCTTCAAACTCATAACCTTTTTCTTTTAGCCCCTTTAAAATTGCTGGCACAGCAGCAACTGATTGCGGGTGAATATCATGCATTAAAATTACTTCTTGTGGTTTTGTTGCGTTTGTTAATACGTTTTGAGCAATTTGTGCTGCAGCTGCATCAACTGGCATTTTATTGTATCTCCAATCTAATGAATCAATTGTCCAATCCCATACTTTAAATCCGCCTTCTACCACTTTATTTCGAAGACCTTCATTCAATCCAGGCATCGAACCATATGGAGGACGTGTTAATTTAGGTGATTTCCCAATAATATTAGCGATTAAACCTTGATCTTCTTTCATCTCATTTACATACTCGCCATTTTTATATAACTTTGCGAAATTATGTGTCATACTATGCATGCCTACATAATGACCCTCAGCATTTTCACGTTTCACTAAATCAGGAAATTCTTTTACATTCGCTCCAATTAAAAAGAACGTCGCCTTCGCATCATGTTGTTTTAGCGTATTTAATAATTCAGCCGTATATTTCCCTGGCCCATCGTCAAATGTAAGATAAGCAACTTTTCTTTCTTTTCCATTAAAACGACTTGGTGCCGTTTTATTCATTTCAACTTTCGGCTGTTCACTTGCAAGCTGCACTACATTTTCTTGTTTCGCAACAGCTTTTGCTGGTGAAGTAATTGATTGAAACATGTAATACCCAATAGCTACTGCGGCAATCGCTATTAAAACGACTACTATTTGTTTAATTTTTAAAGCTTTTTCCATTCTATCGAATTCCTCTCCCTATTAATCTTATATATAAATCGCCCAATATAATTATACATCTATTTATTTTTATTTCACCATATAAATAGATTTTATTTGTATTATAATGGGAGTTTTATCAAAATTGTTGTTCCTATTCCTTCTTTGCTTGTAACACTAAGCACACCGCTATGAAGCTCTACCATTTTTTTAACGATAGCTAAACCAATACCTGCACCTGCAGCATGATTATTAATTTGGTAAAATGATTGCTCAATATATGGTAAATGTTCTTTAGCAATTCCAATCCCTTCGTCTCTTACCTTAATCACTGCTTGTCCTTCTATTTTAGTCGCTTCAATGTGTATTGTACTTTTTTTATGTGAATACTTAATTGCATTTTGAACAATATTCAAGAAAACTTGCTTTAACCTATTTCGATCTCCCATCAATTCCATTCGGTCTATAGTAGTAATAAATTGAATTTCCTTCTCTTCCGATTTAGGAGTTAATTGCCAAATCGTCTCCTCTAGTATATCGTACAACTGCACCTTTTGTTTATATAAATTAAAATGATTTGATTGTAATCTTGAAAAATCTAGCAATTCTTCTACTAAATGAATCAATCTATCTGTCTCACCTGAAATAATGCCCATACCTTGCTTTATTTCTTCTTCTGTTAAATGATCTACTGTTTTTAACGTCTCACTCCAACCTTTAATTCCTGTTAAAGGCGTTCGTATTTCGTGCGAAATAGAAGCAATGAATTCATTTTTCATCTGCTCAGCCTTATCTATTTTATAGGCCATATAATTTAAACTATGTGCCAAGTCACCTAATTCTCCAGGATAATCTTCTTTAATTTTTTGCTTTAATGTGCCTTCTGCAATTTGTGAAGAGGCTTGAATAATGGATTCAATTGGCTCAACAAATGAATTTGCCAAACGTCTACTAATTAAGAAGACGACTCCCGAAATAACAATACCTACAGAAATAGTAAACGTAATAATTTCAATAATCTTTTTATTTACATTTGTTAAAACAGTCGTATATTTTAAAACACCAATAGTTTGTCCTTGATGTATAAGTGGGCTTAGCACCTCTAGTTGTTTTTTATTACCTTTCGTAGTAACTTGATTATACATTTCACCTTCTAATAATGATTGTGGAATATTCACTTTACCTTCTACCTTTTCACCACTTGAAGATTGTATAACCGAGCCGTGACGATCGATTAACTGTAATTCTGTTCCTTCTAATTGAAAGCTACTAATTATGTCACCACTATATTCTTGTAATCGAATAAAGTATAGTGAATTGTATTCTGAAAAAAAACGTGTACTCGTTTTCGCATGAGACTCTATATATTGCACAATACCATTATAATAGTATCGATAAATTGAGACTGAAAATACAACTTCAAATAATACAAGCATAAGTGTAATGACCGTCATAAAATATAAAGTCACTTTCCGTTTCATCTCATACTTTCCTTCCACACATATCCTTTTCCCCACACCGTAAGAATAAATTCAGGTTCTGATGGATTACATTCTATCTTTTGACGTAACCGTCTCATATTTACATCTACTACTTTCGTCTCACCTACGTAATTGGTTCCCCAAATCATATTTAAAATTTCATCACGCGAAACTGGCTTTGAAGCCTGATTCATTAAATACTGTAATATCATATACTCTGTAGGTGTTAAATCGACTAATTGTCCATCTTTATACAATCTTTCTTCTATAATATTTAACGAAAATGGACCTGACGTAACAATATTCGTTTTTTCTTCATGTACTTCTATTCTTCTTAATAAAGACTGTATACGTGCAGTTAATACTACTGGACTAAACGGTTTTGCAATATAATCATCTGCACCCATTCCTAGTCCTTGCACCTTATCTTCATCTTGTACACGTGCGGTTAACATAATAATACCCATTTTTTTATTTTCTTTCCTGATAGCCTTACAAACCTCTAAACCATCAATCCCCGGTAACATTACATCCAGCAGTGCTATATCAACAGTTTGTTCACTCAAAATTTGTAACGCTTCTTCTCCAGTAGTAGCTTCTATTACATAAAATCCAGCACGTTTTAAATTTAAAACAATAAAGCTACGGATCGTTAATTCATCTTCTAAAACTAAAATTTTTGACATAATTCCCACCCCCTACTCTTGTTGATAATCCGCTAGCGGTTTTATATATGCTTTCACTTTTTCAAATTCCGATTGCTTCGGTACTGCATATACGTGAGAAGCCGTTTTAATTGCTGCGCTGTAGCCTTTTATATTGAACCATTCTTTCCGCTTAAAAATATGAACTTCAAGCCATATTTTATTTGTTCTTGTATCCAAAAACTTTTGAGAATTTGATTCTTTTTGCTGATCTGGTATTGTAATTTTCCCTATTAACTCTTTAGGAATTTTCACATAATACCCTTTTTCTATATCTATATATCGTTCTTCAATTGGTTTAATTCCAGATTCACTCCACTGTATGTAACGTTCGAAAAGCGGACTATCACCATGTGATTTATCTTCCCAACCTTTTGGGCGTACAGTACGAACAAATTCAATAATGCCGTCTTCATTAACATCTTTACTTTCTACAACATATTCATTAAATAAATCTTCTTTCCCATCCCATAGGTAATACTTCATAATGATCCTGATCAAATTTTGCTACATAAGTTATACCTGAATGAGCCCCTGTTCCCGCATCGATTACAACTGCCTTTAATGATTTAGAAATACGACCCATTTGTATTCTTTGAATACTATTTATAAATGGATCGTATGACACTTCAGATAAAGTCTTAAATTGTTCCATGAACTCAACTGTCAGCTTCTCATCTTTTTCAAATGTAACAAGGCTTATATCTTTCAGTCCATTTTCATTTAGATCCTCTATGAATAACTTCGTATAACTTCGATTATATATTTCCTTCATCTCTTCATTTTCTTCCGAAAAAACATACATAACATGTTCTAACGATTCACGATTTACAGAGATTCCGATTAACAACTCTCTCTTCCCGTTCCCTGTAAAATCACCGACTTCAACGATATCTACATCTCCACCATCAAATTTATGTGTGGACTTTATTCTCCAGCCATTTCCGATTTCTTCATATACGGCTAAATATACGCTATGATCTTCATTCGGCAATTTATAAAATAAGATGGCTTCTTTCTTATTATCTTGTTTAAAATTCATTGACCAAATCATCTGTTTATCTTTGTTAGACATTGGAGTAAGTAAGCGATAATTAACAGGTAAATCTTTATCAATTTGTTCCTTTAATTCATTAATCCATTTTTCATTTGTAGGAGCTTCCATTAGACTTGTTGGAGCTTCAGACATTTTACATCCAGTCAATATAAAGATAATTCCCATCATACTTAACCATTTCTGCATATGATATCTTTCCTTACCACAAATTTTGAATATGTCCTTTTACTTTTTTACCTATCCATTATACTCATACATATGAGTATAATTTTTCTAAACTAAAAAATCGTTACAGAAAAGTTACAAATACATTCCAAAAAAAAAGATTGGCAAAAGCCAATCTTTTTTTATTATTCATTTCGGACTGATTTTGGCGTTACACCTAAATGATCATTTAATTTTTTTGAAATATCTTTTACATTTTTTTCATTTGGAATGTAATAATAAATACCACCGATACGTTTATCTGTGCCTTCTATTTGCAATTTTTCCATTTCCAAATTAGATCCTGCCATATTTTTTGTAATGGCAAGCATATCGTCAAATGTTAAGTTCGTTTTCATATTTTTATCAACCGCATCTAGTAAAGAGCCCATCTTGATAATTGATTGAACAGACATCGCTTTTTTAGCAATTGCTTCTATTACAAGTTGCTGTCTCTGTCCACGCATTGCGTCACTATCAATTTTACGCGTTCTTGCAAGTGCAAGTGCTTGTTCTCCATTTAAATGTTGGTAACCTTTTTCTAAATGGATCATACCAGCTTGGTCTTTACTATCTTGTTCAGTGAAAGTAACTGGTACATCAATATCAATACCACCAATTGAATCGACAATTTGTACGAATGATTCAAAGTTAAACTTCACATAATAATCAACAGGGACATTTAAGAATCTTTCCACCGTATCGCGTGTGCTTTCTACGCCACCAAATACGTGAGCATGAGTAATTTTATCTAATTTTTTTCTAGTTGGAATATAAACACGTGAATCACGTGGAATACTTACTAGCTTAACAGACTTATCATCTTTATTAATTGTTGCTAATAAAAGTGCATCTGTTCGAACTGCTTCGCCATATTGGCTTTTTCTCATTTCACTTCCATCTACACCCATGATTAATATTGAAATATTATCCTTTAAAGGTTCAACTTCTTTATCACGCTTTGATGACTTTTCAATTTTCGCATACGCATCATTTACAACAGCTTTTGCTTTATTATATATAAACGAACCATATCCTACTCCTCCAAAAATAAGTAGGAAAAATGGAATTAATATGAACCATTTTATTGACTTTCTTTTAGAACGCTTTTTATTACTTCTCGTATTTTGTTCTAATTCAGAGCTCATACCCATTCGCCTCTCTTTCTCTTTACCAAGTATAATGTAAGTCTATTTATCTTCATATTGAATTTCCTTTCATTAACCTTACAATTTTGTAAGGTTACTACTAAAACCCAATATGTATTCCATTTCACATTATACTCTCGTACTTATTTTTGGCAAGTCACTATTTACCAATTTCAAAAATTTAGCACTTCGCAACATGCGAATTTATAAATTCATTAACTCTTTCATTTTAAATTAGGATATCTTTTTCCAGATAAACGATATGAATAAAGAGTCCAGCTAATGATAAAACCTCTATGAATACAGTATATTTCACGTTATTATTTCTCAAACAGCGTATACATGCTTTTCTTCCCCTGATTATCAATAAAAGCCGACTTTGCTTTTATTTTCGTTTTTTCTACTTCCATGTCTTCATTTGAGAAGTTCACAATGATTTTAATATTTTTTCCATAAGAAACAGATTGTACTAGCTTATCTTCTGACAAATACGCAAAATTCGTCATCTCTTCTTTTACTGCTTTTTCATGAACTTCATTCCAAACTTTTAGATGCTCTGTAATTTCTTTTTTATGTTTATTCCACTCTACTTCATCTAAATGGTACAACGGAGGAACATTATACAATAATTCAGACAGCATTCGATTTCCAACTTCATCTTTTACCTTTAAACTTCCCCATTCCCAATGATGCGTTGTAATAACGGAATCATTGTATACTAATTTATATAATGGTACTGAATATACTGGGTTTAAATATACTTGTTTATATTCTTCTTTCAATGGTACTTGTTTTGCATATTTTTCAGGCACATTTTGATTTGGTGACCAATATCCACCGACATAATACGGACTTGTTTTATTTTTCCGCATATCTTCATCGTCCCATTTAATAACAGGTGTTTCAATTCCGTGTGCAAATGCAATCGTACTACTAGCAAAATCATTTCCACCTTCAGAACCAACGACCATACCCTTTTCTTGCGCAATGTAGTCCATTCGTTTTAAACGTGCTTTTAAATCTTGCTCTTGTGTCGTTATATGTTTCGCTGAATAGTCATCGTAAATTTCACCTGTCGCATCACAATCAATAAACCATGAATTATATTTAGGACCATTTTGTAATATATCATTCATGCGTTCCTTTACACTAGGCAGCGATAAAGTCGGGTTTAACTTGCGACCTCTGCCTAAAAAGCCTTGCACCTTTTCTCCGTTTTTCTTCGTTACAGTAGCCTCTTCATATAATGATGGGTCATTAAAGGATGCTGTGTTCCAATTTTTATCACTTTTTTCGTGAATGGAATGATATGAATCATACGGACCGACTAAATACCCCATTTCCTTCGCTTTTGTCACGAAATTAGGTTGCATAAATCCTTGTTCCCAGTTCGGCAGACCAATCCACGCTTTTTCTATTCCTACCTCTTTCATTTCCTTTAGTATGTCCGTTCCATCTGCATTACCCCATTTACTTACCTCTTCAACCGCATCACCAAGTAACGACTTTAATAAATGCTTATTTAAGCTATACAATTCTGTGTTCGTTAAGTAACCTACACCTTTCTTTAATAGCACACTAGCTTCCTGATCAACGTTTTGAAAAATATCCTCTTTATAAAATTCCTTCATGGATAATACTTCGTTTATATAACGTAAAATAACATTTTTTTGATACTTATCAATGAAATCTTGTTTACTTACTTGATCTAATACATTCAGTTCCCCAGGCTCTGAACTATTCTTTTGAATAAGTTCTTTTATATGACTAAACAGCGGGCTATTTATTTGCTCCCTTAGTTTTGGCCAATTTATATTATTTTCTGATAGACCATTTTGATTCCAAAAATAAAAATGCGCCGCTCCATATAACTTTTCGATTTCTTTATTTTTTCTAGCCTTTTCTTGTAATGTTTTAAATTCACCTTTTCGAACAATATCATCCTTATACAGTTTAGCAATGCTTACCGCATCATTATTTGTCACATATAATTGAAATCCATATGTTTTATTTTTATTTATGCTCGGAAATTCATGTGTAAAACCAAATCCTATTTTCGGATCCGAATGAAACTTCAATTCATTATTAAACATATTGTTTGCAATATATACAATTGAATATTTCGAACCATTTAATGCGAAAAACTTCATAGAAAATGATTCAGCAAATGAATATGCATCATCCTTTAAAAACTTCTTCCAATTCTCATCATTGCTCGGAATTTGCTTACCCTCCCATAACGGAAGTGTATAATTTTCAGCTTCTACTTTCGGCCATGTAAAGCTTTCTGCACCAGTCGATTCCACTTCAATGTTTAAGTGGTCTTTTTTCTTTTCTAATTTTATTTTTACTTTTTGATCTGGATATTCCCACGATGTACGATCCTTTTCTTTTTTTACATTCGATACCTTCATTTTCGGTAGGGGTCGTGATGCCTGTTCCTTTACCCCCTCATGTTCTACAGTTAATGTGAATGTTTCTGGATTTACATCATAAGTAAAATCTTTATACGTCGATTTCTTTATTTTAGACTCTTGTACAGCATTACTACCTTTTACGTCACAACCGACTAAAGTCGAAAATGGCATAGTTGTTAGAAGACATATCGCTATCATTTTTTTCATCCTCTGCACCTCCACCAATGAATATACAGGTGGTTTGTTACAGGAATGTGGCAAAAAATAATAGAGCTAGCATTTTGCTAGCTCTATTTGGATTATTAAAAGTTGATATGAACAACTATAACTTGCTTAGAAGATATGTAATACAGTAACTGCATTTTTTCTCAACAATTATGAAACTAAACAAATCAAAATTTTAACAAGCATTCTTTAACTGAAAAAATAAGTGTATACAATGTATCCTAAAAGTAGTACTAAAATGATTATCCCTGTACCTTTCCAATTCATACCGCCTGCTATATCAACTGGACTACCTGTTTCCGCTCTATTGAGTCCGTCATGTAAAGAACCCGTAGGAATACTTTTTAATTCACTTTGTCTCATACGCTCTCTTTTTTCTTCTGGTGACTCTTTATTCATTTAATCACCTCCAAAATGAATGCACTCTTTACTTACATTATTCAAAATCAACATTTGTTTTATATTTTTTTCCGAAAAAACCCAATTTAAAATAGGTTTGCAACGTAAAGAAAGCTAGCCATGCCAGCTTTCTTTACGATCCAATATGCTCTTCCTTATTTACAATAATACCTTTATGGTCGATTTCAAGCTCACATACTTTCATATCTGTAAATACTCTCGCTAATTGCTCAGCGATTTCTTGACGTTTCTCATATGGCGTTAATATAAAAATAGATGGTCCCGCACCGCTAAGTGC
This sequence comes from Bacillus cereus ATCC 14579, assembly GCF_000007825.1. NCBI lineage: Bacteria > Bacillati > Bacillota > Bacilli > Caryophanales > Bacillaceae > Bacillus > Bacillus cereus. Next base: position 1,914,699 of record NC_004722.1, on the reverse strand, counting down.
TGTACCGTACGCACCAAATTCTTTTGCGCATTTACGAATAGATGGTAATAACGGTACGAGTTCTAAACGATATGGCTCGTGAAAATGGTCTCTCTCCATCATTTCACCTACAACTTCCCACCGCTTTTGACATAATGCAGCTACTAATACGTTACTTATCGCACTAGCTTTAACTGCCTCATGAAACGGAAACATCTTTGGTAATACAGATCGACTTTCATCTGTATTTAATTCTTCATTCGGAATAAGAGAAATTACCCCTAACTCCTTGCTCTCAATTCTTACGACGGAAATATCCTTTCCATCAAGTGCTCCGATTACAGTTCCACCTAATATAGAAGCAGCAACATTATCAGGATGTCCTTCAAAATTTGTAGCAATTTGAACTTTTTGATCAGCAGTTAAGTTCAAATTGCCTAGTTGATTCGCAAGTTCTATCCCAGCTACAATCGCTGATGCACTACTTCCTAGCCCTCTTGTTAATGGGATATTACTAGTAACTTCTATTATATGGGGTGATATAGAAGGACAGACTTTACATGCCGTGCTAACGATTAAATTTTTATCGTCTGTCGGAATTGATTCTTCAAAGGAATGGATTACTTGCCATTTATCAGCTTTTTCTTTAACCACCACATCTAAATACAATGACAAAGCTATTCCAACTGAATCAAATCCAGGACCAACATTTGCCGTACTAGCAGGGACACGAACACTTAATGGTATCACGACATAATCACCCCTTTAATATGATCTTTAATCTGTTCTATATCATTTGACAAACTTGCGATGTCTAGTTGATTTGAAGAAATAGCGATATCAGGATCCTTCAAACCATTTCCAGTTAATACTGCAACAACTGTTTCTCCCTTTTTGATTTTTCCAGATTTAACATGTTTAATTACGCCAGCTAATGAAGCATTTGATCCTGGTTCAGCGAAAACTCCTTCAGTTTTTGCTAATAACCTATACGCATGTAAAATTTCTTCATCTGATACCATATCTATTTCACCACAAGACTGCTCGGCAGCCTCTACTGCATACGACCAACTTGCTGGGTTACCGATGCGAATCGCTGTTGCAATTGTTTCAGGTTCTTCAATTACATGCCCTTTTACAATTGCAGCTGCTCCTTCTGCTTCAAAACCATGAATTCTTGGCTTCTTATAACCTTTTTCTTTCTCATATTCACAGAAACCTTTCCAATATGCTGTAATATTCCCTGCGTTCCCAACAGGGATAGCTAGAACATCTGGTGCATTTTGCAATTGGTCACAAATTTCAAATGCTGCCGTTTTTTGTCCTTCAATTCGATAAGGATTCACTGAATTTACTAATGTAATCGGCTCTTCTGCAGCAATATTTCTTACAGCCTTAAGTGCATCATCGAAATTCCCTTCTATTGAAATAATTTCAGCTCCATAAGCGACCGCTTGCGCTAATTTTCCATGCGCAATCTTTCCTTCAGGGATTACGATTATACATTTCATCCCAAGACGTGCCGCATATGCTGCAGCTGATGCTGATGTATTACCTGTTGATGCACAAATGATTGCTTCTGAACCTTCTTCTTTCGCCTTAGCAACTGCCATCACCATACCACGATCTTTAAAAGAACCTGTCGGATTCGCTCCTTCGTACTTACCATATAGCTGAATCCCTAATTGCTTTGATATATTTAATAACGGAATAAGAGGTGTATTTCCTTCCATTAAACTGACATCAGGTGTGTTTTCATTCACCGGTAAATAAGAAGCATATTGTTTCAATAGTCCTTTATACATATTGTTTTTCCTCCTCAATAATGTAGTAACTGTTTATTTCACTTGCGACAGCTTCTATCGCTCCTAAAACTCGTTCGAATTGATACTTGGAAGTTCGATGTGTCACAACAACAACTTCTGCCAGTTCACGGTTTAAAGGTAATTGAATAACTTCTTTTAAACTTACAGAGTAATTAACGAAACATTCTGTTATTTTTTGTAACATCCCAGGCTCATCTCGTAATGAAATACGCAAGAAATATTTCGAAACTACTTCTTCATCACCTTGTAATTCATAAGGAACTGGTTCTTTTAACGCACTTTTATTTTTCGGCACTTGATTCATATTTTTAACGATGGAAATAATATCACTTACTACAGCAGAACCAGTTGGCAACTTTCCAGCTCCAGGTCCGTAAAACATTACTTCTCCTACCGCTTGACCGTGAACATATACTGCATTAAATTCATTATTCACATTTGATAATGGATGCTGGCTCGGTAAAAGCGTCGGTTCTACACTTAAATGAATGGCTGATCCTTGTTTTTCTGCTTTCCCAATTAACTTCATAGTAAATCCTAACTTTTCAGCCATTTGTAAATCTTCTTTTTCGACCTTTCGAATCCCTCTTACTTGCACATCATCTAATGAAACATTCATCGAAAAACCTAAGTTTGCAAGAATTGCTACCTTTCTCGCCGCATCTAGTCCATCTACATCTGCTGTCGGATCCGATTCTGCAAAGCCTAATTTTTGTGCTTCCTGTAAAGCCTCTTCATAAGACCATCCATTTTGACTCATTTTTGTTAACATATAATTTGTTGTACCATTTACAATTCCCATTATTTTTTCAATTTGATCTGATGCTAGCCCATCAGTTAGTCCTCTTAACACTGGAATACCGCCCGCTACACTCGCTTCGTAACATAAATCACAATCATTATCGTTCGCCAGTTGAAGAAGCTCTGCACCATATACAGCCATTAAATCTTTATTTGCTGTTACGACATGCTTTTTATTTCGTAAAGCCTTAACAATATGCTGCTTTGCTTCTTCAATTCCACCCATTACCTCTACTACAATATCAATATTTGAATCATTTAGAACTTCATTTGCATGACTTGTTACTGCAATTCCATCAATACAAACATCGCGTTCTTTTTCCAAATCACGTACAACGACTGTTTTCACTTTCACTTCGTATCCTGTATCAAGTGCGATTTTTTTATAATGTTCTTTCAAAATATGAACAACACCACTTCCGACCGTACCTAAACCTAATACTCCAACATTTATAACGTTATTCATCTTCTAATCTCCTCCTAAAAGTTTAATTGTTACATCTATAAATCACCTTACTCTGCTTTTTTGTCATGCAGGTGGTGGTTATTTCCGTACTTATAAATCGTTTCATATTACCGCACCTCCTTTCAAAGTAATAAAAAAACACACTCTTCCCTAGGAAAGGGACGAATGTGTTTTCGTGGTTCCACCCTTGTTCCAATCTAGACGTATTTCTCCCTAGATTGCTCAAGTTCAGATAACGGCTGATACCGTCAATAATTACTAGATTACTCGTTCACTATTGAAGTTCAAAGGTGGTAAAATCATTTCTCGTGTTAGGAAGCTCACACCCTTGGCTTCCCTCTCTGTAAACCGTAAAAATGATTTCGTGTCCTTATCATTACTTTTTCGTTCATGTCTATTTGTTAACTTATTATAGTTATCAACTTTTTAAAAAGCAAGCCTATTTTTACTAACTATTTTCAAAATAACTTTTTATTATATTTCACAATAGCATTATGCAACTGCCACTCAATTTACCTATTTTGTCATTTCTCCAGTTTATAAATCAACGGTTCATATATAAAGTGAGACTTTAATCAGTGGGGATTTTGTTCATCCCCACTGATTATTAGCCTTCACCAATCGGGCTTTTACGGGCAGTTGATCCCCACCTGACTTCTTTGTTTTCGCTGAATTTTGAGGTAGGGGTGTTACTGCCCGTTAATGCGGGATAAATCCCCATTCTAAAACCCGTACATACTCACCTTACAAAATTATATCAATAAAATTTTTAATACAATCTTTTTGTATAACTTTCTTCTAAAGAACGTGCAACATCTTCTTCTGAAGCATTCACTTTCGCATGCTCCAGCAACATTTTTGCTGCTGATGGTAACTCTTTTTTATTTAACCAAGATTCTGGATCCCACATCTTAGAACGAATAAACGCTTTTGCACAATGAATATAACACTCTTCTATTTCAACAACAATTCCAAGCAACGGATTGCGTCCATTCGCCTGCATTTCTTTCAAAATTTCTTCGTCGTTTGTAATATACGCTCGGCCATTTATTCTGAGTGTCTCCCCAAGACCTGGAATAAAAAAGATTAGTCCTACACGTGGATTTGAAATAATATTCAAAATGGAGTCTATACGACGATTTCCTGGTCTTTCTGGAATGATAATTTTATTATTATTGAGTACGTATACAAATCCAGGTGCATCTCCTCGCGGCGAGGCGTCACACTCCCCCAACTGATTTCCAGTGGATAATACTAGAAAAGGAGATTTAGAAAGAAAATCTACGCAATGGTGGTCTAATGATGAAATGACTTTTTTCAACGCTCGCTCACTTGGTTGCCCCAATATTTTCCGTAACTCTTCCTCTGTTGAAATAATCGATTTTATTTCCGTACGCTCTATCCCCACTTATAACCACTCCTTTTTCTTTATTTTCCCAAAATTCAATACAAATATTGTATAATAAAATTTGAGGAAAGGGGAATTAAAATGACAGAGTGGTTAACAATATTTGATCCTGAAAGAAATACACTTGGGAAGAAATTACGTGATGAAGTGCATCGTGACGGCGATTGGCACGAGACATTTCATTGCTGGTTTGTAGAAAAAGATACTGAAGATATGTTTTTATATTTCCAATTACGCTCTAAAAATAAAAAAGAAGCTCCATGTATATGGGATATTACTTCAGCTGGACATATTATGCATGATGAAGATGTACAAATTGGTGGTCTTCGTGAAATTGAGGAAGAATTAGGGCTTTCCTTTCAAACTAATGATTTAACATACAAGGGAATCTTTAAAATAGATTATGAAATTTCAAATCTTACTGATCGCGAGTTTTGTCATATGTATTTTCACAACGTCATCAATCCACTTCCATTCGCACCAGGTGAAGAAGTAGACGATGTGATGAAAGTACATGCAACTTCTTTTCTACAACTATTAAAAGGAGAGATTTCATCTTTAACGACTATTTCAGTCTTAAACAATACACCGATTACGATAACATTTGAAGATATTTATCCGTATGATCTTGCATACTATGAATTTGTTATAGAGCAAGGAAAAGAATTATTAAAAAATAATAGTTTATAAATAAAATAGGACTCCTAGCATAATATTGCGTAGAGTCCTATTTTTTATTATTGTTCAAGGATTTTTAATCTACTCTCTACTTGTATAAATAAACGAATGATTAATAACAGCATAACCACTATAATCGCTATTATTGTATGTGGATATCTAAACAGTATACTAATAACACTTCCAATTAACATCATGATAAATCCGTTTTGCTTCATCACTTCTGCACTATACCTGTTACCCGCATCCCATAATTCCTTATTTTTCATAGATCGTTTCGTACGATAACCATATGCCGCATTAATATCGGTCGGTGGATTTTTTTGAAGAATAATTGCCGCAAGTATAAAAATAATACCAATCAATATACTTATTCCTATGTTTACTAGTGCATCAATCAATTATATCCCCCCCTAACTTACACTTTCATTATACGACACAACCCTTATTTTTCCAATTTATAACACATTCACTTTCTTTCTTTTGATGTCTGGAACATACTTGGAAGTGTTACAAAACGTGCCCCTTTCGTTTTTAACTGCGGAATGATTTTGTCTAGTGCATCAACAGATCCTTGTAAATGCCCACCTGGTGTTGAATGTTGGAGGATGACACTTCCAGGAAATGAATTCCCTAACACATTATTTGTAATCGTATCAGCACTCACACCTTTCCAATCAACTGTATCAACACTCCACTGTACAATCATAAAATTTTGCTCTGTGGCCCATTTTAATTGATTTTCAAGTATTTCACCGTATGGCGGACGTATAAACTTCGGTGCATAACCAGCTAAACGATTTAATATTTCTTCCGTTTTTATAATTTGATTACGGTACTCATCCTCATTTACTTTCGCTAAGTTCGGATGACTATACGTATGATTACCAATTACATGCCCTTCATTTGCAATACGCTTTACTATGTTCGGAAATTTTTCTGCGTTTTCACCAAGTAAGAAAAAAGTAGCTTTTACATTATGTTGTTTTAACTTATCTAAAATTTTTGGCGTGAATTCTAAATCTGGTCCATCATCAAATGTAAGAGCGACTTCCGCTTTATTATACGGTCCTGAAAATGCGTATGCATATTTTTCAACCCATGAAAATGGTGTCCACGATCCACGATCATCTGCTTTCATTTGTACTTCATAATTTTGAGGGATATATGCGTATGGCAATGAGTTTATATAGTCTCCATAATAAAATGAGTTATATGGCATATAAGCATACGAAACATCTCGTTCTAGTCCCCATTGATATGGAGCAAACATTTCTGGCGAATAAAAATAATACATGATAAAAAACCTCCCTAAATTTTCATATGTGATTCATCTGCACTTTGTTAGAGAAATTGTTATTCATAAACAAAAATAAGACTGTCCTTAATTAGGAAAGCCTTACTACTTTATATTATTAATAAATTGATGTACTATCTTTTGGCAAAGCTTTCACATGTTTTAAATAGTTCGTCACTTTATCATCCTCATCTTGCGGATATTGATATTCATATGTGTTAGCGATTTCGTTCGCCACTTCCCTAAATAAATCACCCATAACAAAGAATGACTCCCATATATTTTCATATTCTGCATTAGAAAATGTCCTTTTAAATTGCTCCCACATATCTTCTTCAATATATTGCTCGAAATGCTTTCCAAACTTCCCTGTATTAACTGTAAAGTCTGTTTTCATACCAATATGCCATTCTAGCATTACGATGAACATATCTCGCACTGGTCCTTCAAGCATTCCTTTTGCATAAGAAAGTTCCTCTCGCCATAACCCTTTTGCGATATTCGTACTACACCACCAAAATTCATTACAACAATCTAAAAACTCTTTTTCTGTAGGCTTTTTTATTAAGTAATCCTTATCGCTTGCTGGCGGGAATTCTTCCAGACAATTATCTTTATCAAGAAGCAGTTTACTTAAACTATCTTGTCCAACGAACTTTTTTATTAACTCAACTGGAACTAGCGTTAAATCAATCCGATTCCCATCCATGAACTGCATTAAATATGGAAACTTCCCGTCTTCATCTGGTGGAACTAACAACATTTCTTCTGGCATTTGTACAATCATTATTTCTCCAAATCTATGAATCCAATTATGATTAGACGTAAAAGATTGTATATCATTTACAACATACATAATATCATAGTCTTGAAAACAATCTCTTTTCACATTTGGATTTACACGCGATCCATTCATGATGACAGCTCGAATTCTTTCATCCTCTATTGCTGTATTTATAATTAAATCTAACATTTCTTTTTCAGTTCTCATCTACTTATAGCCTCCAATTTTTTAATATACAATATAGTGTTATGTATATTGGAGGTCCACGAGCTAGTCTCGTTATACACGCTACACGTTATAATTTTTGAAACTTCTTTTTCATTCCTTTTCCCTCCTTACATCACTCTTTTACAACTGCCATTCCTTTCAATTTACCAATGCTTTCTACCATTCACTTTTAATTATACCGAAAATTCTATCTTGAATACAAAAAATAAAGAAGGGACATCTACCCCTTATAGAATAGATATCCCTTCTTTTAAAGTTAAATTTAATTCCTATGGATTAGTAGACCAAAGCCCAGCAGATTTAATAAATGTACGTTTATTTAATTTCAGCTGCGCTACGATAAATTCTGCAATATCTTCTGCTTGCATTACTTTATCAGGGTTTCCATCAGTTAATCCTAAATCTACAGCCATATCAGTTGCTACTGTACTTGGAGTTAAAGCTGTTACACGAATGTTATGTTTGCGAACTTCCATCGCTAACGATTCTGTTAAGCCAAGGACACCAAATTTAGAAGCACTATATGCACTTGTTACAGGTGCACCTTTTTGTCCTGCTGTAGATGAAATGTTAATGATATCACCAGATTGTTGTTCAATCATGCTCGGTAAAGCTGCACGAGTTGCATAGTATACACCCATTAAGTTTACTTGAATGATTTTTTCCCAATCAGCAACGTCTAGTTCTAAAAACTTACCGAATTTAGAAATACCAGCGTTATTAATTAAAATATCGATAGATCCTAAACCATTTTTTAACGTTTCAATCGCAGTTGTTACTTCTTCGTATGAAGAAACATCAGCAGTTGCAATAACAGCTTTTACACCTTCTGCTTCTACTTCTTTCGCTACAGCTTTTAAGTTTTCTTCTGAACGAGCTAATAAGCCTACATTTACGCCTTCTTTCGCTAATGCGATTGCTACAGCGCGACCAATCCCTCTACCTGCTCCTGTAATTAAAGCATTTTTACCTTGTAATAATTCTGCCAAGTATAACACTCCTTAATCATCTCAGTTATGTATTATATTAAAATTGTATCTATGTTTATGTAAAAAGGCAATGATGCACTTTCATGTGCGTAGGTTACTTGTAGGTAACTGTAGAAAGTTTTTATTTATAAGTTTCATTTTTTTACTATTATTCATGTAAAATAAAAACAAATCCAGCATAGGGGAGTGTATGAGTATGAAAAGCGAAGGAAAAGCTTTTCAATATAATTGCAGTAACGGTAAATGCATTTTTAAAGAGAAATAGTGTTAGAAGGTTCTCCTTCTAACACTATTTCTCTTCATGATTTGGCATACGCACAATAAATTCAGTACCTTTTCCTTCCTCACTCTCAACTTTTATTTCCCCATGATGAAGGTCGAGTACTTTCTTTACAATAGCTAAACCTAAGCCACTTCCTCCATAGGCACGATTTCGTGAAGAATCCGCTTTATAAAAACGCTCAAAAATATGTTGTTTCTGTTCTTCTGATATACCAATTCCTGAATCACGGATACGCACTTCCACTACTGTCTCATGTTCCTTTAACTGAATAGTAATCGTACCACCGCTTGGAGTAAATTTAATACTATTATGAATTAAATTAATCCACACTTGACTCATACTTTCTTGGTCAGCAATAACATATACTTTTTCTAAATCTAGTTCTAACTCAATTTCTTTTTCAGCCCAGAGTGGTTCACTATTTAACACAATTTGCTTTAATTGTTGATCTAATCGATAGCTCACTCTTTCTGGTGTATACTCTTCTGATTCTAAAAGAGTTAGCTTTAGTAAATTTTGACTTAGTTTAGATAATCTCGTTGTTTCAGTTTCAATAATGGTAAGATAATGCTTTCTTTTTTCCTCAGAAAGATTATCGTCTTGTAGTGCTCTAGCAAATCCTTTTATAGAAGTTAACGGTGACTGTATTTCATGAGAAACATTCGATACAAACTCTTGTCTCATTTTCTCCATCGTATTCAGTTCATCTGTCATATCATTTATACTTTTTACGAGCACGCCAATTTCACCATCATACTTTTCTTCATTTCTTATTTTTACGGAGAAGTCTCCTTTTGCAATTTTTTGTATCGGTTCAATAATAGTCCAAATCATCGCCTCTCGTTTTGGTCTCATTAATATTCCAATCAATGTCCAAATAAGAATAATAAAGACAAAACCGACCATATCACTAATTAGAAAGGCAACAAACGGCGATACGTTTACGTCAAAAGCATTCAATAAACTAGTTGCTACATAAAATGCGATAGACCAAATGATAGTAAGAATAGAAAAGAGCGCTAATACCGCTCCAAATACTTTCAGCATCTTCAACTTACTCATTCGTTTTCTTTTTCTCATTTACTTACCTCTAAGCGATACCCTAATCCTCTTATTGTTTTAATACTAAATTTCGATTGCTCTTCTTGAAACTTCTCACGTAACCGATTAATATGAACGTCTAGTGTACGTTCATTCCCTTCAAAATCATATCCCCATATTTCTTCAATTAATTGCTCTCTCGAACAAGTTCTTCCCGATTTAGCCCCTAAAGTAAAGAGCAGCTCAAATTCTTTTAACGGTAACGTAACCGTTTGTTCTCCAGATGTAACTTCGAATGTTTTACGATTTAATAATACATTTCCAACTTGAATCGATTGCGAAACTGTAATTTGGTAACGTTTCAATAATGCCTTTACTCTCACTACTAGTTCTATAGGATCAAATGGTTTTACAAGATAATCATCTGTCCCAAGGTGAAATCCTTTTACTTTTTGTGATGTTTCTCCTTTGGCAGTTAGCATCAGAACCGGGATATCATAGTATTTTCTTAATTCAAAACATACATCAAATCCATCCATATTTGGCATCATGATATCAAGAATAACCATATCGACTTTTACGTCATCCATTTTCTGAAGTGCATCTACTCCATCAATTGCCTCATATGTTTGAAAACCTTCTCGTTCTAAAAATACAGAAACGAGTTCTCTAATGTGTGGATCGTCGTCTACTATTAAAATTTTAGGTATCAAAGGAACCATTTCCTTTCTACTTAGCATCTAATATATTTTTTAAAAATGAATCATCAGTGGAGTAAAATCCCACTGATGATTCATTTTATAATGCACCCTCTTTAATTTTCAATTGCTGCGTTGCAAACTCACGATACATATCATGCGTCTGTAATAATTCATCATGCGTACCACTACCTGTAAGATTCCCTTTTTCAATAAAGATAATTTTATCTGCATCTACAACAGTAGAAAGTCTATGTGCAATCACTAATGTTGTTCTGCCTTTCATTAAGTTATTTAATGCTTTTTGAACGACAGACTCAGATTTACTATCTAAGCTTGAAGTTGCCTCATCGAGCATAAGAATTTGCGGATTTCGAAGTAACGCTCGGGCAATAGCAATTCGCTGTCTTTGTCCCCCAGAAAGCTTCACACCGCGTTCTCCAACTTCTGTTGCATAACCGTTTGGTAAGTCATGAATAAATGCATCAACATATGCCATTGCTGCTACTTTTTCAATTTCTTCATCCGTTACTTCGCCCTCAACACCGTAACAAATATTATCACGAATTGTTCCATCAATTAACGGACTATCTTGTGATACGTAACCGATTTGACGTCGCCATGACTCTAATGAATAACTCGTAATTGATTCTTCCCCTAATTTAATGGCGCCACTAGTTGGCTCATAAAAACGTTCCAGTAATGAGAATAACGTTGTTTTCCCACTACCACTTGGTCCTACAATCGCTGTCACTTTCCCAGATTCAATTGTGAAATCAATATTTTTCAAAACTTGCTCTTCTTCGTTATACTCAAAATGTACATTTTCAAGAACAATTGGTTGCTTAGCATTTGTCACTTTCACACCAGTTTCATGATCTTCTACTTCATATTCTAAAATCGTACTAATTCTTTCCGTTGCACCAATTGCCTTTTGGAATTGTGTAAAGAACATAGATAATTGACTCATCGGCATTACAATTTGAACTAAATACAAAATAAACGCTACAAGTTCACCGGTTGTTAATGCACCGCTAGAAACTCGCATCCCGCCATATCCTACGATAATAACAAGTAGTGCCATTAAAACAAACGACATAACTGGCGAAATTAATGCTTGCACTTTTCCTTCTTTCAAACCAAATTGTAATAACTTTTGTATACCTGTATTACCCGTTTCATATTCTCTTTTTTCTGTATTTGAAGATTTCACTAAACGAATTTCTGATAACACTTGCGTTAACACACTTGTAAAAGATGCCGTTTCATCTTGAAGCGCTTTTGAAATCTTATACATTTTTCGTCCAAGTGGAACTAAAATTAACACAGACAACGGAATAACCGTTAAAAGTAACGCAGTCATTTTCCAATCTAAAACAAATAATACAATTAACGATCCAACAATTGAAATACCGGCTGTTAATAAGTTTGACAAATGCTCAGAAATTAACGTTTTCACTACACCTGTATCATTCGTCATACGGGTAATTGTATCACCTGTTCTATTTTGATCGGAATAAGATACCGGCAAGATAAGTACCTTTTTCCACAAACGTTCTCTTAGTCCCGCTACAATCTTCTGCCCAATATAATTTAGTAAATATATAGACAACCCTGCCGCAATAGTTTGCATTACAAAGAAAGCAACTAATCCAACAATTTGTCCTGCACTAATTGAAGAAAGCGAAAAATTATCTACTAATCCTTTTGTCAGCATAGGAAATAAATAAACTCGCTCCCGTAGAAAGCAAACTCATTAATAACGCAAAAACTAAAATTCCTTTCGGAGGATTTGTATCTTGAATAAGGCGTAAAAACTGCCTCCAACTCCCTTTTTTCTTCATTTCATTTCTAACTTCCATTCCTGTTCATCTCCTCGTGGTAAACAAAACTGTTCTTTCTAAAATTAGAATACGATACAAATGTAAACTGAATGTAAACACACTTTTTCTATTTTTACAAAATATACATAAAAACTCATCTTTACAACAGATATAAACATCTGATATTATTACCTGGTACTTAATATTATTCTATGTAAATGATAGATAAATAATTTACAACACGATATAAATCTCCAGTTAGTGAAAGGAGTATCCTTTTTGCAAACAAATATACATTCTGAAAAGGAAACAATTATTTTTATTCATGGATTAGTTGGCAATCGTCGCGCCTTCAAAAAGGAACAAAAACGTTTTTCTTCCTCCTACAACATTATAACTTATGACTTATTAGGTCACGGTGATGATAAAGGAGAAGCAATCGACTTTTCATTACAGCGCCTCGTAGATCAATTATTAAACTTATATGAGCAAGAAGGTATTAAAAAAGCACATATTTGTGCGCTAAGTTACGGCTGTTACATCTCTACAATTTTTGCACAAATGCATCCAGAAAAAGTATTAAGTATTTGTCATATTGGAGGACATTACAATAACCCTTCTCGTTTATATAATGTATTTCAAAATTTTTGGGAGAAGCGAGGAGATGAATACTCTAAATGGCTCTCTCAATACGCAAATACTATTTTTCCAAGCGGTATATTAAAAGCAAATCCGTTCGCAGTCATTTCAAGAAATATTTACTACCGTTTCGGATTACAATTACATTCATCCATAATTGCCCAGTCATTACGACATCGGTTAGAATTCGATTTAAAATCTAAATTAAAATCACTTCCTCACCCTATACTATGGGTAATGGGAGAGCATGATCATCTCTATAAATCTTGTCTATTTGATTTGAAATCTATTTTGCCTAACGTTCTATATAAGGAAATACCGTTAGCGGGACATGCAGCGAACTTATTTCGTCCTAACTATTTCCATGACTTATATGATCGATTTTTAAATGGAAAGTTAAAATAAAAACTATTAAACTTCCAATTTATTCAACTATAAAAAGGCTTCCCAAGTTTCCTTGGAAAGCCTTTTCACTATACGAAAAGTATATAAAACTACTTTTTCTTAGTATGCTTTTGTGTAACCTAATAGGTGCTTGCTCCAGTAAGAGTTACTTACAGAACTAATACGTACACCAGTTGCATCTGTTTCTGCACTAATGAACTGACCGTTTCCTAAGTAAACACCCATGTGAGAAGGACCTGATTTATAAGTATTTTGGAAGTATACTAAATCACCTGGTTGTGGATTGCTAGTTTTTGTTTTAGAGCTCCAGTATCCAGCAACTGTTTGACGAGCGCCTTTATGACCAGTTTGATTTAATACGTAGTGAATGAATCCACTGCAGTCAAAACCAGCAGGTGTTGTACCAGCAGTTCTGTATGGTGAACCATTTAAAGATCTAGCGAATCCAGCGATTGAAGATGTATCTCCACCTGTTGTTGGTTTTTGTACGTCTTTACCTGGTTGTTGAACGTTATTTGTAACATTATTGTTATTTGTAACGTTGTTTACTCCGCCTTTTACAAACTTAACGAAGTCTGCACTTACGTAACCTGTGCGGCCGTTATGGTTAATTTTGTACCAACCATTTTCAGCACCAGTAACGTTTAATACTTTACCATTTGTTACTCCACCGATTACAGCGTTGTATGTAGCTGGGCCTGTACGTACTTTTAAAGCACCAGTGTTAACAACATAAGAACCACCAGTTTGAACTGTTGTAGTATTGTTGTTTGTAGTTGGTTGTTGTGTTTCGTTAGATACAGCAGAACCACCTTTTGTTACGAAGTCTTTGCTTACGTATCCAGTTCCACCATTGAAGTTGATTTTAAACCAATCTTGTACTTCACCTACAACTTGTACTGTTTTACCTTTGTTTACAGAACCTAATACTGTATGAGATGTACTTGGGCCTGTACGTACGTTAAGTGAAGAAACGTTTACTGTGTAAGTACCTGTTCCTTGTTGAACAGTCGTTCCTGTTTTGCCACCAGTGGTTACGAAGTCACCACTTACATAACCTGTTTGACCATTTACGTTTACTTTGAACCAACCATTTTCTTGTCCAACTACTTGTAGCACTTGGCCTGATTTTACTTTAGAAATAACGTTATGTCCTGTACCAGCACCTGAACGAACATTTAATACATCAGCAGTTACTGTGTATTTTAATTCAGAAGTTGTTTCTACAGTTTTTGTTTCAGTTACAGTCGTTTGAGTTTGAGTTTGAGTTTGAGTTTGTCCATTAATTTCTTTTAGCGCTTCATTTGAAACTTGTGCATGAGCAGAATCCATTCCTGGAACTGCAACGCCAGCTACAGAAGCTGCTGCTAAACCTGCAATTACTTTTTTCATAAGTTGTCTTTACTTCCTTTCCCTACTATCCTCTTAAAAAAAACTAAAACTTTAATACTTTACAATATTATCAAAGTAAAATATTCATCCAGTTCCATTTTTTAGCAAGAGTTTTATTTTTCACACGTAGTTCATTTTAAATGAACAAAGTGAAATCCGTGTGAACTTCATGTGAACTTTATCATTAAACACAGTGTTTTTGCAATGGTTTTTTCAAATTTCTTATATATCACATAAAAATTCGACATTCTATTTAATATTTTAATATAAAATATCTCTTTTCTATCTATTATAAAAAATTCTATTAACCTAATACAAACTCAAGTATGTATTTCCTTATAAAGCTCCTTACATAAAGTATACTTTCATCATGACAAAAATCACTCTATTTATCAATAGTATAATATTTTTAGAAAACTAAATTTCTATACTATCTACAATTTTGAAATAATTTGACGAATTGTAAGATTTATTTCACAAAAGCCGATTTCTCCTTTAAAGAAAACACACACTATACCAACTGTTCTCTTTTTCGATAATGGAATTTATAGGATGTTTATAGTATTATATACATATCTTAATAAATAAGAATTTTAGCGAACTGATTAAAGTTTCATTTTATAAAATGAAACTTTAATCAGTAAGGGTTTTATACATCCTCCGCTAATTTTTAACCCTCACCACTCGGGCTGCCCGTTAATGCGGATTTTTATTGGAATAAAAAGAGGAGGCATATTTGTGAGAAATATAATAGATGATCCAATACAAAAAAATATAGAGCTATACTATGCTTTTATTCAATTCGTTTCAATGATAACATTACAAAAAGTATCCGCTATTGAAACACGTAAAGATGAATTAAAAAATCAGATGAAAAATGCCGGACAAAAAAACCCTTATTACGTATAAAAAAAGGTGAACAGGTTATATTCCTGTTCACCTTTTATCAAATTATTTTATTTATAAATTTTCACACGGTTTTCTAACGGTTGGAATTCTTTTTCACCAGCCTGTACTACCGGTTTACCAAATGGCATTTGCGCAATAAGTTTCCAATTTGCTGGAACATCCCACTCTTTTCTCACTTCTTCATCAATTAGCGGATTGTAATGCTGTAACGTAGCACCAAACCCTTCAATTTCTAAAGCTGTCCAAATTGCAAATTGTAACATTCCTGATGATTGCTGAGACCAAGTTGGGAAATTATCTTTATATAATGCAAAGTTAGCTTGAAGGCTTTCCACTACTTCACTGTCTTCAAAATATAAAACCGTTCCATAACCACTTTTAAATGCATTCATTTTTTCTTCAGTAGGTGCAAAGTTATTTTCAGGTACAATTTTTCGTAACGTTTCTTTCGTAATATCCCATAATTTATCATGTTGTTCTCCTAATAAAACAACAACGCGAGCACTTTGAGAATTAAAAGCTGAAGGTGTATGTTTTACAGCATGATAAATCACTTCTTGAATTTTCTCATCAGAAACTACTTGCTCTTTACTAATTGCATAAATAGATCTTCTGTCTTCAATTGCTGAGTAAAAATCTTTTGCCATCATAATTCCCTCCAATTTTCAATTGAGGCTATTTCATATGTATATATCATATTACGCCCCCTCAAACTTATTATTAATAAGCTTATAACTTTATAATATCACAGCAACAAACAAACTCAAATAATAACACTTATATTTAGACCCTTTTTCCTTTTTAAAATGAAAATAAAAAGACTGTTTGTTGTTATCTAAAATTAGTAACAACAAACAGTCTTACTTATGTAGCGATCTAGATTCGTATTTTACTTACTTAATTAACTAATCCAAATGCATACGACATTAACTTATTTGTCTCTGTAAAACGTTTTGTTTTACTTGATGTCCCCATGACCACTGTAATAATTCGATTATCACCTTGCTTTGCAGTCCCAGTAAAACAGTATCCTGCACTATCTGTAAATCCAGTCTTTAGTCCGTCCATTCCTTCTATATATAAACTTTTATTATTTTTATTTAACATGTCGTTTGTGCTTATAACATTAATATTATTAAATGCTAGCTGACTTTGGCGTAAGTGAGTCACTTCTAATATTTCCGGATAATCTTTTATAAGATGATATGCCAATTGCGCTACATCACCAGCCGTCATTTTTGTTTCACTTCCATCTGGCTCTTGTAATCCAGAAGCATTTGCAAATTTAGCATGTTCCGACATTTTTAACTGTTTCGCTTTTGCATCCATAAGCTGAACGAAATCTTTCTCCGATTTTGCCATATGTTCTGCTAAAGCCACAGCTGAATTATTAGCTGACTCAATCATTAATGCATGATATAAATCTTTAACAGTTAATGTATCATTAACTTGTACTGGGATTCTCGCTCCCTCTGTTTGTGCCGCCTTCGCACTCATTTTTACTGGATCTTCCCAGCGAACTTTCCCGTTATGTATACTCTCTAGTAAGAGATACGCTGTCATCATCTTAGACATACTAGCCGGTGCAAAAGCTTCATTTTCATTATATTGATAAATAATATCTCCATCACTCGCATCGATAATCATAGCTGCTTTTGCGTTAATTTCTGGTGGGATGTACTTTGGCGGGACTACTTTTTCAGTAAATCCTGCTTTAGGTAGTTCTGCCACTTGCAAAGGTTGTCCCTCTACATTCGCTATGCTCTTTTGATTTCCTTGGAATAAGAACCAACATATCCCTAAAATAATGACTAATAGGACTGTCATCCTTCCCCATTTTAACCGATTCATTTCAAAACTCCTTTAGCAAACCTTTTATACACTCACATTTAACCTTATCAACAATTCCTTTATACAGTCAAGGTAAAAGGTATATTTATTCATAGTACAGCAATGATTATTTTAATTTATTTATGTTAAACTTACAATATTGAAACGTAAGAATATTTAATAATAAAATCTCGTAAATAAAGCGAAACTTTAATCAGCCCCACCAATCAGGCTACCCGTCAAATAGCGAGATAAACTATTTAATAGAAGGGATTCATACAAATGCTACTTCCAAAATCATTAAAATACGGAGACACAGTTGGGATTTACTCCCCTTCTTCACCAGTAACCTACACTTCACCAAAGAGATTTGAACGAGCAAAATCTTACTTACAACAGAAAGGGTTTCATATATTAGAAGGTTCATTAACAGGTCGATATGATTTTTATCGTTCTGGTAGTATACAAGAGCGTGCTGAGGAGCTAAATGTCTTAATAAGAAATCCTAATATTTCTTGTATTATGTCAACAATTGGTGGGATGAATTCAAATTCAATATTACCTTATATTGATTATGATGCTTTTCTAAAGAACCCTAAAATAATGATTGGGTATTCAGATGCAACTGCTTTATTACTAGCAATTTACACCAAAACAGGAATCCCTACATTTTATGGACCAGCTCTCGTCCCTTCCTTTGGCGAATTTGAACCTTTTGTTGATTGCACATACAAATATTTCGCTGAAACTTTACTACATGATCATTCTCTTCCTTATCATATAAAACAACCATTATTTTGGTCAGATGAATTTATTAATTGGGAAGAAAAGACAAAGGAGAAAGAACTTCGACCAAACGATTGGATTTCAGTAATTGATGGAAAAGCTACTGGGCGTATTATTGGCGGGAATTTAAACACGATACAAGGAATTTGGGGTAGCCCCTATATGCCACATATTCAAGAAGGCGACATTCTCTTCATTGAGGACAGTTCAAAAGATGCAGCTACTATTGAAAGAAGCTTTTCATTACTTAAAATTAACGGTGTATTCGATAAAATTTCAGGTATCATTCTTGGAAAACATGAGCAATTTGATGATTGTGGTACAAATCGAAAACCTTTTGAAATACTACTAGAAGTACTTCAAAATCAAAGAATTCCTTTTCTAGCTGACTTCGATTGTTGTCATACACATCCAATGATTACCATGCCTATCGGTGTTCAAGTAGAGTTGGATGCAACAAATAAAACGATACACATTGTAGAACCTTGGAAAAAATGAATACATAGCTTCTATTGTTTTACAATAAAAGCCATGATACTATATAATTTGGAATGTGAAAGATTAAACAAAATATGTTCCAATATCTAACACTAGAAAAATTAGGTATAAATATATATTTATATGCAAAAGAGAGTGAATAAATGAAACCAACTATTAAAAATTACGTATTTTTACATGTAGCTTTTTTGATATATTCTATCATTATGGTTTACATGAAATGGGCAGCTAAATTCCCCATTGCTTCCATCTCATTTTTTGTTGCTTATTTCGGATTAGTTATACTTTTATTCGGATATGCAATTTTATGGCAACAAGTAATTAAACATTTCGAAATTTCAAAAGCATATTCACATCGCGGGATTATTATACTGTGGTCAATGCTTTGGTCAGTATTTCTATTTGGAGATACGATTCAGTGGAATCATTTACTTGGTGCAGCTATTATTATCGTCGGAATTGTGGTGGTGACAAAAGATGAATAGTTATATGTTATTATTTATTTTCGGGATAATTTTAGCTAATTACTCACAAATATTATTAAAAAAAGCTACTTTGCAACAATACGATTCTAGAATAAAAGAATATGTGAATCCTTATGTTATTATCGGCTACTCTTTATTTGTAATTAACGCCGGATTAAATGTTATCGCCATGAAGGGCATGGCATTAAAACAAGCATCAGCATTAGAATCCTTAAGTTATATCATCATATTAATTTTCGGTTGGTATTTCCTGGGAGAAAAAATAACGAAACGTAAACTCATCGGCAACATGATTATTATCGTTGGTGTAATCGTTTATTGTATCCAATAGTAAAAAGCTCCGTTTATCACAAACGGAGCTTTTTACTATTGACCTAAATTTTGCACTTTATCTTTCACATCTCGAACTTGATCTACCGTCTGCATAAGCTCGGAGTTTTTAAATTGCTCTACATCCACTTTTCCTTCTTCTATCTTTGTCATCGCCGTATCAATTAACGCATTTAACTTTTCGTTATATCCGACGATTTGTTGATGAATATCCTTTGCTACATCAGGTGGCGTTAATTCATTGAATGCGGGTATATCTTGTTTAATTTCACTAAGCTTCGTTTCTAATTCTTTTCGAGCCTCGCTATCATTAACGGCCTTTTCTGCTAATGCTGGTGCATCATTTGCAAATGCACTTATTTCATTTACATAGTCTGTCGCCTTTTGAGCATAATCTATGGAGTTCTTTCCTTCTTCCACTATTGAACATCCCATTAAACCAATTGAAACTATAAATACTAATAAAATTGATTTTATTTTCATTTTAGACCCCCTTCGTCTTTATCATTGTCTGTAATTTTCTCTATACATAACTTCTAGCTAAATTGTTTATAACCTTTTTCAAATAGCTATTTATCCTCTTACATGCCCTATTATCGTTACAACATCTATTTCTATATGTACGCTTATAATATCTTCAATTATATCCATATATCCTTGTCCTATAGCTGTTCCATAGTGTAATGTAAGCCCCTTCTTTTCATACACTGACTTTGGCACTGAAAAAATAAATCTCCTCAAGTTTCTTTCATCAGCTGGTTCCATAATTAAAACAATCCCATCCTCATCAAACATATACGCTCGCCCTCCAACTTTACATTCACTATGGCTCAGTATTGCCTTGGTCAGCAAAATTTAAAACATAATAAGTTAAGATACACTCTGCTCTATCATAAAGTGAAACTTTAATTAGCCCTCACCAGTCGAATCTTTATCGGCAAATAGCGGGATAAAAATAAAAAGCATTCATTCTTTTTTGTTAAGAATGAATGCTTTTTAAAAAATCAATTTCTAGCTCTAGCATCTTTTTTTGACGAGGTTTTACTTTCCTTACGGGAATTCCAGCGTAAATATACCAATCATCTAAACTCTCTTTTACCATACTCATCGCGCCGACTGCCGTACCTTCTCCTACAATTACATTTGGAAAAATAATAGAATTGGCACCAATAATCACATGTTTTTTTAAAATAACTTTTTCTGCTTTCACATTCCTATATTGATTCGGGACGGTTGGCCCCATTAATGTATTTCCACTGAAATCATCAAGTACTGCATATACGATTGTTTTAGCTGAGATGTTTGCAAAATCATGCATTTCAATCCCAACTTCCCCTCCATATAACGCTGTATACGCTGATATGTGCGAATAACTTCCAATTGTGATTTTACCACTTAAAATGCAAAAATCATCAATTCTTACATGATTGCCAACTGATATAGCACTCGGATTATATATACTTGCTTTTTTACTAACCAATACATTTTTCCCAACAGATAAAAATCCAATTTGCTTTAGTTCTTCTTGACTATAAAAACTATTCATCTACCGACACCACCCTCTGCTCTAAACAGATTACAATTTGCTCTACTAGTTCTTTCGTCATTCCTTCCCATAAAGGTAAACTTACGATTCGTTTTGCTATTTTATTCGTCTTTGTTAAATCTGTAGACTTATAGTTTTTAAAAAGAACTTGTTGGTGGCAAGATGGTGAAAAGTATAATCTAGCTTCTATTTTCTGTTTTTTCAGTTCTTCTATTACTTGTATGTTGCGAACTTCTTCTGGACAAATGATAGGCATAAATTGGTGAATAACTGCTTCTGTCTTTTGGACTTTCCACCCTTTTTTCATTAACCCAGTATTTTGTAACAACTGTTTATACCATTCAGAAATACGGCTGCGTTCTTTTAATTTTTGATCCCACTTTTTTATAGTCGCAATCCCAATAGCGGCTGCGTATTCAGACATTTTACAATTAAACCCCATCATCGTGCATTCACGATTTTTATCAAATCCGAAATTCCCCATTCTTTTAATATGTTGTATATCTTCTTCGTTTTTACTATATATGAGCCCTCCTTCACCAATTCCGAAAGGCTTTGTTGCATGAAAGCTATATACGATCATTCCACTAAAATCTTGACCGTAATGCATCCCTCCATTCATTAAACCAAATCCCGGCGCCGCATCTACGACAACCGGAATCCCCTTCTTCTCTAATTCTTCATATTTTTCTAAGTTCATCCATGATCCAAAAGTGGCGTACGGGATAACAATCGCAACCTCTTCTTTTAATTCTTCTATCTTATCCAAAAGTACGGTTTTATCCATATACCAATCATCTATTGAAATATCAATAAAGTACGGTTCCAATCCACACCAAATAGCGGCTAAGGCAGTCGCAGGGAATGTAAAACTAGGCATGAGAGCATACTTTCCCTTTCTTCTTTTCTTTAGTTGAATAGCCGCCATTAACCCTAACGTTGCGTTTGCTACTGTTGTAACAGCTCCCCTGTTTTGAAAAAATGACGACATAATTGTTTCCTCAAAACGTTGATTTATAGGTCCATAATTCGTATATATGTGAGATGTATCAATTTCCTTCAATTCGTCCAAATACTCACTTACAGGTACAGTTGAAGCACGTAAAAAAGGAATATTCTCCATATCTATCTATTCCTTCCTATCATTTTCGTACAATATAGAGCATATCTGTTTCAGATAATCCAAATTTCCTAGCACCTTTCATTCCTTGTTTTTCCGCTATGTTATATAATTCTACCTTAAATCCTGCATTCATTAATCGTTGAATAAATCCCGATTGATTGTAAATTCTCACATGATCTTCTTGACCAAAAGCTAATTTCCTCAATTGTGGTGTTACAATTAATTCATTCTCTATAATAAAATCTACATTCATTACGATCGGTACTTGAATAATTCCCCATCCATTTGGCTTTAACACTCTATATAACTCTCGCATTGCTTTGTCATCATCAGGAACGTGTTCTAACACATGGCTACATAATATTACATCAAAAGTATTACTATCATATGTAATCCTTGTAACATCAATTTCCTTCATTAATGGATCCTTTGGTTCTAAGTCACCACATACATACGTAATATTTTTATACTCGTTAAACCAATCTCTTAACTTCGCTTCAGGTGCAATATGAAGCATTGTATAGTTTCTATTTAACAAGTCCGTTTCCGTTTCAATGTACGCACGGTACAATCTTTCACGATCCATCGAATTACAAACTGGACATATCCCTGTATCTTTATTCCACATTTCAAATTTATATTTCGGAAAATCATAATGTGCTGGCCAAGGTGAAAATTTTTCAAATTGTTGATTACAATATTGACAATAACAAGATTCTTTCTCAAACATATGAGCAACTAACTTGTTTAACCCTTTTTTTATCTTTTCATTATAAATTTGATCTAGTTCGCCATTTCTTACTGCATCCTTAACTATAAATCCCGCATTTTCTAAACAATAAGATAAACTCTCTTTATACTCACTTTCGGAGCTTAAAAATCCACTATTATATGCATCTATAATTAATTCAATCCACTCTTCAATTGTCATTAAAATAAAATGCATTTGTTTTTGATTTTGTCCACTATGTTGTCTAAAATAACTAAGAGGTTCATGTATATAAACTACTTTTCCTTTCCTCATCATATCTAGCCAAGTTGCAATGTCATTAATAGCAGAATAAGCCTTTCCTTTAAAATATCCAAACTTCCCGTCAAACAAATCCCGATTAAACAAAACAGTTGTCGGCTCACCAACTACATTTTTTAAGTTTTTTAACATATAATTTCCTAATTCTTTTCCTTCAAAAAGTGTAGTTTCTTTCGCGATTTTCATATTTAATGTTGAAGGTGGTAATATCTCTCCATTCTCATCAATCAGTTCACGATATGACGTCACAAATGAAATATTTTCTAACGTCAAAAAGTATTTCATCATTCTCTCGATCTTTTCATGATGAAATAAATCATCATCTAATAAAAAGTTCATATAGTCCCCATTCGCAAGTTCTACACACTTATTAAAGTTTTCGGCAACTAACGGCGTTTCATTTTTAACATATGTAATACACTCATATTCACGTAAGTACGGTTGAATCATAGCATTGACTTCATTATTTGTACTATCGTCAGAAATAATAATTTCAATATTTTCATATGTTTGATTCAAAGCGCTGTTGAGTGCTAATTCCAAGTAATAAGGTCTATTGTATGCAGGAATAAGTATACTTACTTTCGGTAATGAAGAATTATTATTTATATGTTGTTTTTTCTTTTCTATGTTTATTTTCTTCGCTCTAATTTTTTGGTAATAGTCTAATGTATATAATATTGATGATGGAACTATCCTTCTTGCATAATCTAGAAAATTAGTTATCGCTTTGTCTAACTCTTTTTCGGTGGATAAGAAACCATATTGTTCTCCTGCTATAATACTGTGTGAAAAATCTTCTAACCCATCCATCATTTTATTAGATTCATTTAACTGTTGATCTGGATGTAATCGAAAGTAACTCAGTGTCTCTGCTATATATACTGCTTTTCCTTTACTTAATAAAGATAACCATGAAGCTATATCTACGTTACATAAATACCGCCTCTTATCAAAAATCCCATATGGTTCTTGTAAATCATTTTTACGAAATAAAACTGTTGTCGGTTCTCCAATATAATTTTTTTGATCCACAATTACCTTATTTCCTAATTCTGTTCCCTCTATAATGGTATCCTCTTCAAATAAACGGACAGTCGAATAAATATGTCGCAGTTCTTTCCCTTTATCATCAATGACTTGACGATGAGATGTTACAAGCTTAATTTCATTATCTAAATCATTGAAAAAATACTTCATCATTTTTTCAATTTTATTCACATGAAATACATCATCATCCATTAAAAAATTTATATACTCACCGTTCGCTTCATTAAATAACATTAACGCATTTTCAAATTGTCCGAGAGTTGACCTATTTTTTATATAAATAATATTTGAATGATCACATAAGTATTTTTGTAACAATTTTTCTGTTTCATCATTCGTGCTGTCATCTCCAACTATAATTTCTATATTAGGGTACGTTTGTTCTAACACACTACATAACGCCTTTTCAAAGTAACTAGGACGATTATACGTAGGAATTAATACACTTACCAACGGAAGTTGCTCTACCATTTCTTCAGTTCTTTCAATACGAGTTCTCATTTTAACTCTCTCACCTCTTCGCATATTATTTATATACGCGACACAAAAATCACATTACTTTAACTGTATGGAGCCTATATACTTTTATGCAAACAGGAAACAAAATATCATACTTTTCGTTCCTGAATAAACATATTTAATAATGCGGACATTTTATTTGCACCTTTTTTATTCATATGATCACTATCATAAAAATCATCGTCACAAAATAATGGCGAATCAAATAGATCTATAATTTGAAAAGAATATTGAGTTTGAAAATCATTTATAACTTTATAAAAATCTTCTTTTAATTTCTTACTACTACAATTGAAATAATGTGAAGTAACAGGGAACACAACAATTAATGGCTTTATATCGTTTTTTAACAGTAATTCTAAATATTTCTTAAAAATCATTTTATTTTCAACTAAAGTATGAGGATACGCCAATTTAGCATGTGAAGCTGCTCTTATTTTCCCGTGTTCTTCAAAAGGAATGTGAAGAGGAGTGGTATTCCACTCAGCATTTATCCAAGGCAGCGTCAATGATTCATCTTTTAGTTCGTCTAATAAAATATATTCAAAATGCAAATTAAAAATAGAAAAAAGTGGTTTCGGAGTATTTAGATGGGAGAATCCATCAGTGGGTAGAGGAGAGTGAACTACAGTATGATGACCATCTTGAAACAATGGATAATATACTTTGTGAATTCTATATGATTCAGATGATAACGACATATCAAAGTAAAACGAGAAATAGGCTATTCCTATTAAACAATATTGAAATGAATGATTGTTTGATAAAAGTTGTGACGCTATTAAATAATCATAGTATAGATCTTGCGATGGAAGTGTTAATTTTATTGACTTTTTTGAGAGAAGCTCCGTACTTATGCCACAATGTGGATAAGACAAACCGGTAGCAAACAATTCATACGTCGGATCACTCTTTGTTTTTTTCATAGAAATGTATAAAGACATAAGATCCGGATTTATTTGATAGATAGAAATTAATTTATCCTTCCATTCATACATGTATTTTGTTAAATTAATAATTTTTGAACTTTGCACGCCCCTATTTATCAAGTCATTTGTAAGTTTTTCTGCGTCCCCTCTCCAAATGACTATATATTGAAAAGAACTTTCTATACGAACAACATCTGAAACGTCTACAACATGAACTATTGTTTTACATTTATTTTTGTCTAACGTATTTCGAATCCTCTCCCCTGATAACTCATCACTTAAAACAATGATTTTATATTGCTCCTTCATGTACATCCCCTCCATTATATGTATAATATGAAATTCATTTTTAATTCGTAACAATCATATACACCTGCAATCTAACAAAAAAAATAGCTCCACCATTAGGCGTAGCTATTTTTACAATTATTGCTTATTTAAATCATATTCCTTTATCTAACTCATAAAGTTTACGATACTTTTCATTTTCTTTCAGAAGTTGTTTATGACTACCTTGCATGACAATTTGGCCACGATCAAGGAATATAACTTCGTCTACATGTTCTATTCCTACAAGATGGTGCGTAATCCAAATAACCGTCTTGTCTTCCGTTGCAGAAAACATTGTTTCGATTAAAGACAATTCTGTTTTTGGATCTAAACCGATAGTCGGTTCATCAAGTACAATAATTGATGTTTCTTGCATAAGAGTTCTAGCAAAAGCAACCCTTTGTCTTTCCCCACCAGAAAACCGCTTTCCCATTTCATGCATTTTTGTTTGTAATCCGTCTGGAAGAGAAGTAACATGTGAAGCTAATTGTGCTTTCTCTAAAGCTTTCCATATCTCTTCATCCGTCGCCTCCGGTTTGCCAATTCGTACATTATTTCCAATTGTCGTATCAAACAAATGCGGCTTTTGATTTAATACAGAAATATATTTAGATAAAAGATTCGTATGAGCTCGTTCACCATTCAATACAACTTGGCCATTTACTGGGCTTAACGCCCCTGTTAACAATTTTAGTAAAGTAGATTTCCCTGTCCCACTTCTTCCTAAAATAGCAATTTTCTTCCCTGCTTTTATTTGTAATGATACATCTTTTAATACAATCTCATTACTATCTGGATAACTATACGATACGTGATTCAGTTCAATATCTACATGTTTTGGTTCAATATAATCTTTCTCTCCATGCAAATCCGTTTCATCATGTAAAACACTATCACTTTCTACGCCATTAAGACGATGGGTAGATTCTACGTACGACGGTATTCGATCGATGGCATCTGCAATAGGAATAAGCGCGTTTGTTACAGATAAAGTCATTAATACGAAAGCTGCGATAACTGTAGGAGCAATTTGTTCACTTGCCGCTTCATTCCCAGTCCATATGATCATCGAAATAACTACAATACCTACTACTAATTGAATGATACTGTCCCGAATATGATACCAGCGTTTCACTCTCTTTTCGATTTTTAACAACTGATCATTTTGTTTTACATACTCATTAATAAATTCATCTTTACGACCACTTGCTTGCCAATCAGATAATCCAAAAACAGCATCTGTCAGTTGTTGATACAAACGGTTTCTTCCTTGCTTTAAAGTAACATGATGTTTCTTCATCAAAAGTAATGATACAAACGGAAGAAGAAAAACGATAATAGCTAACATACAACCTACAATAAGTGCAAAAACAAAATCAAATGCACCGATAACAAGTACGAAGATACTATAAACAACTAGCGCTAATATGCTAGGAAATATTGTACGTAAATATAGGTTTTGCAAATGCTCTATATCTTCGGATAACACTCCTAACATATCACCCGTTTGAAATCGAGAACGGAAAAATAACGCCTGTGGTTCTACTATTCTATATAGCCTCGTTCTCATTTTTTCTAATATACGTAGTACGACATCATGT
The DNA here is from genome assembly GCF_000007825.1 of Bacillus cereus ATCC 14579. Classification (NCBI taxonomy): domain Bacteria; kingdom Bacillati; phylum Bacillota; class Bacilli; order Caryophanales; family Bacillaceae; genus Bacillus; species Bacillus cereus. The sequence continues at coordinate 1,886,996 of NC_004722.1, read as the reverse complement.
CCGACTAGGCGCTCTATATAATGAAATACAGCTTGCCCTATACTAAACGCTCTTGTTGCAACAATAGGAACATATACAGCCATTACATTTTCTGGTCTAAGGGCAGATTTTGAGATCAAATAACCTGAAATAAAAAGTAACATCGCTCCTGAACTAACTCCAAGAAGACCAAGGAAAATAGTTAAAGTCATTCTACCTTTATTTTGTTTTATATAAGGTTTAACCCAGTTACTCATTTCTCTCCCCTCTCTTCCCTATGAAAATGTAATGTCTCATTCTCTAAAAGTTCTTCATACGTCCCACTTTCTTTCATTTCCCCTTTATTTAGAATAAGAATATGGTCCATTTGTTTCATCCAATGTAGACGGTGAGTTGCTAAAAATACTAACTTTCCATTAAATAGACGTAACATCGCTTGCTTTATTTCAAATTCGGTTTCAATATCAAGATGTGCCGTAGGCTCATCTAATAAAATGATTGGTTTTTTACTTAAAAGCGCACGCGCCATAGCAACACGCTGTTCTTGTCCGCCACTTAGCATACGTCCACCTTCTCCAATTCTTTCGTGTATCCCATTTGGAAGTGATGTAACGAGTGAACGAAGGCCGACTTCATTAATAACTCTTTCAACTTCTTCATCTGTTGCATTTGTTTCATAAAACCGAATGTTATCCTTTAATGAAAGCGGAAAAATATAAGGTTGCTGCGGAATATAAGCAATATTTTTTTGCCAATCTTCACGAGTAGATCCATCAACTTCTACACCATTTACTAACATCTTTCCACTCGAAGGAGATAAAAAACCTGCTAATACGTCGATTAACGTCGATTTCCCTGCACCACTTTCACCAATAACACCAATAGCACCGTTACCTTCCCAAGTAAAATTAATTCCTTCTAATATAGCCTTTTCAGATTCAGTATTATTAACTTTGATATCTTGTAATTTCAAGCTACTAGAGGCATTCCATACTATATCTTCATTTAAATCTTTCTTTTGTATTCCTTTTTGTTGTTGCAAAATCTCTTCTATTTGCTCCATCGCAATTTGTCCATCTAATGTCGCATGATAATTTGCTCCCACTTGTTTAATCGGCAGAAAATATTCCGGAGCTAAAATCAAAATTGTAAGGGCTGGTAATAGTATAATCGTTCCATCTATTAAACGTATCCCTAATCCAACTGCCACAAACGCAATTGATAAACTCGTAAAGAAATCTAATGCAAAAGAAGAAAGAAAAGCAACTCGCAAAGTACGCATCGTTGCTTTTCTATATCTTTTACTTACTTTTTCAATCTTTCCTTCGTGCTGTTCACTTTTCCCTAAATACTTTAATGTTTCTAAACCTTTTAACGTATCTACAAAATGATTCGAAAGTACACGATATATCTCATACTGACTATCTGCCATTTTTTGCGCTGCTAATCCGAGAAGAATCATAAATATGATCACGATAGGAATCGTTACAACTAAAATGATTCCAGACTCAATATCTAGCGTAAAAACATATAGTACAATTAGACCTGGAACGATACTACTTCTAATCATTTTAGGAATCGTTAATTCAATATATGTTTTAAATTTCTCAATCCCCTCAATTGATAAGGTAACCAGATGACCAGTTCCAACAGTTTGAACATACCTTGGACCTAATGTGAAATATGCCTCTATCAATTGTTTCCTTAGTAACGACCCTGTTTTTTCAGCAAAACGTTCCACTAATATTTGTGATGTTCGAACTACTATGTTACGCGCTGCAAACGCGATACCAAAATAAACAACTTCACTTAATATTGTTTGTACTGTCTCTCCATGAAATAAAAACGTAATAGCTCGTGCTAAAAAGATTGTTTGCGCAATAATACTAAAAGCTTCTAAAATACTAATAATCGTTAACGCTACATATAAAATACGGCTACCGGGATAAGACGGAAGTCCTCTTTTTCTTTTCATTAGTACTCCAAATCGTTGTCTGACTTAACAGGTTGTCTAAATACATAATAACTCCATATTTGACTTCCGATAACGAAAGGCAAAATAGCAATCGCAAAGTAAGTCATAAGTTTTAATGCATAAGCTCCTGATGCTGCGTTGTAAATTGTCAAATCATTCATTGCTCCTAAAGAGCTAATCATAACACGTGGGAACATACCGATAAATACACTCGCACTTAGTAAAATGATCGTTAAACTCGTCATAAAGAAAGCCCAACCATCTCTTCTTCTTTTATTTAATAAAGTGGACACTAATAGTGCTACAAAAGCTCCGATTGGTACCATAATCCATTCTGTTCCATGAGCAGTGAAAATGTCGGTTTTCCATAACCCCACACCAGCAAAAACAAGAAGTGTAAGTAATGAAAATGGTGCAATTTTTATTGCAGCAATTCGTGCACGTTCTCTCAATTTACCAGTTGTACGTATCGTAAGAAATTGTAATCCGTGAACAATACATAGTAGGAGAAACATTACTCCTCCAAGTAACGCAAATGGATGAAGTAATTGCAAGAATCCACCTACAACATTTTTACTCTCATCAATAGGTACACCTACCATAAAGTTTGCAATCGCAACTCCCCAAAGGATAGGAGGTAACATACTTCCAATAAACATCCCCCAATCCCATGCACTCTTCCATTTATGATTATCTATTTTCGCACGAAATTTAAAGGAAACACCTCTTAAAATTAAAGCAAGAAGCATAAATACAAATGGAATATAAAAACCACTAAATAAAGTTGCATACCAGTGCGGAAATGCCGCAAACATGGCTCCACCAGCACAAACAAGCCATACTTCATTCGCGTGCCAGAACGGTCCTATTGTATTTAAGTAAACTCGTTTTTCAAAATCATTCTTTCCTAAAAACCTCGAAACCATTCCTACACCAAAATCGAAACCTTCCAGTACGAAGAATCCAACAAACAAGATTGCAATAACTAAAAACCACAACTCATTAAGAGATAACATACTCTTCCTCCTTATCAAATGGATCATGGCTTTGATAATCCTTTTTCGTTTTCTTATTCGTGTGGCCCTTAATGGTACGAACGAATAAGTACACACAAATTCCACCCATAATTAAATACATTGATGTGAATGAAATAAGTGAGAATAATACTTCACCGAATGTTACATTTGGTGATACAGCATCTTCTGTTTTCATTACACCAAATACTACCCAAGGTTGACGACCCATTTCAGTCATAATCCACCCTACTGTATTACCGATGAATGGAAGAGAAATTGCATACACCATTAATTTTAAATACCACGTTTTTTCAGCTAAACGATCTTTTCTTGATAAGAGCCATCCGTAAGCTCCTAGAAGAAGCATGAATGTTCCACTCATTACCATCGCTCTAAAACTCCAAAACATTGTATGCACTGGAGGAATATAATCTCCAGGTCCATATTTTTCCTCATATTGTTTTTGAATTTGATTCATCCCTTCAACTTGACCGCTAAACTTATCATACGATAATAGACTTAGCATATAAGGGATTTGAATTTCAAACGAATTTTCTTTCTTCTCCGTATCAATTTTCGAAAATACTGTAAATGGTGCTGGATCCTCACTTGTATTCCATAGCGCTTCAGCTGCCGCCATCTTCATTGGATGTGTCTTAATTAATTGTTGCGCTTGTGCATGACCAAAGAATAATACAAGCGCCGTTGTAATTGTTCCAACAATGATAGAAATTCGGAAAGATTTTTTAAATACTACAGTTTCTTGTCCTTTTGTAATTTTCCATGCACTTACACCAGCAATAAAGAATGCACCTGTTGCAATTGCCGCTGTAATTGTATGCGGGAATTGTACCCATAGTTGTGGGTTTTGAATAATGGCTAAGAAATCATTCATTTGCGCACGACCATCAGCTGCCATTTCATACCCGACAGGTGACTGCATAAATGCACTTGCAGTTAAAATCCAGAATGCTGATAACATCGTGCCAATTGAAAGGAGCCAAATACACATTAAGTGAATTCGCTTCGGTAATTTGTCCTCACCGAATACCCATAAACCTAGGAATGTAGACTCAATGAAAAATGCCAGTAATCCTTCAATTGCAAGCGAGGGACCAAATACATCACCTACAAAACGTGAATACGTTGACCAGTTCATACCAAACTGAAATTCTTGTAAAATACCTGTTACTACACCTACTGCAAAGTTAATAAGGAATAATTGCGTCCAAAACTTTGCCATCTTCTTATATACCTCTTGCCCTTTTACCACATACAACGTCTGCATGATCGCAATAATAAAAGCTAAACCAATTGACAGCGGAACAAAAAAGTAATGGAAAATCGTTGTTGATGCGAACTGTATTCGTGCCAATTCGAGCGTTTCCATACTAAAATCACTTCCTTCATAGTTTTTATAATAAAAGTTAATTGAGCAATCTTATCAAACTCAATTATTAAGAAATACGAAAAGACAAAAACATTTTGTATGTATTGTCGAAAAATATGAAGTTTCAGTTTTTCAAACTATTGTAATGCTATTTTTTACCTTTTCACTATTTCTGTAGTGTTTTATTCGTTAATCGAATTGTATAATATACCTGCATAGTAAATTCAGGTTATTTTTGACGTATTATTGACATCATTTTGTCTGAAATATGTCTTTTGTCATTTTTTTGAATCAGATTTTTCTCATTAGTAAAATGTGTTTTTTCAATATACTTCTTACTTTTATATCTATAAAACAATCGTTTTTTCTTCATACGCTTGACTTTTACTCGGAAAAATGTCCTCGAAAGCACCCACGATAAATGCTTATTTTTTGTCAAGAGAAAAATGTATTTTCAAAATTCAAACTCGAAATAATGTTATTCAAAAATAGAAAACAACTTCCCTCTTCCTCGACTAAAAGTTCATTTTTTTGTCATTTTTCCAGAACAAATAAAAAAACTGAGAGTCGATTAAACTCTCAGTTTTTTTATTTATTTTGCTGTATGTTTTCTAACGGCTGGTAAAATTTCAGTAGCAATTAATTCAATATTTTTCTCAATTTTATCAAATGGTACACCGCCAAAATCAATTTGTGCCATAAAGCGTTGTTGGCCAAACAATTCATATTGGTAAAGCATTTTCTCAATGATTTGTTGTGGGCTACCAACCATTAAAGCATCACGGTAATCTATTGCATTTGTAAATTGCTGTTTCGGATACCCATCACCGCGCAGTGTAAGCATACCAGCATTAATGTGAGGGTAATATTCACTAAGTGCATCTTGTGAATTTTTTGCCGTATAAAATAAACTCGTTGTCGCAACTGGTAAACTAGCTGGATCAAATCCGCTTTGCTGAGCAGCCTCGCGGTAAGCATCTACTGACACTTTAAAGTTAATTGCTGGACCACCAAGTGTTGTTATCATCATTGGCACACCTGCACGTCCTGCTTTAATTGCACTAGCTGGTGGACCTCCAACTGCACGCCAAATTGGTAAGTTATTATTTTTCGCTCTTGGAATAACCGATGCATGTGCGAGCGGTGCTCTGAACTGTCCATTCCATGTTACATGTTCCTCGTTATTAATTTTTAATAAAAGATCCATCTTCTCTTCAAATAATTCTTCATAATCATTCACGTCATAACCAAGTAAACTATATCCTCCAATACGAGATCCACGACCAGCCACAATTTCTGCACGTCCATTAGAAATCAAGTCAATGGTAGCGAAATCCTCATATACTCGAACTGGATCAGATGTACTTAATATCGTTGCGGAACTTGCAATTTTTATATTTTTCGTAGCTTGCGCGACCGCACCTAAAATAACTGTATGAGCTTGCGTTGTAAAATGTGTTTGGTGACTTTCGCCGACAGCAAACACATCAAGCCCTGCCTCATCTGCTAACTTAGCTGTTTCAATTAGTTCGTGAATTCTTTTCTCTGGCGTAATTTTGTCCCCATTATGTGGATTTAAAACATGATCACCAATTGAATATAATCCAAACTCAATTCCTTTTCTTGTATCTATACGGTATTTTTCCATAGTTACTCTCCCCTTTAATAAAGTAGTATTAGTTTTTTTCTAAAAACGTTGGTAAGTCAAGTTTATCTCCGTATTACCTACACCATCACTTGATTAGTCAATTGATAGTGTAAAAAAATTACTCTTGCGGTAATTCTTTTTTTTCGCTATGCTTATGAACTTTCGTCATCAGCTCGTATAATATTTTCTGCTCTTCTTCATTTAATACATCATCAAAAAACGAAGATTGAAATGCAAGTTGTTCTGGCAATGCTCTCTCTAAAGCTGCTTCTCCTTGCTCTGTAAGACTAATTGTTTTCGTTTTCCAATCTTGTTTTCGTACAATATATCCTTCTTTTTCAAGACGAGTTAACATTCGAGAAATGCCACCTTGTGTAACAGTTACCTTTTCAGCTAACTCCATTTGTGTTAGTGGTTGATACGTACGTATTTGCAAAAGCACATCAAATTGAGCTGTCGTTAAATCAAAACGTTTTAAAAACTCATTTGACAATTGATTACTTTGGTTCGTAAATCGTATTAAACGTAACCATATTAATGACCCTATCGTATTATCACGCATGTTTGATCACTTCCTATCGTGAATCTTACTATCACTTTACCACTCAAGTGATAGTAATGCAAGAGAAAATCACCTTTTTTATATAACTCAACTTACTTTTACTTAACTAAAGGCATCACTCGTGTAGTATTAGTTCTACTTGCCATTCTCTACATCTTCATAAAAAAAGGATTAAGCTCCAACGCCAATCCTTATCATGCATTTATTTTTTGTTTTCAAAACCGTATGTTTGAAATTCACACCATCTAATCTATTATTTTCTTTTATCGTAGCGTAAATTCATTTGAGCATACCGTCTTCATGTAAAACCTGTATAAGTTTGCATAAAAAACCCTTGTTTACACCAATTGGGCTTTTACAGGATATATCATTTAAGTTCTACCTTTACTTCCTCTTTAGACATAACATCAGGTCTATAAATTAATTCAAGATTAGAATCACCTTTTTTCGCTTCAAACGTTATGGCTCCTGTTATCTTACCGTTTGGATCTACATCTTTAATTTTAAAAACGTTTTTATTACTAGTTGAAAATGTATGGTCCACGATACTTCCATCTCCTCTTTCAAGGTAAAAATCTAATGGATTAATTCTAACTTTTTGATTACCAATATTCTCTACTGTAACATGAACAATAACAAACTCATTACCTTTTTCCAGCTTATCATATTCTGCCACTTGTGCTATTTGTACTTTATGGACTGTTAATTTTTGATTTCTAATTTGAGTAGTTTTTTCAACATTATATTCTCTTGTATCTTCATTCTTCGTATTTTCTTTTTTGGCACTACTTTGCTCTTCCTTCTTATTATTTGATACAGTTTTAGCTACTTCTTTCTTCTCATCACATGCCGATAAACTGAAAGCTAACGTCCCTGCTAAAGTGACTGTTGCGATTTTTTTAAACATAAATTCCCTTCCCCCAATGTAAAAATGATAAAAATCCTCAAAAACTATATATTATACTAACAGATAAATGAACAGCATATTGTCGTTATGTGTCGAATGTAATAAGGCTATGTATAAGTATGAAGTCTTACTTTGCTTCATCTCTCAACTGTTCGACATATGATAAAATTTTAACAATAAGACATCCACCTTACTTACGAACTCTTTATTCCCATAACTATGTGTATCATAAATTTTTAAATAAGAAAAAATTAAAATAAAATGATAAAATTAAACAAATCACTAATGTAAAGGTGGGCAGAACATGCATATTTCTAAACAATTTATAAAACCATTCCCTGAATATGAAGACATATTTTATGATGATTTGGAACAACATAAAAAGCACTTTTTACCCATTTGTTCTATAAACTTACAATGTATTGAACCGGAATTGGACGAATGGGTACATATTGTGTCAGCAAAAGAAATCCATGATGGTTGCGTGGGTGATTTCACCAAACCATTTCACACAAATTTTACGAAAGCAGATACATTAGGATTCGATGTCATTAATGGAAAATATAAATTTGAAGCGGATTGGAATTATTTCGAAATCGAACAAAATAATTCTGACATAATAGAACAAGCCTATGAGAGTAATAAAAGAGATTATCAAATCCGTAAAGAGTATTTTCAACGTAATCAAAAAATTTATCCTTATTCTAGCTTAGGAAAAGAAATAACATCTGTAGAAGTATTAGAACAAGAGTTTGTTGAAAAACAAACAAATGGCTGGGGATTAAATTATCCTGTGGTAAATGGTATCCTAGATGATGTTCGTTTTATGACAGAAGAAGGTGAAGAATTATTAGAAGACTGCGATAACGAAGACGAAATTTTTGACTTTACGAATCTTCTATATGTACCAAAAGATGAATATGGACATCCCTTTACATATGTTGGATTTGTTACAGGATATTATTTTCAAGCTTATGGTGCCGATCGTATTTACTTATTCTTTAATAAAGAATTAAGAAAAGCAGTAATTTGTTTTGAATATACATAAGATAATTAAGAAAAGTCCATTTTGAACATTATTACTTGAATCAAAATGGATTTTTTATAAATAATTTATTTCTATTTCAATTCCGCATCTACTGTGAAATGTGTAAAACCTCATATAATGTAATATCCTCTATCTCTTCAATTTCAGGCTTTACTTCATAAAATTCAAACTGACTATATCCCCACTTATCTGGGTTATACACTATTACATTCCCTTTACAATTTTCTGTATTCTGGACATTCTTATTAAAAAAGTTAAATTGAGTTTCAATCAATGAATTCTTTTGAGAAATACTCCCCACGTATTCAACAACATACTTACATTTCTTAAAATCATCACTTAGATTAACAACTAATGGAACACCTATATGTATTTGTTGCCAACCAAACGATTGTAAAATATTATCGTAATACCCTTCAAAGATAAATTTATTCATCCCTTCATGCCCATTCCAAATATATAAAGGTGCATAGCAGTTATAAAAATTCCCGTCTTTCTCCGTTTCCGTAATTAAATAAGCTTTAAAATTTAGTGCTTGGAAACCATCAGTTTTATAACCATTATCCTTTACCCTTTTCTTAATAATTTCCATGTCATAATCCTTTGGCAAAATGACCTTATATTGCATTCCAATCATGTTTATCACTCGCTTTCAATCTTATATACATTATGATAAATCGATAAGTAGCTAACGTAAAATAGGTATAAATTATGTTTGGTATCATTTATAATGATAGTGCATAAGGGGCTGAGATACATGGAAATAAATGATCTTATTATATTCAAAACTGTAGCCAGTGAGGGTTCTATTAGTAAAGCTGCTAAAGAGTTAGGTTATGTTCAACCGAACGTAACTGAAAGAATCAAAAAATTAGAACAAGAATTAGAAACACCCTTACTACATAGAGATAACAAAGGCGTTTCCTTATTACCTTCTGGTGACATTTTATTAGATTACACGAATCAAATATTAACTCTATTAGAAGAAGCGAAAGATAAAATTAAAACAAGTGGGTCTTCTTATATAATCGCGACGTCACAATCGATTTTGACTAATTATTTAAGTAAGCGTATTAAAGAAAATTTCATGAATTATCAAATATATGTAGAAAATAGTAGTCATTTGCCAAAATTACTGCAGCAACAAAAAGTTGATATGGTCATCACTTATGAGGATGATTCTGGTGCAGGTTTTAAAAAAGTATTTACTACTTCAATTTCTATAGGCTTACTAAAAGATCAAGAAAAATGTATCATTGACTATTCAAAGGAACTCTTCTTCGTTAGCAATGACAAAAAGTGCCCTTTTAGAAATAAGACGATACAATTTCTAAAAGAAAATAATTTATCTCAGCGTCAACTTCAACAATTAGATTCTTATTCGCTTATGGAAGAGTTTATTCAGGACGGAAAAGGGATAGCCTTTTTGCCGATTAAAAATGATAAATTGGTACCAATTGAAGATGTTCCAGTTGAAAAATTAGCTGTTCATTTTTTTACAAATCAAAACTCTTTCAAACAAATCCCTGATGAACTATTCGGTTAATAAAAAATCCCTCCTTTATGAATCTAAAAGAGGGATTTTCATATTCTATACAATTGATTTTTCACACATTTTGCTCCACTTCTGCACTTTTCTCCTTCTTATTCCGCTTCATATTCTTCAGTCCCTTAACCGTGCCAACTAATCCTTTCGGGAAAACTAGCAATACGATAATGTACAATAAACCAAGAATAATCGTCCATCGTTCAAAGATCGGATACTCTGTAGCTAGTTCTGATAAATAATATTTTAGAGATTCAATAATTCCAGCTCCTGCAATTGCTCCAATTAACGTTCCAACCCCACCAATCATCGTCATCAATAATGCATTTAATGTCATTTCAATTGAAAATACAGTCGTATTAACAAAACGCAATGTGATAACAAATAAACCACCGCTAATCGCAGCTACTACTCCTGCAACAATGCTAGCAATAATTTTATAATGAAGCACTTTATATCCTAGTGCTTCAACACGTTGCTCATTTTGGGAAATTGCCTTTAATACTTTTCCAATAGAAGATTTGGTGAAAAGACGTAACAGAACAAAAATGATAAGTAAACATATAAGTGTTACATAATAAAACGTAAAACGATCACGGAATACGTCTGGTACACCAAATGTAAAACCATCTCCTCCGTGAGTAAGCCCACGCCATTTTTCAGCAAGTACAAAAAATAGCTGTGAAATAGCAAGTGTTAACATTGCATAAAAATGACTTTTCAATCGTAAAGAAAGCAAACCAATTATATAACTAACGATTGCTGAAACGATAATTGCAGCTACTATTCCAATTAAAAAGTTCGTTATTGATACGCCTTGTCGATCAAATAAAAGCGCTACCCCATATGCTCCTATCCCAAAGAACATACAATGACCGAACGATACAATTCCTGTATACCCAAGCAATACATCAAAACTCATTGCAAAAATAGCAAAGATGAAGATTTGAGTGAACAAAATTAACAGGCTCCGTGAATCATTTACGAACGGAAATACACTTAAACAAATGAGCATACATACTCCGAAGTATACTTTAATTCGGTCCGATGTGTTGTTCACCATTTCACCCCTTTTCACCAACAAGTCCAGTTGGCTTCACTATTAAGAAAAATAGTAACATTAACATATTAATTGCAAGTGATAAATCTGGTATAAAATACGCTGTAAAAGCACCAGCTAATCCGACAATTAAAGAAGCAATAGCTGAACCTTGAACGCTTCCTAATCCACCGATAATTACTACTATAAAAGCTAAAATTGCATACTGCATGCCCATCTCGGCGAAAATAACGCCCGAATACGGCGCTAATAAGAATCCTCCCAAAGCTGCCATCCCTGCCCCTAATAAAAAGACGAAAGAAAATATCGCTTTTACATTAATACCAAGCGCTTGAACCATTTCTTTATCCATTACACCTGCACGGATCATAAGACCTATCTTCGTCTTTTTGAGTAATAGTAGTAGTGCAATGTAAATAATTATCCCAATCAAAATAACAAATAGACGATATTTAATTAATATAATACCTCCGAATGTAAAACTTCCTTGTAACCATAACGGTAATTTTGCACTAATAGGGTTTGGCCCCCAAAATATTTTAATACACTCACTAAGAACGAGCATTCCTCCAAGCGTAACGAGCAGCTGTCGAACATGATTTCCATATACCGGCCTAATAAGAAACCTTTCTAAAATAAATCCTAGGAACATTCCCATGGCTACTGCTCCAACTAAAGCTAATATATAACTTCCTGTCATATTAAATAACCAAACACCTGTAAATGCTCCCCATGCAAACAAACCACCGTGTGCAAAGTTTAAAACGCTCATTAAACCAAAAATAAGTGAAAGACCTGATGCTAACAAAAAAATGAGCATCCCTGTTGAAATCCCATTTACAAATAAATTGATTAACACATCCATCCTTTTCACCTCGGATTCATGTTAAGAGATTCCTAAATATTTATGACACATTTCCTTATCCTTTTTTAATTCATTCATAAAACCGTTATGAACAATTCGTCCGTTATCCATAATGTAAAAATAATCGCCAATTTGACTGGCTATCATAAAATTTTGCTCAACAAGTAAAACTGTTGTTTTCTCTTTCATCTTCAAAATAGCTACCATTAATTTCTCCACCATTATCGGGGATAGCCCTTTGCTCGGTTCATCAATAAGTAATAATCCATCACTATTAATAAACGCTCTTGAAATAGCCAACATTTGCTTTTGCCCTCCGCTCAAGAGCCCACTTTTCTTATTCCAAAACTGCTTTAAATCCGGAAATAGTTCCAGCATCCACTCTATTTTCCCTTCTACTTCCTCACCTTTTCCCCTAGCAAGAGCGAAAGTTTCTTCTACTGTCAAATCATGAAAAATACCTTGATTTTCTGGTACATACCCTATTCCTTTTCTTGAAATTAAATGTGTAGGTAATCCACTCACTTTTGCACTATCATAATAAATTTCACCATCTGCAATGCGGTGAAACCCCATCACTGAACGTAATGTCGTTGTTTTCCCTGCCCCATTTCTACCAAACAGTACAGTAATCGTCCCTTTCTCAACAGCAAGAGATACTCCTTGCAAAATATGAAACTGATCTAAATACGTTTCTATATTATTCACTTGTAATAGTGCCACTATATAATCCCCCCTAAATAAGCACTTTGTACACGCTCATCTTTCATAATTTCTTCTGGCAATCCTTCAGCCAATAACTCTCCATGAAATAAAACGATAAGATGATCTGACAAACCTAGTATCATATCCATTTTGTGTTCGATAAGTACAATTGTGCTCTCTGGATGTTTCTTAATATTTTCAATCACTTGTAATATAGCAGGGACTTCCTCAACCGAAATACCTGCCGTCGGCTCATCAAGTAATAACACATCCGTTTTTAAAGCTAATAACATCGCAAGTTCTAGCTTCCTTTTCTCTCCATGTGCCAAATCTTTCGCTAATACGTTCTCTTTTTCATGAAGTAATACTGTTTTTAAGAAACGTCTCGCCTCTCCAACTTGTTGCTTTAATTTTGCTGAACTCGGGAAAAAACTATAGTAATCTTGTACGAATGATTGAACACTTAAACGGACATTTTCAAGTACCGTTAGTTCTGGGAATATGTTTGTAAGCTGAAAAGAGCGACCGATTCCTAAGCGTGTTCGATCTGAAATCGATAGTTTTGTAATATCTTGCCCTTTAAAATACACTTCACCTGTTGTGGGTGAAATCTGTCCACTTAGTAAATTAAATAACGTTGTCTTCCCCGCACCATTTGGCCCAATAATAGAAATGAGCTTTCCTTTTTGGACAGTTAAATTTACATCTTTAATAACTTGATGTTCACCAAAAGATACACTAAGATTTTTCGTCTCTAGCAAATGTGTCACGAAATCCCTCCCTTTAAAGCCGTGAGTATGAAAGAAATATGTATAAAGAGAGTCCCCCCTCTTTATACAAAAACAACAGAAAATTCAGTCTATTTATTTTGAACTGGTGGTTCTGTTTCTTTCATCGTTAATTCTCGCTCTAACACTGGCACCGGATAATCAACACCGTCTTGCTTTTTCAATGTGATAGAATACAGTGTCTGCATCGCTTGGTGGTCCTTCTCTCTAAACTTCATCTTTCCTTTCGGTGTATCAAATTCCATTCCTTCCATTTTCTTAATCAAGGTATCTACATCTGTATCACCTTTTGTTTTCTTTAAGGCTTCTACAATAGAAATTGCTGCTGACATTCCTCCTGCTGTAAACAAATCTGGCACTGCACCATTAAAACGTTTTTTATGCTCTTCAACTAGCCAATCATTCACTTTATTTTTTGGAAGTGTGTGATAATATACAGAAAAACCTTGCATACCTACTAATGCATCCATTGTTTTTAATGCTGGTATATCTGGCGCACCTGTAGAAATTTTAATACCTTGCGCTTCCACATTCATATCTTTCAACTGTTTCCAAGGTGAATTTGCCCCTGCCCAAACGATAAATAAATAATCTGGTTTTGAACTAATGATATTTTGAATATTCGCTGTAAAATCTGTTGAATTTGTATCCGCGTATTGCTCATTCACAATGTTCGCACCTAATTTTTTCGCACCCGCTTTAAATGCAGCAATCCCTTCACGACCAAAAGCGTTATCTGGGGCAAATGTTGCAATCTTTACATCTTTTTTCGCAATTGCTGCTGCTCCTGCAATCGCATCTTGTGAGGAACTTCTTCCAGTTCTAAAAATATATTTATTCCAGTTCTTCCCGGTAATACTATCCGCAACTGCCGGTTCTACAACCATAATCTTTTCATATTCTTCAGCCAGTGGCAAAACCGCTAACGTATCACTTGAACTAGACGATCCAACTAAAAAATCAACTTTCTCTTCTTCTAATAACTTCGTAGCTTTTTTAACTGCTACATCCGCTTTCGTTTCTGTATCTTCTACAACAAACTTAATCTTTTTCCCATCTACTTTCCCAGTTCCACCAGTTGCATAATCTAACCCTAATTCAAATCCGTTCACTGTTTGTTTTCCATACGATTCTAGCGGTCCTGTTAAAGAAGCAAGGACTCCTACCTTAATCGTTTTTTCATCCTCTGTACTTGTTTTCTTTCCTGAACAAGCTGCCGTTATTAATAACGAACCTAAAACACAACCAGTAAACATTGTTTTTAGCCACTTACGTTTTTTCATCGACATTGTGATCCTCCCCATACTTTACTTTCTGATAGAATCAAACACGCCAAAATCCCCTGTCCGTAATCATGACTAACTAATTCGATAGATAATGGAAAACTCTTGTAGTACCCTCTACATTCGGCACAAATATATAATCACCTTCCTATGTAATGGAAACGGACATACAATCAATATATATTCTGCAATCCAATTGAAAATACTGTTTCATTTCAGTAATGACCATACAAAAAGACTAACTTATTTTTAAGTTAGTCTTTTCCCCTTAATTAGAGTTAAGTTCTACTTTCTCTAACCCTTCAGCCAATTGTTTCTTATCTAGTCCTTCTCCTATTACTACTAAGTTTGTCGGGAAACCGAAGTCTTGTTCTAATAAAGTTGGTACTCCGAACGAATATTGGAATAGGTGAGGGTATTTATCTCCATGGAATTTCACAAAACCTTTCACTCGATAAATACTATCTGGTAAATTCGAAAGCCATTCATATAATTTGTCTTGATCAATCGGTTTCGTAAATTGATATGTCATTGTTTGTATATGTAAATGCTGTTTGACATGTAGTGTCTCGTGTTCCTCATCATTTGGAAATTCTGCTTCTTCTATATCTTTTAAAGATATATTACAATACTTTGTCTCATACATTTTCGCATGATCATTTATTGCCTTTACTTCTTCAAATACTGTATTCTTATCTTCATCTGTTAGTAAATCTGCTTTATTAACAAGAATGTGACTACCAAATTTCAGTTGCTCATGCAATAGCTGTTGTACATTTGCACTTAATATACTTCGATTTAACCACCTTACTGCATCTAAAACGACTACAATTGATTTCACTTCCAGAAAAGGAGCTAAAATTGGCGAGACACACGCGTCTAACACTTCAATTGGATGCGCAACACCTGTCGTTTCTATATAAATTACATCTGGTCTTTCTTGTTGGTATAACGAATGTAATTGTATTTCAAGCTCTTCTTTTAACGTACAACAAATACATCCTTTAAGAAGTTCTCTTAAAACATTCTCTTTTCCAATAATATCTGTATCTACTGAGTATTCACCAATTTCATTCATTAATACTGCAACTTTTCTATTCTTCTTTTTCTCTGCTAACAATAAATTTTGTAATAATGTTGATTTTCCACTACCTAAAAAACCACCTAATATATGAATCTCCACTTTATTCATTCAACCGACCATCCATTTCTTTACTTCAAATGTATTCAAAGCGTAATAATTACGATTTATATTTATCATTTTATTAAAAGAATGACCATTTGTAAATATAAGAGATTCACTGTTCATTTACTTCATATGCAACTCTAACTCCAGACTCAATTGCCCCTTGCATCCATCCATGTGTTAATGTCGTATGCTCTCCTGCAAAATGTACTTTTCCAGATGGTGGTGTAATATACGGAAATAACTCGAGCTCTTGGCCTGGTTCGAAAGCTGTAAATGCACCGCAAGAATACGGATTTTTACTCCAGCTAAAAGATGTTCCAGTGACAAACTCACTATAGACGATGTCACCGTATATTTCCGCTAAATTTTTTAATGCGTACCGAATACGATCTCTTTGCGGGAGACTATCCCATGTTAACGCCTCATCTGCCCACGTATAACTTGCTATAACGATAGCTGGTCCTGGAGTATGAATGCCATAACTCGGATAGTATGTAAACCGTATCGGTAAATCAGTAATAGATTTACCGCCACACTGTCCCGCTTTCTCCCAAAATCTACTTTTAAACTCTATTGCAATTTTAGTTGCAGCAATATAATTTAATTCACGAATTGCTCTTTTTTTAAAATAAGAGAATAAATAGTATGGCTGAACTTCTACAAATCTTAACGCTGAAAATGGAATTGTAATAATAGCAAAATCACTTGTTATTGTAAATTGCTCTAACGTTTGTTCATGATTTCCTTGTAACATTACTTTATTATCTTCTTGTATAATTTTATCAACCTTATACGGCATTAAAATATGTTCCCTTAGTTGTGGTAAGAATGCATTCGATAACTTATCCATTCCACCAGTTATTTCATAATATTTCGTTGTTGAAGTAAAGAAAATCATTTCACGTAATACTTCAATTAAGGACATTCCCATATAAGCTTCCATATCAAGAAGTACCCCAATCATATCTATCGCACCATCTGAATAATACTCCATTAAAAATGAACCAAGCGAATACGTTTTATACTTTTTTTCAACGATAAGCCAGTTTTTATCAGGATCCTTCTTAATGTAATTTAGTATTGGTTCTAATACTTCAATCATTAGCTCTTCTGCCGTTTTTCCTCTTTCTTTATCCAAAACCGGATATTCAAGTACACTTGGATCATTTTCAAACACATTCAATCTCGTTTGAATGTTATTCGTATAAATGATATCTGCAAAAGTTTTATTTATAAAAAGGTTTAAAGGTAGTTTAAATTTATGAATATACGCTAAGGTTAACTTATGGGTGTCAGGGATTCTCATCGGTCCCGCATTAAAATATAAACCCACACTAAATGGTTCCCGAATCGTATACACTCTGCCACCTATTCTGTTATTTGCTTCTATAATCGTTACTTCGTGCCCAGCCTCTTTTAATAAAGAACCTGCAACTAATCCAGAAATCCCTGCACCTGCAATCGTAATCCGTTTTGGGTTATTCTTTTTAACAAGCCCTGCATGAATAATATGAAGCATTTCTTCCATTGCTAATGGATTCCCCATGCCATTTCCCCTTTTACAAAGGATTTTACTGAATTATATTCGGTTCACTGAATTCCTATGTTTTGTTCGCGGATTTGCACGGATACATTTTCAAATACTTGAATATCTTTTATAAAATGTAATAAACTAGATATGACTCTATAGAAGTAAGACGTATTATCTTACATAATAAAATCAATGAAATTGCGAGGAATTTTGAAATGAAAAAAGGTATTAACCGTGTTGTATTAGTAGGAACAGGAGCAGTTGGATGTAGTTATGCTTACTGCATGATTAACCAGGCTGTAGCTGAAGAATTTGTTTTAGTCGATGTAAATGAGGCAAAAGCTGAAGGGGAAGCAATGGACTTAAGTCATGCTGTTCCATTCGCACCAGCTCCAACTAGAGTATGGAAAGGCAGCTACGAAGATTGTAAAGATGCTGACCTTGTAGTTATTACAGCTGGATTACCACAAAAACCAGGCGAAACACGTTTAGATTTAGTTGAGAAAAACGCTAAAATCTTCAAACAAATCGTTCGCAGTATTATGGATAGCGGATTTGATGGCATCTTCTTAATCGCAACAAACCCTGTAGATATTTTAACTTACGTAACTTGGAAAGAATCTGGTTTACCGAAAGAACGTGTAATCGGTTCTGGTACAACGCTTGATTCTGCTCGTTTCCGCTATATGTTAGGTGAGTACTTCGATATTGGTCCACACAACATTCACGCTTATATTATCGGAGAACACGGCGATACTGAACTTCCAGTTTGGAGCCATGTTTCCGTTGGTATCCAAAAACTACAAACACTGCTTGAAAAAGACAACACGTATAATCAAGAAGATTTAGACAAAATTTTCATAAACGTCCGTGATGCAGCTTACCATATTATTGAGCGTAAAGGCGCAACTTATTATGGTATCGGTATGTCACTTCTACGTGTTACAAAAGCAATTTTAAACGACGAAAATAGTGTATTAACTGTATCAGCTTACTTAGAAGGTCAATACGGTCAAAAAGATGTTTATATCGGGGTACCTGCTGTTTTAAATCGCGGCGGTGTTCGTGAAATTTTAGAGGTTGAATTAAGTGAAGATGAAGAATTAAAATTCGACCACTCTGTTCAAGTATTGAAAGAAACAATGGCTCCGGTTCTTTAATTAAGATAAAAAGCAATCCAATTTATTTTGGATTGCTTTTTATTTTCATTATCTCCTATGACTTTTTAGTGATTTTCTATCATTTCTTATTTTTTAGTCGCATCCTCATTATTTATATCAAGTACATCTAATAAAAAGATAAAGATTGGTATCCCGATAATAAGCCCCCATATTCCAAGGAAATGCTCTGAGAAGATAAGAATCATAAATGTGTAGAATATTGGTAAATTTGTTTTTGCAGACATAAACTTCGGATTTAAAAAATAACTTTCAAGAGCATGAATTACTGTTATGAATACGAGTATGTATACTACGTACATAACTCCGCCTACGTTGTAAGCAATGATACAAAGTGGAAACAAAGAAATAATCACACCTGCAACAGGAATCAACCCTAGTAAGAAAATCATAACAGCTAATACAAGTAGCTGTGGAAATCCTAAAACGATTAATGCAATGACAGTAAGAATACAATTTACAACGGCAATTAAAAACTGAGCCTCAATTACTTTGCCGAACGATCTTGCAAATCTTTCACCAAAATATGCAATTTCTTCATAAAAGATTTTTAACTTACTATCTTTAAACTTTGATGTAAATGTAATAATACGCTCTTTTTCTAATAAGAAAAATAAGCTTAAAATTAGAGATAATAATATTTGTAAACTTACCTTCCCTATATTTGCTATTGATTGATATATGACGTCTACACCTTGTTCTATATATTTTGATACTTCCATCCCATTAATTGTCGAAAGTGCATATTTAACGATTTCATTATCAGGTGGATTTTGAAAAAACAGTTTAAATTGATAAATTAATTGTGAAATTTGTATCGTCAGCACAGGTAAATATTTATATAATGTGGTGCCTATAAAGGAAACTAGTATTATATATAAACATGCAATAACAATTTTCCGGTTTACTTTCAATTTTCTTGAAATAAAACGTTGAAATCGATCCATTAAAAACGTCAGTATAAACGTAATTAATATTAAATTAATCATACTTTTTAATGCGTATAATACAAGCGCTACTATTATTAAAACGAGAAACCGTTGAAACCCTCTACTTCGAAAAAAACTCTTTACTTCATTCATTAAGAATTAACCTCCCCCTTCAATGGATGGAAATTGAATATATTACATTTTATGAACTCCTATAGACAATCTTTCTTACTAATTGAGAAGAATCCTTTTTTTCTTTTCATATTGTTAGATTCGTTTAACTGGAATCCACCAACATAATTTCGGTGGCAGTTATTTTTCATATAATCTTTTATAAACTAGGTGATTTTCTATTTTTGGACTGCTGTTCATACGCATATCCAATATTGAAAAGCTCTTTTTCACCAAACTGTTTCCCTACAAACACTACACCGATTGGTTCTCCATTTTTATCATATCCAGCAGGAACCGCTAATTCCGGATAACCAGCTACAGCTGATAGAAGGACTTCATCGTTATTAATCATAACTAGAGCATCCAAACCTTTTTCTACTAAATACCTATCTAGCTCTTTTCTTGCATTTTCTTGACTCGTTTGCACTACGTTTTCAAACTCTTCTTTCGTTATAGCAGATTTTTCAGACCCTTCAATTAATGTTTGTCCGTATTTTATTCGTCTTTTACTATCCTTTTTATTAAACGCTATAATCTCTTCTAACGATTTTACCGGTACATTCTTTTGCTGTGAAAGATAGTCGTTTACATTATGCTTGAACTCATATTCTAATGTTTGCAAATTATCTACACCCTCAGCACTTAACTGGATATTATCAGTTAATATCGCACCTGCATCTTGAAGGTCTTTTCTAATTTTTTCTACTACTACTTTTCTATTTTCATCTTGTTGGTCTACAGAAAAAAGAAGCCCTATCTTTTTCCCTTTTAATCCATCTATTGATAAATCCTTTGTATAATCAATTCTTTCTTTATCTTTCATTTTTTCTGTCATAACATCTTTTTCGTCATAACCTATCATTGCATTAAATAACGTTGCTACATCTTTTACTGTTCTTGCCATAGGTCCTGCTGTATCAAGAGTTTCAGCTAATGGAATAATTCCTGTTCTACTTACCATACCTAAAGATGGACGTAACCCAAATACTGATTGCTGCGCCGCTGGTGCAACAATCGATCCCGTCGTTTCTGTTCCAATTGCAAGCGGCGCAAAATCTGCTGCAACTACTGTAGCAGATCCTGAACTTGATCCTGAAGTATCGAATGTAATCGGACCGTACGGGTTTAAATTTTGTCCTTTCTTCCCGCTATACCCGCTTCCTCATATGTCAATAAGGATAAAAATATTATTCTTCAAATCTATATACGATGTTTATCACACCATCTTGACTTACTTCTATTCTTGTAATCAATTTTTTAAAAGTTGAATACAGGTCTTCGGACTTCTCCAGCAATTCGAATGCTTCTTTCACTTTCTGCTGCTCAACTACTAAGGTCTTAACATCATCTAATTTTAATATTTCTAACTCTTTTTCTTTTATAATTTTTTCAAAATTTTTATCTCGTTTAGTAAAGGTTTCTTTATCAATCGGTCCACCGTCTAAATACAAATCTAATAAGCGTTCCCTTTTTATCTCTAGTTCTTTCTTTTCTTTTCTTAATTTCTTCTGCTTTTCTTGATGTTTATCTGTGTCATTTAAGTTAAATACCTTTTCCAAGTCATTTTCTTTTTCTTTTAATTTTTGTAGTACAAACAAGCGTAAATCACTATACTGTAGTCCAGAGTGTTTGACACATCCACGCGCCCCCATTCTCTTATACCTACCGCATATTAAATAACAATAATAACGTGTCTCCCCTTCTTTATTTTTATACATTCTTTGTTGTAAGGCTAACGGTGTCCTACAATGAGCACAACAGGCTAGCCCTCTTAATTCGTTTTTTATTGCTACACGACGTTTTGTTTTTTTATCTGTTTTTGAATTATTTACTCTATCCCATAGATCCCGCGTAATTATAGCCGGATGATGATTTTCAAATACTACCCATTTTTCTTTAGGATTTATAATCATCTTTTTTCTTCCATCTACTTTTACTTCTGCATACTTCTGCATTATATAATCACCTTTATATGCAGCATTTGTAATTATCGCTCGTATACTTGGATAGGCCCACAACTTTCCAGTTCTTGATGGTACCCCCATATCGTTTATTGCGTCTGCAATCTTCATGTAACCTAATCCATTGTCGTATAATTCGTACATCTTCCTAACAAGTTCAGCTTCTTCCTCATTAATCGTATATTTTTGATCTACAATTTTATATCCATATGGCACTATCCCCCCGGTATACTCACCTCTTCTTACTTTAGCAGCTAACGCTGCTGATACGGATACTGATACTGTTTTAGGTAATTGTGATGCGAACATGGCATACATCTCAAATTTTAAGTCGTTTTTCCCCTCATAATAACTGTCGTAACCTTCTTCAATTGTCACTAAACGAACACCATGTCCTAAAAGTATCTCCTTAATTTCTAATGCATCTCTTAAATCCCGCCCTAATCGGTGGATAGACTTAAAAACAACCGTATCTAATTCTTTTCTTCGAACCTTCTCTAAAATCAACTGCATCGCATGTCTTTCTAACCACGCCGTTCCAGATACAGCTTCGTCTTTATAAATTGAATTTTCATCCCACTCATACCCGTTTTTTTCGATCCAGTATCTACAGATATCAATTTGATTCTCAATCGATGAAACTTGTTCGTCTCTATCCGTTGATACACGTACATATACAGCATATTTCAATTCGTACACACCTCATCCTCTTACTAAATTCTTATGACTACAGTATATAGCCCTCCGGATATACTGGCAATCTATTACCAATGTAAAAAGACGACTTTCTACAGTCGTCAAAATAAAAATATATAAATCTCAAAAATTTAGGAGGGGGTAAACAATACACAACAACATCTAGTAAAAACAAAAACAAAAAAGAACCCCCTCTATAAAAAATATACCTTATATATATAATATAAATATATAACTTATAAATATATATTATATATAGAGTATATTATTAGTAATAATATATAAGTATTATTACTGTTAGGGTTCTAAGGTTTTAGTCTACATCTTCCTCTGTAATATCATTTCCCCATCTACCGTAATCATATGGAAATTCGTTCGCCATGTACTCATCGTGACATTCTTCATGAAAGATACCGTATTCAAAATTATTTTTTACCCATTCTCCTTTTTTTAGTGTACGTTTACACCATTCGCAAATCGTGCTTCCTTTTGGAGCTATATATTCACCGTTAACTTTGATAGAAGTCATATAATTCCCCTCCTCATTTCTACTTTGAATCCAATGCTTTTTTAGAATTCAATTCGCACCAATATTTATAAGCTTCCCTATTTGATTCCCAGTATAAGTGTTCATAGTGATCGCGCTGGAATTCAGTTGCTGCTAATCGTCTTTTCAAGTCATCAATTACAGCATCCTTATTGATTGGATTGATTTGTGGAGGTGGGAATAATTTCATAGGTGAATCACCTCTTCCTTGTAATTAGACCACTAAACAACTTTCTGTGCGTTTCAGGCTGTAAATCCAGTAACCTTATAACCTTTTCAGCACTATCCAGATCCGGTGCATCAATAATATTGTTTCTCCATATCCATCGTTTGCTATCTCTTTTACTTTGATAAACCGCACCACTTTCACCGTTAATCCATAACCGGTTATTACACCCTAAAATGTTTACACGAGTCCAGTATGTTCTCATTACGAAACACCAGGAACTACATAAACCTTGGCATACACATCATGTTTAACTGCAAGTTGTTCTAGCTTTTTTTGTCTATATTCTGTCACGGTAAAGAAATGAATCAACGGTATTTTCCCGTTGTATTTGTTTTTGTAGTATAACGAAAATTCCCTGTACCTACTCATCTTTTCAGCGTTCACGTTCATCATTTGCGTACGATCTATTTCTACAGCATTTAATGTGCCTTCTTCATCCCTGAACTTCACATCAGGAATAATTGTCTTCTTTTTATCATTTACTTTATAACGTATAGGTGCTTCTATCTGCCAGTCGTCGGGACAAAACAGATAGAGCCATGCTTCATTTCTCATTAAGCTGTGTGCTAGTCGACTATTTGGTACAATCTTCTCTGTATCGTCGAACAGTTCACGGCCCTTTTTATTTAGATAATACACGTACTCTTTTTGGTACACTGTGTTATTTACATAAGGACTGAGGTCTTTTAAAATACGATTTGCGTTGCGAATCCCTCCCATATCGTGCACCGCCATTAAATGCCTACGTGTTGCGAATTTCAGCTTTCTAATCGAGGTCAGAATCGTCATCTGACGGTTTATTTTGATATGTGTCTGGATGTTCATCTTTTTTCACCTCGTATTGTTTTAGATATTCCCACATCATTTCATCGCTAATAAACGGTACCTGCAGCTCAGTTAGTCGATCAGTTTTATAAATAGCTCTACCAGGTAAGGACGGCAATGTTTCTAGTCCCGATTCATCAAGAACAACCTCAGATGCCTTATATGTTGGTAGCCGAAATCCTAACTTCGCATCAGACATCTGCTTTACTACTGATGGAATTGATGTGACTGTAGGATACTGTGTAGCCAAAATCAAACGAAATCCTAAGCCGCCCGATACAGTCGCTATATAACTAAGCATGTACTGACACTCTTCTCGGATCTTATTAATATGACGTGGTAATCCTTTGGCCGGAGCAAGCACGGCACCTTCGTCAACAATAACGAAATACCGATCTTTTTCTTTTGTTTCAACAATATTCTTGTAACCATTTTCCTTCATGAATTTTCCACGCTCTTCGATTTTTTTCATTATTTGTTTTAATACATGATGTGCTTTTTCTACAGAGTCAGACACTTCCACCACCTGCTTTAAGCCGCTAAACTCACTAAATTCTAATCCCTTTTCCTTTAAATCAATTAAATATACGTGAGCATTTTCAGGGTTCGCCTCAATCAAAGTAGTAAGTAGTACTTTCATAAATACTGTTTTCCCCATTCGTGTAAGACCACCTAGTACCATATGAGGAGTTTTATCAAAGTCATGATAAATTAACTTCTCGAGGCTTTGCCCCATCGGTACTTGCCATTCACCTTTTTTTACTAGCCCTTCATTCCAACACCATTTTTTGGGATACGTTTACTGAATACCCGAATCATTATCTTGTAGTTATCGTATTTGATACGTACAGGCTTATTTAATCCTTCACTTACAACATCCTCAACCTTTTGTATTAATTTAGATGGCATCCCTAACGGAAGTTTATATACATAAGTCGTACTACGATCATCTTCTTTTCTTTCGAGAAAAACCGGATAATGTAATTTTTCATCCTTCCTAATTGCAATCCCACTTACTTCAAAGAATACTTGTATCTTCTTTCTATCATCCTCTTTACCTTTTAAACTATCATTTAGCAAAGCGTACCCGAGCGAAACTGCAGGTATTAATAACAATTCAAGCATAGGGGTTCACTCCTTATATATCCTTAAAGGATATAGTTGGTCTTTACTGGAAGATTTACATACAAGTTATTTTTCTTATATAACAAAGTGTCCTATGATTCCAGGTTCCATTCCTTCAAAGAAACACCATTAGCACATAACGTAGAAGATACAAAAACGAGCCGGTAAGAGTTGTATACATCGTCATACGTGGAAGCCAATGTGGAACACTCATCCCCATTTTCTCAGCTACCTTCATCACCACTACAGACAATCCTGTCGCTGTCCAAATTACTACAACTTCCCCAGCAAGTGTCATATCGAATCCCTCTTTCTTTTTAGTTGTAATCCTTTTGACGTGAGAATCGGTTGATACTGATTAACCATTTCATCCCATTCAAGAATTTTTTCCTCTTCCCCGTATAGATCTTCCATAATATCATTAGATAAGCTGTAGTAACCGCGGTACTCTTTGTTGTTAGATACCTCGTGTCTTTCCATATGTTTTAGAATAGAGTTTACTTCACCTTTACCCCTGGACTCTTTATACATGCTTCTCAGCTCTTTAGAAGGATACAGATACGGCGTGTCATTCAAGTAATCATATTGCCACCTCATCGCTCATCCCTCCACTGTTTACAGTCCTCTAAGTATGCATCAATCCTTTTTTGAATCCCTATTTCGTTATACGGACCGTAAGGCTCTTCCCCCCCTAATAAGTCAACAATATCGATGTAGCTTGGATGTTGTAACATACCGTACTTTGCAATGTGATCGTACACACATTGCACTTCATCATGATCATCAGCCTCTGCGTACATGTTGTAAAGTGTTTGTGACGGATACAGTTGCATGCGATTTAAATACTTATATCCAGGTCTCATTGTTCCTCACCTTTCCCTTCTTGATGTCCTTTTTTCCACGAGGAATACCAAGTGGTCTTGATATAGGTATATGACCTGGAGAATTATTTTTGCACGTCCACACCAATTTTTTTCTTTCTAGCTTGTACTATTTATAAAGGAGTTTATTTTTGTATATAGAAAGTAAATCCTTGAGGTGAACGTATATGAAGTTTAAATGTAAACTCAAAGTAATCTTTGCAGAGCTTGATATTAAGCAGAGTGATTTTGCAAAACGTATTGGAGTTGATGATTCTACTCTTAGTGCAATTGTTCGTAATCGTACTAAACCTCGTTTTGATACGGCCTATCTAATTTGCAAAGAACTCGGTAAACCAATCGAGGAGATCTGGACCATCGAGGAGTAATTCCTCCCCCTCCAGCCTTAATAAGTTTTTATCTTTATTTTTACACTTGACTTTTGTGTTCGGCAGACAATCATGGGATGAGGGTACAGGACAACGGCTAGGGCAGAGAATGACTACCTTACAACGCTTCAAAAATAAAAAGCGTCGTAAAGTAGACGTTCTGTCAATCATGGTCTATCGGGTTAAGGAATCCGTATAGTAACACCCTGTTTAAACGCTGTAATCTCTTACACAGCTGACTTTTTACAGATAAAGCTTGTCCTATCTGCAGAAAGAACCAGGAAAGGAAATGCACTACTGGCGTATCCTTCATTACTCGTAACCTATAATTCTTTCATTATCAGCTGCTACCCGTGCCGTAACACGCCAAGCAACCGCCGTACCGTTAATGGCCGTACTCGCCTAGACTCCTAACAACGTAAACAAGGAAACGCTATTCTTTAGGACGCTTAACTTTCTGACGTTGGCTTAGCTAACCTGTTCAAGTTTAACGAGTGTTAGGTCATTCCTCGTGTGGATCCTCCTCTTAGTTACCTAAAAAAAGACAATAGGAAACTAGACCTCGTGTATATCTGTTTTTTTAAATGAAGATACTCACGAGGCTGGAGGTTGTCCGATATTTAGTTAAAGAAAGAGCTTATAGAACATGAGCTATAAGCATATTGATAATGAATAAAACCGAAGCTACAGTATAAAAACCATAAAACCAAATACAATCAGATTTTGTTTCTAAACCGAAGTAATCGCTTATTTTTTGCATATATACCGTTCCACCCTTCTCGTTTCATAAAAGTATGACTCTAGAAGTAAAACTTTATTAGTGTTAATATATAACTCTAGAAGTCATACGTCAATAGTCTTTCGAAAAAAGTTTTACTTTGATATGTAAATTGTGTAAAATGTAAAGTAATAAATGATCGGAATGAACGGAGGTATTACCATGAGTTCTATGGTATTCACTTTAGGAGAAACAATGGAGGAAATTGGGATTACCAAAAACAAGTTAGCAGTCGAATCAAAAGTTCGTCCAGCCACTATTAGTAATCTAGTTAATGGTGAGGTTGGTCTTGTACGTTTTGACACATTAAAGTCAATCCTGGATGCTTTAAATCAATTAGCTGAAGAAAACGGTGTTGATAAAACATACCGTATTGAAGACGTTGTACAGTACATAAAATAAATGTACTGTTTTTGTTTATAGAAATATTTCTTAATACTCTGATATAATTATTCGAAAATGGTAAAGGAGGAGAAATATGGAGACAAAAACAACCGTAGACGGTAATACTTACATTATTGAGATTGAGCAAAAAAAGAGTTCCATAAAAGAAAAATTTGGCCGTAAAGCTTCATTAGTTTCCGGAATTTTTGGCATCCTACTTTCTGTTATCTTAGGTATCACAATAGTTGGGTTATTTTTTGCGGTTCCACTGTTTCTTTTTTCGTTAGGCTTTATATATGCAGCGTTTGAAAAACAAGAAATCCAGTGTCCCAACTGCAGTCATAAACAAAGAATTACAAAAGGAAATGGTTATTTTAATTGTGGAAGTTGCAAGAAACGTACTTTAGTAGAGTGGAGATAAAACGATCAAATGCCATAACTATTAAGTGCCGTACTAACAACACATAAAACTTAATAATTGAGGATGGATAGTATGATTAATATAGAAGAACTTTTAGCAGAACATCTAAAGAAAATAAGTACAGCACCTTTTTTATTTATAGGCTCAGGATTTTCTAGAAGATACTTAAACCTACCTAATTGGGATGGTCTATTAGAACAATTTTCGGAGTTAGTTCCTCGAAGTTATGACTATTATGTCTCAACGGCAAATAAAGAACTACCTGAAGTTGCAAGACTAATAGCTCAAGATTTCCACCCGATTTGGTGGGATGATGATAAATACCTAACGAGCAGAGAAAAATTTAAAGGTAAAATCAATACTATAGAGAGCCCTCTAAAAATTGAGATTGCCCAATATCTAAGGGATATTACCTATGAATATGGTAAAAACGAAAATAATGACAGAGAAATCGATGCTTTAAAACAAGTTGTGATAGACGGCATTATTACTACTAATTGGGATATTTTTTTAGAGCAGGTATTCGCAGATTCCGATATAAAAGCATATATTGGCCAAAAAGAACTTTTATTTTCCCAACCTTTTGAAGTCAATGAGCTCTATAAGATACATGGGTGTAGTACTAACCACGAGTCGTTAGTACTAACTTCTAATGACTACAAACTTTTCAATCAAAAGAACCCATACCTTGCAGCCAAATTATTAACAATTTTCATAGAACACCCTGTCATTTTTCTCGGTTATTCAATATCTGACCCTAATATTCAACAAATTTTAGATTCTATTACTGCATGTTTAGATCAAGAAAACATAGATAAACTTAAAAATCGGTTAATTTTTGTGGAGCGTGCAGGTGGTGCGGCAGACGCTTTTGAATCTTCTTCTTTTACAACCAGTAACCGTGTTACAATTCCGATTACAAAAATAAAGACTGATAACTACGAATTAGTTTATAAAGCACTATCGAAAAACAAAAGAAAGTTCAGCATGAAAACTATGCGTCAGATTAAATCACAAATTTATGAATTAGTAAAAACGAATGATCCAAGTGGAAAAGTAGCAGTTATTGATGGAGAAAATCTAAATGCTGCAGACATTGAATTTGTTATAGGTGTTGGGGTAACTAAAGCAGCGGAACAACTTAGGGCGGCTCGAGATGAAATGCTGGATACAGGTTACTTAAATTCAATAGGGTACCAGTCTATTCCACAAATAGATATTTATAAAGAAATTTTAGCTGATCCACCTTCATATGACTATGATGCATTAATTAGCCAGACATTACCGCAATTGTTAGGAACAAATCATAGACTTCCTGTTTTTAGGTTTATAAAGGAATGCGGAATTGAAACTGCAGAATTACCTGTACAATTAAAAAGGAAACTAGAAAAGAAACTAACCATGAATTACTTTTTGACTCAATCACAGAGAGATATCAAAAAATCGCAATTACGTTTGTATAATAGTATTCCCGAAACAATAGATGGGTACGCTGATTTTACAAAAGCCCTCCAGTGTATTCCTCATTTAGGGGCAGATGGGATTAACCTCGATGAATTACATCATTTGTTAAAACAGCATGTAGATAAATTGGACGCAGATACACCTGCGTCAATGGAACTAAAAAGACTAATACGAATTTACGATTGGTTAAAATACGGGAAATTATTACTACCACCAGCCAACTAAGATTAAAGTACAAAGACGTCAAGGTCAGGCAACATTGAAAAAATAATAAGTTCTACCCTTCACTAATATTGGGTATACTATTTATACATCTAGAGAATCATCAAATGAGGCACCTTCAGCTGGGGAAGGTGTCTTTATTATTTTTAAGTCATATTGTATGCAATGAATTCATATAATTAAAATGCCAATACTGTAATACAGAAAAAGAGTATTCCTCCCATCCAACCAGGAATACTCTTTTTTATCTCATTGCATATCATCTATTTTAATAGCATATAAATAAACTGCTCCTGGCATGATGCCATTTTATATACAGAAAAAAACATTTCATCACCATCATGAAATGCTTTTTTCTGACTTTTTAATCATGCAAACCAATTTTCTGTATATAAATAAATTGGTTCAAGAGAAACCACTAAAACAGAGCACTCCCTGGTTAAGAGTACTCTGTTTTTATTGCCATCATATCTTTGCCCATCATTACATACATATGATATAGAACACCATTACGGGGATAGTATATCTTATAATGTTCTACAAACTAGGTTCTTCTCTCAAGAAGAACCCCTTTTATTTTTCTATCACTTCACATACACATAGGCTTCATTTGTTGTTATATAGTATGTGTTCCCTTTTGAATTGTGCATCTTGTATTGTGGTGAACCATTTACACTTACTTTCGCATCAATTATGAATCCTTCACCCGAATTTACAGTACCAGCAACATCTTTATCTTGCCAAGATGGAGCGTCATAGAAACGTAGATTGTTAACTTTTGAAACAACGCGCTTTCCAACAATAGTAGAATCTACTGTGCTTTTCTTATTAAACTTCACATAAGATGGATCGTTCTTAATCCACTGATCTCCACCAAGATTTAGCCAACCATCCTTTTCAGCCCACACAATATAAGATTCTGGTTTGTTTAGTTGACGAATTTTAGAATAGCTTGTACCTGGTCCTTTACGTAAGTTAACGTTGTAACCTTCAATATAGGCGATACCGTCTGTTACTGCTGTGGGTACTTCCGCTGGTTTAGATGGCTTTTCTGGGACAGAAACATCCACGCTAGAATTATTGTATGCTCGTTGTACGTCTGCTCTAAATTGAGCTTCTGAAACGCCATGAGACTTTAAGTAATCAATTGGATCTTCATGATCCGTACCGCCAAGGTAATGAGTTACATCGCTGTGTGTCCATAATCCTTTTTCTACAGATAACCCACGATCACGTAAGATTTTAGCTAGTAACTTAACGTATTTGTCATAGCTGCGTTTGAACTTTGTATAGTCCGCTGTTTCGCATAACTCTACATGTACAAATCGTTTATTAGCAGCAGGACCGCCACCATAAGCAATGTATTTTGTATCAGCAATTTGGATTGTTTCGTCCCAATCGACTGCATAGTGAACAAAAGCATTTCTCCATGTTCGAGACTCATATTTTTGAATGTTAATAGCTGGAGCTTCTAGAGTTGCTGTAGAATGCGCTACAACGCCCTCATAAGCACCTACACCATAACGGTAAGGTTGTTTTGGTAAATCAGGAATAATAAGTGTTCGATCAGCAAAAGCACTTGTAGCAAAAGAAACAGCAAGTACTAGAATCATAAGTAACGAGGTAATATGTTTCATTGTCTTTTTCATTTAGCATCAACATCCTTTTTCATAATTTTTGTATGGGCAAATAATCCACTCGCTGATAGTCCAATGATGATTCCCTGGAATACATTTGTTTTGATATCTCCGCCCATAAATAAAACGCCTAGCATAATGCCAAGCGTTAAATTTAGTAACGGAACATATTTTGTTTGTAATCCAATTGTTTTTCCAATCTGTGAAAGACCTACTACAATTCCAATCATTACAGTCATTTCAAACATTACATACCACCTCCTTTCAAAAAGAAAGTGAGAGCTGCTCCAACAATTCCACCGACAATAAGTCGTAAAATCCAGGTAGTATTGGCGCTGATTTTATCTAACTGTTTGTTGATATTATCAATATCTTTCTCGTTACCAGTTGTTCGTATTTCTAACCCTTTAATCTCTAAACGAATGTCCTTGATCTCTTGCTTAATTTCTTGAACATCGTTTCTTACATCTTGTAACCCTTCCATTTTGACCACCTCATTTCAAAATAAAAAGAGAGACATCTATTTGTCCCTCTTTTCTTATAAAAGCCGTATTTTATGCAAAATAAAAAACAGCTTATGGCTGCTTTGGTTCCTCATTTATTAATTGTTGTACTAATACCTTTAATTCAGCAATTTCAGCTTTCATTGAAACTTTCTCAAGTTTTTCTGCTTTAAGTTGTTCTTTAAGAGTATCAACTTCCTGCTTCAACATACCGTGGTCAAATTGAAGATTTTTAACTTTAAAGTCAACTTCTTGTATTCCTTGAATAGAAATTGAAACCGAGCTATAAAGTGTTACAGCGTCTTTCTGTGGTGTGGTGAATACATCGTCAGAGTCTTCCGCAATCATACCGTAATTAATTGGAAGTGTAATAGACTCCCCTGACTCGAAGCGTTCAACATCTCTTATAAAGTGATACTGTTTGATGTTTACAGAGTTGATTTTATCTAAAGCAGAGAATGGAAGGTCTTCTATGTCCGTTTTAAGCTTACGAGAAGAATTAGGGATAAATTCTTGCGCCCACATACGCCCTGTAGCGCTAATATTCTCTTGCGCTCGTAATGTTCTTAATTCTATATCTTTCCATCCCTTACCCATCATATCTTTAATCTGCAAGCCATTGTTATAACCTTGTACAAAACTTGACCTTATCATTGCATTACCCATAATTAAATCATGATCGGTGGCGCCGTTTACGAAATGTATTTTATAGTCACTGCCTTTTCTTTTGAAAGTAAACTGCCCCGCGTTATTTGTAAAAATATGTGGTTCAGTTGTAGTTACAGAGAAGTAACCATATCCTGGAGCCCATCCTTCAGATTCAAAAATAATATTATTCAAGTTTTGAAAACGAAATTGTCCATCTGAATATACGCTCAGATGTCCACCGTCATTATGCATTTGAATATAGTTTGACCAAATATTAGTTCCTTCTGCATTTTCTCCTTTAGAAATCCCAAATTTTGCATATGCTTTAGAAGGTTGATCAACTCCATTAATTCGCGGCATGACTTGATAAATATAAAATGATCCTGTACCAGCGTATTTTCTATTATCAGAACCAAGGACTAATGAAGGTTGAATACTTCCATCATCTGTTTCCATAAATCCTATATAGCCACGTGGCTTATCTAAATCGAAAATCTTCATGTCTTGTTTATTTATTTCAACAAATCTGTTTCCACTCGTTTTAAGTGTTACTCCTTCTAAAACTTTTCCTTTGATATGATTTGCTGTAATAAAACCTACTAAGTTAATTCTGTTCGCATTCAAAGTAATGTTTTCTTTACTCATATTAAATGCTGCGATTACATCATTTTCTTTTACAGATATACTAACGCCCTTTTCAGTTAACTGAAGACGGGTTTCCATATCTCTTACATAAGATGATGTGGCAAATTGCCCATTTGCTTGATCTTTTGTATATACCTCTGTCTTTTTGGCTGAAGCATTTATACCCTGTTCATTGATAATAAAGCGGTTATCAATTAAAGTCATCTTCTGGTTAAATTGTTCAGTTGCAAGTTTGTTAGCTAGTTCACCCAACAAATCTTGTTTATTTTTATCAACTATTTGCTTTAATTCAGGTATCTTAAACCCTGCAACATAATCCTCTACTTGTTTAAGCTCAACTTTTGCACCGATTGCTGTTGCCTGTTGTTCGAGCTTTGAATTTGCTTCAGTAAGCTTTTTCCCTTGATCTGATACTACATTATTTAAATTGCCCACTGTGGTGGATAGTCCGCTTGCTGTTTGCTCTACTGTAGTCATACGCTTTTCGAATCCGGCTTGACTATTTTGAACAGTGGTTACAGTGTTTTTTACGCCATCCACACTTTTTTCAATCTCGGTTGTTTTCTTGGTGAATTCATCGGTTGTTACTTGATCTTCTGAAGGAGTACGATAACTTGTTGGTATATTTCCTTCCTCTAATTGCATGTTTCTAATCTTGATGTTTGTGATTTTTGTAGGAGTCCATCCGTTGCCTACACCAATAACAGAATTATCGTACAAATCTTGTGTGATATTGTCGGGCATTATAAACGTGGCAGACACCTTAACCCATTGACCTGCTATTGTTTTAGGTGTACGCATAATTCGTTTTGCTACAAGATCATTGTCATTTGTTCCCGTAACAGTAGTAACACCAAAATTGTTAATATCAATTGCGGTTGGGATAACTTCGTCAGCAAAAATTTCGTAACTAATGGTATATGTTCTGCCTACAAGTAACAAGGCATTTTTAGAAGTGTATAAAATACCTTTCCAACTACCACTTGCCCCAGCAGGAATTGCTATGTTCCACCATTTATTACTATCGTCAAACGTTATGCTTGTTCCTCCGGCTGCACCAAAGGATTTTTGTTTATAAAAGTTCTGGCCACCAATTTTAATATCATCAAACTTTTTCTCAACACTCTCTAATTTTTCACTAGTCTTCCCAGCTTGCTCTTTAATTTCGGTTGTTGTTTTCTTTAATCCGTTTGTATCGGATTGTATATCAGTTATCGTCTTTTTTGTACCTTCTACAGTTTGTTCGACTGTATTTAATTTGTTACTGATTTCAGTATCTTTTTTTGTTAACGATTCAATAGAAGTTTTAAATCCATCTGCGGTTTGCTCTGATTTTGTTACACGTTCCGTAAGCTTTCCTTGTTCGTTTTGAATACTATTAACAGAAGTATTAATACCCTTAATAGTAGTTTCAATTTCTACCGTTTTTTTAGTAAAATCAGTTGTTGTTACTTGGTCTTCTGGCGCTGGTGTCCAATCTGTTACTTTGTTTCCGATTTCTATTTTAGGTCTACCTACTTTTACATAGTCACCGCCACATTGGATATACACTGCATTCTGTTCTGTTTTTAAAACTTCTATATCTTTAATCCACACAGTTGTACTTATGATACCTTTAAAATTCATACCATCCGTTATTCTTAACCAAGCACCTAGATGTTGAATTGAATTATCGGAATATCGTATGGAAGGTTCAAAACCAATTCTATTATTTGGACTAACACCTGTTTTTGCATTTTTAATTTCAACAGAAACACTCAATGTAACCTGTTTTCCTTGTAAATCTTTTAAATCATTTACAAATTTAAAATTTTGAATAGTATTAGGTGGAGATATAAATTTATCAGAATCAAGGACATAGTTTCTTACACCGACATTTGTGTTATTAACAGTGGTCTCTAGTTCGTTTAACTTTTGTTTAGTACCATTTGCTGTTGTTTCAATTTCATTTGTTTTGTTTTGCAGTTTAGTTAAACCATCGTTTGTTTTCGTTAGCTCAGATTTCTCTGCTTTTTGTTTAAGAGCCTCATTTGTTTGACTCATAGATGTGTTAATATCTTGGAACTTTTTAACGTTACCATTCTTATCAGTTTCATAGATTTGTTTACCAATAAATCCATTGTTAATTTCCTCTTTTGTAAACACTCCAGATTTATCAGCTTTATCTTTTAACTGTGTATTAATCCATGTTTGATCCACTTTTCCATTAACTTGCTTTTGAACATCCACTATTTGTCCAGCTATCTCTTGCGCTTTACCTTCCACACTTTGAACCTTTTGATTTAACTCCGTTTTCGTAGACTCAATATCTTTATTCACCTGATCCAATGTTTCTTTCTTAACTGATTCCACATCAGGAACAACTGATTCCCAAGCTGCACCTGTCCATATTTTTAAAATACCAGGCTTCCCATTACTAATATCACGCCAAAGTGTTTTATAAGGTTTAAGTCCTGTTGTCGGTGGATTCTTAGCTTCAATGATGTCTACCGTGTTATTTTTAAGATTCTCTTGCACTTTTTCAGCCAATGTTTTCGCTGCTTCGGATTCCTTCTTAGCATTACTAGCTGTTTCATTTGCATCTTTCACTAATTTATCTAACTGATCTATCAGTTCTTGCTTACTTCCTAATGAACTAAGAATACGATTATATATCTTTCGTAGTTCTTCATTTGGATCAGTAATTTCGCGATAATCACCAAACACATATTTATCTTGTGTAGGATCTGTAAAAGATTCATCACCAGCAATCACACGTGCTTCAAGGTATAACTTAGGCGTGAAGCCTGTATCCTTGATTCGGATTGTATCGCCCTCATTAATTAGTTCATGCGCTAATCCGAAAATACGTCCAATCGATTGCGCTTCTACTTCATATGCGACTGAAGAATTGACACGTTTTTTTAATTCCGTCTTCATCAAAGTCAGTAATCGCTGTGGTGTCATATTTCGGTCTTCTGTTTCTGGAGTGTAGAAACCAAATTTATGTTTACCATGCGCATTCCAGCGTTGAAAGGCATCATTATCTGTAATATAAAGAAGTCCGTTATTGATGCTCTCAACCGTGATAAGTTTGTCACCTTCACCTCGTACAAAACCGACAAGTGCTGTGCAAATATCCCTGGAATGTTCAATGCGCCTAACGCCTACTAAGTCTTTTCCCAGGGTTACTTCCTTCCCTGTTTCTCTCCCTCGTTTATTTATCATATCGACGTACCATCCAGTAATTTGAGAACCGGATACTTCAACACGATATTGTATTTCCAACTCAAACAAAGCCGCAATTTTCTTTAAAAAAGTGAGGGGATCGATGAATTCATCAATAGTCATCGTGTGGAATGAAGAATAATCCGTTATTCCACGTTGCCATTTTGAATCAGCAAGAGCGATATCAATAAACGTATTAACTGTTTCGCTCTCTATACGTTGAGGTTTAATAATCCCATCTTTGGCTATTTGAACCCAGGCACCGGAAGAGTGTACAGTTAATGATCTATCCTTTGAATCTTTTTCTACTTCATTGTTAATAACATACGGAACAATTCGACCATCTCGTACTTCCTTTAAAACCAAGTTCTGCTGTTGTAATGTAATTGCATGTGGAGTGCCGTCAAAAGTTTTGAACTCTAGCATATCAATGTTATTCTTGATTTCCCAATGACGTTTATCTTCCCAGTAGTCCTTTGGTTGAATAGCGGATATAATTTGATCTGTTTTGAAATCAACAACATGAAGTAATCCGCTTGGTGTTCTCATCGAAATCGCTCCCTATATTTAACTTTTGCTGTTCCAATATCAGATGGTATAATTTCGAGTATATTAGCGCCTTTATTAATAACAGGAAAATTACTGAAAAACTCTTTTATGTTAATTGCGTTTTTTCCTTCAATACTGACATGACTACTTTCTGTATCAATCACGACTTTATCACCAACATCAACTATATAAGGTGGTGTGTTATTCGTATTTAAATTCACTTTCCAAAACTTCAAATCACTAACTGACATCGCTTCTACTGGCGGTACATCCTGCCACTGCATGATACTAATCTGTATTTGAGCTGCTTTTTCCATATGCTTATTGTCTTTATCAGTCCATCTCGCAAAGCGCTCTGAATCATCTTTTTCTGTCCCTGGAAGGAATTTTGAAATATACGCTTCCCATACATTTCCGGTCCTAGCTATCCACAATCGACCCAAATATTGATTCCATGTATTTGGGTAATCGCCACTCTCATAGATCAAACCCTGTTTTCCCCGGCTTATTATCATATCCAATTACCATCGTTCCAAAATTTTGTTCAGCTTGCCAATAAAGATCATTCATAGCAATTTTCGAAAGAACTTTGCTGTTTTCATCGAGTATCGCTATCTCAACCCGTCCCATTTCATTGATTTTCTTGCTCTTACAAGTAACGTAAGCTTGCATAATAAAATCTTCTACTGGACCACCAGGTATACTTTTTTTAACCGCTGCACCATGCCAACCTTTACCTGTTCCTGTGCCAAAATCAGAACAATAAAACTGATATTTATCGGATTTCATTTCGCCAACCGGTTCCCCATCTTCCATTGAGCTGACTTTACTCCATCCGACCGTAGTAGCCATTTCATCCCATAATATACGTTGATTCCTTTCTACAGGCTTTTCCACAGTTTTTAGTGGCATACCGATACGAAAATAATCTCGATCACTTAAAGACACCCCGCCGAACCATACATCTAAAAAAGTGTTTGGCTTTGTAATATCAATTTCAATGATAGGGTTAGAATGAACTGTTCCTTTATTTTGGATATTAGCAACTAACCCATTAACATCTTTTTTAAATTCAACGGTTTGCTCTTTTCCTAACTTATATGGCATTGGACATACTAGTGTAATAGTTGCTTGATGAATATTAGATTTTTCTAAAGTCTCCTCTACAGATTCCTTAATCCCGTAATACACAATATCTGGTTCGTCTGTGAAGGTAATTTTTACAGGTCCTTCTGTATCTAATAAACCATTTAATTCGTCTATCCGTTTCCTTAGTTCAAAAAGAGAGACTCCCTTAAGAGAGAAATCTACTTCTAATACTCTCTTGGGAGTCCTTTTACTTAAAAAATATGAACCTGGGCGGTGAGGTACGGTTAACTCATTAATTTCATCACTTAAAATTCCGCGACCTCTTATATCGTTAACCATAAAAAATCCTTTTTCGTATTTTTGCTCGAAATATTCTTCTAAATTAATCCCATTAAAAACTAACAATCTACCGCCCTCCTTTAAAATACTTCTTTCCGTTTTTTCACAGCTTCTTGCTCTCCAGTGATATCATCAACGAACCTATTAAACTCTTGTCTACCAAGCTGTATATTAATATAAGCGGGTTGTCTTTCACTAGCTGTAGAATTTGAAGCAGTTCCGGCATCCGTATTCCCTGAGCTTGTTTGTGGTTTAGCTGTCTGGTACGCGCCAAGTCCTCTTGGCATTCCGTATACAGTCTCTACTTGTAGGGCTTCAGGTTTCATCCATTCAGTCATTTGTTCGGTTGTTCTTTGTACAGCACCTTTCATAGCATCTATACCATTAATCCAACCTTTCATCATATTGACACCAATGAAATCCCTGAACCAACGACTCGGTGAGTGAATCGATAACAGACCAGAAATTTTATCTTTGATTCCATTTCCAATGTCCGTAATTTTGTCCCAAATAGCCCCAGCCATAGAGCTTATACCATTTAAAAGCCCCTGCATCATATTTTTTCCTATGCTTCCTAAATCAATTCCGCTTAGGAATGACTTTACATTGCCAAAAATTTGAGTCACTGTGTTATAGATAGAATTTAGGATGTTAGATGTCGCTGACTTAGCCGCATTCCAAATTGAAGAAATGATGCTACCTGCTGCGTTCATAACAGATGAAATGACTGAACCTATACCTGAAAAAATTGAACTTACTAGAGAACCTATCGCTGATAAAACACTAGAAAAAATAGATTTTACTAGATTTAGCCCACCAGTCACGACCGCGGAAATTAAATTTATCGCCCCTTGGATGATATTTCCGATTAATGACATTACACTCGACGTAATGCCTTTCACCGCGTTCCACGCTCCACTCCAATCACCTTTTAAAACTGAAGTGAAAAGCTTTATTATGTTGGTGATTATCCCAATAGCAGAGGTTATTACGCCCATAATAGCTGGAAAAACTGCCTGGACAATCGACAAAATAAATTGAATCGCCGGGATCACTACGCCTTTTATTATTGTCGCTAAACCTTCAAGTATCGCAGTCGCTACGGGAATCGCCGCTTGAATTATCGAAACTATTACCGGGAAAACCGCCTGAACGATTTGTAAAATTAAAGGGATAACTGTATTCGCTATGATAGAGATTACCTGGCCCAATAATTGAATAATAGGAATCGCAACGGAAATCGCAGCAGCTATAATCCCAGCTATTACTGGGAAGACCGCTTGTACCGCCTGGAGAATAATCGGAATCACCGACGTCGCTATGATTGATAAGACTTCTCCAAACCCTTGAATCAGCATTCCTGCTATGCTAAATGCCGCCTGGATTACTTGTAATATAATAGGGAATGCCGTTTGAAAAGCTTGAGCGAATATCGGTAAAACTGTGCTTGCTAGCTCAGTAAAAATTTGGGCTACTTGTTGTATAGCCTCTGTTATCACTGGCATAATTTCTATTGTCGTATCAGCAAACATCTGAATTAATTCAGTAATCATAGGCATTACTTCTTGTATTACTTGACCGAAAAGCTTAAATAAGTCAGACGCTAAAGGTACTACGGCTTGGATTGTTTCTCCAAACAAACGGAATAAGTCGAGTGCTATCGGTACTACAGCTTGTACTACTTCACTAAACAAACTAGCTATTGTAGCACCTAACTCACCAAAAGCCGCACCTAACTCAGAAAGAGCAGGTCCAAGTGTCGCGAAACTTTCTGCTATAACTTGTCCAGTTTTCGCAAATTCAGGAGCAAGTGGTGCAAATGCTTGTGTAATCCCTTGAGCTATTGACTGAACAACAGGCAAAATCGCAGACATTACAGAACTAAAAATTGATTGTATAGACTGCCAAGCCGACATAAAAGCAGACTTCACTTGATCGTTTGTATTTATCAATTTAAATATCGTAGCACCTAAAGAACCTACAATAGCGATTACCCACCCTACGGGTCCAGAAACACCTAAAAACGATAAACCTAAACGTACAATTAATGGTGTTAAAGTAGCTATCGTATTTCCTATTGAAGAGAAGGACATTTTTATAAAGTCAATCACTGGAGAAACGGCAGAACCAATTCCGGAGAATGCTGAACTAAGTCCTGATATTGCTGAACTAAACGCACCGCTTATTCCTTGACCAAACTCACTGAACTTTGATTTTATCGTAACTAGCGAATTCTCTACAGCTATTGCAAAACCAGAAAATACTTGACCCGCTTTAATTAACCCTGCCTCTAATGCTGTGCCGATTGCTGTACCCATTGCTGAAAATTTTCCCGGTATTGTCCCAAGATAAGAACCTAAAGAATCAATAGCAGATTTCATAGCTTCAACTGCCGCTACTGTCCCACTTTTTATTGATTCCCATGCATTATTAACGGCATTTCGAAAAGTCTCATTATGTTTGTATAGTTGAACTAGCGCTACCCCCACTAAGCTTAGAATTGCAATAACCGCACCAACCGGTCCTAACAATAAGGCAAATCCGGCTCTCAGTGCTGACAAAGCAGCCCGCAGCATTACCGCACCTTTTGATGTTCCCGACATCCATAGCATAAGTTGACCGAGAGTGATAATTGCACCGCCGATTGCGTTAATAACAATACCCGCTACCGTTGCTATAACTAAAAAAGCCGTAGTAAATGCTACTACCGAAGCAATCACCGTCTGCACAGGAGCTGGTAATTTCATAAACGCATTTGCTAAGGTTTCAACTACTCCAGCTACAGCCATTAATGCAGGAGCTAATGCATCAGTAAACGCACGTGCTGCAGCATCAAGAGAGGATTCCATTTTCGTCAGTGCTCCGGCCCATCCTTCAAGCATAGAGTCCGCAGCTTTTTTAGAAGCACCGTCCGATTTCACTAAGGATTGTGTTAAAGCTTCAATCTTTTCAGGTCCCGCTGCTACAAGTGCCATCATACCAGATACAGCTTCTGTCCCAAATATTGTTGCTAACGCCGCACCTTTTTGTGCACTTGTCATACCTTCCATTCCTGATTTCAACTCACCAATAATTTGAGACAATGGTTTCATATTACCTTGTTGATCCGTAATAGATACGCCAAGCCGTTTTAACTCATTTGCCGCTGTTTTTGGCGGCTTAACTAAACGTAGTAAAGATGCACGTAATGCTGTACCAGCGGTCTCCCCTTTAATACCGCTATTTGACATAATACCAACAGAAGCCGCTAATTCTTCCATCGATATGCCTAATTGAGCTGCTGGACCCGCCGCATATTTAAAAGCGTATTGCATATCCCCTACACCTGCAGCTGTTGCGTTTGCGGCTGTTGCTAGAACATCAGCAACATGTGTACTTTGACTTGCCTCCATACCAAATGAGTTTAAAGCTGACGTAATCGTATCAGCAACCATCCCCAGGTCTTCGCCTGACGCAGCCGCTGCACTCAACACACCAGGTAATGCGGACGTTGCTTGAGCCGAATCGAAACCTTTCGCACCCATTTCAGCGAAAGCCGCTGCTACCTGCCCTGTTGAATACACAGAATCCTTTGCCATATCAAGAATCGCTTTCTTTACTTGACCGTAGTCACCTGCAGTTAAAACTGCCGCTTTACGAGTCTGCGATTCAAATTCTCGTGACTTTTGAATCATACTCCCTAAAGCAAAAGCCGACGCTGCAGCTGCAGGACCAAATGCATTTTGCATTGTTTGCCCTGTTTGCTGTACACGTCGACCCATTTCAATTGCTTGATTACCTACTTCTTGAAATCTAGCACGCCACCCTGAATAATCAGGAGGCGGTGGTGCTGGTGGCGCTGGCGGTAATGGTGGAGGTGACGGCGGTTGCGGTGCTGGTGGGATAGGAGGTGGTCTACTAATCTGCTGAAAAAATGTATTCCATGCTTGTGTAGCTCTTCCAAGGTTACTTATTAAATTAGATATGTCTGCAATCACCTGAGTTTCTACCTTGTTCTGGCTCATTCACCTCACCTACCCTTCCTCTTCTTGTATTTGACTTCTAATCATTGATTCTATTTGATCAAAGAACGATTCGTTTCTTTGAATTTTTTCAACTACGTCTTTCCGTTCATTTGCTTGTTTTTCAATATCACGAACACTTTCTGGACGGGTATATATATCCGCTAATGACTTGATTTTGTCACTTTGAGCATTTCGATTAAACAAAGCTTGTACACTTGCAAACTCGTACTTATCAAGTAGTTGGTCCTTATATCCGGTCAACATAAGGTGATACTCCTTGAGACTAATACGCCAAGATTGCAAGGTGGTCATATTAAAAAAACGAAAACACTCACCTTGCAATTCATCAATATTTATGCGTACAGGTTCTCGAACGATTTCTGTTGTTCCGCTGTCATTGTCCCTAGAAGTTTCTTCACTGTCTTCTGGAAGAAAAAACTATTTAGCACAACTGCTTTGTTGTACTTTAGAATTTCATCAAGGTCTAGTTTTTCAGCATTAAACATATTTTCAATCTCTTTCTGTACAGCTTCATACGTGATTCCCTCATTTGTATGAATCAGTGCGTAATAAACCACATCCGTGAAATTAGTAATTCCGCCCTGCATGGTTTGAGAAACGAATTGCATCGGTCCACCGTTTTCATCTAATAATCTCAGTGCTTGTAAACAGAATTTCAGTTCTTGTTCTTTACCATTAATTACAAAACGCGTATACGATTTTTCAGCCATAATAATTACCTCCAATTTTTTGTTCAAAATAAAAAAGCGTTTATATGAACGCTTATTCAAATCTCAATTATTTATTTTCCAGGAATTCATCCACTGCTTTACCAAGCAAACTAATCATTGCTTCTCTCTTTTGCTTTGGTGTTGTATTATCTTGCATTTCATTAAAGATAGGAAGTACACTTTCTAATTTCTGTTTATCGATGCGTTCATTTACAAGGTCTTGTCCTAGCATTGAAATAAATGTACCAATTGCAACCGCTTGTTCTTGTTTATCTAGTTTCATTTATCTCACTCCCTTTTACTACGCGACCTTGGATTGAATCAGCTGTATGTTCGACAATGGATTCCGCTACAACTCTTCCATCTAATGAAACCCCAACCTTACAATCCATCCCTACCAATTTACTATCATTGATCTTCTTAATTATTTCAGATTGTTTATTTATTAGTTGAACATGAGTTATATCAGCTTTCGTTGCTAATCCCTCTTCTAACATATTGACCCTTCTGTTTAATTTGTTTACACCTGCCGAAACACAATTTAACGTTTGAATTAAACCTTCATTATCTCTTTGTAGATCGTTAATTCTTTTTTCAAAATCAGCAATTATTTCTGTTATAGATTCCATCTCTCATCCTCCTCAAAACATCCTTATTCAGTTCCTGGTGTAGCTACATCACCAGAAGGTGCACCTTCTGGTACTTTATTAAGCGTCCCTTTAGAAATTTTCCCGTTTAATTTTAAGCCGATAGAATACTTTGAGTACTCCTCATTTTCATGAGAAAGTTCCAAACTATTCAACATGTATGTTCCTGATTTAACTTTAAACTCAGAAGCGGTTGCACTACGTAGGTTAACTTCATGAATTCTTACTAAAACTTTATTAAGAATTGCTTCTTCTACATAATCAAGTCCCTCGTCACCTTCAGTACAAATCCCTTCAATACTAGCTGATTGTGTTACGTCACCGTAATCAGATCCACTCTTATCTTTCGTTTTTAACTCGATTTCTCCAGCCTCAATTGATCGTGAACCTGACGTTTGGTTAAAAAATCGAACT
Organism: Bacillus cereus ATCC 14579; assembly: GCF_000007825.1. Lineage (NCBI taxonomy): Bacteria > Bacillati > Bacillota > Bacilli > Caryophanales > Bacillaceae > Bacillus > Bacillus cereus. The sequence goes on along the minus strand of NC_004722.1, from coordinate 1,842,909 downwards.
GTTTTTGTAGTTTTCCCATCAGGTTGCGGAATGTCAATCAAGTAAAGCGTTTCGGCACCTTTAAACTCAGGTGCATTACTTTTTTTTACTTCTGCCATTTTTGTTCCTCCTCTAATTTCTGATTGTTATAGTAATAAAACTCAAGTGTTTCGCTGTTAAAATCTCAACGTCTTTTTGAGACAGTGGTTCAAAATTCTTTACTTTTGCATTAAAAAAACCGATTCGTTCTGGATTCTTTTTACTTGTATCGAACAAGTCAATTGAACTCTTTTCGAATCGGTTAATTATTCTATCTTGCAAATCGTTCCTATCAAAAATTTTATCTGCATACACACCTACTTGTATCAGATGATTACGTGAAAAATTCTCCTTTGAATACCTGCTAATTGTTCCAGACAAATCCTCAATGGTAATGAAGGGTTTGTCTTTTCCTGATACAGAAACACCATCGTATATCCATGTAGTAGGCGCAAAAACATCCAACAACTTTTTTAATGAATACATTACATCATTCAACATAATTAATGCCCCTTCGCCACACGTTGAACAGTTTTGCTTATATCCTCAACAAATGGTTGCTCACCTTCAAATGCTGTTTTACGCATAAAACCTTTTTTGGTTTTGTGCGTAAATTCTTGTACGGCCGCGTAAATAAGAGGAGATCCATACGTACCAATAATTCTCGCACCGACTACCATCTTTACACTTGCAGGAATACTTTCAGATAAAGGACCGTGTAATATCGGTGCTCGATTAGAGGCTTGATTAGCTTGTAAGCGTGTATGTTTTTCTACCGTTTGCTCAATTGGTGTTTTGTATCTATTGGGATTATGTGCTTTTAACACATTTGATTTTCCTTTAACAACAACTCTGATTCTCATCAAATCACCCTCTTTACAATGACCTCACGACGGTTTACGCCACCAAGCCCCCGTTCATCGATAAGTTCGATAACGTAAAAAACACCTTTACGTTCAATTTTTTCAATGTTCTCTAAGTCCACATTAAGAGGAAATGTAACAAGCGCCTCTCCTTTTTTTACATCGAGATCAGCGAACTTCGTCTTTTCCACTGACGTAAATTTCTTCCAAACTAATTGAACATTTTCTTTTCGGGGTTCACCTTGGATTTCTTCTCCTGTAATTGGATCCTTTTCAGAAACACCTTTAATGTATAATGTCACCGGTTCCCTACGTCCTTGCTCAATCATTTCACGATTTTCGCGAATCTCTTTAATATCATCTTCAGTAAGCAATTGCTACACCTCCTCACTTATTAAGTAGTTCAGCCGTGACGAACATTGTGGATGTGGGCTTATTAATTGATTCATAAGACTTTCCGGAATATTTTTCGGATACTTCCCAGCTCCTAAACCGTATGCATCACGTCTAGCTAGCTTGTAACACATATGCTTTGAGTGGTATCTGTGGCGATGGCCATTATCAATAATTTGATAACCTGTCACAATTTCACTTTCTAATCCATTCTGTATAGTAGCTGCTCGGTACGTGTTAGTACTCTCAGAAATTGCTACACGCTCAACCTTCCATTTCTCATTGTCGTGTACTTCCTTTATCTTTTGAGAAATCATTGTAATGCTCTCGCCCTTTAATACAGATGGACGAATGACACTACTTAATCGATCTCTCATATCTCCAGATAAATTCCATACACGATCAGACAAAACTAAGCCATCTTCACCAGTTCTTTTTATAACCCCTTGAATAATTTGCTTATTTACCGCAGTTATAGATTTCACGTCCAAACCTGCCTCTGATAATTTTGACGTGGTCCACTTCGATGTGTTTTCAATCAATGTATGGAATGACCGCTCTGCTTGTTTACGAAATTCTTTTTCGTATAAAGTAAGGTCTCGTAATAACGCATTTAACCTACTACGCTTCACGATTCCATCCTTTTGATAGTCATTCAATAAATCAACTAAAAACAAACGTATTAGGATAATGGCCTTTACAGTATCAGAAACTTGTTTTTCGTGCTCCTCTTTAAATTCTTCGGAAATGGTATCGAGCGCCGCATCCATCTCTTGTTGAGAATCGCTCATGTAATCATCTCCCATCTGCCCGTTTAGCAAATGTTTGGTGAGTACCTTTTCCCCGTCGATATTTCCTGTACTTTTTAAGCGCGTCCGCTGATAACTTCTTATAGTTTGCAAAGATCATTGATTTATCAACCGATTCTTCGCCATCTGTATAAGAAAAATAGCGCGCCGCGTCTGCCGCAATCGATTCATAAGCAAATGACAGAGCAAGATAAAATACAGCATTTGCGTTTAATTCTTCGGTTAATTCTGACTCAGTTTCGGCTTCAGCTAGCCAATTTCCGATGTCTTCAGGAGTTACTTTTGGAACTTTTGCTAACCGACTCTCCAGCCTTTCCGACACCTTCATTTTGCGTCACCTCCGTCACTGTATTTTGTTAAGGCATCATGATTCCTGCAGCTTTTAATTTTGCAATAAGTGCATTTAAGTCTTTCACTACACCCGCTACGTCAGTCGCTGTACTATCTGGTTGTTTATCAACCTTTTTGGGTATTAGAGCTACTTTTTCTTCAAGACCTTTAATAATATTGCCAAGTGATGTGTCTTTCGCAATCGGCATCGATCTGTTTAAACGTTGTGCTTGATTTTCAGAAATAGACATGCATAAAACTCCTTTCAAAATACAAAAAAGGTAGCATACACGCTACCTTTTAAGCCATTGTTTTAGAGATATTTTCAAGAACAGCGATAGACTCTTTCGCATTCTTAACTTCAAATCCAAATTCCCCACGAATGACACGAGAGAAGTAGTCAGCACCATTTGGTGTAGCATCTTGATCATAAATTGGAGTTAAGTAACGTGCCTTTACTTTATCTGTATCAAGAAGTAACGCACGATCTTTAGGCATATTTAAATCAACTACCACACTAGAAATCGCTCCACCTGGTAAATCCGATACAAACGATAAGATTTGGTAACCTGCCGCAGTATCTTGACGCGTAGTACGAATTGTATCGCCACCAAGTTTTGTGATTTGTCGTGCGATATTCGGTCCACATAGAATCGTATTTGCTGAACCGCCTCGCGTAAACACTTGCTCTACAGCGTCATTCAGTGGTTTAGCCGCGATTTCGTTCCCTTTAAAATCTTGCTTATGAGAACCTTCAATACCTGTAAATGCAAATAAACCACCTGTAGTACGTGGTTGTGTCGGAGAACCGCCATTTCTACGACCATAAATTAAAGACGTGTTCGCTTCACGAATCATCTCTTGTAAACGCAGATTTACTTGATAATCTAATTCGTTTGATACGCCGTATGTATTCACTTGTTGTTGTGTACGTGAAACAGATGCGTATCTTGAAAAGATTTGTGAGAAGTTATGTGACACTAAACGGTCATTGATCTCATTCTTACGGAAAGCATCTTCACCTTCTGGTCTCGGTCTTGCGATGACTTTTAATTCACCACCAGCTGTAATTGCCTCCGCTTTCGTACTATCGTAACCACGTTGCACAGTGATTTTATCGGCATTTTCATCAACACTTACTACACGTAGCACTTCTAAGCCGTTTTGTACCAGAGCATTTTCAGTGAATTTACGAGCCTCGCCTTTTTCTAAAACTAGGTCCGTATCCCCAACAGCTGCGGCAGTTTTTACAATACCTGTATCAGAGTTTAAATAGTCGTTCTGCCATTCAAATTTAGTTTGTGTTAAAGCGTCTCCTACACCAATTAATCCGAAAAGAACAGGTGCTTTCGTAAGAATTAAATCCACATTCGCTTGCATTTGTCTTACTTGTTGTTGAAATTCGTACGTAGTTGGTACTGGCATATTTGTAGCCCCCTCAAATTTTAAAATTAAAAAATCGCTGACTTTTAATCAACGATCCGTTATTTCTTCGATTTCGCTTCTAACAACTTGTTATAAATACGTGTTACTTCTCCCGCATACTTTGAATCTTTTAACGCTTTTGTTTTTGCTTCTTCCAGTTCTTTTTCTAAAGCAAGAATTTCATTCGCTCTCGGATTTGTTCCTGGATTCGCGCCACCGGCTGCATCAGCTCCCACAACTTTCTTGAACATCCAAGGTTTGCTTTCCTTTAGCGCATTAACAGCCTCTTCAACTCCTTGATAATTTCCATTCTCATCAAGTTGAATGGTCGACTTATCTAAAAGCGCCAATACGTCACCTGGATCATTTGCATCTAAAGTACGTGCAATACTCTTAATTTCTGTATTTAGAATACGTGTATTTGCTTTTTCTTGCGCTTTTTGTGCTGCTTCGGAAGCTTCTAGTGCCTTTTTGTCAGCTTCTTCTTTTTCAGCCTGCAAACGTTCAATTTCCGTCATTTCTTGCTTTTTACGCTCTTCCTCAGCTTTTTCGTATTCTGCTAATTTCGCTTTCACATTATCGTAATCACCGTATTTCTCAGCGGATTTACCACGTTCACGTTCTAAGCGCTTCTTAACAATTTCATCTAGTTCTTCTTGCGTAAAAGTTTTTGACGGATCGTCAGGACCCCCAGGCTTTTTGTCCGGATCACCTCCAGGACCACCATCAGAGAAAAACTGTAGGTCTAATCGAAGTGGGAACTTAGGTGTTTTTTGTACTTGTCCTACAAAAAATTTTAATGCTGTAGCTTGTTTTGCGTATTCCATTTGCAAATCCTCCATTTTGAGCCTGTCGGCTATAATTTCCGAAAGTTTATAGCGCCATTTCGTAAGGCAAGTATTACTTTTCGTTATACGGATCCTGAGATTGTCTTTTCAACATCCGCTCTTGCATAATCTCCATGAACTTTTGTTCCGCATTTTCTTTACCACTTCTCGTAATTGCACCTTTAATTGATTCGATTTCGTTTGAAATTTCATCGCCTAACTGTTCGATAAGTGCTTTTTGATCTTGCGGTAACGGTAAACCGAAAATAATCTTACTAGCATAATAGTTATCTACTTTTGCTAACATTTCTTTATCGTATTTGAATTTGGAGTCATCCTCCCTAGCTTTCATATAACGTAAAATATACTCATTTAAGGTTTGTAGACGGGACTGCCATATCACCCATGAGCGTTGTGTTTTTGAAATGATATTACTAAACAAAAGCTGTACCGCCATGTCATTTATACCGCCCGTATTCATGTCCGCAGTGTTCACCATCGGTACCTCTGCTTTTTCATGTAGGCGTTTCTGCAACCGGTCCAGATATGCTTCAATAGTTTCTTTAAATCTAAATCCACTTTCTAGCTTTTTAGCACTTGGTTCACCGGTCTCTTCCGCACCGTCACCTAAATCCCATTTCGCACCTGGTGCAACTTGAAGTGGATTCTTAGGATCTTCATCTACATTCGTTAACAAAGTAATAGCAAACATCTCAAAACGTAACGCATCCGAGTAATCGGACATCTTTTTGTCAATTTCATCAGACAACTCAATCGTTTTCTCCAATTCACTATAACCTGTAGTACGTTTACTTAGTTTTTCAGTCGGTACAGGTACAACGGGAATAAAATCGATGCCCATTGATGAGCGCTCAACCCTATTCTCTTGCTTTTCTAAGTCACCGTTGTATACAGCCTCTTCAATTTCACAGTCGTACTCACCAGCTTCTTCATGCCAAACTAAGTAATACGATAACTTCCACATTTTCGTTTGTTCTTCATCAAGCCATGCAATAAAATGAATCTCTTCCAGCTGATCTATATCCCAGTCGCTATACTTTGCAATAACTTCTGTGGATGGATGCCAAATAATCTTAAATTCACCACGACGTTTATCATAGTGAATACGAGCATACACACCAGTTTTTGAAATAGCCCTGTCTTTTGCTGCTGCTAATAACTTCTCATGCATTCGATTGTCATCCCAAACCCATGTTAATAGCCTTTCTTTCGCTTTCGCTCTACTGTTTTCTGCTTGCTGCTCCTCACTAGGCTCGTATCCTGATTGAATCATAAGTGCCGGGTCGTCTATCACATCAGGAGGAACTGTGACTTTCGGTTCTTTTTCAAATTGCCACGCTGCAATCATGTTTACAATTTTTTGAGGATAATCAAGTTGTATTTTCGTAGGTTCATAGTCGAGATTTTCTGGTTTTTTATAATCAGACCATACGTTTAAGTCTCCTTCATAACGCTCATACAAACGAACCTCGGACATAATGCGTGTCCACTCAGAATCGCCGAGTGCGGTACGAACTGGCATTACAATTTCCACAGGATTCATAAAATTACGATCACCTTGTACTCTCATTCAAGCCCCTCCTTTCTCAATATCTTGAATTCCCTGTAGTTCCCGCTTTACGTCTTGCACGTTTATATGCAATAGAAAAAGCCATTTGAACTGCATCCGGACCGTCATCGTGTGGGTGCATCGGATACATTTCAAATTGCTCCAATAAAGCACGTAAATGTTTCATAAAACGTAATTTACCGCTCTGTATATCTGGTAATAACGACTCGATACGTAATGCCTTTCTCGTACGTTGCTTAATTTGTTTTAAGCGAGTCGATGACGGATACCCTTTCTTCTGCAACGCTTCCCCAACTTTCTCAGCAAACCACTCCTGTGCTTGTTGTGCCTCTACAGCAATTGATTCATATTGATATGCCAGCGTGTATTCTACAGCCTTTTCTAACAACGTATTTGGATGCACACGCTCCATAAAAATATCGATAATATAGCACGTTCCTGTTTCCACGTTTTTCGCAAGTGTAACTACTACGCTGTAGTCACCTTTTTCTTTTCCCATTGCGAAATCAACCGCACCGTAATACAAAAGTTTTTTGTCTTTTAAATCATCTTCAGTACAGTACGTGAAATATTTAGGTTTAAATATCTGTCTTTCCTCGTCAGTCGGGTTACATAGATACTCCTGGTTAAACGCTTTGGTACCGTCATCTTCTCTAATTTCCATCAAATCGATGTAAGGGAAATGTGATGGCCATAACGTTTTTGTACCACTTAACATCTCTTCTTTATTCTGTTCATAAAATTCGCGAGCACGATCTGCCGAGTCTGGATCATCGACCTGACGAATCTCACGCCATTCTTGCCATAAATCTTCACGCTCTGACCATTTTAGGATTGCCGGAAATGATCTCGATACGAAATCACGACGGTTTTTAATCACGTGATGCAACAAACTGTCGTAACAAACGATGGTACCCATATAGATACAGGCACCTTCTTGACGACTTAAACCTGGAAGCAATTCTTCCTTGAACCAGCGTTTGTTTTTGGCAATCAAGTCAACCGTCGCGGTATTTTCTTTACTCTCCAAATCATCCAAAATGTAGAGCTGAACCCTTTTTGAGCCGTGACGTAAACCACGTACCTGTGTCCCTATACCTTTTGCTTCGACTTTCGTGTTCGTTAACGTAACAAATTCTTTGTCGTTATCTACTTCATTTCGGCTTTTTTGCTCATAAAGTAAGATTCCGAAATCCTCGCGTAATTTTTCGTTATACTTTAACTGATCACGTGCCCAGGATATAAAGTCACCGGCTACATCAGATGTTTCAGAAATCAAAACAATATACTGCTTTAATCGATACACAACTTGATGACACAAATAACCATTACTCAGGTATGCGGTTTTCGCATGGCCACGACCTACACTCCAGGCTACTTTTTTCTTTTTCTCCCTACCTGTTGTGATGTCATCTAACAAGCCACATAAGGTTTCGTGAAATTCAGCCGCATCATCCATCGTTACTCCAGCTGGGATTAAGTTATCTGGATTCCCTGGATTCCCTTCTTCAGAGAAATACTCATACATGAAGTACAGCATGTCATGTTCTCCACGATGTACCCTTTTTAACTTTTCTAGCTCATCGATGTCAGCAAGTAGTGTATCCATATAATATTCTGTAGCCTCGCCAGTTTCGTACAACTCCTGTAATTTCTTTGCTCTTTCTGCTACAAGATTGATACGCTCCTGACGTTCTTGACGGGCTAACCATTTACCGTCTATATATGCCATGTAGCCCGCCCTCCTTTTACTCGCCTGTCAATTTTTTTAATTTCTGAAGCTGTTCTTCGATTTCCGCATTTGTACGAGTCGCATTTCCTAGATCACCCTCGATTACTTTCTTATCAGTCAGTAAACCGAATCGCTGCATATACAACTGCATGGCTTTTACACTCGGTTGCGGCCCTAAAATTAACTGCATTAACTTGCTGTACACCTGCTCGCGCTTCTCTGCAAGGAAACTGTCGGCCACTTCACTCTTGAATGCAATGAAGTCCTGGTTCTTAGTTCGCCACTCCCAAAGCGTTGTCCGATTTATGCCTAACTCGTTGGCCATTTCGTCTTGGGTTCTTTTTTCCTCGTTGTTCGATTCCATCAATTCGTTTTCTACAAGCAGGTACGCCGCTTGAATTTGTTTAGCCGTAAGTTTCTGCTTTAATTCGTCTAACTTCGCCATCATTTCGCTCCCCTTTCTTCCTGAAATAGAAAAAGGCAACCGATTTAGTATCGATTGCCTTGAAATTCGTATATTTTGTATAGCCCCCCGAGTTTAAAAATTCTGGCGGAACGTTACGAGCGCCTGCCAGCCCCTCACCAGATTTGACCTCCCCCGGGGGATTAAAACAAAACCAAATGTTTAATAATCTAAAATACCTATTTTGAATAAAGATGAATATCGTATTAATAATGACTGCCTATAACATTGGTTATGTAAACTGGATAGAAGCGGAATCCATTGATATCAATGATTCTTTCTTTTTTCAATACGTAATCAATATACAATTATTATACATCGTTGTTATATCAACGTTTGTAAGCCATATACACAGCTTCAATCACTTGAATTAATGCATAAGCTTCACTTTATTAACTAACTGAACATTGGATCATGACCCCCTGAGTTTCGAAGGGCCTTCTTCTCCAGGAGAGAGTGACTGGTGAAATTACCCTAAGGCTTCTCTTTCACGTTGCCTATAGTTCATAGTATGCAACATAGCTTCTCCTATTTCCTACCTACTATATATGCCACAGTCAGCTAAATCCAACGGACATAAAAATAGCCATGATACCCTCATCAAGGGCCTCATGGCTATGCGTATTATTTAGTACTGGAGTAGGACACAATTTCACCATCCTAACATAAATTGTACCTACTATGACCACATCTTGTCAAGCCTCGTACAACTTTTTTATTAAACTTCTTATGCCAACCATGTCACCGTTAATACTCATGTGTAATAAATCCACGGCTTGTCTACAACGTGTGTAATATACTTTCGCAGTAATATTCATAGTTCGTAACGTGTTCCTTCTAGGAATCTTGTACACATACCGAGCAAGCACTATATATTTCATGTTCTTCGGTAATTGTTTAATCGCCTGATCCAGCACAATCTTATTCAACCGTCCATCGCCTTTCCCGTCCAGTGCACCAGGTCCCGTAAAGCTAGGCGGTGCATCAGGGAACCGATCACCTACAGCCAGTGATTCGTAATTCTCCAGCCACAGTTGTATCGTCTTCTTCGAAACATAGCCATCAATTCTGGTCATCTCCGAACCTCCTGACTCAGAAAATCAAACCCCTAAAACAAACACCTTAAACCATTAATAGTATTACATACTATATAACTATTAACAAATAATACTATATATATAATATATAATTATTAGTTTTATATTTATATTATATATAAGGTATATTTTTTTAAGGGGGGGTTCTTTTTTATTTTGTTTTTCTTTTTTAAATACTGTAGTGTATTAGACCCCCTCCTAAAAACTTTTCTTTTATATATTTTGATTCTCGTGTTAACAGCTGTGAATCTCCGAATCTCGAAACACGTGCCACGTCGCTGTTGTCTCATACCCACGTAGCACCGACTTTCCAGCTAAGAGAAACTGTTCCTCAGTCACTTTCGTAATCAATCCTTCTCCGGCATATACATTGCCCTGCTCTGTCTCGATATTCACATCACGTAACTGGTTCGTGGCCACAAATTCACTTACCGCATAATCCACAACATGAAGACTCCAGCTGAGCTTACCCGTAACAACTCCTTCTTGTACCGTTACATACCCATCGTAAAACGGAACGTCCAGACCATCGATTTGTAAGTTACGAATTTCTTCAGACGTCATGTTCCTTGCTCCTTGCAGCCACACGTTCTACGAATCTCACTTGTTTCTCTCCTTTACCTCACTACTAAGAACATATATTCCCACTTTATTACTACCTGCATTCTCTAACGCGATAAGTGTCTCAACTGTATAATCACCTGTCGTAGAAGTATCAGAACTGTAGTAAAGCGTGACTTGTTTACCGTGAAGATCTTTCATATGGAACTCAGGAACCTCTGGAATCAGTTGATTTGTTACAGGCTCTAATTCCGTCATACCTTCCATACGATATTCGAGTGGTTCATCTAAATTAGAATCAATACTTGTAAATATGGCACGTCCCTGGCGTATACTTCCGTTTTCCTCTGTGATTTCTACTAAGACAGACACACGATTTTCTAAAGAATCAAAGAAATCCTTACGAGCATATGTGATGAAATCGATGTACCAAGTGTGGTCCTGTTTTTGGAAGATACCTTTCCCCTGTATAAACGTAGCAGCTGGCGGTTCATGCAATACAGGACTGTCGCACATAACTTTCTCCCCGTTAATTTTTAAAGTTTTAATCGGTGTTTCTTTTTTCATTATTTAGGAACCTCCAATGTTTTTACGTTTACCCCCAGTTGTTCCATTTCGAGAATCCAGCGCCATTTTATCCACGTTTCTCCGTAATCTTCTTCCCCATCTGTCTCATAAACATCAATTAGTAAATTACTGCCGTCCTTTGCTTTGACTGTGCATTTATATACAACCTGTCCATTATCATCATATAAAATGATAATCTTGTATTTTTATCCCTATTTCACAACAAATTCATTACTAAGGTCCATACACGTATTTTCACCTTCACTCCACACCTTTCTTTACTAAAAACTGCCTTGCACTATCCGTAAGCCTGTAATAATAAACATGATTATCATCTTTCGTGACTTGCTCCAGTAGTCCTAACTGAGAGAGTTGCCCCAGCCACGTATCGAACTGCGTGGCTGGGATTTCTCCTCCTGCCTGGTGCATCGCTCGTAAGATAGCTTCGGAACCTTTCACTCAATACCACGTGATTTTACGATTTCCAGTGCTTGTTGTTCCGTAAAACCTTCGGAAACAAGTGCATCGAAACGCGCCTTATATACTTTAGACATCTCACGCTGCATACGCATTTGCATTGGTAATGCCTTTACAAAGTTATCCAAAATCATTTCCAGTTCAATATTTGTATATTGCTTATTCGGTTCGCTCATTTTATCGCCCCTTCAAACGTGCTTCGAGTTCCGCTAATACCTGATCAACCCCTTCAGGACTTAGCACGAGTTTCCCGCCAGCTAGTTCAATATTTTCTTCTGAAACCTCTCCTGTAATTTGGCAAGAGTTATTAGGATTATATTTTTGTAGAATAATAGATTCACCATCTACGAAAATCTCCATTGGATCCTTTTCCTGAATACCTAATGTACGGCGTAATTCCATGGGAACCACAATTCTTCCTAATGGATCAATGTTACGAATAATACCTGTTGATTTCATTTTTCTTCATCTCCTTTTATCCAACTAGATTGAAGGTTTCGTTTCCCTTGTTCCACAAGAAGGTTAACTTCATATTTTTCCGCAGGGATTGGTACCATCTTTCGTGGTTCACTTTCTGTATCAATATGAACACCTGGTACATAAGTCAACGCTTCTGCTACAGCGTAACTACCATCTGGGTTCTTCTGCTGCGTCGTCACCTGCATCACGCAACCACCATCAACATTACAAACCTTAGTTGATTTCATCCAACCTTGTTCTTGAGAACTCGCTTTGCAAAGTAACGCGAACGTATCTCCATCACCATAAACTTGTAAGTCTGAAATGTTCTTTTTCGCACCACGTACTTCTGAAATATTCAAGTCTTTTTCTTTCATTTCTCTTCAGCTCCTATTCTTTTATCAATATTCAAACTTAATCGCAGAAACATGCTGCATATTCACAATTCCCGTAATACGCCCATCATCATCATCAAAAGTATCTATCGCATTTCCTTCCGTAAATAGCGCCCCTTCTAGCTTTTTGTATCCTTCAAAAATAAAATCTGCTTCCTCTACAGTGTGTACAGAACCGTCAATCGTTTTAATTACAGCTCTCATTTCTTCCGACTCCCTTTCCTTACTTTTTAATTGTTTCTATAACACTTGCTAAACCAAAAAATATTACACAGATAAACCACGTTGTCCAAATCGGATATTCGTATACAAGTTCCATCCAACCACTCCTAGTCTTTATTAATAAGAATCACAGCCGGACCCTCAACCGTAATACCGGCTACTTCAATCTTTTCATGGGGACTTACTTGCACCGTTGTGACACCTGCACGTGTTTCCAGCTCTTCACTTAAATTTTTTGTAGGTATATTCTTCACCTTTACTCACCATCCAAAATAACACTGTATTCATCATTAGCTACGTAAAAATTACCGAATGCATCTCGCTCAGGGAATCCATTTTTCGTTGCCTGTACTATCTTGAGTTTCGCATTACATTTATGACATTTCGTGAATTTGTTCTCCTCGTACTCGTATTGATTCCCACGATTTCCACACATGCAGCACTCATAGCGTGTACGATATCTCGGTGTACCCTCATCGTCATATTTAATACCTGTTTTCCAATGAATCGGATCCGTTTCTTCTTTTTTCGTAATCTTTGCTATCTCTTCCATAGGGAACGAGCTACGATTTACGTCTACGATTGGCAGTTTACGCGTCTGCTTATCCGTGGTCATCTTAACAGCCGATTCCTGAATCTGTTCATGCGCAACACCTAGATCTACAGCCTTATGAACCTCCGCTTTTGCCATTGCAACACCTAATGCCGATACATCCACTTCCGGTGGGTGTTGATTAATAGTTTCTACAAGTTCTGCTGCTGTGTTGATAAAGGAAAGTTCATCTGTTTCTTTTTTAAATCTTAGAGTGGCAGGATCCGTATCAGAGTCATAAAATTCTACATTTGTTTTTTCTGGACATTTAAGTAATAAATACTGATACCCTACAAAACTGGAGATACCACCACGAATATTGTTCTTAATAAAGTCGAAGAAGACTGTAGTTAGTGCATTTACATTCACTTCTTTATTTAAACGATCCAGTCCATATTCATACAGCATTGCGTGGATCGCTTCATGAAGTACGTTTTTCATTTGCCCTTCATGCTTCGCTACATTGTCCGAAATCTTGATTTGTTGTTCGTGATACGTTACTTCAGCAATTCTTACTTCTCCGTTTTCTTTTTCATCAATCCAGCCTTTTACAACTTCCACTTCGTACGGAACACTACCAATCATCAACTGCTTAGGTATACTCATATAACTTTGTCCCCCTTTAGTTTGGTAAATTATTTTCAATCTCCGTCCGCAATATATCTCGTAACCACTTAAACTCTAAATCTTTTTTATCGATTTTCGCTTGAATCACCTTTGCCTGTTCCTTCGTATAACATGTACGGAAACCTTTGTATAAATTTGAAATTTCTTTCTGCAGCTGCCTCATTTCACGATTCGAATAATAACTTATAAATTCCGTTTTACAACTAGGACAAATGAAATAGTGCTTGTCCACACGGTTCGATAATCGTGCTGTGAGCATCTGGACACGAAACATGTGCTCACATACTTCACATTTCGCTTTTACGGGTTTCATAGTATTGGATACACCTCTCTACCTTGCAATCTAGGCAATTCTGATAAAGCGTCTATATCAACTAGTACCACTTTTCCTTTAGGCATATGTGAGTTCATTTTAAGATTATCTGGGATAAATCCCAGTGCTTTTACAACTCTTTTATATGTTTCTTCATCCGCAAATCCAACCATGTTCATTTATTGAACCTCCTCTAATCTCGAAACCAATAGATATTAGGGGATAACAAGTCTACTCGTAATCCATTTTCATAATCAGAATAATCATCGTGATCCCAATGGGCAGGGGCTTTGAATACAGGAATACCGTCTGGTTCAATCCACAATTCATTCTCTTCATTAATTCTTATTATTTTAGCTGGTTGATTCTCATACCAAATCTTTCGTCCAATAGCTTTTTCTTTCCAATTTCTCTCCGATAACCAAAGTGGACACTCTTCTAATAGTTTCACTAAAATATACTGTGCCTTTGCTAATCCGTAATCCATGTAACGTGCAGGAATGCTGTAAAATTTCTTGCCATTTCGTGTTATCCAGCAGATACCGTTACATTCGACTGACGTTTCATCCCACTTTGTTTTTGTATAATTAGAACGATCAAATACTATACCCCAGGTTGGTGCATCACCGTTAAACTCAATCAAGTTTTTATAAGTAGGTTTCTTTCCTGCTGGACATGCCCAATAACAATTCTCTGAGAATTTACCGCCAAGGGTATGATTGTACCCATCAATGCGATACACGTCATATGGAACACCATTTACTTCTAAGTCCCAGCCGATAGGCCTTCTTACTTGTGATAAATCTGTTGTTTCATCGATTAATTTAATACGCGCCATTACTCATAGCCCCTCCACTAAATACGTTTTCTTGTCTTGCTAAATAGCTTTTCGCTTCATCATAAAGCCGACCAGTTGGAACAAAATTGAAACCATAAATTTTAAAAAACGCATCATTAGACATCTGAAAAAAGTCTTTTGCTAAATCCCATTGATGATGGCCATTATATTCACCGTATTTTATACGTCTGAGCGATTCATTTACAGTTATTGGTGCGCCTGCCTGCGCTCGAATACCGTTCATAAAACCTGTACTGATTAATTGCCCAACTTCCGCTGTATCTTTTGGTAATTCACTTTCTATTCCTTTTAAGCTCTCAAGTACTTGATCTAGTACCTTTGTATCACCTATAATTCCGCGGTTATTTTCAATGTGCCAAACGATGTTTCCAAGCTTTTTCTTCAGACTCATGTTTACCAGTCCTTTCTACTGAAATGAAATTTTCATTTATTTTTCTTTCGTTCCCCAATCTTCTTGTAAATATCTGCTATTACAATTCCTGCTCGTGTTAAGTCCGCATCGTTTTGTATCAATTGATTTTTGTTTAATATAGCCAACTGCGATTTAGATACTAGTATTAAATTGTCTTGTTGAAAGTTACGCCGATTACCATCACCAAAGATAATTACGTATCCCTTAGGTATTGGTCCATTTTCTTCTTCCCATAGCAATCGATGTTTTGCTCTCCACTTATTCGGATCCGCGATTTTAACATCTACGTAACCATCCCCATTTACTCTTTCACTACCAACAGGTTTGTAATTATGCGGTTTCTGACCTTTTTGAAATTGCGTCTGTATTCCACCGGCACAAATTCCTTTTGCCCCTTTATTCCATGAATCTTGCCCTTTCGTAAACCTAGTATCAATTCCACTGTTTAAACCATTATTTTTTATATAAGCCGTGATTTGATTTAGTCCTAAGTTTAGATTGAAATGCTCATTAAACATTTCGCATAATTCTTTACGTGTACGACCTTTTATGTTCTTTGTTAAAAAGAGTTTCTGTTCTTCTGTATAAAAATGCTTCATCTTTACCCTTCCAGCATCTTTGGTTTTTTTGCGTTTGCATCTAGTAAATCGTCATACACTTTTTGTGCTTTTAAGACCAGAGCGCCATTTTCAATAATTTGCGACGCTACATCGGTAACTGCACGTGCTCTACCGATTTCTTCAATTAACTTATCACCTTTTAATTCCTCGTCGCTTAAACGTTCTAGCTGCGCAAACAAGTGGTTATTTAAGTCACCTAATGTATTCCTCATCCCTTATCTCCTCCTTAGCTACTCAAATAGCGTATTTGTTCAAATTTATTTATCTTTGTTTCCATACACTAACTTTTCATAGCATGAGTCACAGTAATTATCGCCAGATTCTGTTGATACTCCACGTTCAATCGTTTTATCGCAAACCTCACATAATACATCCCAATTTTCACGTTCTCTCATGATTTTTGGTTTGTTGTCTCCGTTTTTAACAAGTATCTTTTCAAAACACTCTTTGCATATGCCGTTATGATTACCGTATTTTCCGCATTGGCTACATTTTAAATCCATACCCTCTACCTCCTGCCAAATAAGGATTTTGTTCTATTTCACGCCTTTTCCAAAACACTTACTACATTGTGCTTTTTCACCAGTATCACGAATCGAATAATTATAAATAGATTTAAACTTAATATCAGGTACCGTTATAAAAACAAATCCTTTACCACCACACGCCTTACACTTTCTTGCTGCCATCCATCATCACCTCACTCTCTATTAAAATAAGAATTTTGTCTTAATCTTGCAGTTCTATGTCTACACTTGCTAACGCACCCTTACAAATTGCCATCGGCGCTGTTTCAGCAAATACCATTTTTACTCCACCAGGAACAAATACATGAACTTGATATTTTGGTTTTAAATCTGTTTTCGTTACTTTTACGTCATACTCCAACTTCTCGACTACTTGCCATGCAGACTCTATATTTTGGCTGTATAAAGGAATACCAAGCCTATATCGACCGTCCTTAATGATGTTGTCATCTTTAATTTCATAACCAAATATTTTACTAGCGATTAATTTGTTAATATCTCTTGGTTTCAATTCAACCCGCTCCTTTTCTACCGAATAACTATTTTGTTAAAAACCTTTCACCTTTTAACTGGACAAGCATATGTTATTGTATGGAGGCATCCACTCATAGAAATCTACCTTTCTTGTCCAAGAGCACATATATTGTGCTCTTTTTATGCCCAAATAACGATTTTATTTAGTTTTTCAATACCTTTAGATTGTCATAGCCATTACCAATCAATTCAAACTCATTCTGATCTTCAACCAAATGCGGCGGCAATAATCTAGAAAATTCTTCAGTCTTAATTGCTAAGATAGAGACTAACCAACCAATAGTGCCTTCAATTACTTCTGTACCTTTAATTTCTGCTCGACTACAATCCGTATATATTACCCTCGTCCACCTTACAGCATCACCAAAATAAATATTTTTTCCGTTTTTATCTATTAAACCTGTACATTGTTTCGGTTCAGAACACATATTCCATCCATCGCTTTCTTCATCTAAAATCCACCAATTTCCTTCTTTATCTTTCGATACACATTCACTATAAATCCACTGTTCTCCATCATGGGCCTTGAACTTAATCTCTTTCATTTTCATTCTCCTCACCATTATAAAATTCGAATATTAAATTGAAATACATATCAATTTAGTGCTATAATTCGAGAGATCGATAATTACATTCACCGATCAACCTCATGTAATTTTAATAAAAGTTCTCGAGATTCAGCCCCTAACAGCGCACCGTTAGGGGCTGAATTCTTTCCAAATAAAGATTTTATTTAAGTTTTTCTAGATTTTCTCCAACCTTAATGCTTAATTCACAAATTATTTCCATCGCTTCTTCAGCTGTTATTTCCTTCTTTAAATATTTAATGTTCGTCTTAGCAACAAACTCCATATATTCTAGATAATTAATCATCTTCAGATTTTTAGTTTCTATAGGCAGCGTGCAAATCTACCTCCCCCTCAAATAACAATTTTGTTTAGTTTTCTTTTATGTCATAACCAACTATTTCAGCGTCATCAAAATCCAAGTCTGTTTCTTCTATTTTCCGCACTTTCAAACCAGGTATTTCTTTTTGCAACAAATGTACAACATCATCTGCACAATCCGAACGACTTTCTACACGGGCAATTATGATATTCATCTGATTTTCAGATACATGCTCTGGCAAGATAAAATCATAAGATATTTTTCTTTTAATTCTTTCTTCTACTGTGATTTCTACTTTTCTCATTTTCCATCTCTCCTTATTTAATAAAATTCAAATTTGATCTCTATCAAAATCTTCAATACCATGTAAAGTTTACGTAAAGATTGCTACGACTCGGCCTGTCCACCCCAGAAACGTTATATAATGAATTTGCAAACACATGGTTTGCGAACAAGTACCTTTCTGTACGACATAACTCTTTTGCTAGGAGAAATCCTAGCCTTTTTTATTTGAAATCTAAAACACAAGATTCTCAGGCTTTATCACCATTTTTGCTCTGAATCGATACCCCTTACTTTCTAAGTAACCAACAAGTGTTAACGCACTTTTCCCAAACCTTTCTGCAATTGCATCTACCGTATAACCTTTTTCAAATAGGTCTAAACTAATTCGTATTTCATTTTCTGTATAAGATGCTTGGCTTTCTACAGGTCTCTCGAAGATCCCAAGCTCCTCCAGTTTTTTCTTTATTGCACTTTCTGTTCGCTGGAGACGTTTCGCGATATACAAATACGTATAACAATTCGCTTTGACCATACTTTTTAGTAATAATTCATCTTGTTTAGTCCAAGGCTCTCTCTCTTTTTTCCTTCTATACACATCCGCGTCACGTTTCTCTTTCATCCATTCTGGTTCAGGTCCTAAAATCCCATATTCAACCTTTGAAAAATCAACTACCTGCTTATGTCGTTTTAACCAACCCCAAAAGTCCTTATAGTAAACAACCTTTATTTTTTGAGCTTTTGCAAATAACTTTAGTCTTATAGGAAATGCGAATCTTTCATACCACGATTCGATTGTTTTATAACTTACTTGTAATACATCTGCTAGTTGGAGCACTGTAAGCCCATTGAAATGTAACCGTGGATCGCTTAACCCTATACGATTTGCTTTTAGTTTTATGGCATTTACAGTGCGATCTAACTTCTTCGCAATACTTTTAATGCTGTATGTCCCCCAGGAATCCTCCAGATACGCTATTTCTTCTTTTGTCCAAAGAATAACTTTCCCCACTATTTCGCCTCCTTTTAATATCCGGATGCCTGACGATCATGATTGATTTTATTTTTTTCGATATATGCGTTGTAAATTTCAATAGCCGAAAATCCAAGCGCTGCACCTAAGTAAGCCAAGTCATTCATCAAGGTCATGTAATGTGCTGCAGTCCATAATTTGTTTTCATATAAATCGTTAAACACATCGATAATTTCTGTTTTTGTATTTCCTTTGTTATTACGCACTACAAAGGCATCGATATATTTTATTCCATTCACGTTCTAATCCAATCGATAAAGCAAAGTGAAGTGCATCAACAAATTCGTCTAATAACGGATTGTAGTACACCTTATCTTCTTCCATCATTTGCCCCTTGTTACGTACACCTTTTGTAATCGGCTTGTTATTTTCGCTCCAAAACTTATGACCACGCCACACATGAAGTAACTCACTTAACTCGTCACGAAATGATAATTTCTTTTCTTGAAACAAAGACACGTTTTGCAAACTACGTTTTTCCGCAATCTTGTTATCAAGATCTTTTTGAAGATGGAATAAATGAATGATATTCATTGTTTTGCACGCTCCCCTTTTTTAAACAAATCTATAAAACTTCTCACCATTCTTTCTACACTGGCACCAGTTAAGGAATTAACAAAGGGTGCAGTTTCTGCGAATTTTAAAGAGTCCTTTTCAGGTATTCCCGCACAAATCAACTTTTCTTTTACGGCTTCAATAATTTTCACTCTTTTCTCGTTCTTACTATTGAACTGAGCCTCCACGACCTTTACAGCCTCATCCTTATAGCAATCATGCTTTTCCATGTAGTAATACACTTCTTTCCAAAACTCGTTGTCTTTCACCACA
This sequence comes from Bacillus cereus ATCC 14579, assembly GCF_000007825.1. Classification (NCBI taxonomy): domain Bacteria; kingdom Bacillati; phylum Bacillota; class Bacilli; order Caryophanales; family Bacillaceae; genus Bacillus; species Bacillus cereus. The sequence goes on along the minus strand of NC_004722.1, from coordinate 1,823,165 downwards.
GACATCTCAATCGCTCCCTCCTTATCTAGCGATCACGAAGCTAACAATGACCGCTACCACCATATAAGAAACAAATAATGAAATAGACTTTTTACGTAAACTTTTAATCTGCTTCCGTAATTCGTTATTTTCTTTCAATACACGCTTTGCGTAATTATCTTTCACTTTCACTTGTGATTTGTATAAATCAACTGCTAACTGCAAATCACGATTTTCTTGCATTACATCTTTTAACTGTTGCTCCGAATTGTCCAAATACACTACCGCCTTTCGTGGCTCACCTTTTGCTACTTTCCTTTTTTGCTTAACCATTTCACGCTTTAATCTTTCCATCTTCCGATCACTTTTCCGATTTTCGTACCCCTTTCCTTGCTGTCTACACCCACAATCGCACATCCTTCCTACAGCTTTTTATTTTCTTAAATGCTCTAAAAATAGTTTATTGAAATTCTCGTTTTCTAGTTCTTCCAACCTCTTCTGTACACGTTCTAAACGTACTGCCCCCAAACCTAATACTTCTTTTACTGCACGTAATGCTAATGTTCGGCCATCTTTATACGATAAAAGGGATACTTGCTGCACTTCACCTCTGTGAAAACTTTGCCGCTCCCTTGTTTTCTTTCTCTCACGTTCACTCGCCCGGCGTTGTTGACGGTTCAAGGCGTTCATCGTCTTCCCTCCATTTTTTAAAGCAACTGCTAAGTAGTAATTCTGCGTATGGATCTTGTGGTACTGGGTCTAGCACACCAGTCTTTTTATCTTTTCTTAATGAACTTACTACCCAAACCATGTTGTACGGTTCTCCAGCAATACTTCCTACAATTCTTGCCGGCTTTACACGTGGTAATGCTGTTGCATGACGCTTCGCAAATAATGATTTACGCGGTCCCTCTCCTCTTCCCACATGCTATTCCTCCCTTTGTTTAAGCCAGGACTCAACACTCATTTTCTCGCCCCATCGATAACCTACACTTCCTTCTGCCTCAATCGGAACTGGAAATCCTGGTACTGGAGGTTGCTCCATAACTTGTTTAATTTGTTTTTCTACTGCAACTACAATTTCCGGATCATCATCTATTTCAAAAATGATTTCATCGTGAATTTGTGCAATCATATCGGCACTTCCATGAGAAAGTACGCCTTCCTGTTTACCGATAGATTCATAAATTTCATTTTGTACTTTCTTCATAATGTCAGCGGCACTTCCTTGTACTGGTGTATTCGCTGCTTGTCTTTCAGCAGAGCCACGATCTCTTCTATTCGCGCTGTTAATGCCAGGTAGTAATCTCATATATCCATAAATCGTTTGTACATAGCCTTGCTCCCGTGCTTCTAAAACAATCTTGCGTTGATACTCTGGTATGCGTTTGTACGCTGTTTTAACGGCATTCACAATCTGCGCACATTCATCTAATGTTTTACGAATCATGTATTTCGTTTTAAATGTGAACTGTAGAGCGTGTTCCGTACCGCCATAAGAGATACCGAAGTTGCCCGCCTTGGCATCTGTACGTTCTTTCTTTACAATTTCAGCCTCAGACTTTCCAGTCATTACAGATGCGGTTCTACGGTGCATATCCCCGCCTGTATTAAATAGCTCCGTCATGACCTCGTCACCTGATTTCCATGCCATTAAGCGAAGCTCAAACCCTGAGAAGTCAATGAAAAATAATATCTTTCCTGGTTTAGGTACAAAGAAGTTTCTAATCTTAAACTCATCATTATCTGGTCTCGGTACGTTTTGTCCGTTCGGATTAAAACTGTTTAAGCGTCCTGTTTCTGTGAATGGACTGTACCCTGCATGGATCCGTCCACTCATAAAGTTCAAGTACTTTTCACGTCCTATGATGTGCGAAGAAAGTAATGTCGTGTATTTTTGTATTTTCTTTAGCTGGTCAATAACTTCTAGTGCCTGTTCTTTATAGGGATGCGGTTCACGTTTTGCGATACGAATCGCTCCGCGTTCTAGCTTATCTAAAGTAGGATCCTTTTCCGGATCGATATTTTCCCAATTTTCAGGTAATGAAACGCCGAGGTATTTTTCCTCGTCGATATCGTTCAGCTTGTTTTCAAGCATAAATGCCATATCGATAAGCGCCTCTTGATCAAGACTCGCGCCTGTTTTTCCATATTTGGCAATCGGTATTTTTAAGTAATCAAACATTAAGCTTTTCACTTCGTTCGTTTTACCTGATTTACCGGTATTTATATCAATATTGAACGTTTCTTTCGCGATTTGTTTAATACGTTCAGCCGCTTGCTCTTGCATAATTTCTGCTTCTTGTTTCTTTTGCGTTGCAAGGTTTGGATCCCAATTCATCCCCCAATATTCCATAAGGCCGATAACACGTGTGAATGGCATTTCAATCTTATGAAGCCATTCCTCATATCGCGAAATTTGAGCTGCAATTTGAGACCAATATTCGTAATGCTGCACAGCATAATCCGAGTCTTCAGCTGAGTAAAGCAACCCTTCACCTTTACTCGCATCAATTTCGTCAAAGAAATTGACCTTGTATTTCTTTAAAAGGGCTGAAAAGTCGTTCATCGTTACACCAAAAATGTGTTTCGTAGCTGGTTTTAAACCCCATCCGCTTGTAGGTTTTTTCGGGTTATTAATCTTTTGAGGTGCTGCGATTTGTAAACACCGTACCCACATAATCAATGGATCTGCTACTTTTCCTAAAATGTATTTACCGTACTTCGCTGCATATTTCGTTTCAAAAGACAAATTGACCGCAATCTTTAATACCTTTTCATTTTTAAATAGGTATTCATCAAGCAAATCTAGAACTAATTTCCTAGCTTCATCTCTATCCATACTTGGTTCAAATACTTGGCCAACTTTATGTGAGATTGGAACAACTCTTGACTCGTGTGCCGCCGCTGACAGCGATACCGTACAAATTTCACCTTTCCACGGATCCAATGGTGTTTTTAAATACGCTTTTTCTAAGCTCTCACTTCGGCTTTCCGCTTCTTTATCATCGATAATCCCTGTAGTACGTGCTTCTTCTATATCTTCAAACGCCTTTTTATAATGCACTCTAATTTCTTTACTTGCTGCAGTCTCCCAGTCGAATCCTACTTTACCTGTTTGTATACAACGTTCTAAGTATTTCTTTAACTCTGAGACTGTAAGAATCGCTTTATAATCTTTCACTTGCTGCGGTTCTACTTTTGGCCAAACAATATCGAATTGTCCCGGCTTTTTCTTTTTTTCCATTTCAACCGCTAGTTTTGATTCTTTTACCGGTACCTGTTTTTTACTACTTGCTAATGTTTTAGGTCTTCCAAATAAACTTCCGAGTTTCATATTTTCACTTCCAGTCATATTTGTAGTGCTTGTCCATATAATTAGTAGTACTCATCCTGTATATGATCAAAGAGTCCTTTCTTCATGCAATACGCAATGTAGGCATTAAAGCGTGGTGTTTTTCGATAACCACCGCTTGTTAAAAGAATCATCCTCATTTTCGCTAATTGATTTACGATTGCTTTCGCTTCTTCTTTATCGATAGAAAGCATCGCCTCAACATCACCAAGTCGTAAATACTTCTGCTGAGCGAACAGTTTGATAAACTCATAGAATTTCATTTCGCCTGTTAACGTATCGATTTTCTTAAGATCTGCCGTAAACTTCTGGTATCTTTCTTCTGTCATTTCTTCATCTTTTATTGCTAAACGAGCATAGTAATTTAAGCCGCAACCTGGAGCATTGTATAAAGCTTTTAAATACTCCCCAATAAACTCAACGTGTCCCGGCCAAACTTGAATTCTTTCGCCTGATTCATCAACTGAATGCGTAAGAGCTGCAAGTGCAACTGCTAATCTTGCTACTTTATTCCGCTGATCTGAAGGAGAAACAAGTGGTATGTCATTCGCATTTCCATATACTTTCGCAAGGTCTGTCGCAACCTCCAGTACTTTATCAATCGTACCGTCTGTAAATAGCACGTCCTCCGGCTTACGTGACCAAGCATATAAGATGTTATTTTTCAAAGTATCCTTCTGTATAATCGATGGATACGTAGCAAGCGTTTGGTTGTACAACTCAGGATCCACGTCACTCGCTCTCATAAAAACTGCAAAGTCAAAACGACGTATATCCTCGTTATTGAAAATATCTTTTAAACTTTCTGCGCCTTGAGAGTAATCAGCAAGCCGTTTCCCTTTCGGTACGTTCCCTGACATGATGGCACGTACTCTACAAGGTGTTTCAGCTGTTACAGCTCGTTTTACTTCCAGCTTCCCGTCAGAACGAGCAAGCGTCATTTCACCATAATCATCTTTCGTAATACCTGTATCTTCATCAATCCAAATCATTTCTTTGTCCGCTAACGGCCATGCACCCCAAACGATGTACCATGCACCTTGAGCACCTGACTGTTCCATTTTGTATGTTAGACCTGTACGAGAAGTACTTTCCGCATTCACTCGTGTTCCAAGTCCTGAATATTTCATTACTTTTTCAATGAGCGCCGACTTACCAGTACCTGTATCACCAACGATTTTCAATTCCACCCAACCACGTAACGGATTTAAATCCCACGGTACTTTAAAGCGAAGGACACTATGAAGTGTTAACAATACTGCAAGTAGCGTTTCATCGCGTTCTACGATGTGTGTTACGTTGTACGTTAAATCGTTACAAATAGCTCCTAACTTTTGTTCAATCGATTCTGCTGTATAATCTGCCGGCTGAAATGTTGCTAAATCTTCTTTCACTTGTTCATTTAGTTCAAAACTTTCAACCACATCCTGAAGCGGTACCGCACTCTTTACAAGTAGTGTTGACTCCTGATTCTTTGGATGTGGGTATACATAACCTGTTAATTCGTAGTACTTATTCTCACTTACGTTTAGTCCATTTACGGCGTACACTTTTCGTAGTACATAATTCCCTTTATGCTGCTCTTGTTTTTCGTCATCTTCTTCAGCCATTGGGATTACAAGTAACTCTTCCACGTTCATGTTCTCTAAAATATCCGTATTGTATTTCGGGCAATTCGGTATGCCTGATATTTCTCGTAAAATACCTTTTATGTTATCGTCACCTACACCCGTCATTTGAATAACTTCCCGATCACTTACACCTAGGTCTTTGTATCCTGTATGCGTATGGATGTCGTATAGAGGGCAATGTACCTTTTTACAACTTTCCCTGCCCCAGCAATGGTACTCAATGTTTTTCGGAATGATGTAAGGCGTATGCTTTTTACCCGCAACCATGACACGCGTTTTTACAAGCTTTCCAGTAAGGTCTGCGTTACCCGTTTCTGCTAAATGTAGCAGCTTTGCATTTTCCTCTTCTTCCGCATTCTTCTTAATGCAGTGGCACATATCACCTGCACACGCTACACGTTCATAATCTTTGCTGCCTGGTTTCTTTTCGCCATGTAGTGAACGAATAAACGCACAACCAAATTTGTATGTATTATCACCGCTGTATACCGCATCGATCACACTTCTAGTATTTGCAACACGTTGTTGCTTACCATACTCGTTATCCTCAGATGTAAATTTAAGCACCCAGTCTTCCAGTTCTTTCATCGTTTCCTCTCTCGTGTAGCCAGCGTCTTTGAAGTAACACGCAAGCTGTACGGTTGCCTGGTTTCGGTCACCATCTTTTTTCCAACCACCATTTAAAATATCAACTACACATGCCGGTGGTTTATCTTTCTTAAACTGGAATTCTTCTTTCGCATACTTACGAGCACTTGTTGCTGCAGCTTGCTCATATTCTTCTGTCTTATTTATTAGTAAATACCCCGTACGAGGGCTGTATTTCATTGCCTTTTTACGCTCTTCTGCCGTATAAGGTAGATCGTCAGCGTGTCTTGGCGATTTCGCTAAATCTTTAATTTCTTCCAGAGTTAATTTGTTTAACTCATTTACACTAATTTCTGTTTTAAATAGGTTTGTTTTTTGATGCATACTGTTCGGTAAACGAATCATCCGCTTTTCTGTATACACCACAAGGTCTAGTGACGTGAGTCCTAATCTATGGACTAAGTACCCAGCCATATGTTTGAAGATTTTATGAAGGTCGTTTCTCGGCTCAATACCGAGCGCATCGGAGCTTATTAAGATGTGGAATCCTTTTGATCCAGAAAAGTAAATCCACATATCCGATTCACGAATATCCATCTCTTTCGTAAAAAATTCCACCAGCTTTATTGCATCCTTTTGGCTGACTGATGGGTCTTCCGCATGGTCAAGGTCAAAATATAAGGGAGCAATAAATGCCTCCCCCTTTACTTTTGTGTCGTTCGCAAATCGTTGAACTGTAGCAAAGCAATTGAAATTGAATGCCTCTCCCGTTTGGAATTGCTTCACTTCAGAGGAAGGGATTCGTTTCCACGGAATGCTTCTACCGTTCTGATTGCTGTACCATGCGTCTACATATTGATATTCACTTGTTTTATCTTTCTTTTTTGCCATTTGTAGACGCCCTCCTTAATTATTCTGAAGCTTTTTCTGCTTGTTCTGTTTCTTCTACGTTAATTCCGTAGTCTTCTGGTTTAAATACACCAACAGGTTGGAAGTCGATACCAATCCATTGGTTACTAGCATTTGTACGGCTCTTTCTTTCAGCTGTTACAAGACGTGTAACAATTCTGTTTACCCCAAGTTTTGATGGGATTTCTAAAGCTTTATATTTCCCTGTATACACATTCATCGCAAAACGACCGAAAATAATTGTGTCTGTCGGGCTAAAGCTCATTAAGTAGATACGAGGGAAGTCGTCTGGTCTTAACGTTGATACTGGTACCACTGATGCCATATAACGAAGCTGAATAGCGTCTAACTCGTATCTTTCTTGTGCTTGCGGGTTCTCAGCTAGCCACTGATTTAAAACTATCTCTGCTTCTTCTTTTGTTCTCTCGGCTACGATTAATTGTCCAGCCTCCGGTGATTCTTCTAATCCCCATACAGACCAACGTTGCTCACCGTATCCGATTACTACATCAATATTGTCACCATACGATACGTTCTCATCGTCTTTCTCGACAAAATTACCTTTCTTAGTAACTGTTAACCACTCGCCCATACGGACGAAATCCATATCAAGACCGTTATTCGCTTCAACGAATCCCTGTTTCGTTTCTTCTAAAATAGCTGTAATATAATTACTTCCAGTGTTTGTTTTTGCTACAGCGTTATTTTGTACCACTACTTCATTTTGATTAGTTTCTTGTGTCATTAATGTTTCCTCCTGCGCCCCTGTAGGCCATATTTTTTCCATGCTTTTCGTTTTGCCTGGCTTTTCTTTTTCCGATAAGTCACTTGTCTTCTACGCTTTGCACGTTTTGTTTCAAGTCGTTGAACTTCTTCTAAAAACGGCTGTGTTTCCCTTACTGTCGTTATTAACCCCTCACCAATACCTTGAACTACAGCCTTTACAGCCGTCCAAACTTTACTAAAAGTATCTGCAATTATTCGAAATGCTTTCTCTGCCTGTTCTTTATCTACCGGATCCACTTACTTCACCTCTTTCGCTGAAGCAATTAGTTCCGTGATTTCATAGAATGCACCTACATATTCAAACTTTTCCATCGTTATCACCCCTTTCACCAAGGCATGTCATTTAAGAAACTAGCTACCGTATCGCGTTCTGTTTTCGGTTTTCTCGGTACAGTTAATCCGATTCGGCTGTATACTTTCCTACGGCTATGGTACTGGTCCTTAAACACCCCAACGTTGTAATCAACGTAATCGAACCAGTGCGCTTCTTTATCCAGATTGTTTCGATCAGGACGCATAATACGTCCAATTTCTTGCTCTACGGATGAACCGCTGTTACTTTCGCGTGAGTCACCACGTTTTGGCATTACCATGTGGCCACCTGCTAAATGCTGCATATCCAATCCTTCTCGGGCCAATTGAGTTGCAAATAAAATGTCTACTTCTTTTCGGTCACAAGCTTCTAAAATGTCCTTACGTTGCTGCTTTGTTACTTGCCATTCTTTAATTTCTTTTTCCGAATACTGTGCAACCTTTACTTGCCACCCGTACTCACCTTGCTTTTTATCTACTGCCTGTCCATTATTGATAAGCTGCTGTGCATGTTTTTCATTTTTCGCTTTTCTCCAGGTGTAACGACTGATTCCGCCGTGTACCACACGCTGTATGAATCGGTTTCCCGTAATACGTATCACCGTATCGTTCTTTCAATAGCTTTTGTACGAGTTTCTGCAAGACAAAACAGTACCGGACAGATTCCGTAATAACTATCGCTGGTCCTAATGGATAATGCTCCACGATACTTTTAGCAACTAATTTTGCACGCTTTTTATCCGAAATGAGGTGCCTTATTAAATCTGTATAATCAAGATCTTCTCCTCCGGCATCTACACTATCAATCTCGTTACGGTTACTTGCCGTCTCGTAATTGAACTCGGTATATACGAATTTCACTGTCGGTTTTACCAGTCTCCCAGCTTCATACATTCCGTCTCTGCTAATCTCATACACTTTTGGACCTACACCGTTGTACATATAGATTTCTAATCCATCTTTTCGGGAAGGTGTTGCGGTGAGGCCAATCACATTTTCAGCCGTTAACTTCCCAGCCGTTTCAATGAATTGTATTGCCGGAAAATGATGGGCTTCATCCACTACTACCGTCCCGATAAAATCATTTAGTGCATCGATTATTTGTGGATTTCGCTGCAAGGTTTGTACTGTAGCAACAATTAGTTTACCGTCTCCCCAATCATGTACACCGTCACCGAAAAAGCCGATACGACCAATACCAGGCATTGTATCCTTAGCTCGCTTTGCGGATTGATACATTAAGTCTTTTGTATGCGTAAGCCATAATGCTGCTTTACCCTTTTCGTAAATGTAGCGCATGCCCATTACGGTTTTACCTGAACCAGCTGGCGCAACACCTATTCCGTTTTCTTGCATAAGTGCTTGTACCATTGGTATCTGGTCTTCTTTTAATACAAACCCGTCATCCCATTCCCCAAAACTAACATCTCGGCCATATGAAATCTGTGAGGTAATAACTTTACTTGGATCGTAACCTAGGTTTTTCAGTACCTCTTCTAGCTTTGACAAGAAACCTCGAGGCGTAACAATATCGCCTCTGTCATGTAAAAACAATTCAAGTTTTGCTTGTACACCCCATGTAGGTCTACGTTGTTTTTTTGCTTTCAAATACGCTGGATTATCAAATGTTAGCGCCTTAGTAATTGCCGCCTTAAGAGGTGTACTAGCACCTCTTATTCGGATGTTGTGTTTTACAAAGATTTGTAGCAAGTGAGCACCCCCGATAGATCGTAAGAAGGTTCATGGTATGTAAGTCTTGGAAGTGGTACACAGGGAACCGTCTGACTTTGAAATTCTTCAAGTTTTATATGATTCATATTTCGTTTTTTCATATGAATAAGAGCTGTAATAAGTCTGAATGCATAAGCCTCATCAAGCCCTTTGCTATCGTTTAGAAAACTGATAAACACTAAACCTAAATTCCTATCAATAATTTGATCAAAATCTCGTAATCCGAGAATCTGATTCGGTCTCATATAATCTAGTGAAAATCTACGACTCTCTGTACGTTTCATTTCAGCTAATATATTTACTTCAGGTGTTATTACAATCTCGTCACCTGGACGAGTCGCACCTGCACCATCTGCAATTCTCATACGCCATACATTCGGAATTTCTCTCCAGCTTCTTCTGATTTCAGCTTGAAAATCATCCCCACGTTGCTGACGTTCACGCTGTTTATTTCTCATTGCTGTTTGTTTTGGATCCATAGCAACCTCCTATGCCAAAAACTTCAGTAGATTCGCTTGTACATAAGCTTTTGCTTTTACAAGATCCGCTGATTCTTTAGCTGTTTCCCAAGCATCTTTTGTTTGATAAATTTTAATGTCAATTGATGCTAATTCTTGCTCTACATCTGTAAGTTGTTGGCGTTCTTCTTTGCTGTAATGTAGGCGATACGCATCACGTAATGTATCGTTCGTAAGAGCGACTTTTTGATCATTTACATACGCAAATTGATTACGTCCTTCACCTTGAATTTGCATAAATGCTTCAGCTTCTTTTAGCTCTACAGCGGTTTTCAGCTTCACCTTTTGTTTAATGAGCGAAGCTTTTTCACCATAAGCTTCTTCACGCGCCTTACCTTTTTCAAGAACATCCTGTACTGCAGCATCAATTTGTTGTAAGGATGCTTGTAATTCAAGTGGATCTAATACTCGAACATAGTCAGTCGGTACTTTCTTACCTAAAATTTTTGTTGCCGCTGCAAGTAGCTTTTCTTTCCCATGCTCCTCTTGTAAACTACGAATTTGATTATTTAATTCAGTCATTTTCTGGTCCCGCCTCACATTGAATTTTTGGTAGTTCTACTACTAACTTTTTAAGCGTCACGTGCTCTTTTACAATTGAGTCAATTGTTATGTTCATCGTTTCTACTCGATCATGTTCCTCTTTGTTGTAACCAGCTACACTTATCATCAGCGGTGAAAACTCTACTACTACAGCATTCCAATCATGTTTATTATTACTATAGTTAGGGCGTCCAAACGGGTTACCACTTGTGACCTGTACCGCCGTACCTTCGCCTAGTTCATTCTCATCAAACTGCGGTTTGTTTACAATCATGTTCGTAATCCCTCCTTTGCTTCCGCTATTTTCGTTAACGCTATTTCTACCACGTCAGAATTAATAGACTGTGTTTTAGCAATACTCTCAACAATCGTATTAATATCAACTAGCACATCTTCTCCCGTTTCTGTTTGAATCAATGAGGCGAACTCTTCCATTGCGTAGGCACGTTTCTTCTCCGCTTCAATACGGCTACGATCAAGTACTTCTTCACCGGGTTTTGCACTTTGAAGTGGTATACGTTCTAGATCAAAAACACGAGGTGCTTTCACATCGATTAGAAGAACAGAAATCTGTCGTCGCATCTCAGCCTCTGACGCTGACAATCGCGTTAGGCTCCCATCATTCACAAACACTTTTCCATCAGAACGCTCATAGATACCGAATCCTGTATGGTCATGGCCGCACAAAACCAAATCCGCCTCTGTTTTTACGTCCTGTACTTTTGTGTACCGATCAAAAGGTGGATCATGATCAAGTAGCATTCCGTGCGCTATGTGTATTTTGGTTGACTCATAATCTTCAATAATCTCTGGTGAATAACCGTACCCAGCTTTATCGATTTGATCACTATAAGGTGTAAATGTTAGCTGTACGTGATTACCGTCTTGATGAAACATTTGAGCTTGCCCAGGATCATTAATAACTGTAAGTTGCGGGACAATTAATTCTAGTACCCTAAGGCTTGTCCGTTCATACGTTGCAAGATTGTACCCGTATATATCGTGATTACCAGCTGTTGTATAAATTGGAACAGGGCTCTCTTTCAGTACCTTCGCAAACTCCAGTAATACGCTTGTTGTAACCTCAGGTCTATCAAACGTATCTCCAGGTTGTATAATTGCTGTCACACCTTTGTATTTCGCTAACGCGAAGATCTCACGTAACTTTGCGATTAGTGCCTCTTTGTAGTTATCCTTACGGTTACGAGGGTTTGTACCTCGTATATGTGGATCCCCGAAATATAGAAACTTCATACTCTCACCTCTGCTTTTTCGTGTTTTATAAGGTACCTTTACTAATTAGTGAAGGTCACTCGTCTCTTTTTCTTTGAAAACTTCTTTTGTAACCTCACCTGTTCCAAGGTCTATCGATACATGATCGTCTTCTTTGATACCTAAAGCATTTTGAATTTCTGTACAAGCCTTATCATGACGCTCAAAAACCGGCTTTAATAGTTCCTCAGTTCGTTTTAGATACTTTTCACGAATCGGTGCAATCTCGGCTTTATATTCAGCTTGAAGTTGTTTTTTAATAGCTTTTTCCGCCTCATCTGCAGCTAGCAATTCCTTTAACTGAGATTCCGTTGCTTTCCCGATAACTTCCTCAGTAATTTTCAAACCTGCAACGTTTGCTAATGCACCTTTTAACACGTTTTTAATTTCGCATTTCATACACATATCCAGATCTCCCTTTCTATAAAGCAGTTATTATGCTTTTCCCTTGTTTTTGAGTCACACCAAGTGCTACGTCACCTATCTCAGCCAAGTGAGTACTGTGCGTAATTAAAATGATTTGACGTTTAAATTTCGTACTGTATTCCTTCAAGAAATACGCCACGTTCGGAGCATATTCCTGACTCACGTGCTTTCCAACCTCATCTAAGAATAATGGTCCTCTTACACCACTAATCTCCCCTACGGCCAATCTGAGCGCTAAGCTAACTACATCCGCTACACCACCGCCGCGATCATAATCAGGTGGCTTTAATTGTGTTCTTACATCTTCAGACTGTAACCAGTACTCTGCTACTGGTTGATTACCTTTTACGGCAATTTCAATTTCGAATCTGTAGTCTTTATCGAAAACAACTGTAAGAGCTGACGTAACAATTTCTTCTATACGACGTTTTGCTTGCTGCCTTGCATAATCACTTGTCTTTTGAAGAAGAATTTGTACTAAATCAAACTCCCCAAGCTGCTCCTCAGCTTTTGCTTTTCTTGCTTCTGCGCTTTTTTGTTGCTTAACTAATAAATCCCGTTGACCGATTTTCATTTTCAATTTATCGCTTGCCTGACGGATATCCGCTCTTGCTTTTAGAAGCTCGTACATAAAAGTAGCCTCCTTATACCTGCGGGATGAGTCGTTCTACATGCTCCAGGTTTTCTTTAACTGATGTATCAAGCTTAGTGATTTCTTCCTGGATCGTTTCAGGCGTTACCCCGTACTGCGCCATTTGTTCAGCGATTTCCGTTAATTGCTTTTCAGCTGAAGACTTTTCAGCCTCTGCTTGGATTTTTGCTGTTTCTGCTTTCTTTAAATTTGCTTTTGCAATTTCAATACGTTGTTTTAATTCCATTACTCATTTCCCCCTTCAAGTTGTTTTGATAGTAAATTTTGTAGCTCTGATTCAAGAAACTTCTTTTGATCTCTTAAACAGGCCAACACAGTTGGTCGGGTAGCAAAATCAATACTCTTTTCTCCTATACTTTCTGATTCACTTACTGGTAAATTCTCATTAAATTTTTTATGAAATAATGAGACCTTTAGAACATTGGATGTATCTTCAAAAGCTTCAATAATTTCATTGATTTCTATTAACGAATTATTCAGCCTCTCAGCTGTTTGTAAAAAGTCACTAACTTTATCTGTATCAATCACCACGAATCACCCCTCAATGAGAATGGTCAAAAGACATCGGCGATTCGCATAGCGGACAAACTCCACCAGCCTCGTTCCATGTCTCTTCCAATTCCTTTGTGTAATTTTCAATGTGCTTTTCATATAGTTCCAATGTGCTTGTACTATGACGTACTCTTTGATGCCAGATCATATAGTTTCGTAACAACTCTTTTAATTCAGCTAGATGAGTGACATTGTTCTCAGCATTTACAATCTGTATTACCACTTCTCTCGGAACATTTAAACGTTCCACACGACTTGTCCAGCTCATGTAATAATTTTGTATATTCTGGTATTTTTGTAAGAGCGCACTCATTTGACTTAGCTGTGTAATACTTGTTTCACATTCTTGTAGTTGATCTGACGCATTACCAGGTACAGATAATCTTTCTACATCCTTACTTGTTTTTTCGTAACCTTGTTTAACCACGCTATGTTGTACATAAAGTTTCTTTAACTCATCCGTTTTCTTTACTTCCTCTTCAATCACAGCTACATTAATGTTTTCAATTACAGTTAACCTCTCGACCTGTAATTGAGCTTCTTGTAATACTTGACTATACTTCTTACAGTTTTGTGATAAGATAGAAAGCAAAGAATATCTTTCTTCAGATGTAGTAGAATCTTGTAACAAGTTACTTACTTCTACTAATCCATCAAATTGTTTTAATGTATCGGTCAATGTCTTCTTGGCGGTGGACAGTGACTCATATCTTTTTTGTAAGTCCAGTAGTGTTTGCAGACACTGCTGGTCTTTTTCTGTTTCTTCAAGTATTTGTATAAGAACCGGCACTTTTGAAAGCCTCTCATCCTCAACAAACGCTACACGGAATTTTTCAAATGCTATCTGTTGCTGAGTTTGTAGTTGCTGCAGCACATCTTTCTTTTTATGCAATTCCTCTACGTGCTCCATCAGACTTTCAGCTGTTTTTAACTGCTGTACTTTATCATCCACATCCAAGTACTCGAGTAAGTTACCTGCTAATCTCTCAATTTCTTTTTCAGCTAGTAACCTCTCTTGTCTTGCTGCGTATGTATCTTTTGAAACACTTTTTACAGCGAGATCCACAGCTTCTGTTCCCGCTAACTTACCTAGTACTTTTGCACCCGATGACGGTGTCTCACTTATTAAGAACGGGGCTTCGAGCTGAAATGCAAAGTTTAAAGCAGTAACAAAATCCCCAAATGTTTGCTTTGTGATACCGAGTAATTGTTTTACTTCTTCTGGTACCTCTGACTTCTCAAATACACTTCCTACATCCCCAGGATCTGTTTGGATTCTGTACGATGTTTTCCCTTTTCTACGATGCTTCGAAATAATAATGCCGTTATCCAAGTGAATCGCAACCGTAGCATACCCAACCGATTCGTTAACAAAAGCCTCACCTTGAGGTTCGTTAAATGCTATCCAGCGAACCGCTCGTATTATGGATGTTTTACCACTATCAGATGGTCCGGTAATTACGTTCAGCCCATTTCCTAAATTGAAATGGCTATTTGTATGTGACTGGAATCCTTCTACGAAAATCTCATTAATGTTAGCCAACACGTTCACCCCTTTCCGTTAGCTTTAACATGGTGTTTACCGCTTGTTCTTCTGAGCCATTCTTGAAGTAATTTTTACTTTCGCAACATACAGCTTTTACGTCTTTTGCTTTTACTAATCGAGTCGCATAAGTCACGTACCGTTGCATGTGTATCACCTCCTTTCAATGATTTAACTTGCCTTTACTTCTGTTTTTTTCTTTCTTGTGACCGTTACTTTAACACCTAAATATTTTTCATATACTTCTTGAAATAGAACTTCCTTTTTCTCTGTACCGTAGTACTCGTTACCAAGACGTAAGTTTAACTTTTTCACCACACTTCTCAGCCCCCTACAGTTTTATTTACGTATTGAGGATAGTGTTCTAAAAATTTTTCTTTGGAAGGAAACCCCATCTCAAATGATTGTCTAATCTCTTTTTAACTGGCGTTTTGCAAGTATGTAGGTAAATAAAAATGTTCCATAGGGAACCCAAGTACTATCGCGATTTGAAAGGCTAGTTTTCCCTCCTGGGTCGCGTCTACCAGTCTCTAAATCTGCAATATGTCCAGGAGTCACACCAACCTTATCTGCTAGAGCCACCTGTGACATACGTTTTTTACCACGTAAATCTGCTAGCCAAGTCCTTTTCACATGTCCACCTCCAGACAACTTTTGATGTTTTTTATTATACTGGCGTTTTGCAAGTAAGTAAAGTGGCATTTCAACTTTTTTATAAACCTCCATCCTCTTTTACTTGCAATATGCACGTATTTACCATTGTGTAATTGTGCAATAAAGTGGTATCTTATAAGTATCAAAACACATAAAACAAAAAACGTTTTATATATTTTTATAAAATTTATAAAAAATAAAACTAAGAATAAATATAAAAAAGAATTTAACGGGGGTAAAAAGTATGGATATAGGAACTCAATTAAAATTCTTACGAAATAGACGCGGTTGGACAATGCAAGAAGTTGCAGATCGTATTGGTAAAAATGATTCTACGTATAGTGGATATGAGACAAATAAAAGAAAACCAAACGCTGAGGTTCTTGTACAGTTAGCAGACATATTTGATACTACTACAGACTTCATCTTAGGAAGAACAGAAAATCCAAACGGTCTTAACTTTAATGTAAAAGACTTTTTAGATCAAGGCAGACTTCATTCTGATGGGGTAGAAATTACTGATGAGCAAGCTGAAATTGCTAATGTTCTATTAAGACAACTCCTACAAAGAAAGCAGCAATAAGTAAAAAAGGACTAGCCAGATGCTATTCCTTTTTTTGTTGCAATATAGTTGTAATTTGATTGTACTGCTCTTGTGTAATCTGTCCTTGCTTATAAAGTTCCCCCATCAGATAATTCATATCACAACTTACATTTTCAGCACCGAATAATTCCTCGATTAAACGTTTTGTTTCTTGTTTTGCAGTCTCTTTTTTCACCTTATTTCCTCCCCTTCATCCAATTAATTATTCAAAAATGTTAAAATAAAGAAAATGAATAACCCCTATAACGTACGAAATGCCACTGCACTCGAAAGTGTAGTGGCATTTCTCTTTTAACAGTTAGCCGATCGTCCCCGGATCCATCCTCATTTGTACAGGTTCTTTAACTTTTGCCTTGCTAAGTTCACTTGATACCGGTGATAACGTCAGCGCAAGAGCACAAACAATAACTAAACCAGCTAGAAATTTTTTCATTTTAACTATCCCCTTATTTTAAAATATCAAAAATTTTTATGTAAAATAAATTACCTTCTTTCAAAAATCGATGATACGCTTTCTGACGCAGCTCAGGATTTTCTATAGCAACAGCTAAGTATAGATCCTGAAAAGCTGTACGATTCTCAATTTTGTACAACATTTTAGCCGCTTCCTCATACTCATTTAAAGAAATTTTCCGTAGCGCTTGCTCAGCTTTATCATGAATATATTCCAATTTTACAGGAAAATTATGAATTATACAACAAAACGAAAATGTATTTTCAACTAATTTCCGCTTCAATAGCGACTTACTGTTTGTTATTTTATCCAATTCCTGTAGTGACTTTTCAAAATATTGAATAGATTTCTCCGCATCTTCGAAAACGTAGCTTTCCCCTAACACACTATATGCTGTAGCTTTTAACAAACGTGGGGCTTCTTGTACCCCCAGTACCTCAAACAGCAAACATCTTGCAGTTTCTACTTCATCCTGCATTAAATACGCATATGCACATATTGCTTTTAATTCGGCATCAATTAACGTTTTTTCTAATCCTTGCGGCATTTCACATATTTTATCTTTAATCATATCATGCATCGTAGTAAATACGTTGTAAGCCCCCATGTCAAAATACCCATAGACACTTAATAAGTTTACTAAAACATTTACATTAACCTTATTTAAATTCACTTTTGCTCGAAGATTGTCTAGGCTCTTAAAAAATTCTTTTGAGCGTAGATTTCCAGATTGACGTTCCAAACCAACTTTTAAAATATCTTTATAGTTCTTTGTTACCGTATGTTTACACTTTCTTTCGAGCAATTCTTTTAATATATCTGTATAGCCCGCTAAATACACGTAGTACATGGCTGTCCTAATGTCCGATTCTTTTTTCGTAGATTCCAAAAACTCTTGAACTGTTTTTATTTTTTCATTCTCGTTTTCCGTACTCACCAAAATTTTCATCAGTTTCGAAAAATTCATAGGCACCTGACCATTCATTGTTTTCCACAAATTTGATTGTGATAAACTTGTGATTTTAGAGAGTTTAGTAGGCGTTATATCTTTTTCTACCACAATGTTACTTAAGTTTGTACAATTCTGCACGACGGTCCCTCCCTTGAACTTAAGACACCCCCTCTGTTTTTCTCAATAGGAAAACGTACCACCATGCTAACATGGGCTAAGAAGTATGATATACTTGAAGTTGACTCATGGAAAGTTTTCCCTACGTACACTAGGGTAAAACGTTACAGTAGTGCGGCGACACTACTGTAACGCCGTGGGTCTTTTTGCTCTTTTATTTTATTATTTTTATCTTATCATAAAATTTAGAACATTCGTTTCACTCTTTTCTCAAACCATATTGAGAAAGTTTTTTCTAAATCTTTCAGAATTCCCACAAGAATATTTTACCACCAACAGAACTAATGTTCTAGTTATTTTTCTGTTTTTTGGTATAAATACTGTCATTAATCATTTTAAATACAAACTATCTGTCAACTATAGTTAAAAAACATGCCTTTATTTATACTAAAGGCATGAACACTTTTGGAGAAAATTTAAAAAAATTTAGAAACAGTCACACGCTAACACAAGCAGAGCTTGGTGATAAGATCCAATTAAGTCGGAGTCAGATTAGTAACTTAGAAAACCACTTTAATGAACCCGACTTAGATTCGTTAGATCGAATCGCATCCTTCTTCAATGTATCTATTGATGCGCTTTTGGGACGAAACATCCCAGAATCTGAAGAACGATTAAAAATCATTCTCGAGGAGATTCAAACGGTTTTCGCAGGCCTGAATGAATCTCAACGAGAACAATTCTGTAAACAACTCCTTTTCTACACACAATTTCTAAATGAGAAAAAAGAGTTGTTATGAATCGATTGTAGTAGAAAACTTTTCCATATTCAACGGTAAAGTTTCCCATTACAACATTGGAAAACGAGGAGACACATATCTTCTCGTTTTTATTTTTATCCCCTAATTATACATGGCATTGGCATTGTAAAAGATAAATAGTTCGCCCACTCAGACATATTCGCTTTTCCTAAAACAAATGCTCCTTCTTCTTTCAACTGCTTCACAATTGTTGCGTCTTGATCTGCAATCCAATCTTTTAATACATAAGTTCCTGCACTAGTCGGCATCACTTTTTCCGTCTGTACATTATCTTTTACAACGACAGGAATACCATATAAATTCGAATTTTTGTTTCTACCTCGCTCTTGATCTAACTTTCTTGCTTCTTCCATCGCATTAGGATTTATCTCTGTAACAGAATTTAATGTTATTCCATTTTGATCATGTTCTTGTATTCTAAAGAGATAAATACTCGTTAATTCTTCATATGACAACTTTCCATCATCAATCATTTTTTGAAGCTCATCTACAGTCGCATTTACGACTTCTCTTTCTTTTATCTTTACATTTTCTATATTGATTCCTTTAAGCTGATTATGTATCGGTTGTAGCACTCTTTCTTTATCATATACAATACGCTCAGGTTCCTTTGGAAAATAATTTTTATACACGTAATATCCGCCGGCACACGCTAATAAGACAATGCCTCCAGTGATAGACAGCGTTACCTTTACCCATTTCTTCATGTTGCTTCCTCCACTCTATAAGATGCTTAGCTATACAAAAAAGAGAGTTACCTTTTACTTAACTCTCTCCAATCAAAATGCTAAATGAAAAAATGAAAGATTTCAATCTAATTACTTCTTTTTTTGCATTTGCTTTGCTAACATTTCTTTCACTTGATTATACGTTAATCCTGAATTTTTATTTAAACGCTTTACTTCCTCAACATCAGTACCTACCACTGTATATTTTTTCTCATCATTCATTTTTCTAATTCCCTTCTCACCGTATTATTTCTTATATTTCTTCCCTAAATGCGCATAAATTAACACCACTACAAAAAAGGAAGCTGTTTTTAAGCACAGCTTCCTTCTCGTTACATATTGTATTTCTTAATAAAATTTCACTACATCTTCAGTAGGCAAGAACGTTCTTTCTGCTGGTTGTTCGTTTGGTTCACCAAATGGCATTTGACCTACTAAGCTCCACTCTGCCGGAATGTTCCAAGTTTCTTTCACTTCAGCATCTACGATTGGGTTGTAATGTTGTAATGACGCCCCAATTCCTTCAGCAGATAATAGCATCCACACAGTATGTTGTAACATCGCATTTCCTTGATGAGACCAGAATGGGAACTGATCTTTGTATAATGGGGCATTTTCTTGCATTTTTTCTACAGTTGCTTGATCTTCAAAGAATAGAACTGTTCCTACACCTGCATGGAAGCCTTTTAGTCTTTCTACAGTCGCTTCAAAGTTTTCTGCTGGTACGCGTGCTCTTAGTGTTTCTTTAACGATATCCCAAAACTTTTCATGCTCTCCATCCATTAATACAACCATACGACCACTTTGCATATTGAAAGATGTTGGTGCGTGTAAAGCTGTTTTTAACACTTCTTCAATTCTTTCTTTCGTAATTGCATCGTTTTTTGTTACTTTACGAATTGAACGGCGGTTCACGATTGCTTCTTTTAAGTTTGTTGTAGTTGCTGACATTTTAATTCCTCCAAATGTTTGTTTTATAATTTATTTTGTTATTTCATAACAAGCGAATTAGCAATATCCATCGGTATTACATTGCATACCTTCAAATGAATTTGTTTTATCCTTTTCAATTTCTTTATCAATGACCCTTTCTAGTGTTTCTTTACTAGCAAGCCCTTGAATGACTTCATCTCCAATCATGACAGTTGGAACAGCCATAATATTCGCTTCATCATATGCGTGTTGAATTGCTTCTTGATGCTTTTCTTTATATTTACGAGTTACTAAAGCATCTTTAAATTCCGCCTCAGGAAGTCCTACTTCTACCGCTAATTTTGTTAACACATCAATATCTTCAATGTTTTGCTCTTCTTGGAAAAATGCTGTGAATACGCGGTGATGATACTCATTACCTAGTCCACGTTCTTTCGCAAATTGACATCCTTCGAAAGCTAAATGTGTATATGGATGTGGTGAAACACGTGGCAAGCGCATATCAATTCCTAACTTCTTCGCTGTCGGAAGAATGAAAGCATCCCATGAACCTAATTTTTCTGGTTCATTCCATGGATCTATTTTTGAATATGGACTTGGACGTAATTCAAATGGCATCCATTCAATCTCTACATCTTTCTCTTTCGCTACCTCATCTAATGGACCTTTTGCTAAAAAACAAAACGGACATATAAAATCTGAGTATACTTTCATTTTTACAGTCATAACTTTTACACCTTACCTTATCGTTGTAATCAAATCAGTTACATTAGTGATAAAAAAATATAAATATTATTTAAGCATTCATTTTTTCTTGCAAAGTTTCAAACAACTGCCCCATCGTAATATTTCTCAAAACTTCTTCCATCGCGGATTGTGCTTGAATTAAAATAATTTCTAACACCGCTTGAATATTCGCCCCAATTGGACAATCTGGATTCGGTTGCTCGTGAATATGAAATAGCTTGTCTTCTTCGACTACGTTCACTGCATGATACACATCTAACAATGTGATTTCATGTAAATCCTTTAGTAATCCCGCGCCACCCGGTCCACGATTTACGTAAACAAAGCCAGCTTGTTTCAAGTACGACATGATTTTACGAATGACTACTGGATTTGTATTGACACTCTCAGCCATATAGTCTGAAGTACAAAGTGAAGATGGATTGTTTTTCAAAATAGATAAAATATGAACAGCTATGGAAAAGCGGCTACTAATTTTCATCGTAATCACCACCTTGATGTAATCATTATAGTTACAACCAAAAAATAAGTCAATCCTTTTCATAGATTTTTTATAAGTAAATTAAAAAGTGCCCCATTATGATATATGAGACACCCCTTTTTATTCTGCAAATAGCGCTTGAAATTCTTCAATAAATAGCTGTACAGCGATTGAAGAATCCTTTAATGAAGGAACAGCTAAAGCAATTTCTCTCCATACTTGCGGCTCCAATTCTCTCGTTTGCACATTCTGTGGTAAATTCGTTAAAGATAATTCAGCTAATATTGCAATGCCTAATCCTTCTTGAATCATATTTAAAGCTGTAGTAACGGTAGAAATTACATACTCAGCCCGAAGTGGTACGTTGGCTTGTTTAAACATATCAATGATGGGTGGTTCGTATCCGCCCTTACATAATATGATCGGTTCATTCTCCAAATCACGAATTGTAATAGAGTCCTTCTTACAAAGAGGATGATCCTCTCTTAAGATAGCAACCATTTTTCCCTTCGTTAACGGGACAATCTCCATCTCTTTATTAGGCAAAATAACAATTCCTATATCAACAACCCTCGATATTAACCAATCTTCAACTTCTTTAATTGTTCCTTCACAAAGAACGACCTCTAAGCTCGGATACTTCTCCTTAAAATGGTTTATCATTTTCGGTAAGAAATGTGCAGAAGCACTCGGAAAACTCCCAATTCGAATCGTCCCCACTTCGTGTCCTTTCTCCATCGCAACTTCTTGTTCAATCTTCTCTACACCGTTCAAAATCTCTCTAATATGTACAAGAATTCTGTTTCCTACATCCGTAACGAGTAATCCTTGTCGTTTATCACGTATAAGAATCGTAACTCCTAACTCTGACTCAATACTTGAAATGGCATGACTTACAGCTGGCTGCGTCATATTTAACACCCTAGCAGCCTTCGTAAAACTACCTAACTCAATAGTTTTTATTAATACTTGCAGTTGTGTAATAGTCATAACTAATCACTTATACTCCTTATAAAAAAGATTCATTTTATTTATTACATTCGATATCATATCATAGTGAAATGAATAACAACAAGGAGGTCTTACCGTGACACAGCTTTCTCGAACTAAGACGGCCATAATCCTTACCTTTCTCGTTTTCATGTGGGGAATCAATTGGCCTTTATCTAAGTTTGCCCTGCATTATACACCACCCGTTTTATTTGCAGGCGTTCGAACTTTAATTGGAGGATTCATTTTACTCCTTTTCGCTCTACCCAAATATAAAGAATTACATTTAAAAGAAACGTGGCATTTATACGTTATTTCTTCTTTACTTAACATCATTATATTTTACGGGTTACAAACTGTTGGTCTTCAATATATGCCTGCTGGGTTATTTTCCGCCATTGTATTTCTACAACCAGTTTTACTCGGTATTTTCTCGTGGATATGGCTTGAAGAATCAATGTACGGCTTGAAAATTTTCGGGCTTGTTCTCGGATTTATTGGTGTAGGTGTTATTAGCTCAAGCAGTTTAACAGGACATATTTCTGTTATTGGAATCCTTCTCGCGTTAGGATGCGCTATTGGCTGGGCACTTGGCACAGTATTCATTAAGAAGACTGGGCACCGTGTGAATGCCATTTGGATGGTAACAATTCAGCTTCTTATCGGTGGTCTTTGTTTAATCGGATTTGGCTCAGAATTTGAAAGTTGGTCTAGTATTGCTTGGAGTATGCCATTTGTTAGTGTACTACTCTTTATTTCATTCTTTGTTATTGCAATGGGGTGGCTTGCATACTTCACACTCGTTGGAGCTGGTGAAGCGAGTAAAGTAGGGGCTTATACATTCCTTATTCCCCTTATCGCTATTATTGTAAGTTCAATCTTCTTACATGAAGCCATTACAATGAGCTTATTTATTGGCCTATTATTTATTGTTGTGAGCATTTGTTTTGTAAATATAAAGCCGAAAACACTTGCTGTAAGGCAGCAGGTTGAAGTGAAATAAATATGAGAAAGAGCCTACTATTTGTAGGCTCTTTCTCATATCTTATTTTTTACGACGCACTACAAAAACACACGCACCTACCGAAGATACAATTGCCAAAATAGATAAAACAATTGCTATCAACTGCATATTACTAGTACCTTCATTCTTTTCTACATTAGATACTTCACCATGTTCTCCTGTTAATGACGTACCTTTTGCAATTGTAGTAAGTGAATGCGGTTTTTCAGCTTTCTCATCGCCTGTCCATTCAACAATTTCTCCGTCTTTATATTGTTGATATGCATCCCAAGCTATTTTTTGTTCTTTATCCGGATTTTTAGCGACGAAAGTAAATCGCTGGAACTGACCGGGTAAAATCCCTTCTCCTATTGCTTCCCATACTACAGTTTTCACTTTTCCGGCATTATCTTTCTGCTCTTCCATTTTCCACCCTGGCACTGGTTCATACTGTTGGAATTCCACACCAGACGGTATTTTCAGTGTAACTTTTGTTGTTGCTATATTCTTTTCAACTGGTACTTTTATCGTGTAAGTCTCCCAAGAACCGATGTCAGAAGTTGCTGGCTTCACAGTAACGTGCGCACTAACAGGTAACGAAAACATTCCCATTGTAATTGCTGTTGCGATCATTGTTGTTCCTAATTTTTTTATACGTTCCATTTTCAATTAGCTCCTTTTTATCTATACCTACTCTTTATCCCGCTATTCGCCGGGTAGCCCAATTGATGAGGGCTGCTTAAAGTTTCACTTTATCTGCCACCTACAATAAATTTATAATCCGTATCGAAGCTATCAAGCGATTTCGTTAATCCATGTACTTGTATATTCCAGTTTCCTGTCATGTTAATATACATACCTTCTGCTTCATATTCTCCCGGTGAAACTGCCGAAACTTTAAATGATCCTTTTCCCATATTCATATCTAACGATTGAGTCGTTAATATAATTTGTTCCATATCAGTAACGGGTTGTCCGTTCTCATCCTTTAAAGTAATATGGAATATATTTTGTCCTACTCTATTAGGACTTACATTTAGCGTCATTTCATATCCATTATCTAATTGTTTACTCTCTGTAAAAGGTCCAGTAGGAGGCATCGGTGGTGTTTGTACGTTTGTCATAAAAGCTACGATGACGAAAATGATAATTCCAATGATAAACTCTACTTTCACCGTAGCACCTAATCCTTGCTGCGCTCGCATTCTCCCTTTCACATAATGAATAATTCCCAATATCCCCATGAAAATGAATAAAAGTATCTTTGTTAATAAAACCAATCCATACTTCGTATCAAATAACGAGTGGATTGTTGGAATAAAAAATGTACTGTTAAAAAGGCCTGTTATTAAAATCACGATGACGGCACCTGTTGCCCACGGTGAAAAACGCTTAATCATATCCCAATACATATGCCACTTGTTATCCTCATTACGTAAAAGAAGAATAATAGATGATAAACCACCCACCCATAATGAAGCTGCGAATAAATGTAGAAAATCCATAACGACAGCAATGTCTTTAAACTTTAAACCGTATGCGTGACTATTAAAGGCCTTCATAACAAGTAACCCTATAAACAATAGTATTGGAATACTCCATACTTTAAACGACGAAAACTTCTCATGCTTCACCGCAAAATACGTAACAATTATAAGCGTACTAATGAGAACCATTTGAGTAATCCATACATAACCAAAAACAGAAAGCTGTAATGTTTCTTTTAATAGTAAAGGGTTGAATGCTTCTAGCCATGAAACATCAGCATTTATTTTCGCTTGCAGTGGTAGATTGAATAACAAGCTAATCAATATCCCAAATAAAGAGATCCATATTATGTTCTTACTCCTTGATCGAACCGAGGTTGCATTCCCTTTATACATAATAAGATTAAAGAATAGCACTCCTATAAATAGTGAGAAACTTGTATATAAAATTCCACGTTCCATGATCATATCAATTTGCGGAACATACCCCATCTCTTCCACTTGTACATCGTCTGTTTCCGCTTCCGCTAATCCAATACGGAATGGAATAACCCCTTGAATTGGATGTCCATCAGCTGAAATAGCTTTCCACTGAATAGAGTAGAGACCATTTTTGAGGTTTTCTTTTAATCCGGCTTCTAATAGTTTTTTATTTTTTTTATCAATATGAGCATCTTTTAAATCGACCCTTTTACCTGATGTATCTCTCACGTACAATGTATTAAAACGTGAAACTTGTATGTCCTCATCGAATTCGATTTTTACAACAGATGGTGCTTTCTTCAATGTTTCATTTTCAGTAGGGTTTGATTTCACAACGTACGCATGAGCAGATGCACTTTGCGGGATCAATATGATAAGCACACACACGAGTAATAACAATGTCCCTAACCTTTTCATTACTTTCACACTCATTTCACTTCTTTCTTCCTCATTGCTCTATTTTCATTACTTTAACTTCCAAAGTTTGATTCTGGGCAAAATATTAACCTGATTAAATATAAACTTCTAGAAAGTATAACTCTTTATTTCTCTTCCACCTCTAAACTTCCAATATAATAGTAACTATCATGATAGATACAACTTACATTTTTAAAGTAGATTGTTATTATATCATAAAATATATTTATGTAAGTTATCAAAGAAGAAAAGTTATCGTGAATCATTTGTGAAGAAAATGTGAAATACATAAATAAAAAGGTATTACGTTATTACGTAACACCTTTAAAAAAATATCCCTCTTCTATTTCTCTTCCGGATAATCACAATACTCGATAATCGTTCCTTCAGTATCCGCTGGGTTAAGATAAATTAACCTTCTACCGTGCTTATTAATGCGTAGTGTATGCTCTAATGTCCGAATACCTTGTTCTTTTAACTCTTCTAGAGCCACATCTAAATCATCGACACGATACGCAACGTGATGAACACCTTTACCTTTTTGTTTAATAAAACGGGCAATTGGAGATGTCGTATTATTCGTCGGTGCAAGTAATTCAATTCTATCTCCATCCACTTCAAGAATGGCTACTTCGCTTTCCACACCAGGAGCTTCACTTACGTAACGATCTATTAAAGTTCCTAGTAACACATTTTCATAAAAACGTATCGTACTATCTATATCACGAACTGCGATTCCGATATGATCAATTGTTTTTTTCATTTTATTTCCCCTACTACTTTATTTTTTCTCATTATTAATAGTAACAAAAAAAGCTATAGAAACAAGTTCTATAACTTTTTTTATTTAACCTATTTTCTTATCCGCTCTAGTTGCTGGTTGAACTTGGTTTTTCACTTTTAAAATGCTAAGTCCATATCCGATAAATCCACCGATAATCGCTGGGAAGATCCAGCCTAATCCTACTTCCTGCATCGGAAGGAATTTAGTGAACACTTGGCTTACTACTTCAATGTTAACTCCAGCTGCACTTAATCCATCGAATAAGCTGATGATAAATGTTACGATTAAGCTCACTTGATAAACTTCAGCTCTTCCTTTGAATAATGAATGGAAGAATGTTAAGAAAATCAATACGATTGCTAGTGGATAAATTGCTGTTAATACTGGAACAGAAACTGCGATTAACTGTGTTAATCCTACATTTGCAACAATTGCACTAAATACACATAGCGTGATTGCAATTGCTTTGTAAGGAACATTTGGGAATAACTTATGGAAGAATGAAGAACATGCTGATACAAGTCCCACACTAGTTGTTAAACAAGCTACTGTAATCATTAATCCTAATAATACTCCGCCATATGATCCGAAATAGTAGTTAGAAACTTTCGCTAATACTTCTCCGCCGTTCTCTAAATGTCCAAGCTTTGCAACACTTGAAGCACCCATATAAGAAAGTGCTGTATAGATAATTGCTAAAATAGATGCTGCAATAATTGTCGCTTTTGCACAAACGACCATAATTTGTGTTTTCGTTTTCGCACCTTTTTCTTTAATAGCATTGATAATGATAATCCCGAATACGAATGATGCAAGCGTATCCATCGTTAAATATCCTTCTTGGAATCCTTTAAAGAATGCATGTGATGTATAAGCTTCCACTGGTGCTTGCATATCTCCAATCGGATGTATAAAAGCAACGATTACTAAAATACCGATGAAAGTCAACTTAATTGGTGTTAAGATTTTTCCAACAATATCGACAATTTTCGCGGGATTTAGCGAAAAAAAACAAGTGATACTAAAGAATATAATTGTGAAAAGAATTAAAGGTGTAGAACCTACTCCTTCTGGCATAAACGGTTTAAGACCAATTTCATAAGAAACATTTCCTGTTCTCGGTATTGCAAATAACGGACCAATCGCTAAGTATAAAACTGTTGTAAACACAATCCCAAACACTGGGTGAGCACGACTAGCTAACGACTGCAAATCATCTTTACCTGAAAAACCAAATGCTAGCACACCTAGTAATGGTAATCCAACACCAGTTACTAAAAATCCAGCGTTAGCAATCCATACATTCTCTCCTGCTGATTGACCAAGCATCGCTGGGAAAATTAAATTTCCCGCTCCAAAAAATAGTGCAAATAACATTAATCCAATAACTACTATGAACGAAAACGGTACTTTATTCGCCATAATATAACCCCCATTCAAGTTTCCTTATCTCATTTTCCAATTTTAACTAATTGAATTTTCTGAATATTTAATTTAAGTATCAACTATTCTTGAACTCATTATAATTTGCTATATAATATTTTGCAATACTATTTTCGAACTTTTCTTTTATTTTATAAATATACATTTTTTAACATGAAAAATAGACTAAAAAACCAACATGGTCATCCATGTTGGTTTTTCCATTTACTATCATGAATTAAAATTTTGCTGCTACTTTTTTAACGTTTTCTAGACCTTCTTCAACAATTTGTTGTGAACGATCTGGATATTGATTGTGTCCTTCAATTACAACTGTCTCTGGATTTGTAATTCCCCAGAATCCAAGTACCGTTGTTACGTAATTAACTGCCATTTCCATAGGAGCCATTTGCTCTGAAGAGTAATCTGAACCACGAGCACCTAACACAACTACTTTTTTACCACCAACTAAACCTTCTGGGCCATTCGCTGTATATTTAAACGTTTTTCCAGCTTGAGATAAGTATGAAATATATGTGATTAATGGCGCTGGTACTGTAAAGTTCCATAATGGGAATGCAAATACAACCTTATCAGCTTCTAAAAACTGATTTAAATATTGATCTACTGTAGCAACTGCCTTCTCTTCTTCAGCAGTTAACTCCATGCCTTGGCTACGTTTATATCCACCTGAAATCGCGATATTTCCGTAATAAGGAAGATCTAATGCAAATAAATCTAATTCCGTAATTTCTGTATTTGGATTTGCTTCTTTATAAGTACTTACAAATGTTTCATACATTTTTGAACTAACTGCTTGCTCCGCTGGACGATCGTTTGCTTTTACAAATAATACTTTTGACATTTTTTTATTCCCCTCTACATTCGTATTTTCTTCTTTTTTACCAAATAATGAGCTAAATAGTCCCATTTTCTTCACCTAATCTTTCTTTTCATATTCATTATTCATCATCATAAAAATTCTTATTCTAAGAAAAAGTTCCAATAGATACCTTAAGTTACGCTATCACAACTTTTTGTTATTTAATTACCTTATGTAAGTGATTGTAATATAGTCACTTACTTTAGTCAAGTAACTTTTAATAAAAAATAAAATCTCAAATTAAAAATATTAACTAAAATACAATTGAACACCAAATACATCTTTATTACTTGTATAATAAACTTTGAGAGGAAAATTCATATATAGAAAGGATTTATTCATGAGCACTATAGAAAAGATTCAAACTTTTATTATTCTTTTTGCTGTTACATGCGGCATCGTACTCGGACAATTTAATATGATACATACGTATTCAGACAAATTTATTGTCCCCTTCTTATTTTTCATGCTATATGGATTATTCCTCAGCATTCCATTAAAAGAAATAAAAAACGGATTTCGCAATTTAAAATTTGCTGGAACAAGTCTTACTATTAACTTCTTATGGACACCTTTACTCGCTTGGGGGTTAGGAGCACTATTTCTTTCCGATCATCCAGCACTTTGGGTTGGATTTATAATGTTAATGGTTACTCCATGTACAGATTGGTACTTAATCTTTACTGAAATAGCGAAAGGTAATGTAGCACTTTCTACTGCAATTTTACCTGTAAATTTAATTTTGCAAGTACTGCTCCTTCCCATTTATTTATTTTTATTTGCTGGTGTCATGAAAACTGTAGCGATTTCTGTTTTAGTAGAAAGTATTGTTATCGTAATCGTCTTACCATTTATACTTGCACACGCTACAAAGTTCATTATGAATAAAATGAAAAAAGCTGAAACTCTCGAGAATAAACTCATTCCGTTTTTCAGCTCTGCTCAAATTGTATTTTTAAGTTTAGCAATAGTAGCGATGTTTGCATCACAAGGTAAATATTTACTGCAAAATATGAATGTCGTTTTATTATTACTCGTTCCTGTTCTATTGTTCTTCATCATTAATTTCTTACTAGGACAATTTATCGGGCGCATCATGCATTTATCTTACAAAGATACAGTAAGTCTAAGCTTAACAACGTTAGCAAGAAACTCACCTGTTGCACTCGCTATCGCTGTAACAGCTTTTCCAGACGAGCCTCTTATCGCACTTGCACTCGTTATTGGACCGTTGATTGAGTTACCGGTACTAGCTTTTGTTTCACAAGTTTTGTTGCTTATTAAGAAAAAACGGCAATACGCATAATAAAAACCGTCCCATTTTGGGACGGTTTTTATTATGGAAAGATTACATATAACACTTGCTTCTTATTTATCAATACAAATGAAATTACCGAAACTACAAACGTAATAATACCAATTGTAATAAAGTGAAACTTTAATCATTGGGGGTTTTGTTCATCCCCCAATGATTATTAGCCCTCACCACTCCCGCATTAACAGATCCTTTCTAATTAAAAATGATAGGAAACGTAAATATAACGAAAGCTGCCCAAAGTCCATATATTGGCAAATACTTCGTAACGGCATCTTGGATAGCTTTTAGTCCTGATTTATTTTGCAAGAAACGCATATAGGCAAACATAATCCAAATGAGATTTGCCCAAATCAGTATGTTTACTCCTAAAACAGCAAGTCTATTAGGTGTAATCCCGTAAGAAGAAAGTCTGAATACTATGGCTGACAATGCGACAGTGTCAATAATAAGCGCCAGAACAATTAAGGAAAAATTTATATAATCTGAAATGTTCTTTTTCTCGTCCGAGTCACTCTCAACGATAGAAAATATAGTAACAGCCAATACGCCAAGCAGTATTCCGTTGAAGGCCATTAGGAAATTGCGATCCAAGAATGGATTTTTCCCGATCCAAATTACCGTTATAAGATAGATAAGCAAGGTAATCAGGACGAGAGGACTAAAAATTTTAGATATGTATGGTGTAATATTTTTAGCAAGCTTAAGATTCATTGATACTAAGTATGCAGTCACAATAGCGAGAGCCGCTGCTCCAAATAAAACAACATTACTAAAATAGAATTCTCCTATATCTAAGTCAACAAAGCTAAATAAACGCATGGTGAATACCGCAAGTATCATTCCGCTCACTGCCATGCTCCCGTAGAGAAGACAATATTCTAAATTAAATTTAATATAGGCTAATCTTGTACTGCCTTTTGAATATTCATTTCCTGTAAATGCAAGCCCTACTAAGACCCATAAAAATATAGGAAGATGTAAATACGCAAGTATGGTACTGTCTTTATAATTTACTGGCAGCGTATTAAGATAATACCCGGAAATTAGGAACAACGCTGCAAGGGAATAAATAATACTTTTTTTCGGAGTATTATTGTAAACAAAATAAGCAGCAATAAAGGGAATTACACCAAAAGCCAAGTTAATTGGAGCAATTGCTTCCTGCTCAACAAAGTGGAAAATGATCCTGGTGCTTATGCCGGCCAGAATAGCTAAAAGGCCCATGAATAAGAAACCTTTTTGAAACAAAGATGTTTTTTCTTTATTTACTTTCTCCTTGAAATGCAACCTTTCATACCAAGCAGCTAGAACCTGGGAATCAGGATTTTGGTCCCATGCTTGTGAGAATGCTTTTTTAAAAGCTTTCGGATCTTTTCTATACATCTTCTCCAACTCATGGGGGTTATCCATATTTTTAACAATCAAATTGTTAATGTTCATAGTTATACCTCCTCTAATTTTAAAAATAAGGTTGTTACCTTTTAACAAAAGCACCTCACTCATTTATTATGATTTTGATTTTAATACAAGTTTTATCGTTTTACAATAAAAAATTATTATTTAAAGGATTTTTTTTATCGTTAAATTTTATATAAAAGAAAAACAAAAGAGCATGACAGTTTTATGTCATGCTCTTTTAACAAATTAATTCTCAAATACAAAATTAATCTTATTATCTTTCCACTCTAATTTCGCATCAAACGTTTTCTCGCCCTTTTTAAAGCCTTTAATTAAGTCAGTCTTTTCACCTTTTAAGAGCTTTTTCATATTCTTTTGCGAAATTGTTTTACTTAATATCTTCTTTGAAATGGTGAAATCACATTGCGTTGTATTATAGTTAGAACAACCGTAAAACGTTGACTTATCAATTACATCGCCATCACATTTTTTACAGCTACCAACCTTTTTACCCGTTGTAAATTTCGATCCTTTTCGTTCAATCGATTCAACATGTAGTCCAGTGAAATCCCACTTCTCAGACATTTCCACTGCATCTTCAATAATTTTAGCTGATAGCTTTTTCGTCTGTTCCATAAATGTAGCTGGTGAAGCTGTACCTTCACCAATTTCCGCAAGACGTTGTTCCCATTTCGCAGTCATTTCTGGTGAAGCTAGTATTTTATCACCAATTGCGGTAATTAATACTTTTCCTTTATCAGTCGCATACACTTGGTTTTTCTTTACATCTATATACTTACGGTCTTTCAGCATCGTAATAATACCTGCGCGAGTCGCTTCCGTACCTAAACCTTCTGTTTTCTTTAATACTTTCTCCAGCTCTTCATTCTCTAAATACTTACCAGCTGTTTTCATTAACGTAATAAGTTGTCCTTCTGTATAGCGCTTCGGTGGCTGTGTTTTTCCTTCTTTCACTTTCACCTTTACAACTTTTCCTTCTTCGCCTTCAGCTACAATTGGAAGAATGGTTTCGTCATCTTTATCGTCTTGGAAAATAACTTTACGCCAACCTTCTTGAATTTGCTGTTTTCCTTTTGAAATGAATTCAGCACGTTCATCTACAAGCGTTACAATCGTTGTATAGTCAAAGATTGCAACTTCATAATGAGCTGCAATAAGCCTTCTTACGATCATATCGTATATTTTCTTTTCATCACCTGAGAGTCTGCTTGGGTTTGTAACTTGCTCTGTCGGAATAATTGCGTAGTGATCTGTTACTTTCTTTTCATTTACATAACGCTTGTTATTCATAATGGATTCAACCGGAGCCGGTAATAAGCCTTTATATTCATCAAACTGACTTAACTTCTGTAAAATATCAGGGAACGTCGCTGCTTCTCCTTGTGTAACATAGTTAGAATTTGAACGTGGATAAGAAACAATCCCTTTTTGATAGAGTGCTTGCGTTATATCAAGCGTCTTTTTCGGTGAAAACTTAAAGGCTTTATTTGCCGTTGCTTGCAGTGATGATAAGTTAAATAAAAGCGGCGGCTGAAACTCTTTACGCTCCGTTTTCATTTCCTTCACAACAGCCGGTTTCCCTTGGCAAAATGCCGCAATTTTATTCGCCATATCAGGGTCTTTTAAGCGGGATTCATTATCCTTTTCCCATTTTCCGTCATATTTCTTTCCTTCTATATTAAAGGTTGCAAACACTTCCCAGAAAGGCTCTGACTTAAAGTTTTCAATTTCTTTCTCTCGCTTTACAATCAATGCTAACGTTGGTGTCTGGACACGACCAGCAGAAAATACATCATTCATTCCTTTTTTCTTTAGCAAAATACTAAAAACACGTGATGCATTCATACCAACGACCCAGTCCGCACATGACCTTGTATACGCCTCATAATACGTATTAATTGTATCTGCTTCATCAAGTAGATTTTTAAACCCTTGGTAAATAGCTTGCTTCGTTAAAGACGAAATCCATAGACGCTTCATCGGCTTTTGCACGTTACAAAGATTAATAATATTTCGTACGATCAGTTCCCCTTCACGCCCAGCATCGCCTGCGTGAATAATTTCTGTTACCTGTGGATTATGTAACAGCTGTTTCACAACGTTAAACTGTTTATACTTCGACTTTGTTACTTCAAATTGAAAACGCTCTGGAATCATCGGTAACGTATTAAGTGACCATTTTTTCCACTCTGCGTGATAATGCTCTGGATTACATAACTGCGTCAAATGACCAATTGCCCATGTACAGTACGCTCCATTTGGAAATAACTCATTCGCTTCTACTTCTAAATATCCATCTTTCCGGCGATATTTAAACTGTGAAACAAGAGCCAACCCTTGATCTGGTTTCTCGGCAATAATTAATTTCATTTTATAACTCCCTATCTGTATTCCAGTGTTACTTTCATTGTCTATATGTTTAGAAGCGATGATAAAACAACAATCTTATTTATCATTCGCGGTTTGTCTCGCAAATGTGAGACCTATAATATTATACGCTTATTCTTTATGGCTTCACAATAGAAACTCATAATATAACAATTTCTTTCACATGCTTATAATTAAAAAAGACGCCCTAAAAAATCAAGCGTTCCTTTGCTTACATCTATGAAATTGTGCAGATAATATGCAGATATTAATAAGCATAAGTACCCTCCATATAAACATATGATGAAATGAACGATAGGACAAGGAGGTATCATAATGTTTGCTTATACGTTAACTACCTTAACACTTTGCTGTACTTCGATTCTTATTACATCCTATATTTCTAAACGTAAGGGTACCCTAATGGAGTATATGGTATTTATTATGTCTTTTAGTATGAGTATTGGTTTAAGTATTGGTTTTTACTTAGGCATTCTCTTTAAGGGGGAATTACTATATTCTACTTTGCTTGCTATTTTAATTAGTGGTTTTATCGGTTTCTTAATCGGTCTACGTTTTCACCTATATACTGCTTTAGAAGGAATGTTCTCTGGATTAATGGCAAGTATGATGGGAGCAATGATTACAGAGATGTTAAACGCTCAACAAGCTCATAGTATATTGTTCATTAGCCTTTTACTTACTATAACGATTACTATGTCCTGTGTGATTCAATTGTTATCGGAGAACTTTTCTACTTTTATCCAACAGCGTTTTTTGTTATTACTTTCAATTAGTGTAGTAATTATCGTTGCCGTATTTACGACATTCCCAGATCATACTCCTGCACCTTCACCTGGGCATAACCAACATATACATTAGTACTTGCAACAAAAATGAATAAGCAGCTATCCATAGGATAACTGCTTAATATTACTCTGGCTTATTAGGAATGTTTCGGTTTGGAACATAATCCGATTTGTAATCTGTATATTTTACTTCTGTTACCATCCCAGCTGAAGCATGGTGTAAATCATGACAGTGGAACATCCAATCGCCCGGATTATCTGCTACAAAGGCTACTTCATATTCTTCACCCGGTTTTAAGTTCAATGTATCTTTTACAATGGGAGAACCTTCTATCGGTTTTCCATCTTTACTCAACACCTGGAAAAAGTGTCCGTGTAAATGCATTGGGTGATCATCCATTTTAGAACGATTTACCAATCTCACTTTTACTAAATCACCCTTTTTCACTTGAATTGGGTCAATATCCGGAAATACCTTTCCGTTAATTGTATATACCATTTCATTTCCATTCATTTGCGTATTTAAGTCCATATTATATGTGGCAGTATACTCTTGATTTAACGTGAAACTACCTAATTTTTTAGTACCATATTTCATTATATCTACTTTCGGTAATTTTTCTTTTTCGTCTGTTTTATCTTTCATCTCTTTGCTGCCATCATACTCAATAACAGCTTTCATTCCTTTTGCACCTTTATTTTTCGAATGGTCTTCAACATACCATTTCCCAGGATTATTAGCAGTAAATTCAATATCATAACGTTCACCCGGTGCGATTGAAATTACTTTATCCTTTATAACTTTTGGATCGTTTATTGGTTGACCATCTGTCGCAATTACTTTTATATCATGGCCATGAACATGTATATCATGTGATAGATAACCAGCATTGACGAGTCTAAGACGAACGTTATCTCCCTTATTCACTTTTAATGGCGCTACTAAATCACCGCTTTTTCCATTGATTGTGAATAAATCGTACATACTCATATCATGACCTTCCATCTTCATATTTCCATGGTCCATTCCTTCCATATTACTA
The DNA here is from genome assembly GCF_000007825.1 of Bacillus cereus ATCC 14579. Lineage (NCBI taxonomy): Bacteria > Bacillati > Bacillota > Bacilli > Caryophanales > Bacillaceae > Bacillus > Bacillus cereus. The sequence continues at coordinate 1,787,452 of NC_004722.1, read as the reverse complement.
GAGTCTTTTTTATCACTGCCCATGTTCATATCAGAATGATCCATGCCGTTCTTATCATCATTCTTTTCCCCATTTTCATTACCTTTAGATTTATTACCTATTTGCCCTTTTGTCATTTCTTTTAACTGCTTATTCATTTCTTCTTTATCTGTAACCCATTCATCCAACATTAATGTGTAATCTTTATCATATTTTTCCTTTGTATCTTCTACAATGAGCGCTCCATACAAACCTCTATCTAATTGATTTACAGAATCTTGATGCGAGTGATACCAGTACGTTCCTGGTACGTTCGCTTCAAATTCGTAAGTGAAACTTTTTCCTGGTTCAACTGCATCTTGTGTCACGCCTGGAATTCCATCCATGTTATTTGGGACAGGATATCCATGCCAATGAATAGATACTGGTGCAGATAATTCATTTTTTAATGTCACTTTCACCTTTTCACCTTTTTTCACCCGAATTTCTGAACCAGGAGATGAGCCATTAAATGTCCAGACTGGAACAATAACACCGTTACTTAATTTTTGCTTTTCTTCTTTCGCTATTAAAGTAACTTCTGGTCCTTTTTCAACTTTCAATGGTGTTGTAGCTGTTTCAGTCTGTAGTGTTTTTTTATCATTCATATTTTTATGATCAGTTGTTATATTTGTCGTCACAGAACAGGCAGCAATTAAAAATATTACAGAGACTGTAACGGCTGTTAATACAAATCGCTTCATGGAAAATCCCTCCTTTTTCTTTTTCAAAATCATTATAGAAGTTGATTTTCAAGAAAATAAGGAGATGTAATTAGATCTTACGTAAGCTAATTGGAAGATTACTAAAAGCGGAGACATTACAAGAGGCGAATATTTTAGAAATACAAAATATTTTCCTTGTAGCGACTATACTAGCCGTTCTCGTATTTGTTTTGACGTTATTTCTTAAGAAACAATAACACTGCTATTATTAAATAAGAAAAATGTAGCTAAAATGCTCTTCACAAAAGAACTTACATTTTTGTATAATAAGAACTAATGTTCCTTACAAGAAGACAATAGACTCAAATTACACAAATATATCAAATAGAAGAGGATTGATATACGATGAAAATTGATAGACCAAAAATTTCACCAGAGTTATCTTCAAAGAATTTTCAAGATATTTTTTATGAAGAAGATCCAACATTGGAAGTGTGTGAAATTATAGACTCCACTTTCGAAAATGAATCTGTAGATAGAGTGCGATTATATGATGCGGTGATAAAAAACTGTAAGTTTACTAATACAGACTTTAGCAATATTGATATTACAGATGTTTGTCTTGAAAACTGTGATTTATCAAATGTTAATTTAAGCAATTCTTCTGTTCACAGAGTCGAATTTAAAAACAGTAAATTAATCGGAGTAAATTTCACAGAATCTAGCTTAGGAAATGTTAAATTTGAGAATTCAATTTTGAATTTAGCGGCATTTGGAAATTCCAAACTAGAAAAAATCATCTTCAATGAAACTTCATTAAATAATGCAGATTTTTTTGACTGTAAACTTAAAAAAGTTGAATTCCAATTATGTAGTCTTGATGAAGCTAATTTTGATCAGACATCACTGAAGGGGATAGATATTAGTTCTTCTACCTTTGATACACTTACAGTTTCAGTGAACGATTTAAGAGGATGTAAAGTATCAACATATCAAGCTGTTCAGTTTGCTACTTTATTAGGATTAATAATTAAAGATTAGTATTTCGAAGAAAAGAACCCTATCCCGAATCATGGATTTTTTAATTGTCCACGGTTCGAGATAAAGTTCAAATAAATTAGTGATGACTCTTTTATTATTTAACTACAGCTTGGTTTCCTTTTACATGTTCATTATTTACACTCATAAATTCTTCAATTTCTTCAACTTCCCTAATGATATCTTTTGACAAGTTTTCATACCCGTCTTTCGTTACAAGAATGTCATCTTCAATACGAATTCCAATTGATTCTCCTTCAATATAAAGACCAGGTTCAATTGTTATAACCATACCTTCTTCTAACACTCTATCTTTATATGTTCCTACATCATGTGTATCTAAACCAAGGAAATGGCTGACACCATGATAATAGTATTTTGATAACTCTTCATCTTCTTGAATTAAACCAATTGCTTTACACTCTTCTGCCAGTACCTTTTTTGTATGCTCATTTAATGCAGCGAACTTTAATCCTGGCTTAATAAGCGCTGTTGTTTCTTTTAATGCTTTTAATACAATATTATAAATTTGTTTTTGACGACTAGAGAATGTTCCATTTGCCGGGAATGTATAACTAATATCAGCGTTATAGTAGTCTTTTTGAGCACCTAAATCTAGTAATACTAAGTCACCATTTTGAATTTGTGCATCATTATCTTCATAATGAAGAACTGTAGCATTTTTCCCACTCGCCAAAATTGTATTGAACGCATGGTGCTTAATGCCAGATGATTTCAGTGTAAAATCAAATTGAGCTTCTAATTCATACTCCATCATGCCTGCTTTTGCATTTTTTAACACATTGTAAATACCATCTTTCGTTACAGCAATCGCTTCTTTAATAATTTCAATTTCTTCCTCTGTTTTAAATACTCGTAATTCACAAATGTTCGGATATACATTACCAATTGTTACGTGTGGGTATTTTTCTCTTACATGTTTAGCAAATGCTAATGTTTTTGTCTCCGTACCATTCCAATCACGACGTTCTATATCTAAATATAGATGCTTCGCATTTTCTGTAAAAAGTATATTTGACATTGTCTTTTCAAAGCTATCTAAATATACAACTTTCTTTATACCTGAAATTCCCTCTGCTTCTTCGCTAGAAACTGTCTTCCCAACCCATTTTTCCATTACTGGATCTGATTTTTCAATGAAAAGTGTCTCTTCTACACTATTCCCAAACTTTTTCAGCATAAAAATAACATTTGGTTCATCGATTCCCGTTAAGTAGTAAAAATTACGATTCGGTACAAATTTATAATGTGCATCAGCTGACATATGCGGTGCTTGTCCCGCAAATAAAATCGTAACGGATTCATCAGGTAATGTTTTCGTTAGTCTTTCTCTATTTTGAGCAAAAAATGTTGATTTCATAATAATCCCCCTAGTGTTCTATGTATGCTTGTAAAGCTAATTGTCCTCTGTTATTCATTTTATTATTGTTATAATTTTTCGTCAATTTTTAACCTTTTAGATGGTGTTGACATAATAAAAATTAAGCGTTAAAATAACTATATATTAGTAAGTAACTAATATAATTAAATCTAACTAGAGGTGAATCAAATGAAAAACATTTTATTCCGTATTAACGAATTGTCAAAAAAAGAAAAAGCAACTGGATTAACAGTTGATGAAAAACAAGAACAACAAATGTTACGTCAAAACTATACAGAAACATTTCGTGGAAGCCTAGATTCCATTTTATTAAACACAAAAATTGTTGATCAAAATGGTCTTAACGTTACACCTGCTGCATTACAAGATGCTCAAATACGTTTAAAATTAAGCAAATGAGTTCCGAGCTAAAGAATTCTAATAAAACATAAAAAGAGCTGGATTTCCTATATAGAAATTCCAGCTCTTTTTATTGTCTTTTTTAATTTAGTAAACGAGCGATACATCGCAATTCTCCACGACACAATCATCGCAAATGCAAGTAAGAAAAACATTCCGCTTAACTCTGCCAAATCAATTGATTGGCTTAAATATGACTTTAATGCCACGCGTACAGCTAATAAGCCTACTAAAATAAATATGAATGCTTTTGACGGTTTCATAAATATATGTTCGCCTTTTATTTCGAACTTAGTTGTTTTAATAAGAAAAATAGAGAAAATAAGCCCTATACTAATTGCCTCGACTATTTCTAACGATGTTAATCGAAACTCTGGTAAAAAGTACATCATTGCGCCTGTACTCATAAAAATTGGCGGCAATATAATTTTCTTTTTCGTTACCGGCTTTTTCGCTGCTTTAAAACGTAGAAACATTACCCCAACAGCCATACAAACTGCTACGACACTTGATAAAAGTGCTATCATACTTTCCACTCCTATCTATTTAAATGACTTTTTTAACAAAATCATAAACCAATAAGTAACTACATGCCACATTATAGAATTTCTTCATTATATTCCTCCTGCTGTAAACTTTCCATATTCGCTGCAATCATTTTACGCAAAGTTTATGAACGGAATATGAACAAAAAAGCCATTCTGCAATGAAGTGACCCCTAAAAGTTAGACACGGTTATTTCATTAGGCAGCTTGATAAAAATGAGTCCGGTATTGCACCGGGCTCATTTTTAATTTTGCCTTTATCCGTTTTGTATTGTAATAATCTATATATTTTTCTAATTCTATTTTGAAGTGCTCTACACTTTCAAACTCTTTTATGTAGAGAAACTCAGACTTCATGATTCCAAAGAAATTCTCCATTACTGCGTTGTCATAACAGTTGCCTTTACGAGACATACTTTGTACGATACCTCTTTTTTGTAATGCGTGACGGTATTGTTTCATTTGATAATGCCACCCTTGATCTGAATGCATCATTAGTTGGTGATTTTCAGGTAAACCTTCTAATGCTGTCTCTAACATTTCTGAAACAAGTGAATACGTCGGTCTAGAGCCAATTGTATAGGTAATGATTTCACCATTATACAAGTCTAATACAGGTGATAAATAAAGTTTCTCACCGAATAATTTAAATTCTGTAATATCGGTTACCCATTTTTCATTTGGCGTATCTGCCGTAAATTTACGCTCTAAAATATGAGGTGCAATTTTACCAACTGTTCCTTTATAAGATTTATATTTTTTCATACGTACAAGACATTTTAAACCTAACTCTTTCATAATTCGTTGCACTTTTTTATGATTCACTATTTGATTACGATTGGCTAACTCATTACGAATACGACGATATCCATAACGACCTTCGTGTTCATCATAAATCGCTTTAATTTCTACTTTTAAATCGGCATCTGGATCGATTCTATCCATTTGTTTTACATAAAAATAATAGGTGCTTCGAGGGATATCCGCTAACTTTACTAATTCTTTCACTTTGAAACTCATGCCTTAATTCATAGACTACTTGTGCCTTGTCTTGTTTGGTGATTTTTCCTTGTTTTGAACTAAGGCATTCAACTTTTTTAAATACGCATTTTCCATACGTAAGCGTTCTAATTCAGCTTGTAACGCTTCAACTGAACCTTCTGCCGGAATCTTTTTAGTATCATGTTTTGTGTTTTTATTTTTCATGGATGGACGCCCCTTTTTCTTTGGTTCAAGGGCATCTAAGCCACCTACTTCAAATTGCTTCTTCCATTGATAAACCGTTGTAAAAGAAGGAACCATGAATATAGCCGCTGTATCCATTAACGATATACCCGATTGAGCCATAAAATTTAGTACGTCTAGTTTAAACTCTGCGGTGTAATTTGTATAGACCTCGTGTAAACCTTCTTCTCCATGGAGTTCGTATAAGCGTAACCAGTATTGAAATTGTGCCTTTGTAATATGCATCTGTTTTGCATATTCTGCTTGAGAAATTATTTTCGGATTAAATCCTTGAACGAGCGTTGACTTTAAATCCTTCGTAAATTTTGTCATACAAAAAACTGCACCTCCAATTGTTAGACTGTGTCTAACAATTGGGGTGCAGTTCACAATTAATAATTGCAAAATGGCTTTTTAACTTATTTTAAATCGTCAATTGTGAAAGCACCTGGAAGTAATTGCTCAACAGTCACTTCTTTTTCATCACCTTTTACATTCGTTAGTAATACAGGCATTTTCGGATCACAGAATTCAGCAATTACTTGTCTACACGCACCACATGGTGAAATCGGTCCATCAGTTTCTCCTGTAATAACTAAGTAACTAAAATCGCGCTCCCCTTCTGATACCGCTTTAAATATTGCTGTTCTTTCTGCACAGTTACATAAACCGTAAGAAGCATTTTCTATATTACAACCAGTATAGACTTTCCCTTCTTTCGTAACTAACGCTGCGCCAACAGGAAATTTAGAATACGGAATATACGCTTTCGATAACATCTTGTTTGCTTCTTCATATATTTTTTCTTATCCATATTATTTCCCCCTCAAAGTAAATGAAATGATCATTAGTCAGTAATAACTGTATGCACTAATTTAGGAGCCACTGCTGTTTCAGCGATAGAGATGTTCTCATAAATTTTTGCTTTTACATCTTCTACATTTTCACGATTTGCGTAGATTGTTACGAACGGCTCGCCTTCTTTTACTGCATCGCCAACTTTTTTACGTAACATTAATCCTACTGCTAAATCGATTTCATCTTCCTTCGTTGCACGACCTGCACCAAGTAACATAGCTGCAATACCAATCTCATCTGCAACAATGTTAGAAATAACACCTGAAGTTTTTGCAGGTACATCAATTACATACTTCGCTTGTGGCATTTTTTCTGGATTGTCTACAATTGAGCTATCTCCGCCTTGATTGCTTAAGAACTCTTTAAATTTCGCAGTTGCTTTTCCGTTTTTCATCACTTCAATTAGCATTTCACGAGCTTCTTCTAACGTATTTGCTTTTTTCGCAAGTACGACCATTTGACTTCCTAATACAAGTACTAATTCTGTTAAATCTTCTGGACCTTCACCTTTTAACGTATCAATCGCTTCTTTCACTTCTAGAGCATTACCAATCGCAAATCCAAGAGGTTGTGACATATCTGAAATAACTGCCATTGTTTGACGTCCTACGTTATTTCCGATACGTACCATTGCATGTGATAATTCTTTTGCATCTTCTTCTGTTTTCATAAATGCACCAGCACCTGTTTTTACATCAAGTACGATTGCGTCAGCACCAGCTGCAATTTTTTTACTCATAATTGAACTTGCGATTAAAGGAATTGAGTTAACAGTTCCTGTTACGTCGCGTAATGCATAAATCTTTTTATCTGCAGGTGTTAAGTTTCCTGTTTGTCCAATAACAGCTACTTTGTCACGGTTTACAATATCAATGAATTGTTCTTTCGTAATTTCAACGTGGAATCCTTCTACCGCTTCTAATTTATCAATTGTTCCGCCTGTATGTCCTAAACCACGACCAGACATTTTTGCTACTGGTACATCTAAAGCAGCTACTAACGGTCCTAATACTAATGTTGTTGTATCACCAACACCGCCAGTTGAATGTTTGTCTACTTTAATTCCTTCAATTGCTGATAAATCGATCGTTTCTCCAGACTCAACCATCGCCATCGTTAAATCTGCACGTTCGCGATCTGTCATATCTTTAAAGAAGATTGCCATTGCAAGCGCACTCACTTGATAATCAGGAATACTTCCGTCTGTATATCCATTAATAAAGAATTTGATTTCTTCAGTCGTTAATTCTTTGCCGTCACGTTTTTTTGCAATAATATCTACCATTCTCATTACAATCACCATTCCTTTTTATATTATATAAATCTATTAAAATAATAAGCCAACGATTGTTGCTGATAAGAAACTTACTAATGTTGCACCGAATAGTAATTTCAAACCAAACCTTGCGACTACATTCCCTTGCTTTTCATTTAAGCTCTTAACTGCCCCTGCAATAATCCCAATTGAAGAGAAGTTTGCAAATGAAACTAAAAATACAGAGATAATCGCTGTCGTTCTATCTGAGAAATTAAAGTTTCCTTGTGCTAAATCTGTCATAGCGACAAATTCATTTGATACTAATTTTGTTGCCATAATATTTCCGGCATTAACTGCTTCATGCCAAGGTACACCCATAATAAATGCAAATGGTGCAAATGCATAACCAAGAATTTCTTGGAATGAAATACCGATTATACCTTTAAATATTGCATTAATGAATGCGATAAGAGCAACGAAACCGACTAACATAGCTGCTACTGTAATCGCAACTTTAAATCCATCAATAATGTATTCCCCTAATACTTCAAAGAAGGTCTTCTTCTCTTCTTCTTGTACTTCTAACATATCTTCTTCCTCAGTAACTTCATATGGGTTAATGATAGAAGCAATGATGAAACCACCGAATAAGTTAAGCACTAAAGCGGTTACAACATATTGTGGTTTTAATAACACCATATATGATCCAACGATAGACATAGAAACTGTAGACATTGCTGATGCACATAATGTATACATTCTTTTCTCTGGCAATAACCCTAGTTGTTTCTTAACTGAAATAAATACTTCAGATTGTCCTAAAATCGCAGATGCAACAGCGTTATATGATTCTAGTTTCCCCATTCCATTTACTTTACTTAATGCTAGACCGATAGATTTCACAATAATAGGTAATACTTTAATATGTTGCAAAATACCTATTAAGGCTGATATAAATACGATTGGCATTAATACACTTAAAAAGAACGAAAACTCTTTTTGATTTACTAATCCACCAAATACGAAATTCACACCGTCAGCGGCATATTTTAATAGCTCTCCAAAACCATCTGCTATTCCGCTAATTAATATATTCCCTACACTTGTATTTAATAATAGAAACCCCAAAATAAATTGTAATATAACCATCGTTATGATTGGACGATATTTGACTTTCTTTCTATCATTACTAGCAAGCCAAGCGATACCTAAAATCAATACGAGGCCAAAAACACCGATTAAGTATTTCATAAGCCGTTTCCTCCCATTCGTATCCGCTTACATTTTTTTCAATTATTAAAGCAATAGATATACTTTAAACGTATATCTATTGCTTTAAGCTTTTATCGATTAGTAGTTATCTGTAGCACCTTTTGCATCATTTAATACGATTGCAACACTAGCACTTGCTCCAACGCGAGAAGCTCCAGCAGCTACCATTTTGTCTGCATCTTCACGTGTACGAACACCGCCAGATGCTTTTACACCAACGTTTGGTCCTACTGTTTTACGCATTAATGCGATATCTTCAGCAGTTGCTCCGCCAGTTGAGAATCCAGTTGAAGTTTTTACGAAATCAGCACCAGCTTTTACTGATAATTCACAAGCACGTACTTTCTCTTCATCTGTTAATAGGCAAGTTTCAATGATTACTTTTACAAGAGCTTTTCCTTTTGCTGCTTGTACTACTTCATAAATGTCTTTTTCAACAAGTTCGTTGTCGCCATCTTTCAAAGCGCCTACGTTGATTACCATATCAACTTCAGTTGCACCTTTTGCAATAGCATCTTTTGTTTCAAATGCTTTTGTTTCAGTAGTGCTTGCTCCTAATGGGAAACCGATTACAGTACAAACGTCTACATCATGCCCAGCTAGTTCATCAGCCGCTAATTTTACCCATGGTGGGTTAATACAAACAGAAGCGAATTTATATTCCTTTGCTTCTTCGATTACTTTCATAACATCTTCTTTAGTAGTATTAGCTTTTAAAATTGTATGGTCAATTAACTTTGCAATGTTCATTATCTTCACTCCTCATATCTTTTAACAACTTCATTCTAACTCTTAGTTGAACAAATGTAAATACACTTTTGAAATTTTGTTCATTCTTTTTTAAAAGGAATTTTCTTGTAGTAAATAAAGCGCATTCTAACAAAGAACACTTCCTATATAATCAAATTTTCTATGTTAACAATGGTAGTATGTATCTCCATATCCATAATTATTTTTAAAAAGGCAAATTGTGTTCAAAAAAGACTCCTATCATTCATACATAACAAAATAAAAGGAGTTCTCAATATGTTAATTTTGAGAACTCCTTTTATTTCTAACCTTTTTGATAATGTAACAGTTCTTTTGCTGTATGCTGATCGATAATTAATACATTCGCATACCCGCCACGTAACGCACCATCAATTGCTTTTATTTTTCTATTACCACCTGCAACTAAAATAGAGCGTTTCTTTAATTTCAGTTCCTCTAACTCAATTCCAATGGTACGCTTATTGATTTCTTCGCTACTAATATTTCCGTCTCCATCAAAGAAACGTGAACAAATGTCACCGACCGATTGTTTTTTGAGTAAATTTGTTTCATCCTTATCGAAATAACCTAATCGGAATAATAACGCTTCGTCTCGCACTGTTCCTACAGTAAAAATTGCAATATTCGCTTGTTTTCCCATTTCGATAATGTGATGAATATGTCGATCCTGCTCCACTAATTCTTTTGTCACTGCATTATCAAATATAACTGGAAGAGGTAGATTTCTTGGCGTCGTTTGAAAAGCATCTGCAAATAAAGCTATCGTCTCATTCGCATATGTATTTACACTTGAATGACTAATACCACCTTTTAGCTGGACAACCTCTACCCCTTTTACATGTTGAGGTACGATTTTTCTAGCGATTTCATACATCGTCATTCCCCAGCTTACACCAACAATATCACCGTTTTTAACCGTCTTTTCCATATACTCAGCAGCATATTTACTTATATACTCTGTAATCGTTGCATATTCCGGTACTGGAGAAAACACAACATGTGCCTCTAACAAGTTGTACTTTTCTTTCAGTAAATTCCCAACGTTATCTAAATCCGCAAATGGATCGGCGATGCTAATTTGAACAAACCCTTTTTCTTTCGCGTACTTTAACAATCTAGAAATCGTCGGTCTTGAAATATTTAATTTGTTAGCAATTTCTTGCTGACTATAATCTGATTGATAATATAATCTTGCAACTTCAACGCTTAATTGTTGTTTATCTTTTTCCATAGTAACTCATTACAAATCCCTTCCTGTATTTCCCTTTCGTTACAAGCATTATACAGCTTTATGCAAAAAAATTCGACTACCGAATTTTATCTAACTGAACTTCTATTCCACTTATTATATACAATGAAACCTTATTGTGTAGATTTACAAACCCAATATAGAAACACTTACAACATATAAATCAGTTTATATGTAATTCATTCTTTATTGCTTTTCCTGTAGTAACGATAACAAAGCCGTTCAATAAGAAACATGAAACATCGTCTAAAAGCTATTCAAATACCCCTCATAAACAAAAGATACTGTTCATAAGGGGTATGTATTCAATTTAAGTTTATAAAAATCGGATGGAAACACTGCAAGTTCTCACTTATTTAGAATAAGAGAAAAGATGATGTTTTATTTGTTCAATAAAATAATGATGGTGTATATTATCGTTAGATACGCGACTTGCCATAATAGCTCCCTCCATTGAAGATGCAAGAAAAGAAGCGAGCGATATAATATCTATATCTTCTTTAAGTTCTTGTTTCTCTATTCCTTCTTTTATGAGAGAAGCCATTAACATTACTGTATCATCATAACCTTTTGCTGCTGCTTTTTGTAATTCTGGAAATACTCCAGTACTTTCAATTGCGCTATTAAGTAATGGACAGCCTCCAGCAATAGGAGGATTATTAGCTGCATCTTGATATACAAGGAAAATTGCAAGAATTTTATCGATTGCTGTCTTTTTATTTTCCATTGCTTTATGAAAATGACTCCACATAATCTCACCACTTTTGTCATAGGCAGCAAGGACAATTTCTTCTTTACTTTTGAATCTACGATAAATAGATCCTTTAGGTAGTTCAGTAGCTGTCATTATATCCTGTATGGATGTGCGAGTTATCCCATTAGTATTAAATAAATATAAAGATGTTTCAATAATTTTTTCTTTAATCTTATCAACTTTAGTCATACTTTGTAATCCTCCTAATAAAAACGAGCTTAATATTCCAGGTGATATTTACCATCTATTTTCTTGAATTTTTTTGTAAGTATAAATAAGTTTGGAACAAAAATATATTATCCATCCCTATATTATGTGAACCTCAAACCATACAGTTTGAAAAGAGGTAATCAAATTGTATTACCTATATCATTCAAATGAATTTTCTGTCAAAATTAACATGTCCAATTATTTAATTCAGTCCTGTTATACAACTAATTTCACCTACAATCGTAGAAGGTGTAAAAATATATAGTTAATTTTAACGTATAGACTATGATTATTATATATAATTTTTATTAATATGTTTAGCTAAAGTGTTTGAACTACTCCCACTTTCACTTCGTATATTAGGATATCTCCCGCAGTCCTTGCAGTTAAAAGCCTTATCACTTCATTCTATAAAAAGCTAATTGTCAAAAATTAATGAGTACTGAAATTTGCTTGTAAATAAGCAACTGAGATATAAATATATTTGTTATTTACCATTTTTATTTTATTAATAATTTATAAAAGGGGTTTAAAAAACTAGAAACTTATAGTATCATAAGTTTTCGAACCGAACGGTCCGGTTCGGTATTAAATAAATATATTTTAGAAGGAGAACCTAATGCAACAAGAAAAATCAAAGATTCTAAGTAATTTCATTATGGAGGTAATAAAGTGAGCTTTATAAAAATGAATACAAAAGAACTTGTTATGCTAATAGTTTATATACTGTTTGCACTACTTCAAATTGGCTTGTTCATATTATTTGGCATCTCCCTTTTAACTAACAGCAACTTAGTTGAATCAGAATTTGCTCTTAGTGCCATCGGTTTGACTGTACCTGCTATTGTAGGAATCATTTTCTTTAGGAAAGAAATTATTGAAAGTTTTACTTATTTTAAAGAGAAAACAATTTTGAAAATAGTAAGCATTCCTATGGTAGTTTTACTTATGATAATTGTGGAAAATTCTATTATGCATTTTCTAAATACAGGTCAGCCAGAGAACCAAGAACAGATCCTTACAAATGGCGCAGAGATGCCTATTATATTCACATTACTTCTATTTGGGATTATAGGACCAATAATTGAAGAAATTATATTTCGTCATATATTAGTAAATCGTTTTTCGGAATATGTTGGTACTGCTATTGCATCCATCGTTTCGATTATAATTTTTGCAGGTCTTCATTCAAATCAACTTTCGGATCTTGCTATATATTTACCTGGCACAGTGATGCTTACTGCGGCTTATCTTATTTCTAATAGATCCCTTGCATATGTTATAGCGATACATATGTTAAACAATTTTATTCCTTTTATTTAATTGCATATGTCATAACAAGACATATGTAATTGAAGGTTTTGATGCAAAAATACTCTATGTTTCTATCGAGTATTTTTGGCACCAGAACCACTTTTTCTAAGGCATAAGAAATCTTATCAAAACTACAACTTATTAGGAGAGTGTCAGTCATGATTGTAACAACAACTTCCGGAATTCAAGGTAAAGAAATTATTGAGTATATTGATATTGTAAATGGTGAAGCTATTATGGGTGCAAACATTGTCCGCGATTTATTCGCTTCAGTTCGTGATGTTGTCGGTGGCCGTGCTGGTGCTTATGAAAGTAAGCTAAAAGACGCTCGTGATATTGCAATGGACGAAATGAAAGAACTTGCAAAACAAAAAGGTGCGAACGCTATCATCGGCATTGACGTAGATTACGAAGTTGTACGTGATGGAATGTTAATGGTTGCTGTCAGTGGTACAGCTGTACGTATATAAGTAAATAAAAAAACGGTTCCTCCCTTGGAATTTATACTTTGAGGAGGGGCCTGGTTCTGTTGCAGATTTTAAAGAATAAAAAGAGATGTTGATAAAGCATTATACGTCGAAAAAACACAGTTTGAGTGTAAACTGTGTTTTTTTATATAGAAGCCTCATCCCATCACTATCAAGCTAAAATTTTGTGTTAACTTATAAAAAATGTACATTTTTTACTTTGGGGTAATTTTGAATCCTTAAGCTTATGGGCATGTGCTGGTACCCTCTAATACTGTACAAATTTTTTATAAATGGTTGTAAGGTTCTACGTTTTTGACCATTCTGTACAACGATAACTTTGGTTTATTGATTTCACCTGTAATCTGGTAGCCTATCCTCTGATACAATTTAATGGCAAGTTGGTTCTCTTTCTTTACCGTTAGAGAGCATTTGGCAAAGCCTTGCAGCGAAGCTTGTTCCTCAGCAAACTCAATTAATCTGGTACCTATCCCTAGTCCTCGACTTTCGGGCAGTAAGGCAATTGTTCCGATGTGAAACTCGTCATCTTCTCCCTCCCTCAAGGTAAACATGGAATAAAGCATTTTGATATTCAAAATGTTATAAACAACAAAACCCAGCTTTCGGAACGAAAGCAGCTGTTTAAAAGTGGGCCAGGCAAGACGATTTAAAACGGGTATGGGATAGCAAGTAATCATCCCTAAAGTTTTCCCGTCCATTTGAGCTTCATAGGCGTATTGATGACTAAAACGGTTGTTCTCCTGCCGCCATAGCTTACAAAATGTCCAATCGACTGTGTTCTTCTCCTCAGATCCTGCAAGTGGAAACACCATGTATTCCAATGCCATTACATTTAGCTGGGCGCCGACCATGGATTGATGAACAGCCTTTACAATAGAGATTTTATTCATTATCCTATTGCTCCTTTTCACTTTCTATATTATTAATATTAATTATCATGGATTTGAATCAGTTCACTTCCCTCTCAATTCATCCTTAGCTTTGAAACCATAATAAAATGTATTTAAAACAAGCTCTGCAGCAGATTTTTTAGCCACATTTCCTTCATGTACCTGTTCCCAGGTATGGAAAAGCAGAGCATAAAGCGTATTCAAAATCCATTCACTGCTAACTGTTTGCTGAAAGTAACCTCTTTGTTGTAGCAATTCAATAACGCGTCTTAAGGGTTCCCTCAGCTTCTCTTCTGCTTCACCTAATTCTTTGTTGTTAAATACAGATGCATCATGACCTAGAAAATAGATTTTGTCACCTAAAGGGATTAACGCTTCAATGAGTTCCGGGATATAGTTTTCGCTTCTTTCCTCATCCAGTGGAATCTGGTTTACAGTATCACTTACCAGTTGTATAGCCCGATGGCCCAAGAACAGCATCAATTTCTCCCTGCTTTCGACGTAGCGATGGAGTGTAGCAATTCCAATTCCCGCATATTCCGCAATTTCATTCATCGAAGCAGTAGGATTTTCAACAAGCAATATAGTAGCTGAATCAAGAATTGCATTAAATCTCGCTTCCTTCAACGCTGACAAGTCTTTCTTCATCGTCAATCTCTCCCTTTTTCTATATAAAGTCGTCATTTTTGATAGATAAATATATCATTTGATATTATAATAAACAATCTCAAATAAAGTGTCCAGCTGCTGAATGTAGCTTTTCAAAAAGAATTATATTCCTGAAACTGATAGTACTTTGAATGTTTCATTTTTAGTATTTCATTATTTAGATAACGATGAAGAAATTAAATTCTTTAATGTAATAAATACAAGAGCCAAAGAAAATGGTACGAGTTACTTTCTGCATAAAGTTATCGGTTTATTTTAAAATTCACTTCCGGGTATTGGGTTATCAGCCTTTTAAGGGTTGAGCCGTCATCCTTCTGTTTTACATACTGGTCAAAAAATGCCAGGCTGAATTCGTTAATAATACGATGAACTTCCTTTGGATTTTCACCTGGGCTCTGCAACAGAGGTGAGAACAAATGTAAATCGGTAAAGCTTGTATGATCCGTATGAGGAATGACCATTGACATACCACCGCCAGCTAACCCGCGTCCGTATCGCTCCCTCACTTCAAAGGGATCTGCTTCATCAGGCTCTTCTGCATTCATGAGCAGAAATGGTTTTCCAATGCCACTTTCAGGCAAGATTTCACCATACAATGTACCATCCATATTGATAGCTGCTTTGACACGAGAATCTTTTGCAAGTATTTGTGCTGCGGTAGCTCCACCGTAAGAGTGGCCAAACATTCCAATTCGCGAGGTATCCAGTCTTCCTGTAAAGAAACCGGTCTCATCGTTTTCGTTAAGTTTCTCTATCTGATTAAGGACAAAGCTGACATCTTCCTCCCATAATTTTATGTGACTATCTCCTTCATCAGTTAAATTGATGGGCTGTACGTAAGCAGTTCGACCACCTGGAAAGACGGTAGCTGCAGCATCAAAGGTATGATCGATACTTAGAACAATATATCCTTGACTAGCCAACTCCTCAACTTGAAACGTGTTTTGATTACGAAAACCATTAAAACCATGAGAGAAGAGTAATATGGGATAGTGATTCTCTGAGTCTGAGAGTTGTAAATCCATAAACGAGTGAGACTTTACCAATTCCATGTGGCTGAATGCAAATGCAGGAATAGACAATGTTTTTTCCAATCCCTTGGAGAGCTCATTTATGTTACGAATATAAGGTTCTGGATCCCCCTTGCTTTTTTCAGCTGCAGGATACCAAATTTGCACCATCAGTTCGCGCCGATCGTTTGGATTTTTTGAATATGGTTCATTTCTCTGATGATCAACCCAATGATATAGCTTCGTACCGACCCTATGTGGACCAGTTGGTTCTTCAAATGAAAATACTGGCATAAGTAAGGGTAACGCAACTGCTACAGACAAATAGATACATAGTAACGAAGTCTTAACTATGAATATACCCGAACTTCTAAAGCCCTTTTTCCGCCCAGCTAATAAATAGCATAAAATTAAGATAACTGGGGATACATATGCCGGAATCATCTGCCACCTAAAACCTTCTGCCAATAACTGAACTGTAACCATTACAACGGCAATCAAAGTAGCTAATTTAGACCACTTTTTCGTTTCTCTGCCTATTAACAGTATCCAACTCAATAGACTAAAATTCACTACTATCAAAACAACTTCCCAGAAATTCATTGGCCTATCTCCTTTGCATGCATTTTATTTCTAATTAAAGAGGTAGTTTTCAGCCTAAGCAAAAGCAGATGAAACACCTATATAGTTGCACTAATTATGCTTAGTAACCGTTTCATCCACTCTACTCCTTTATTCAAATTAAAAACTTAAAATGCCCAGCTACCTTTACAGAAAATTGGTTCTACAGTTCCATCTGGTAGAATACCGTCGATGTCCATCTCACTGCTGCCAATCATAAAGTCCTCATGTGTTACTGAAATATTTGCCCCTAACGTTTCAAGCTGATCGTTTTCTAAATCTCTTCCACCCTCTAAGCAAGTTGGATAAGCTTTACCAATCGCTAAATGGTTCGATGCATTTTCATCAAACAATGTATTAAAATATAAAATTTCCGATGCTGAAATTGGTGATTCATGTGGTACAAGTGCTACTTCACCTAAATAGCAAGAGCCTTCATCCACATTAATAAGCTCTTGTAATAAATCATGTCCTACCTGTGCTTCAGCTTTAACAATTTTTCCTTCTTCAAATGTCAGTTTAAAGCCATCGATAATATTCCCTTGATAAACTAATGGTTTTGTATTGCTTACATAGCCATTTACACCTTGTTTCATCGGTAACGTATAAACCTCTTCTGTCGGCATATTAGCCATAAAGATAGTATCATCAGGAGTTTTACCACCTCCAGTAACCCATTTATGCTGTGGTGCTAATGCAATTGTTAAATCAGTACCTGGCGCTGTATAGTGAAGCTTCATATATTTTTTATCGTTCAGTAGGACCGCACGAGATTCTAAATTTGTTACATGTTCACGCCATTTTTCAATAGTACTGCCTTCACCAATACGAACAGCTTTAAAAATAGCCTCCCATAATGCTGGTACTTGATCCTCTGCTGCTAAATCCGGGAACACCTTCGATGCCCACTTTGGTGAAGGAACTGCTACCATCGACCAAGCTATTGAATCCTTCATTACGGCGTTGCGATTGTTTCTCAGAGCAGCTCCTGCTACCTTTTGATAGGTAGCTAGACGATCAGATGAAATACCTGTAAATTTATCAGGATCTGTAGCATCTATCATTAATAGTGCTCCTTTACGTTCGATCAGCTCATCATTCATTTTGACTATCCACTCTGGGAAGCGATTAAATTCTTCATCTGAGGCATAATCAAAGTAAGCACGTTCCATTTCTTCATCCGAAAAATCAACATGAACACGCCCTGCCCCAGCCTTATAAGCCTCTTTCACAACTATACGGGCGAAATCCAATGCATCCACTGATGTATTGACTAATAAGTATTGCCCTGGTTGAATATTGACACCGATTTTCACCGTAAGTTCTGCATATGCTTGTAATTTTTCTTCAAAAGTCATATTATTTACCTCGCTTTTATTAAATTGGTTTTGAATTCCCCTCACTAACTTACTTTCTGAACAAGTTTTCTCAGAATTTCCATTTCCCATTTTTTATTAGAACATGATAACAACTAATGGATTTTTTCTACTACTCATATATTTAATTTCTAAACTTTGATTCAATTAATATTGATTTGTTTTTCAAAAAATCTAATCGAAGGGTATCAAACACTACATAAAGTTATAGAGTTCTTTATTGTGAAAGCTCACTCATTTCTTCCCAATCTTTTCAATGCTGCTGTACCTAAAGACTTACCATCAATGGGGCGTTTAACATTCTCAATCACTCCTTTATCTTTACAAAAGCATTTTTGATAGATAAACATATCATTTGACATAAGATTAAATCATTTTAAATGAATTATCAAGCCATAAAATTTAATTTTTAAAAAATTCGGTAAAAAACCATATAAAAATAGATTCTATCAAAGGGAACGATAACGAAAAGATTTTTATACACACATGGATAAAACACATGACAAACTTATATATAATTGCAAGTTCAACTCTCACAAAAAACAGGATAAAAAAATAAACAGCAGAACTAGTCCACTGTTTACTTCGCCACGCCTTCATGTAATTTTTCTGTATAATCCTTTACATCTTTCCAGCTATCTTTCGCTGTATGTAAATCTTCTTTTATAAACGTAAACTCTTCCGGACTAATTCCTTTTACGTTTTGTAGTAAATTATTATATTTTGCACCTACTGTATACCATTGATTTGATATGTTTTGTAGTGCTGTAATTGCTGCATCAATTGTTTCTGTCATGTTTGTTGTTTTATTTTTTACATCAGTCAAAATTAAGACTTCTGCTTGCGCTCCTGAAATTCTATCTTTTAAATTAGCGATTTCTCTTTCTGCATTTGCGATATCTTTTTTCGCAACCGCGATCATTGGCCCGCCAGCAAGACATGTTATTAATGCTACACAAAGTACGCCACCAGCAATGACCATATCATTACTCTTTTTAATC
Organism: Bacillus cereus ATCC 14579; assembly: GCF_000007825.1. Taxonomy (NCBI): domain Bacteria; kingdom Bacillati; phylum Bacillota; class Bacilli; order Caryophanales; family Bacillaceae; genus Bacillus; species Bacillus cereus. The sequence continues at coordinate 1,768,420 of NC_004722.1, read as the reverse complement.
GAATCGTTATATGTATTTATTTGTTGCTCTAGAGCTGGAATACCAGCATTCGTACTTGCCAATATCGCTGTTAACTGATTTGTATCTTCTTTGAAACTATTTGTATCTTTCGCCATTCTATTGCGAAAAGCTTTCAAATTTCCTAATAATCCATCTACCTCATTTTGATTCTTTACAATATCTGCATACAACTTTTCTAAATCCGCTTTTAATTTTCCGCTATCCTTTTGATCAATCGCTATTAACATGTCATTATAATACGATTGAAAAGTATTATTGTAATTTATAATATTTTGATCTGTTTTCATAATTTGAGGCTTCATATTATTTAACCAATATGCTGCATTAATTTTTGCATCTCTTTGATGCTGAATCATATTTCCTTTAAATTCACTATTAATCGAACTTATTTTACTTAAATCCGTCTCTTGTTGATTTTGAATTAATTTTGCATATGAATCCATTGCAAATATGCTTGATGTCGTTTGTGCCATTACATCTTGGAATCCTGCTGGTCCAAGAGAATAGTTTTTCACATTTTCTTGTAGCACCGTTACATTTTGTTCTGCTGCAAAAGGATGTAAAGGAAATGCGTTACTCGTTGCCACCCCAGCAATCATTACCGCTAAAAGACATTTTTTATAAAATCGTTTCTGCATATTTTTCACCTATTCTCTTTATAAGGATATCAAAAGCTCCTGCTCACAACTGAACAGGAGCTTCAAATCATTCATCAACACTTAACGCCCTAACGATTCGTATTCGATTATGCTTTTTTCGTATCTACTACTTTAATATCTTCAGCATAAATCTTTTCTGCATAGTCTTTAATGTTTTTCCAGCTATCTTTCGCAATGTTTAAATCTTCTTTAATGAAAACAAGATCGTTTGGACTAATTGAATCCACATTTTGAAGTAAAGAATTGTATTTTGATCCCATTGTGTACCATTGGTTTGAAATATTTTGTAACGCTGTAATTGCAGTATCAATTGTATTTGTTAAATACTCTGTTTGTGTTTTAATGTTCGTTAATCCTGCTACTTCTAATTGCGCAGTTGTAACTTGTCCTGTTATCTTTTGAATTTCTGCTTGTGCATTATCAAGCTCTTTCTTCGCTAATACGATTCCAGCTGTACCACCGCCTACAGCTGCTGCACCACCTGCAATTAATGCTACTCCTAGCGGTGTTCCTGCACCCGTAGCAATAACTACTGCACCACCGATAATTGCAATTGGTCCTAGAGCTGTCGCAACAGATGAACCGATAATAATTGCATTATATTTACTAATCGCTTCATTGTACGTTGTAATTTGATTTTGCAGAAGCGGAATTCCTGCATCTTGACTAGCTAATATAGATGTAATTTGATTTGCATCACCCTTGAAGTTTTGCGTATCCGAAGTCATTTTATTTCGGAATTTCTTCAAGTCTTCTACTAACTGATCCACTTGCGCTTTATTTTCATTAATACTACTTGATAATCTTGTTAAGCCTTTCGTAAGAGTCGCTTTATCCTTTGCATCAACTGCAGCAACTAAAGTATCATAATAGTTTTGGAATTTCGTATTGTAGTTAATGATATTTTGATTCGTTGAAATAAGCTGTGGTTTTAATACATCTAACCATTGCTTCGCATTTCCTCTAGCTGTATCTTGGTGCTGAATTACTTTCCCTTTTAAAGCCGCATCAACAGACGATACATTTCCAAAGTTAACATTACCTTGTTTAATAATTGTTAAAGCGTACAGATCCATTACTAAAGCATTTGAACCTGTTCTTTCCATTGCATCTTTCAAGCCTTCTGGTCCTAATGAGTATTCTTCATAGTCATTATAAGCTTTTGCTACCGCATGAACTGGAGCTTGTTTCACTGTACTTTCAGCTGCATACGTATGAGCCGGCATAATATTTCCTGCTGCAAATACTGCCATCAGTGCTGATAGAGCCATTACTTTATAAGGTTTTTTTGTCATTTTTCTTCTCTCCCTATATCGCTAATTATTTTTCTGTTTAATGTACTTCAACGTTTGTAACGTAATCTTCAAATTGATTTGTTTGCTTATTCATTTCATCACTTACTTTTTTAATTTGATTGAAATGTTTTTGAAGTAAACTACTGTCTGTATACGTACCTTCTTCAACATTTGTTTGAATTTGAATCATATTATTATTTAAAACTTTCCAATCCGTTAATAACGTTTCTAAAGTTGTAATTTGACGATCAATTAATTCTGTAAAGCTATTTACTTGATCTTCAACGAATGTAATTTGAGTCGCCTCTGCTTCAGTTTGTGATAACTTTTGAATAAGTGGTAATAACTCTTTTTGCTTTTGTTGAATGCGAAGAGCTGCTTCTCTCGTTTGACTATCTGCAGCATTTACAATTTCATTACTTAAAGTACCGATAGAAACAAAATCGATTGTTTTCGTTTGTGCAGTTTGATTTGTGATTGTAAATACTTGTTTACCGATATTAATAGAACCTTTAATGATTTCTTGAGGTCTATTCAAAATAGTAGTTAGTTCAGCTTGAATTTCCCCTTGAATTCTTTTAATATCTTCTCTTAATTTCACAATATCTCCACTTGATCCTTGCAGTGTTTTTATTGCTTCATCGGCTTTAATTGATAAGTTGTTACTATCTTTGTCTAATACTGTTTTAAATCGATTTAACTCTAATAAATCTTGCTCCATACTCTCTTGGATGCTTTGTACTTGCAATTGTAATTTTCCATATGCACTCATAAAATCTGCTTTTGCTTGCTGATCTTCATTTACGTTTCCTGCTAGTTCATAGAGCTTACTATAATAGCTATTAAATCTAGTGCTGTATCTCATCATTTCTTGATTTAAGTCAATTAGCTTCGGATTATATTCATCAATCCATTCTCGTACATTCGCCTTTGCAAACTTTTGATGATTCGTTAAGCTACTCATCGCATTTACCTTAATGTCTGGCTGTTGCAAGATAATTAATCCGTATGCTTGAATAAGCGGTGATTGTGATCCTAACATTCTAATTGAATTGGATAATGTATTTGGAGCAATTACATTTTGCGCATATACTGTTTTCACTTCTGTTTGCCCCTCCTTAGCGTAAGCGCTTACAGGAATGAAGCAACTCGTAGATACTGCTGTAACCAATAACCCTGTAATTAAAGTCTTTTTCACTTTAACTCCTCCTATGTATTAGCAACTATTACTATCGCATTTTATTATTCTATTTTCTTGCCCATAATTTGAGATGATTAAAATAGAGAACGTTCTCACCGTGATCCATGTATGAACCACCTCTCTCGTATTGCTACAGTACTTACTTATCGTCACAAAACATTTTATTATTTTTCATATGTGTTTAGTATGAATAATATTGTATAAATTTTCTATTTTATAGAAATTCCCACATTCACATAGTGAATATATTACGTAAAAATATTATTCATTTCAAACTAAACAACATGCGTAAATATGAAATTTCGTTTTGTTTTCATATATGTTTTGTACTGTAAGGTCATTTAAACACAGCTGTTTATATAACGTAAAGAAGTATTTTCATTCCCTTTATTTTCAAGCTTTCATGTCCTTATTTCAAAATATAATCCGATTCACTTTATTGATTGAAATATCTACATATCACAACAGAAAACACTACTTACAAATAACCGATAAAATTATATCGATATAATTTTTAAACTCATATGCAATTATGCATAGCATATACACAAAAAGGATAGCTTCATTTTCACGAAGCTATCCTTCAAAAATCTTCTTATTTTTTCAAATGATATGGAACTGTCGTAATAACAACATTTCTTTTATAAAGTAAATACGCACGTATGAGTAAACTAGATTGATTATGAAGAATGTTATGCCAACCTTTTTTCGGAATGAACTGTGGTATAACGACCGTAACGCGGTAATTCGATTCACTTGCCTTATATTGCACTGTATCAATGAACTTCGTTAACGGCTGAATAATACTTCTATAATGAGAATGTAATGTAACAAGCCTTACTTCAGGTTGCCACACCTTCCATTTCTCTTCAAATTTCTTTTCCTCTTCTCTGTCAAAAGCAACATATACAGCGATAACTTGATCTGCAGAAAGAGATTTCGCATAGTTCAATGAATTTTCTACTACATGCGTCATACCTGCTACAGGAACGACAATTACATTCCCCTCAATTGGAATAAGAGGTTCACAAGTTTTTAAACTTAATTGATCACCCACTGCATCATAATGCTTCTTAATTCGATGAAACAAGAAGATAATAGCAGGTAAGAAAATAAGAATCGACCAAACTTGTGCAAATTTAGTTAAAAAGAACATGCTCATTACGATAAAACTAATAACTGCACCAATTAAATTAACCGTTAATTTTAAAACCCATCCTTCAGGTTTTTCGCGAAGCCACTTTAATACCATCCCTGTTTGAGAAAGTGTAAATGGAATAAATACCCCTACTGCATATAACGGAATTAAATGTTCTGTTTGTCCTTGGAAAGCTACAATTAAAATAATCGAAGCAACTCCAAGTATTATAATACCGTTTGAGTAACCTAGACGGTCTCCTCTAATCGTAAACATTCTCGGTATGAATTTATCTTTTGCAAGGTTAACCGCTAATAAAGGAAATGCAGAATAACCTGTATTAGCAGCAAGAATTAATATTAAAGCTGTTGTACCTTGTATGAAATAGTACATGAAATTACGTCCAAATGTTTGTTCAGCAATTTGAGAAACAACTGTTACTTCTTTACTCGGAGTCACTCCGTAATAATAGGCTAAAAACACAATTCCTGAAAATAACACAGCAAGTAATGCACCCATTGCAAGCAATGTTTTTGCAGCATTGTTTGGCGCAGGATCTTTAAAGTTCGGAATTGCATTTGAAATTGCTTCAACACCTGTTAAAGCAGAACTACCTGATGCAAATGCTCTTAGTAATAAAAATAAACTAATCCCTGCAACTGGTGTACCAATCGGCGCATGTAAAGTGGGTGAAACATGACCAGTTAAAATATTATATATGCCTACACCAATTAATATAAATAATGCTAAAACGAATAAATAAACAGGATATGCTAAAACGGAAGCTGATTCCGTTACTCCTCTTAAATTTAAGATCGTAATTAATATAACAAATATAACCGCAATAATTACGTTGTGTGCATGTAAGCTAGGAAATGCAGACGTAATTGCATCTGTACCAGCGGACACACTTACCGCAACAGTTAAAATATAGTCAACTAATAAAGATCCTCCAGCAATTAAGCCTGGATTCATCCCTAAATTTTCTTTTGATACAACATACGCTCCCCCGCCATGCGGATAAGCAAAAATAATTTGACGATAAGATAAAATAAGGGCTGTCAATAATACTAATACCCCAACAGCGATCGGAATGGAATACCAATAAGCGATCGCTCCAACACCTGCTAAAGCAATTAAAATTTGCTCTGGACCGTAAGCAACTGATGACAATGCGTCAGAAGATAAAATAGCTAAAGCTTTCGTTTTATTAAGCTTCTGTTCTCCAAGCTCCGTTGATTTTAACGGTCTTCCAATTAAAAATCTTTTAATAGATGAAACCAATGCTGTCCACTCTCCAATAATTTTGTACGAACTTTACTGCTTGTTACAGCCAGTAAACGATTTCCTCAGAAAACAAAAAATGTCTACAAGCCATAGCGAAATAGACTTGTAGACATTATTTTTTTTGTCGCACAAGCTCCACCTTCCTTCTCAATATAACGCTTACGAGGTTAGCTGTCGGATTCGGGCCTATGAGTAGCCCTACCTTTTTCAAGGATTCACCCCATCGGATTATGTACTAATCCGTAAAAACGGGTCCCCCGTACCATGCGGTTTCAGCGATTTAGAAAATTGAAACTGTGGATTATAATACTCCTTTATTTTCAAAAAGTAAACAAAAATTTTTAATAAGAAAAAAATTAAAATGATTGCGCATAATCCACTGAGAAATATACATAATGAATACTAAAAAATCCGCAAAGGAGACCCATATGTCTAAAGAAAAGAAGCCTATTTTTTCCGATTCATATTTAGATGCAGTAGCAAATGAAATTAATCAGTTATATGGTAAACGTGAACAGGAAATAAATTTGACAGATAGAACGAAAAGAAATAAATAATTTGTCATACAAAAAATAAAAAAGATAGCAATACACTTATATATTGCTATCTTTTTTATTTTTTCATACATCTAATTCTATTACAGATCTGTTAAAGGTCATCTCTTCATACACCTTTAAATTTTGATATATAGTGCCTAATAATGGTGCCGCTATAGAAAATTGCTCTGCTACATCCAGTAAATATCCTTGCAAGTGCTTCCCTTCAATAAACGAACCCTTCTCCATATCACGTTGCATTGATGACTTCATATCATACGAAATTTTATCAATTGTTTTCATATGTTCCTGGGCAATATTAGCCTTTACTGGAGCTCCTAATACTCTCATGATTTGTACAGATTCCTCAAATACATTACGGATAAAATCACGGCCGCCTTCACTTTCACGGATTGGTCCAATTGGTGCACGCATTAACGTTGTCACACCGGACATTACAGTAATAAATAAATATTTATGCCACATATCTTGCGTAATATTTTCACTTAAAACAAAACTAGATTTCGTACCTGCAAATGCTTTAGAAATATGCTTTACTCTCTCTGAATTTTGAGACTTAATTTCTCCAAACACAAGTCTGTTGGCAGCGCTAGTTTGTACAATTTCTCCTTGATCGTTTAACGTCGTCTCGATAAAGCATAAACCGCCAATTACTTTTTCTTCGCCGAATTCTTTTTGTAATAGCGATAAATGAGCGATACCATTTAACAATGGAATGATTACAGTATTTTCGCCAACAAACGGCTTCAAATCTTGAATTGCCTCGTTTAAGTGATACGCTTTTGTTGAAAATAAAATGACATCAAATGGAGAAGTTCTCTCTTCTTTCGTTATTAATTTCGGTCGGAAGGAAAAATCCCCGTTAACACTTCGGATTACAAGTCCTCTTTCCTCTAATTGTTTTTTCCGTTTACTACGAACAAGAAACGTGACATCTTCTCCCTTTTCGACTAATCTGCCACCAAAAAATCCTCCGACTCCACCAGCGCCTAATACTAAAATCCGCATACAGCATCCCCCTTTTCAAAATAAAATTTTATAACTTTTAGTATACATAACATTATACATGTCCTCTGCTAAATAAGCTGAATTTTCACTCTCAATTGAGTATAAAAGAGTGGTTATTTTCAAATAAATTTGGGCATGTTGTTTCTATAGCATATATGGAAAGGACACAATGTAGATGGAGGCAATACAATCAATTGAGGAAAAAGGTGTAGCAATAGCTATATTTCAATTTATATTCCCGTTTTCGTTTAAAGCTGGATATGAACAAGAGATGTTCCCTTTCTTACAAAAAAACGATTTTCGTCCTTTTCGGCTCGATCATCTCGATGATGAAAATACATATTATGGGGAGTTTAAAGTTTCACATCAAAATATGGAAGCATACTATCTTTCATTTACAAATAAAATTCTCTTTCCTCACTCAGAGCATCAAAAGGGCTTGCAACGTTATTCAAAGGACCTTAACTTAACTGGACATTTAACAACAAACCGTATTTCAATCCCATTCAAGATACACTCTATTGATGTCACACTTTGTCCTTATGAACTTGGCTTCTTAACAATTCGAACAGAAGTAAACACTGCTCCAAACATGACTTTATCTGAAGCAATCGAATTCGCTGCTCGCTTCCGTGTACTTGAAACTAAAAATGATACAAATGAAACTATTTGTATTGAATGTAACGGAAAAAAGTATTCCCAAGTTGAAAAATTCATTTTTGGTTATTTATTTCATGGCGTAACTGATTTCTTTGAAAAGAAGAGATTAAGAAGTTCATACTTTCAAACCTTCCCTTTCTTCGAAGACCAAAGAATGTACGTCCAAACTTTATTGTCACTAAAAGAAGGTATGGAGCTTAATGAAGTGGATGTTTATCGTACTTCTAGTCTTTCCGGATTAACAAGTGATGGTAAGCCATATGTGAGCGCAAATAACCTTCCTTACATTCATGACTATTTAAAAAAACACGCTTACCAGAGATGGGCTCCAAATCGTTATTTCATAATGGAAGAACATATTTTTACATGTGTAACAAATGAAGGAGAACGTAAAATCGCTAAACTTGCTAGTCAAATGTACGGAGAATTTTATTACGCTTTATTATTAAACCTATTCCATAAAATTGTTTTATTAAAAATGGCTAACGCCTATGCTGAGCTAAACATTGAACAAGATACTAATGAAATAGAGAAATTAATTTATTCGATCAATTCGTTCACTGCTAATTATTTTTCTTTAGAATTAGTATCCCAATCACAAAGTGAAGATATTTTCTTTCGTTTAAGAAAACTTTTTAATATTGAGGTTCTATACTCGAACGCGAAACAAAATCTTGATAGTTTGTTTAAATATCAAGAAAATGTCGCCTCTAAAAAAGATAGCCTCTTATTGTTAATTTTAACGCTCTACTCTGTAGTGGGCCAAATGTTAGGGTTTACTATGATTGACCTTTTAAGAAACACCGATTCAAACAAAATATCGTCACCTCTTGAATTTTTCGCTCTATTAATTGCGATTAGCGGCATTGTCATTTCACTTATTTTAGGAGCCCAAAGTTTATACCAATGGGGTCTACAACATAAACGAAGAAAAGCTTGGGTAAAACAAACTGTACTTTCTGCCGTTAAAGAGAAAGAAGATAAAAATTAAAAAAGGTTATTTTCAAATTCTTGGTGCGCTGCAGTAAGTGAAATTTTTATGAGCGATTTTCCGATTATATCGGCGCAACTCGAAATATATCAGCGATTTTTTTAATATATCGACTTACCGACAAATGACAGGACCGGATAATAAAAAAAGGGTGCTCCAAAATAAAACTTGGAGTACCCCTTTTATTATACGAATTCATTTTACTTCCCTGCTTCGATTTGCTCTAATGCAGCAGCTACTTGCTCTTCCGTTAATTCATGTTGTATTACGTAGCGGTTACGTGGACTTACACGACATTCATGAGAACATGCACGTAAATATTTCGCTTCGTTTTCTTCAGAACATAAAATTTTCTTATTACATTCTGGATTTGAACAGTTTACATAGCGCTCACAAGGTTCACCTGTAAAGTGGTCTTTACCAACGATAACATGTTCTTTTTGGTTTACTGGTACAGCAATACGCTCATCGAACACGTAACATTGTCCATCCCAAAGCTCACCTTGTACCTCTGGGTCTTTTCCGTACGTTACAATTCCGCCGTGAAGCTGACTTACATCTTCATAGCCTTCACGAACTAACCAACCAGAAAACTTCTCACAACGAATTCCGCCTGTACAATAAGTTAAAATCTTTTTACCTTCAAGTACTTCTTTATTTTCACGAATCCAATCTGGTAATTCACGGAATGATTCGATATCAGGTTTAATCGCACCTTTGAAGTGACCTAAATCAAACTCATAATCATTTCGTGCATCAATGATAACTGTATCTTCTTGTTTCATTGCTTCATAAAAATCTTTTGGCTCTAAATACTTCCCAGTTATTTCGTGTGGGTTAATGTCATCTTCTAGACGAAGTGTAACTAACTCTGGACGAGGACGCACGTGCATTTTCTTGAATGCATGACCATCAGCTTCATCTATTTTAAATACGATACCGTCAAAACGTGGATCATTGTTCATTGCTTCCATGTATTTCTCTGTTTGTTCTACAGTTCCAGAACAAGTTCCGTTAATACCTTCTTTCGCTACAAGAATTCTTCCTTTTAATTCAAGTGAATTACAAAATTCTAAATGCTCTGCCGCGAATTCTTCTGGGTTTTCAATTGTTGTGTACATGTAATATAGTAATACTCTGTATGGTTTTGTAGTTGCCAATGTATTTCTACCACCTATCTAATTTTTAAAATCATGTATAAGTTAACGTTCATATCAAAACATATATAATAAGAAAATGAATCCCATTTTCTTTTCTTTATACTATTTTCTATCAGTTAACAAAAATAAAAAACAAGATTACACATCAAAACACTATGGTTATGTTGTAATCCCAATATATTATATATCATACAAATGCAATTCCATCAATTAATATGCTGGATTATCGGCTTTATGTTCACATAAATTTCAAAATTGACCCTTTAATTTATTATGTTTCCCCACGTCATCACACCATAAACTCCCAATTTATTTTACGTTATCACACCATCCATTGCATAAAGGCATATAATTTGCATTAAGGAAACTTTCGTGTTCAAATGAAATTATCATATAACATATCTAAATGTATTGAAATAATGAGTAAGAATAAATACAATAATTTCATCAAGTTAACATTTTAAAGGGGAAAACTACTATGAATAAAGATATAACAAAAGATGAACATCTCCCTTCTGAAAGTACAACCGTACAATCAGCTCACTTAGCTTTAAGTGGAGAAACAAAAGGCTGGAAAAGACTGTTACCATTTTTAGGACCCGCTTTTATCGCGTCCGTTGCTTATATTGATCCTGGCAACTTTGCTACAAATATCGCAGCTGGTTCACAATATGGATATTTACTATTATGGGTTATACTCGCCTCTAACTTAATGGCTGTATTAATCCAAACTTTATCAGCTAAATTAGGAATTGCTACAGGAAACAATTTACCCGAAATAGCTCGTGAAAACTTTCCAAAGCCTGTGTCTATCGGTTTATGGATACAAGGTGAACTAGTTATTATGGCTACAGATTTAGCGGAATTTATTGGAGCTGCATTGGGGCTTTACTTACTATTTGGAATCCCGATGCTACCTGCCGCTTTAATTACAGCAGCCGGATCATTTATTATCCTTGAATTTCAACGTAGAGGATTTCGTCCACTAGAAGCTATTATTACAGGAATGATTTTCATTGTAGTAATTGCTTTTGGGATTCAAGTTTTTTATGCAAAACCAGAATTAAGTCCCCTTCTTTCAGGACTATTTATTCCAAAATTCCAAGGTGTAGACAGTATATTACTTGCAGCAGGGATTTTAGGTGCGACAGTTATGCCGCATGCAATATACTTGCATTCTGCATTAACACAACGCCGTGTGGTCGGAACAACTGACGAACAAAAGAAAAAGATTTTTCGTTTCGAATTTATCGATATTATTATTGCAATGGTTATTGCTGGAGCAATTAATGCAAGTATGTTAATTGTTGCTGCTGCACTATTCTTTAAAAACGGCTTGCACGTTGAAGATTTAGATGTTGCTTACACTCAATTTACCAACTTAGTAGGTCCTGTATCAGCTGCTTTGTTTGGAATTGGGCTCTTATCAGCAGGACTATCTAGCTCTTCTGTCGGTACAATGTCGGGTGATATTATTATGCAAGGTTTCATTCGCATGCATATTCCGTTATACTTACGCCGATTTATTACAATGATTCCACCATTAGTTATTATCGCTTTAGGTGTAAATCCAACTTACGCTCTAGTCATGAGCCAAGTCGTCTTATCATTCGGTATTGCATTTGCACTAGTGCCACTTATTATGTTTACAAGTAACAAAAAGATTATGGGTGCACTCGTTAACCACCGTATAACAACATTTATCGCTTGGATAATTGCAGCACTCGTTATCGTTTTAAATATCTTCTTACTGTATCAAACATTTGTAGGGTAATGAAAAAAGGGTATTCCAATTTTAATTTGGAGTACCCTTTTTGGATGAAATGATTTTCTTCTAGTTACCACTTGTGTATGTCCCTCTTTCCGGCATCAAGACACCATTTTTAGTTCGAAAGTAAAGTGGCAATCCTTCCGCAAAAAACATACTTACCTTGGACGGATCTTGCCTTTGATGATGAATATGTAAATGGGGCTCACTTGAACTTCCTGAGTTACCTACTTGAGCAAGAAACTCTCCTTCATTCACATGTTGTCCTTCCCTCACATTAATTGACCCTTTCTTTAAATGAGCAAGAATCAGAAATGTGCCTGTTTCATCTACTCGTAAATATATGTGATTCCCCGCCATCGACTGAAAATTTTCCGATCTAGGAACTAAATCTTGTTCATTATTATTAATTGATACAACCGTCCCAGAAGCTGGTGCCATTACTTTCGCTCCATATATTCCGTAATCCTCTAACTTACTACTTTTCACTTCAGCAGGTGGAATGAGAATATCATATGCCCACCTTTCATTTGGTTTTATAACGTGATAGTTCATTTCTAACCGATCACCACCCCAACCTATTAATGCTCGCTCATTCAAAGGAAAACGAACTACTGCTTTAGGACTCATCGATTGTATATCTGCTGGATAAGCAATTCTACCTATATTAGCAAACCAACCGATAGGCCAAGCTCCAATGATAGAAAACAGAATGATTAAAAATAGCGTTCTATCTATCCGTTTTCTAAAAATGCCTTTCCAAAAAAATATTATTACTGATCCTACCAAAAGGAAAACTGAAATAAAACTAAAAGCCTGAATACTCCACCAAACAAAAACTGATGTAACACCATTAGCTACATAAACTAAGATCCAACTTATAATTAAAAAAGAAACTATAATTACTAATAAAAATTTCTTCCACATGTCGCATCCCTACTCTCATATCCTTTTTCTCAATGATACAAAGTAAAAATTACAACATATAAAAGAAATACTTACGACTTTCTTACTTTTTTATACTGCGGTAATTTCACAGTAAAAACTGTTTCTTTATCGTTACTACGTACAGTGATATCCCCTTGATGGAGCTGAGCTATACTTTTCGAAATTGCAAGCCCCATTCCTTTCCCACCAGTATGAGAACTACGTGATTTTTCACTACGATAAAATTTCTCAAAAACGTAAGGAAGGTCCTCTTTCGGAATGCATTGTCCAAAATTTTTAATTTCTACTTCAACATTCATTGTTTTATTGGAAATTTCAATTGCAATTTCCTTTCCATCTTTTCCATACATAATACTATTACCTATTACATTTTCAAATAGTCTCACTATAAGTGCTACATCAACTTCTACATGCAGCACTTCATCACTTTTAATATAAAAGCTCATATTAGCATCATCTAATTGTGGTACAAAGTCAATCATGATTTGTTCAATTAATGCTTTCATATCTACTTCATCTTTATGTAATTCAATCTCTCTATAATTTATTTGACAGTATTCTAATAAATCATCTACTTGATTTTTTAATTCATAACTTTTTCGCTTTAATATACTTACATACTGTTCACATTCTTCACCATTCGAATGAAGTTTATTTCCTAACAGATCCGCATAACCAATTAAAGATGTTACTGGCGTTCGTAAATCATGAGAAATATTACTAATCATTTCATTTTTCATTTCCTGTGATTTTTTTTCATTCTCGATAGACTCTTTTAAGCTTTTCGCCATTCTATTAACATTTGCCGCTAGTTCACCAATCTCATCGCTTTTCGAAATAGGTATATGTATTTCAAAATTACCTTCACTTATTTCTTTCACGTTCTTGTTAATTTGAGACAACCTTTTCATCAGCGTTTTTGTCATGAATGCAAAGTATGTTGTAGTAAAAATCAAAAAAACTATAAAATATAAAAATGAATATTTTTCTTCTAATGCAGTAACATGACTATATATATTTCCAATTAAAATTTGAAACACTATTATACTTACAATTGCTAAAAAGATGCTACATATGAATGCGATAAAAAACTTAGCTCTAATGCCTTGTAATGATTTAATCTTCAATTTTATATCCGACTCCCCAAACATTTTGAATAAACTTCGGTTCTTTTTGGATCCTCTTCAATTTTATTTCTTAATCTTGCGATATGAACCATGACTGTATTATTGCTTTCATAGGCCCTTTCTTTCCAAACGCTCTCATATATTTCTTCAATTGTAAATACACGATTCTTTGCAGCTGCCATTAAGAACAAAATATCATATTCAGTTTTTGTAAGATTGATGGTTTCTCCATATAACATTACTGTTCTCGACGCTTCATCTATTTCTAAACCTCTAATATTTATTTTCTTTTCTATTACTTGGACAGCGTGTTGATTGAAATATGTATACCTTCTTAATTGAGCCTTCACTCTCGCTATAAATTCAATTGTACTGAACGGCTTCACAATATAATCATCTGCTCCTGTACTAAATCCGACGACTTTATCTACGTCCGATGATTTTGCACTTAAAAACATAATTGGCAAACTATGTTTCTCTCTAATTCTTCTACACAATTCTATCCCATCCATTTGTGGCATCATAATATCCAAAATAGCAAGTTGAATACTGTTATTATTTATTATTTCTAAAGACTCTTCTCCGTTATGAGCACTAAAAACTTTAAAACCTTCTTGCATTAAATTCGCTTTAACAAATCGAACAATATCTTGATCATCATCTACAATTAAAATTGAATTTTTCTCCATATACAAACCTCTTTTGAAATATATTCCACAATCCATTTTATCATAAATTAAAACCATACTTCCCTCTTGAATAATCTTTATTTTCAGACTAGATTATATAATAACAACACATTCTAGTTTTAAAAGAAATGGAGTGAAAGCATGTTTCCTATATTGAAAACCGACCGACTTATTTTAAGAGAACTTACCGAAGAAGATGCACCAGGTATACTACAATGCTTCTCCAATACTGACGTACTGCGCTATTATGGCCAAAAACCGTTACAAGATATTGATCAAGTGAAACAAATTATTCATAACTTTAAACTGAGTTACAATGCAAGAAGCGGTATAAAATGGGGAATCGAATTAAAAGACAAGAAAGAACTCATCGGTACCATTGGTTTTCACGATTGGTCTTCTGAGCATAAACGAGCCAATATAAGTTATGCCTTTTTGCCTGAACACTGGGGACAAGGATATGCGACTGAAGCTGTTTCTGAGGTTATATCATACGGTTTCCATACGATTCATTTAAAGCGGATCGGAGCAATTGTATTTCTTGAAAATGAAGCTTCCAATAAAGTACTATTAAAATTAGGCTTTGAAAAAGAAGGCGTTCTAAAAAATTATATGTATCAAGATGACATTCCCTATGATACGAATTTTTATTCTTTATTAAAATCGGTTTAGTAGAATACATGTGTAAAAAACTTGTTTCAGTACAACAGTTATAGGTAGCGAATTTTTAATGACGGATGCGAAGTACTATACATTATAAAACATTAAAAAAGGGCTGTGAGTAAGCTTTTACTCATAGCCCTTTTTTATGTTCTTTTTCTGTTTTCGCAATGCTTTTGGTACGTATACGCAGAAAGGCTCACTTTCCATATAATCCCCCCGTCATTGCATATGCTCTAGAACGAGATCCCCCACAAACATATCGAAACTCACAAACACCACACTTTCCCTTATACTTGTCAGGATTACGAAGATTTTGAAAAACAGGGGAGTTTCGATAGATTTCAGCTAGCGAATTTGTTCTAATATTCCCGGTTTTAATCGTCAATACCCCACTTGGATATGTTTCTCGGTATAAAGTTAAGAAATTAGGAATTTTTCATTACTCTAAAAATACGCTATTTAACTGAAGACTATTAAATTAAGTTTCTTAAAATTATATTTTTAAAGTCTTTCAACATCATTACCTCTTTTCTAAAACCATAAAGAACGTACTATCTGGTAGCGTAACAGCATTCCCAGACTCATCTGTAAACTCGATTTTCTCGCTAAGATGGTTTGTATATCCATCCTGCAAATAGTTCATAGCTTGAACGATATTTACTTTATCTCCAAAGATACCCTTTACGAAGTCCTTATAGTCGTTTGGCGTAAAAATTCCAAACTGCTCCTGCACTTCATGAACAAAGGAATCCTCACCCCAAGTATACGTATATAAGAACTCCATTGCATCATTAACAGGCATTTTGACTGTATTGTCTGCAAGTACCTCATACTGGATTATACGCCCCTTAAATTCTTGGACATACTGCTCTAAGAACTTCATTCCGCCTGCATCTTTAAAACGAATCACCCGCATTAACCTTTTATCTTCGGTCATGATGCCATCACGAATGATAATACGGCCTCCTGGCTTTAACACCTCATAAGCACTCTGCAGCCCCTTTTTAATTACTTCATGATTAAATTTCCTACCTTCATACTCGATATAAGAGAACAGCTCATGAAGGATAGAAGAATATACAATCGTATCAACCGATTCTTTTTCAAATGAGCTGCTTAAATTGATTGCATCCCCTTTAATGACGTTCCAAGAACGCCCCTCGTTCTGCTTCTTCTTTTTCAACGTATCAATCACGTTTTCGGAAATATCGATACCGTAGATTCGTTTATCCTCGGTCTCTTCTTCAATCATGTCTAGCATGACACCACCACCGGCTCCGACATCTACAATCGTATCTCCCTTTATATAATCAAGAATAATTCGTTTATCATCAGCCGAGCTATTCATATGCTCCAGATACACTTCTTCGTTATGGAATCTATCATATGCATCCTTTCGTAACCCGAAGAAATCAAACAGCAGCACATTTGCCCGAGCATGCATCATATCTATCTTTTCTGCCTCTACACAGAAGGTAATTAACGCCTCACCTACAGCAGAAAACCGAAACGACACATACGCAGTCTTCATATCTTCATCGACTTTAACCTGAAAAGAAACATGCGTTGTATTCGGTTTCTCGTTCTCACGGTACTCCCGTAGATACTTCTCAATAACTCGCTTACGATACACGTTGTCCTTTTTTTCGCCTTTGAAATCATAATGTAGCTGCTGCATCAATTTCTCGAAATGTATATGCTGAACTTTTCTAGTGCCTATCTCATTCTTTAACATAACAAAAACTGTCCAAATATCCTCAAAGCTAAGAGCATGCATAGAAGGTTCTACATACCACAAATCCTTATTAGATAGGAATGTTTGAACGTCACTCTTCTCGCTCCCCATAATTATATCTTTTTCAAATGCTGACTCCTTATGTTTTGGCGTGAGTCTATGTATACGAGAAGTAAATGGCTCCATATAACCATCAAACAGACCATCAATTGTAATCTTCACATCGTTCTTCACTTCACTCCACAAAGCTTTTGATACGCCCTCAATAATGCATTGGTTAAGATAGTATAGAATCTCCTTTAACCTAACGTCTCCGTATTCTTCTTTATATGTGTTAATTAAATCAACATGAGAGTCCAAACGAGCCTCCCCGCGTATATACTGCCCGATTAATCCATGTGTTCTAATTAAATCTTGAATAAACAAATACTCAGTAGAGTTTAAGTTTGTCTCTACACGTTCAATAAACTGAATATCACTAAAGATATCAGCAGAACCCTCGTTATGTACCAATAGATTAATCCCTTTTTTCTTCCATTGCTCCCGCTGTTTTAAAGATCCTACCTTTGCAAGCTCACTATACGTTAGTACCTTTTCAATAATACGATATGCTTCTTCATCTAAAGACAGTCCATCCAACACTTGCAGCGTACGGTGTACATAGTACAACACCGCATCTGTTTTTAATGCACCAAGTACTTGTACATTCTCATAGTTTTGATGTATCTCCTCTGCCTCAATTAGATGCTTTAACCACGTAGGGATTGAAACAGAACTCCCTTCAATATATGTATTTAGAACTTCAATGCTTTTCAACTTATTTCCCCCCATATATAATCAATATCGGTAGTAAGATCTAGTACACCTTCTCCAAAAAGAGCATCACCTTATGTCCCTTCTCCTAAATACTACTACTTGCTTTTTACCATCTACATCTCTTTCGAATAAAAATGTATCAAACCCAGTCTTTTTATCGTGTAAAAGAGAGTTATAAATTCCGTTACTACCACGCCAAGGTTGTAACATATTTTTTGTTGATCTCTTATTTTAACTTCATTAGGAATTTCGGAAGATCACCTCTTAAATTGATAAACATATGTTGTGACAGAATCAACTGAAAATGGAAACGGCAAGCGGGTGCACTCCACTTACCGTTTTTTCATAGCTTAGTATGTATTTGAATTTCTTTTGCTTTCTCTTTTTCACCCTTCACGCGTACAATTAAATCATATGATCCGGATTTTGAAGCTTCAAAAGAAAGCAAACCTTCTTTTTGAGAAGTGATTTCTTCTTCATAAATAACCTTATCATCTTTTGTAACTTGTAATAAAATCGTACCTTCTTCAACAGCTGCTTCATAAGGGATTTCCACATTTCCTTTTTCAGCTTTAAGTGTTTGTACATCGTAATACCCTTGCAGAGAACCAATTTTTAAAGTCGTTTCGCCATTTTTTTGAACCTTTGTAACTTGTGTCGCTGTATTGCACGCGCTTAACAATACAACAAGAGTGAGAATCATAAATAAACGTAATGATTTCATAGAAATTCCCCTTTTTTATGTATATGTGAATTAAGATTCATTCTTTAACTATTTCAAAAACACCAACACCTAAAAAGAATCACTGCTTTTCTTCAATTTCTTTTTTAAATAATTTTTGAAACTCTAATCATTAAAAACCCTACTTTTTCTTACTTTAATTGTTTCTAAAATGTAGAAAAGAACCCCTAAACCAAATATCTTTTCAGCATTAGAAATATTATTACCTAATTTAATAATAGGTACATTTAATCCGAATCTTTCGCTCCATTCCAAAGGCATATATCCTCTTTTACAGTTTATTAATATCCGGTTATCCATTGTACGAAAAGAAGTTTCGAAAAAATCAAATCCAACTTCTACTTCAGAAAGTCTTATCTCTTTTTCATTCATTAAAGAACCACGTACCATTCCAAATCCTTGTATCATATTTTCTTTAAACATACCTACACAATTATAATTTGAGTCATAAATAGCCCAATCATAGTTTTCAACTTCACTATGAAAATATGCAAGAGTTTCCCCATCCTTTGCTTCCAATCCAATAACTTGCTTGTTTTTTAAAAAAGGTAATTTTGAAGAAATTATATCAGTTGAAACCATAGTTGTTCCTACTATATAGGCCCCATCGGGAGTATATAAACCGTAATGTTTATTATTTTGAGGTAATTCTAGTAAAACATAAGTATCAATATCCCAAAACTTCAAATCATTTTTAGCTATATTCTCTTCTAATAAGTTCCCTTTTCTTAATTGCCAAAATCCAATCCCCCCAAAAACAAAAGAAGCTATAACCATAAATATTATTTCTCCCCAATTAACATCACCCCAACTATTATACAGACAATATAATCCAAAGAGAAAAATCCCTGTCCCAATTAAACACTTAAACCGCCCCCTTTTTTTATAATACTCAAATAATTCCACACAAACACCTCTATCAATTCATCTTAATACCCCAAATTACCTTTTAAGTATACCAAGGACAAAATATATAACCTAATATTTTTTTATATAATTAAAAACAAACATAGTTACAGAAAGAAAATGCTTGTATGCTGATCTGTACTACATTCCCTTATTCCTTGTATGCTATATTTCTATTCTTCTCTTTACTTAAACAAACTGCTCAATATTATTTGTTGCAACTTCTTATGAATGTGTAACTACAATTTTGCACTTCTCTTCTTTATATGCTAGGAACACCACCAAAGGATTTCCCGGTCCTCTGTAAAAAAAACCTTACTTTTAAAAAGTAAGGTTTTTTGTATTTATTCATTAGCAATATAAGCATTCTTATAAGTATAAATACCACCAAATTGATGCTTTTCAATTCCTTTTACATAATCCTTTTGTACATATGCTGAGCCAATATGATAAAGCGGCGCCACCGCAGCATCTTCTAATAATACCTGCTCGGCTTCTCGCAACGCTTTCCATCGATTTTCCGTATCTAGTACAAAATCCGTTTTCGCTTTCTTTATTAATTCATCGTAACGAACATTAGAATAATTCATTTTATTATTCGGATTCCCTGTCGTAAATAACTCTAAATAACTAATTGGGTCTTTATAGTCAGGTCCCCAATTTGCCATAGTTATATCGTAATCACCTATTTGTTCTAACTGTAATTTTTGCTTAAATGGCTGTTGTTTAATTTGTATCGTTAACCCTTGCAAATTCTTCTCTAAATCACCTTTTATATATTCTGCCATACGTATTGCGTTATCTTGTTCGAACGTTAAGAACTCTAGGTTTACTTGTTCTACCCCAAGCTCTTTTTTCGCTTCTTCCCAAAGTTTTTTCGCATTTTGCAAATCATATGAGGAAATATCTCCATTTTCTTTTCTAAAATCTTTACCAGTCACTTCATTTACATGACCAACTGGTACAAGTCCACTTGCAGGTTTTGCTCCGTTATTAATAAAGTGAGCAACGAAATCATCTTTATTTAACGCTAATGAAATAGATTGACGCACCTTTTTATTTGCTAACGCGTTATTTTTTTCATTAAAACGAAGCATAGCAATTCCAGGATCACTCGACATATGTAATTCCTTATTCCCTTTATACTTGTCTACAACTTGCGAATTAATAGGTACTCGATCTAAATCTCCGGCTTCATATAAATTTACAGCTGTCATTGTATCCTTTACGATATGAAAGTTTATTTCGTCTAATTTCACTTTCTTTCGATCCCAATATGTAGCATTCTTCTTTAATTGAAACTCTTGTTCATGCTTCCATTTTTCTAATACAAATGGACCGTTATATATGAGATTACTAGGTTCCAATGCATAATTGTTTCCTTGTTCGTTCAAAAATGATTCATGCTGTGGTAAGTATATAGGTAGTGCTAACAACTGTAAAAAATACGGAACTGGCTGTTCGAGTTCAACTTCTAACGTATAATTATTTATTGCTTTAACCCCAAGTGCATCAAGAGGCATTGTTCCCTTATTAATCTCTTTCGCATTTTTCACATAAAAGAGCATGTATGCATATTGAGATGCCGTTTCAGGATTAATTGCACGTTTCCATGCAAATATAAAATCATTTGCTGTCACACTGTCTCCATTTGACCATTTTGCATCTTTACGCAAATCAAATGTATATTTCTTACCATCTTCACTTCTTTTACACGATCTTGCTACTGCTGGAATAGGCTGATCTTGATCATTTAATACATATAACCCCTCAAATATATTCTGCATAACGTGGGCTGATGTACCATCCATTGTTTTCGCAGTGTCCAGAGAAGGAATTTCTTCTGATACTGTTACATTTAACACTTGTTTTTTAACCTCTGTATCACTTTTATTCGCTTTATTATTACAAGCTGTTAATAATAAAGATGTAACAAGTGCCATTACCATTAAATGGCTCTTTTTTCGCTTCATGAGTTGTTCTCCTTAAATATAAAATATTATAAAGCGTAATATATTATAGCAGAAATACTAACAGAAAGATGCGACATTCTTTTGAATATTTATTCGTTCAAGAAAAAAGCTATCCTTTTAAAAGGATAGCTTTTTCAACTGCCACATAATTATCTATCTTTGCAAACCTCGTTTATAACGACTTGCTTCAAATATAATACGCTCTTCATCTAACGTTTTACATTCGCCATTCCAAACGACATGTTTTCCGTTAATAATTACATCGCTTATATCTTTTCCACTAGCAGCATATACAAGGTGTGATAACACTTCATCCGCTGGTTGTAAATGCGGCTTATTAGACGGGTCAATCGTAATAAAATCAGCACACTTACCAGCTTCTAGTGACCCTGTTTGTTTCATCCCGATTACTTCCGCAGCTCCTTTTGTCGCAAGAGAAAGAGCTGTTTCAACTGGTAATGCTGTTGCATCTTGGTGAATACCTTTTTGTAATAAAGTCGCTATGCGCATTTCTTCAAACATGTCTAAATTATTGTTAGATGCAACACTATCTGTTGCAATTCCTACTTTTATTCCTGCTTCTAGCATCGCTTTTACATTCGCTATACCAGAACCTAGTTTTAAATTACTATTTGGGTTATGTGCTACTCGAACATCATGTTCTGCTAAAAATGCACGCTCATCATCATTTAATACTACACCGTGTGCAATAACTGTTGGGCGTTTAAACAATCCGCAGCTCGCTGCATATTCTACTGGACGTTTTCCATATTGTGCTTCAATATCACGTACTTCACGCTCTGTTTCAGAAAGATGGATATGAACCATCGTTTGATTCTCTACTGCAATCCGTGCGCACTCTTCTAACAATTCTGTACTACATGTATATGGACTATGTGGTGCAACCATCGTAGTTAACATGTCACTTTCGTTATAGTAACGCTTCACATATTTCTCAGCTTCTTCAATCGCTTTCTTTTCATCGTCTTTCGTTCCGAAGCTAAATAAAGTCCTTGAAACAGCAGCTCGCATCCCGCTCCTTGATACCGTTTCCATAATTGCGTCTTGATCTACTCCAATTGGATTAAACATGTCAGAGAATGATGTTGTACCACTTTTCACCATTTCAAGTAATCCTAATTCCGTACTAGCAACCGCAAGCTCTGGAGTAAACTGACTTTCAAGTGGCCAAATTCTCGTCTCCAGCCATGGTTGTAATAACATATCATCGCCAATACCTCTTAAGAGACTCATTACAACGTGTGTATGTGTGTTTACAAGCCCTGGTAAAACCCACTTTCCTTTCATGTCAATTACTTCATCTACTTCAAAATCATTAGCGAATTCTCCGCTCTTTACATCTATAATTTGATCATTTTCTACAATGATATATCCATTTTCTATCACTTCGTTTTGTTCATTCATCGTTACAATTGTAGCGTTTACATAAGTTGTTTTCAAAAGTATTTCCCCTTTCAACTCTATGAAGTTCCCTTTAATAAGTTACCACCATTATAGTAACTTATTAAAGATTAAGAGTCAAAAGATAATTTTAATTCTTTCGTTATTTTTCCCTTCAAAATGTTATATTGCTTTTCATTTGTATCTGCAAATGCTTCTTCCCGATTTGACTTTTCATCCATATAATTCAATTTCCCATTGAATTGAGTCTCTGTAAAATCAAATCTCTGCCCATCTATAAAGTTATAAAAGTGCCATACCTCTCTTACTTTTGTCTTTTTAATTTCTCCTCCGTATATGTCTTGAACGACAAGAGCTGTAACACCACATTGTCCCTTTGCTGGGTTTTCAATTGTCCACTTTGAACTCGTTTCAATCGACCACGATTTTATTAGTGCTTCATATATTCTTTTTTCCTTTACATCATCCATTCTAATCTTCCCCTACTATTAATAGTTTTACACATCATATTTCAAAAGAGGCAGTACACGACCCTTAAAGACAGTTGATGGTGTCTCTCCTATTAACTGTGCTCCCATTTTCAAGTAATATCCTTTTGCATTCGGATCACTATCAATTGTAAAACTTTTTAATCCTAGTTCATTGGCTTTTTCTATTACATACTCCCAAAGTATTTTCCCGTAACCTTTTCCTTTGTAATGAGGATGAATGTACAAGAAATCGAGAGCTTTATCATTACGTAAAAATGAGAAAAAACCAATCTTCGCATTATCGTTTACTAAAACATATACAAAATTATTTTTTATGTACTCTTCCGTAATTGTTAAATCTTCCTTACAAGCAAGTATGAATTCTTCACTATAATTCCACGTTGCTTTTGAATGCAGTGCGAGTTCACTTAATTCATTTGCTTCACTTAATAATGCTTCTCTTATCTTCATGATTCTTTTTCCTCACTTTCAATATGTACACTACTAAATTGATTCGGAAAGCACTTCAAAAAAACCTTTAATTTCCATAAAATAGAAATTGGTTTTATAAATCTTTATTATAATCAGTACGATTTTCAACAATTTTTTTAAAGAAAAAGAACGCCATCCCTAAAAGTTGGCGTTCTCTTTTTCTAAAATTTAATCTTCAAGCTCACTCATTCGTTTTACTATTTCGTACGATACAAACCTATACAGTTTCTACTACCGCTTCAAGCATTGTTCCATTTTTAGCATAGTTCGTATGCCAAGAAAAAGCTTTTTCTAAAATATGAGGAGTTTGTCCACCTCTTATTTTTGCTTCTTCGTAATAAGCTCGTAGCTGTTCACGATACATTGGATGTGCGCAATTCTCAATAATAAGTTCCACTCTTTCTCTTGGCGCAAGTCCCCTTAAGTCGGCATATCCCTGTTCAGTGACGATAACATCTACATCATGTTCAGTATGGTCTACATGAGAAACGAAAGGAACGATACTTGAAATGTTACCACCTTTCGCAATCGATTTAGTAACAAAGATAGCTAGGCGAGCATTTCTTGCAAAATCACCAGACCCACCAATACCATTCATCATTTTTGTACCTAAAACGTGAGTAGAGTTAACATTTCCGTATATATCTAATTCTAATGCAGTATTAATTGAGATTAATCCAAGGCGACGAATAATTTCAGGATGATTGGAAATCTCTTGTGGACGCATCATTAATTTGTCACGATATTTTTCAAAGTTAGAAAATACTTGTTGCATTTTCTCTTCAGAAAGCGTGATAGAACAACAAGAAGCAAAATTGACTTTTCCAGCATCCATAAGATCAAAAACTGCATCTTGTAAAACCTCGGAATATACTTCTAAATCTTCAAATTCTGAATCTAACATTCCATGCAATACGGCGTTAGCCACTGAACCAATTCCTGATTGTAACGGCGCTAAACGATTTGTTAATCGGCCTACTTTGACTTCTTCTCGAAGGAATTCTATTAAATGCTGTGCCATAATAACAGTTTCTTCATCCGGAGGAACAATTGTCGATGGCGAATCCAATTGATTCGTAAACACAATTCCCTTTACTTTTTCAGGATCAATTGGAATACCGATTGTTCCAATTCGGTCATCTGTTTTCACAAGCGGAATTGGAAGCCTCTCCCCTTGTTTACCTGGTTCATATAGATCATGTAGCCCCTCTAATTGCGCGGATTGAGCCATATTCATTTCAATAATAATAGACTTAGCATTTAAGGAAAACGCTAAGGAATTTCCAATTGAAGTGGTTGGAATAATCATTCCGTCCTCTGTAATCGCAACCGCTTCCAAAATAGCGAAATCTATATCCAGAACGTCAGCACGGAGTAACTCTGCTGTATGAGACAAGTGTTGATCCACAAATAAAAAGTCTCCGTTATTAATTCCTTTTCGCATAGTAGCGTCAGCTTGGAAAGGTAATCTTTTCCCTAAAATTCCTGCCTCAGCAAATAATT
Source organism: Bacillus cereus ATCC 14579 (assembly GCF_000007825.1). Taxonomy (NCBI): domain Bacteria; kingdom Bacillati; phylum Bacillota; class Bacilli; order Caryophanales; family Bacillaceae; genus Bacillus; species Bacillus cereus. The sequence goes on along the minus strand of NC_004722.1, from coordinate 1,743,189 downwards.
TGTCTACATCCGATCCTAAAGAAGCCCCAGTATAAACATTTACTTTAAAAGATTCATCATTCTTAACTCGGTTTACAAGCGCAAATGGGACTGCTTTTACATCACCTGCACGTGTAAACCCACTTAAGCCTAAAGTCATTCCACTTTGAATCCAGGAAGCTGCTTCTTCAGGTGTAACTACCCGATCTTTTAGACGTTGATCTCTGATTCTATCTAAATTGTTCTCCATATGTAATCCCTCTCTCATTGAATATTCATAATTATTTTACACATTAACACTATCAAAATAGGGATTTTAGTATACAATGCCGAAAATTCAGACAGAACAGCAAATCTAGGTTCTAAAGCAGAAAAATTTAGAATCCTAGAAGTTTACGGAAATAACTAGCGTATGATTGACTAACTGGTACTCTCTCACCATTATCCATCGAAAGTACAAAAGTAGAATGGGTATCAGGATAAATCGCTTTAATATGATTAACATTTACAATAAACGAACGGTGACATCTAATAAATGAATCTTTCGGAAGCAAGTATTCGAATTCTTGCAGAGAGTATTTATGTGTTCCTGATAACTCTTCTGAATTCACATACGTCTTTTTATCTTTAGCCTCTAAATACATAACCTTTGAAAAAGGAACCGGAATCCAGCCGTCTGTTGTTTTTAAAGTAACAACTGACTTTCCATCCGTTAAAGCTGGATAAATTGCCGTCACGCACCCTTCAAGCTTTCCATTGTTTGAAAATGGTACAGCCATTCCATGATAAGGAATACCAAAAACATCCCGATTCATAAACTCAGATGTTTTTTGATTCATCACCATCGCTTTATGAGCAATCGTTCCTTCCTTTATAGGATCCCCGACACTAATCTTTAAATCAATTCGTTTACTTGGCCGATAGTAAATATATTCTTTCGTATTCGAAACAGCAATTGAAATTTCATCTGAAAATAGTTCCCCAACAACATCTAGTAATAAACCTAACGTTCTATCTTCCATTCTATTAACACCTCATTCACTATTATACTACTATTATGAACGAGCATCTGTTGCTTTATAAAAAGTTTAATTTTAAATTACTTTTAAAATTAGTTTTATTCACTATTACTTCGTTACTACAAAAAACCTCACTTCAGAAAAGTGAGGTTTCCTCTCATACAATATTTTTTTATTTTTTATTAAGTAAAGTGAATTTAAGAATTTATTGCCCCTATTTCTGTATAATAAATAATCCCAAACTACAAACAGTTTGGGATTATCTTTCTCATTTATTATGCGCATCTAACCACGAAATTAAATCTTTAAATACTTCATCCTTATTTACTTCATGAAACATTTCATGTCTACCATTTTCATATAAACGTAGTGTCACGTCTTTCACACCACATTTTTTATAGTTTTCATATACTTCTTTTACACCTTTCCCCATATCGCCAACAGGATCACGATCACCAGAGAATATATGTATTGGAAGATTCTTTGGCGTCTTCTTGTATTCTTCTAGTTTATTTACTTCTAATACACCAGAAAATAATTCTCGGTAAAAACTCGTCGTACAAATGAAACCACATAACGGATCCGCAATATATTTATCAACTTGATTATTATCTGAAGATAACCAATCAAATTTTGTACGATTTGGCTTAAAGTTCGAATTGAAGTTTCCGAAAGATAAAAAGTTTAACATTGGACTTTTCGTTTTTGCCCCACGCAATTTCATTTCGATTGTTGCTACTTTATGACCAATAGCTCCTAAAAGCCCTGGATTTCCACCTGTTCCTGAAATCAGAAATCCATCATATAATTCGCCTCTAAGTTGTACAGCACGTCTTGATAAAAAAGAACCCATACTATGTCCAAGTAAAAACAAAGGACTTGACTGCTCTTCTTTTATCTTTTCTGAAACAAAGATAACATCCGATACAACTTGATTCCAGCCTATATTTGGTTCAAAATGACCATAATCTTCTTCTTTTTTTACTGTTTTCCCATGTCCTTTATGATCATGCGCATAAACACCATACCCTGCTTCCAATAAAGCATCTACAAATTCTGTATACACCCCTGCATGCTCTGTCATGCCATGTGCAATTTGAATAATTCCTCTCGGATCTCCTTCTGGTAACCACTTACGCAAATAAATTTCCGATCCATCCAATGCCGTAACGAAACTTTCCTGTACATTCATTTCGTCAGCCCCCAACTCTATTATGTATAGCTTTAAGAAAATGAATATCCATTCACTTTTCTTATTTTATATTATATGTAATTGCTTTCATTATGACAAATGATGTATTTTTCAGACTTGCTTTTAAACTAATTTCTTGACGAATCCAAAATAAAATTATATAGTTACTTACATAAAGTAACTATATAATTTTTAGGAGGTTCCTACTATTATGATGCCATCATTATTTTTAGCACATGGTTCGCCTATGCTCGCTATTCAAGATACAGACTATACACGATTTTTAAAAACACTTGGAGAAACATATAAACCGAAAGCAATTGTTATTTTCACTGCTCATTGGGAAAGTGAAGTATTAACGATTTCCTCATCAGATAACGAGTATGAAACAATTTATGATTTTGGAGGTTTTCCCCCTGAGTTATACGAAATCAAATATCGTGCGAAAGGCTCTTCTCATATTGCATCTATTTTAGAAACAAAATTTAAGAACAAAGGTATTTCAGTCCATCATAATATGACGAGAGGTTTAGATCATGGTTCATGGACACTCCTGCACCGCATGTATCCAGAAGCAAATATTCCTGTCGTGCAAATATCAGTCAATCCATTCCTTTCTGCAAAAGAACAATTTGAAATTGGAGAAGCACTTAAAGGACTCGGACAAGAAGATATTTTAGTAATCGGGAGTGGCGTTACCGTTCATAATTTACGAGCACTGAAATGGAATCAAACTACACCTGAAAAATGGGCAATTGAATTTGATGATTGGATTATTAAACATATGCAGAATAACGATAAAGATGCATTGTTTAATTGGGAGAAAAATGCTCCTCATGCACAATTAGCAGTACCAAGAGCAGAACATTTTGTTCCTTTATTTATCGCTATGGGAAGTGGTGAAAATAGCGGTGAAGTCATTCACCGTAGTTACGAGCTTGGTACATTAAGTTATCTTTGTCTTCGATTTTAAAGAAAAGGATGAAGCACATGCTGCTTCATCCTTTTTCTTTTTCATTCACTTAGTTAACTAACTTCCAAATGTCGTTTCTCTGATACCTCTTCGTTCTTATTATGAAAATAAACCCAAATACACGCAATAAATAATAGTGAAGATGTAGAGAGGAAAACATATTGGAAACCTGCATGCGCTGCAATTTGTCCCCCGAGCACTGGACCAATCATATTTCCTAAAAACTGAAATGATTGATTATATCCAAATATTCGTCCCGTAACATGGGTTGGTGTATGTTGTTTTAGTAGAGTTTGTACGGAAGGTAATAATCCTGCTTGTGCGATACCTAATAAAAATCGAAGAATTAATAGTTGCCAAGCTGACGTTACAAATGCTTGCGGGATAAAAATAATTCCTGCAGCAAATAACGCTACAACTAACGTTTTTTGAGGACCGATATGATCTGATAATCTTCCTAGTCTTGGTGCTGCCAAAATAACTGCTAATCCTGTCGCTGACATAACTGCACCCGCAATTGTTTCAATATGTGCAGTATGAGGACCTACTAAATTTTTCACGTACAATGTAACAATTGGTTGAACTGACATATTAGCAAGTTGAATAATAAATGTTGTTACAAATAAACTAATAATTAAATGCTTCGCTGGGACCATCGTCCATACTTTTTTCGGCTGTATTTTTTTTGCTTGAGCAGAGTGATTTTCTTCATGCAGGAAGAAAAAAACGATGAGAAAGGATAGGAATAAAAAAGCTCCCGTAACAAGAAAGACATGACGCATTCCAATTAACTCAGACAAATAACCGCCAAGTAACGGGCCAAGTAACGAACCGCTCACACCACCAGTTGAAATTGTGGAAATCGCCCAACCTGAATGTTCTTTCGGAGTTTCTGCTGCAATAAATGTCATCGCTGTTGAAAGGAAACCAGATACTGCTCCCATTAAAAATCTTAGTGCGACTAGTTGATACACATCCGTTACAAACCCCATAAGCGTCATAATAATCGCCATACCGAGGCTAGCACGAATAAGCATCAATTTCCGTCCATGTATATCACCAAGCTTTCCCCATATTGGCGATACGATCGCACCCATTAAAAATGTTACACCAAATGCAAGTCCCGACCACTGTGCAATGCTTGAAGTGCCAGTTACTCCTAATTCCTCAATATAAAAAGATAAGAAAGGAATTACTAAACTCATACCGGCTGCAGTGGTAAAACAACCTAGCCAACAAATCATTAAATTCCGTTTCCAGCTGGCCATTTTCACACCTTCTTTCTTTAGATACCCATTCTACACCCTTTCTTGTAAAAAGTTTAGTAATTTGCTTTATATGCAAGATTTACTACAAAACCCGCTATTTTCTAGTAAAAAACACTACATCTCTACATCATTTTCATAATAAAACCAACTCCTCTATATGAAGTTGGTTACTTATTATCTATCGGTATTAAACGAGCATTACAATTTCTCTCGTAAAACTCAATGGGACCTGCTTGTCCAATAATCGCATATTCATATCCATCTTGCTTCATATTATATAAACAATGATGCAATAATTCTTTTCCTACACCTTTCACACGATTTTGTTTCGCTATGCCCATTGGACCAAACAAGCCTTTCTTTCCTCTCACTACATCGTAACAGGCGAAACCAACTATTACTTCCTCCTGCTGTGCAATATAGATAGGTAACTTTTCGTTATATGTCCGAAATCCATAATCAACCGACTGTAACCACCGTTCACCAAATTCATCCACTACAAATCGTGATAACTTATCAAAATCAGAAGGACTAACTCTTCTTACATGACAAAATAATGTATTATAAATAGATTTAAAACTATTTAAATCAACCGCTAAGTCTCTCGGTGTAGCTGTAATACGTAATATATCTTCTTGCATTTGTGTATGTATAAATCCACCAATATTTGTATCTACACGAAATAATGCATACATAACATGTCCTTCATTTACTACTACTTGCTGAAAGCGTTCCATACGTTTCTTCGCTATTTGTAAAATTTCTATCGCCTTATAAGATAGTTTATATTGCCCTATTTTTTTATACTCTTGATTATGTAAATCGAATTGTTTTCGTAACGAAAGTTTTTCTAAAAAATCTGGACCGACTTTGTGAAACAAATACATAAATAACTCAGCGCAAACTCCTGTACCTTCTTTACACATACCTATAAACAGATGGACTGGGTGAATTATGTTATACTCACTCTCTTTTGCTGCAATCTCCAATATTTTATGCACACGTTTTGTAAATTGAAATTCCTCCATATGTGTTTCCATCCTCTACTAATTTACTAACAAACCGTAACCATAAATAATTGAAACAATTACACCCACTACCAATATACCTGGAAGTAAATTTGCCACCTTGATTTTAATAATACTAAGCAAGTTCAATCCAATAGCAGATATCATAATGCCGCCCGTAGCCGTCATCTCCACTATAAATTGGTTCATTAATTCTTTCGGGACAAAACTATTAATTTGTGTTGCAAAAACTGCAATACCACCTTCATATAAAACAACTGGAATCGCCGAAAATACTACGCCAATTCCTAGAGTTGTCGTTAATATAATAGAAATAAATCCATCGATAATCGCCTTTGTAAATAAAATATCATGATTTCCGCGAATCCCACTGTCAAGTGCACCAAGTATCCCCATCGCGCCAATTGCAAAAATTAAAGTAGCTGTTACAAAACCTTCTGATATGCTACCTTTCCCTTTCGATCCAACTTTATTTTCTAGCCAATCCCCTAAATGTTTTAACTTTTCTTCTAATTGTAACCATTCTCCAATTACCGTACCAATCACTAAACTCAGTATGACAACAAGAAAGTTTTCACTTTTTAATGCCATTTGAAGCCCAAGCACAGTAACCGCTAAACCGATTGCGTGCATTATCGTCCCTTTCATACTTTCTGGAATCCTACTAAATAATTTACCAAGTAAAGTACCAAATATAATACAAATTCCATTTACAACTGCTCCTAATATAACCATTTCTCATTCTTCACCCTTCGAATTCTTTATTTCTATATTTTGGTTTATACATTGATTTACAGGTTATCTATATGTTAACTTAATATTGAGAATATTAACAAATGTTTTCCACTACATAACCCGCTATTTTTTGTAACTTTAATTACCTTTAATAGATTCAGTGTTAATTTAATTGCGGGATAATATTAAAAGGGAAGGTATATATGAAAACTTTACTAAAACGATTTTTGTTAATAGCCTTTTTCATTACACCGATTGTTTTATTAATCAATTACTCTTTTATTTCAAAAGCAAAAGACAAACCCGATTTGCAAAACAAATCTAGTAAAACCGCTTCAAAAAGCGAAAAGAAAATAGAAGACCAAGAAATCACACTCACCTTCTCTGGTGATACAATGTTTGATTGGCAATTACGTCCTATAATCGAAAAGAATGGGGCTGATTACCCATTCCAACATGTAAAAGAAGAAATAAAAAAAGCTGATATTTCTTTTGTGAATTTAGAGTCGGCATTTACAACGAAAGAAAAGAAAGCACCTGGGCAACTGTTTTGGATTAAAAGTGATCCATCTACACTACAAGCTATTAAAAACACTGGATATGACATCGTAAATATTGGGAATAACCACACACTTGATTATGGGCAAGATGGATTATTAGATACGATTTCTCACGTAGAAAAATTAAAGTTCCCTTACATTGGAGCCGGAAAAAATGCGAAAGATGCATATACAGCACGAGAAATGACCGTAAAAGGGAAAAAGTTTAAATTTCTTTCCTTCGTTCGATTTATGCCTGATTCTAATTGGGTAGCTGGTGAGAATAAACCTGGCGTTGCGAATGGCTATGATTTAAATCTTGTAACAAAAACAATTAAAGAACAAAAGAAAGATGCAGACTATTTAATCGTCTATATGCATTGGGGCGTTGAAAAATCAAATCGTCCGGTAGAATACCAAAAGCAATATGTACCTAAAATGGTTGAAGCAGGAGCTAACGCAATTGTCGGGAGCCATCCACATTGGTTACAAGGGTTTGAGTATTATAATAAAGTTCCTATCGCTTACTCATTAGGTAACTTTTTATTCCCGAGTTATGTGAATGGGAAAAGCGCTGAAACTGGCGTATTAACTTTAACTTTTAAAGGAAAGGATGTCCAAATGTCATTCAATCCTTATATCATTCGCAACAACCAAGTTTCCCCTGTAAATGAAGGAGAAAAGAAAAAAGCTCTTCAATATTTACAAACAATTTCAACTGATGTAGAAATTGATGATACAGGGAAAATAAAAAACAAACGAAACTAGACAGCTCAAGATCTATTTCTCTGTAATATACTTTACAGAATAGGTGATAAACATGCTGAAAGAGTTATTAGAAAATATAAACCTCTTAGAAAACATCTATAAAATGTCTATAGCAATCCTGCTTTTATGTTCCTTTTATTCTGTGAGACTATTTAAAAAAATAAAGCGAGAGAGAAATCTTACTCCTTTTGAATTTACAATGTATGTAATCATTCGTATTGCGATACTCTTTTGGTTAGCTAGCTTTATTCTTCTTGAATTTAATGAGTACCTAGTTTAACTATAAAAAAGATAGAACAAGCACTATATTCCCTCGCTTGTATCTATCTTTTTTATTTACATTCTAACTCTTTCCTTCTATTAAATAAGCAAATCAAACAAAACAGGGTTTTTATTAAGTTCCATAAATTGAATATTATTTTCTTTAAAGCGAGTAATTAATTGCTCATAATCTTCTTTATGTTTTAATTCTACGCCGACTAATGCTGGACCATTTTCTTTATTATGTTTCTTAATATACTCAAAGCGCGTAATGTCATCTTCTGGTCCTAATCCTTTATCAAGAAATTCTCTTAGCGCACCTGAACGCTGCGGAAATTCAATGATAAAGTAATGTTTCAGTCCTTCATAAATGAGCGAACGCTCTTTCATTTCTTGCATTCTATCAATATCATTATTTCCACCACTTAGCGTACATACAACTGTTTTACCTTTTATTTCATCTCTATATAAATCAAGCGCTGCAATAGAGAGTGCACCAGCCGGTTCAGCTACAATCGCATTTTTCTTATACAGTTCTAAAATCGTCGTACAAACTTTCCCCTCTGGTACTAAAATAATATCGTCAATTACATCTTTACAAGTTTCAAATGTTAACTTTCCTACTTTTTTAACAGCTGCCCCATCAACAAAGCTATCTATTTTCTCCAATGCTACATTTTCATTTTGAAGAAAAGCCTCTTTCATAGATGCAGCTCCCATTGGCTCTACACCAATAACCTTTGTAGTAGGACTAACACCTTTTACATATGTACCAACTCCTGATGCTAATCCACCACCACCGATTGCTGTAAAGATATAATCAACCGGTTTCTCCATATCATGCATAATTTCAACTGCCACTGTCCCTTGACCAGCAACTACATACGGATCATCAAACGGATGAACAAATGTCATTCTATTTTCTTCACAATAACACTGTGCTTCTTGGAAAGAGCTATCGAATGTATCACCAACTAATACAATCTCTGCGAAATCACCACCGAAAAATTGTACTTGTGATACTTTTTGTTTCGGTGTTGTTGTGGGCATAAATATTTTTGACGGAATCTTCAATAAATTACACGTATAAGCAACTCCTTGCGCATGATTACCAGCACTTGCACAAACAACACCGTTTTGTAACTTTTCTTTCGGTAAACTTTGAATCAAATTGTATGCACCACGAATTTTGAAAGAGCGAATTAATTGTAAGTCTTCTCGTTTTACATAAACGTCACAATCATATTTCTCAGATAAAACTGTATCACGTTGTAACGGTGTTTTAATAACGATATCTTTCAGGCAATTATGAGCCATTAAGATATCTTCAATTTTCACTCTCTCCTTTACCTTTTGCACCATTATATATCATCCTTATCTCTTTTAAATTGGCTCAATCAAAATGTGGGATTTTCAGGACAGCCCCTGTATTCGCCGATGTTACCATTTGTGCATAACGTCCGAGCCAGCCAGTTTTCACTTTTGGTTCTGGTCGTTTCCATTCTTTTTTACGCTTTTCTAATTCCTCATCACTCACCCTTACTTCTAGCAAGCGTTCTTCAACATCAATACATACAATATCCCCTTGTTCAAGAAGTGCAATCATCCCGCCCGCTGCTGCTTCTGGTGAAATATGTCCTACTGAAATTCCACGTGAAGCTCCAGAAAAACGTCCATCTGTTAATAATGCAACCTCAGCACCTAATCCCATTCCAGCAATTGCTGATGTTGGGGCTAACATTTCTGGCATACCAGGCCCACCTCTTGGTCCTTCATAACGAATGACAACTACATCTCCTTTTTTCACTTTCCCAAGCATAATGCCCGCAAGTGCCTCATCTTGTGAATTAAAAATAACGCAAGGCCCTTCAAAACGCTTTACCTCTGTTGCACCGCTTTTAATAACCGCTCCATCTTTAGCAAGATTTCCTTTTAATATACGTAAGCCCCCCTCTTCACTATGAGGGTTTTCGAGAGAGTGAATAACCTCCTTATCTTTAATCTCTGCCTCAGCGATATTTTCTCTTAATGTTTGCCCAGTAGCAGTTATTCGATCAAGATGAAGTACTCCTTCTTTCCGGCTCATCTCTTTCAAAATTGCACTAATCCCGCCCGCACGATCAATATCTTCCATATGCCAATTTGAGGCTGGACTTACTTTACATAAATGAGGTACACGTCTTGAAACTGCATCAATACGGTTCATATCATAATCTAGTCCTGCCTCTTGTGCGAGTGCTAGCGTATGTAATACTGTATTCGTTGATCCACCCATCGCCATATCAAGTGCAAAAGCATCGTCAATTGCTTCTTCTGTTACAATATCACGCGGCTTAATATCTCTTTCAATTAAAATTTTCAATTTCTCTGCTGCTTGTTTAATTAACTCTTCACGTCTTGGATCAATTGCTAAAATACTCCCGTTACCAGGAAGAGCTAAACCTAATACTTCACATAAACAATTCATAGAGTTCGCGGTAAACATACCCGAACAAGAGCCACAAGATGGACAGCCATGATCTTCAATATCTTTTAATTCTTCTTCTGAAATTTTCCCAGATTGATAAGCTCCTACCCCTTCAAAAACAGAGCTTAAATCAACAACTTCTCCTTTTGACGTTTTTCCAGCCGCCATCGGGCCGCCTGAAACAAACACAGTCGGAATATTAATACGTAGTGCAGCCATCATCATACCTGGTGTAATTTTGTCACAGTTTGGGATACAAATCATGCCGTCAAACCAGTGTGCATTTACAACCGTTTCTACTGAATCTGCAATAATTTCACGACTCGGAAGAGAATAACGCATACCGATATGTCCCATCGCAATACCATCGTCAACTCCAATTGTATTGAATTCGAATGGTACCATACCTGCCGCGCGAACTGCCTCTTTTACAAGTTTCCCAAACTCGTTCAAGTGTTTATGCCCTGGAATAATTTCAATAAAAGAATTACAAATCGCTATGAAAGGTTTATCAAAATCTTCATCTTTCAAACCAGTTGCTTTTAATAAACTACGGTGCGGTGCTTTATCAAAACCTTTTTTAATCATGTCACTTCTCATCTTGTCAAATCCCCTCTTACATATTTTTCATTTATACTCTCTTACTCTATTTCTTTACTAATTCTTTCGGTGCATGAATCCAGCTCATCATTTCACGAAGCTCTGCTCCCACTTTTTCTAATTGATGATTTTGTTCTGCTTTTTTCATTGCGTTATACGTCGGACGCCCTGCTTGATTTTCTAAAATCCATTTCTTCGCAAATTCACCTTGCTGAATTTCTGTCAGAACACGCTTCATTTCCTTCTTCGTTTCATCTGTAACAATTCTCGATCCTGTTACATAATCTCCAAACTCTGCCGTATCTGAAATAGAATGGCGCATAGTCGTTAATCCACCTTCGTACATTAAGTCGACAATTAGCTTTAATTCATGCAAACATTCAAAGTATGCAATTTCAGGACGATATCCACCTTCCGTTAACGTTTCGAACCCGGCCTTCACAAGTGCAGTTACCCCGCCGCAAAGTACAGCTTGCTCACCGAATAAATCCGTTTCGGTTTCTTCTTGGAATGTCGTTTCAATTACCCCCGCACGTGTACACCCTACACCTTTTGCATACGCCAGTGCTACATGTAGCGCTGTTCCCGTCGCATCTTGATGCACTGCGACTAATGCTGGAACACCATTTCCTTCTTGAAATACACGGCGAACGAGATGACCTGGACTTTTTGGCGCGACCATCGCTACATCTACGTAACTTGGCGGATTAATTTGTCCGAAGTGAATGTTAAATCCATGTGAGAAAAGTAACATTTGTCCTTCACGAAGATTCTCTTCTACCTCTGCTTTATACACATGAGCTTGCTGTTCATCTGGCAATAACATTTGTACAACTTGTGCGGTTCGAACCGCTTCTGAAACAGACATTACTTCAAATCCATCCGCTTTCGCTACTTCATACGACTTACCAGGACGAACACCAACTACAACCTCTACACCAGAATCACGTAAATTTTGTGCTTGCGCATGACCTTGTGATCCATAACCAACTACTGCAACAGTTTTTCCTTGTAATAACTCTACATTTGCATCTTTTTCATAATATGTTTTCATATTCCATACACTCCTTATAATTTATTTACTTGCAGAACATCAATTAATTTTTTCAACTGACTAACAAGTAATGTCGCTTCATTTTCAGTACAAACTGCTGTGAGTTTCATTTCAGAAACACCACTAGTATCTCTTTCTTTTAAATGTAAAGAAGAAATATAATAACCACGCCGAGCAAAAATCCCACTTATACGTAATAAGACGCTTGGCTCGTTATGAATAACGAGTGAAAAAGTATGACTCATTCTTCCCACCTCTTCATAATCATTTCGTTATTCCCTTTGTTTGGCGGAACCATCGGAAATACGTTTTCACCTTCTTCTACACAAAAATCAACTACAACAGGACCTTCATAAGCAAATGCTTCTAACATCACTTGTTTTGCCTCGGTTGAATTTGTTGCTCTTAATCCCTTTACTCCATAAGCTTCTGCTACTTTCACAAAATCTGGTGATCCAATTTTTGATTCTGATAAACGATTTTCATAAAACATTTCTTGCCATTGCCTTACCATCCCTAAAAATTTGTTATTTATGATAAATACTTTTACAGGGATGTTATTTTCAGCAATTGTTTGTAGTTCTTGAATGTTCATTTGAAAAGAAGCGTCACCTGCAATACAAATGACAAGTTCTTCTTTTTTAGCTAGCTGAGCACCAATTGCTGCTGGAAAACCAAACCCCATCGTTCCTAATCCTCCAGAGGTAAGGAACGTCCGAGGTTTTCTTGCTTTATAGAAGTGAGCAGCCCACATTTGATGCTGACCTACTTCTGTTGTGACAATCGCTTCACCATTCGTTAATTCACTTACTAAGTTGATCACATGCTGTGGTTTTAACTCAGATTCTTTTTGCTTATAAGAAAGTGGATATTCTTCTTTCCATGTCTTTACTTTCTGAAGCCATTCGTCTGTTTGTGTATAAATAGACATATGTAACAGCATGTGTAACGCTTTTTTTACATCACCAACAATCGGATGTTCTACAGTTACATTTTTATGAAACTCAGAAGAATCAATATCAATATGTACTTTTTTCGAGTTTGGAGAAAAAAGTTCTAATTTTCCTGTTACACGATCATCGAAGCGAACACCTAATGCAAGTAGTAAATCACATTCTGTTACCGCCATATTAGCAGCGTATGTCCCATGCATACCAAGCATCCCTAGAAACAATGAATCATCCGGTGGATATGCACCAAGTCCCATTAAAGTTGAAACGACTGGAATACGGTTCTCCCTTGCGAATTCGAAGAGTTCATCGGATCCACCTGAATGAATGACACCTCCTCCAATATAAAGAAGTGGACGCTTAGATTTTGAAATTGCTTTAGCCACCTCTCTAAGTTTCATGCTGTCTGGTACAAATTCTGGTTTGTACCCCGGAATATCAACTTCTTCATTAAAGAAACTGGTGACTTTTGCATTTTGAACATCTTTTGGAATATCAATTAATACTGGTCCCGGGCGCCCGCTTTTGGCGATGTAAAAAGCTTCTTGCACAATTCGTGATACATGATTCACATCACGAACCTGGTAATTATGCTTCGTAACAGGTACTGTAATTCCGACAACATCCGCTTCTTGAAATCCATCTTTACCAATTAAAGGCGTTGCAACTTGCCCGGTAATGACAACTAAAGGAATCGAATCCATATAAGCGTCTGCTAAGCCCGTAACTAAATTTGTCGCCCCTGGGCCAGAGGTAGCAAAGACTACCCCGACCTTTCCAGAAGCTCTCGCATATCCTTCAGCCGCATGAATGGCAGCTTGCTCATGACGAGTTAAAACATGTTTCAAACCACTTTCGTATAACGCATCGTATACTGGTAAAATCGCTCCGCCTGGATAGCCGAAAACGGTCGTTACACCCAATTTCTTCAAACATTGAATCACGTGCCCAGCGCCTGTCATTTCTTCATACTGTAACTTCTCATACGCTGTATACTGCTGCTTCATTTCCATTAACTCCTCTCCTTATTTATGCTAAGCTTTCCGTCAGCCTGGGAACACGTACTCCTCTTTCTCTCGTTAATTTTTTAAATTCTTCGGTCAATTGTTTCGTTACACTTCCTGGTTTCCCATCTCCAATTTCTCTGGAATCAACTTTTACAACTGGAATTAACTCCGCTGCTGTTCCTGTTAAAAATACTTCATCCGCTACATATACATCATGGCGAGTGAACGGTCTTTCCTCACACGGAATACTCAGTCGCTCACATAGCTCGATAACACTATTTCTCGTAATACCTTCTAATGCTCCTAAATAGGATGGCGGGGTTAATACTTTTCCATCTTTCACAACGAAAACATTATCACCAGAACCTTCACAAACATATCCTTGTTGATTTAACATAAGAGCCTCTAACACCCCTGCTTGTGCTGCTTCAATTTTTACAAGTACGTTATTTAAATAATTCATTGACTTAATACGTGGATCTAACGCATCTGGCGTATTACGTCTTGATGCAACAGATACAACGCTTAGCCCATTATCATAAAATTCTTGTGGGAATAACTTTAATTGTTCTGCAATGATAATTACGCTCGGCTTCACACAACTTCTCGGATCGAGCCCTAAGTCACCTTTTCCTCTTGAGACAATTAAGCGAATGTAAGCATCAGTATATTCGTTTTTTTGGAGTGTATGTAAAACTGCTTCTTCCATTTCTTCTACCGTCATTGGAATTGTTAGTAAAATAGATTTCGCTGATTCATACAATCGTTTCACATGTTCTTTTAAACAAAATACATTTCCTCCGTAACTACGAATCCCTTCAAATACACCGTCTCCGTATAAAAAACCGTGATCATATACTGAAACAACTGCCTTTTCTTTTTCTACAAATTCCCCATTCATGTAAATGTACTGGTTTCCCATCTCACATCGCTCCTCTTTTTTTCTCTATTTTTTGCAATCTATTTCTACATCGATTGCTGAGATGAGTATTTTTAACAGAATATTCAGTATATAAACCTTAAAAATATACTCGTCTCAACAATCGATTACTTACATACTTGTAGCAATCCATTGCTGAGACGAGGGAATCGTGGTACCACTCAGCTTCCTTATACTTCTCACGAAATATAAGCTCTGCAAGTCCAATTAGACTTTTGTTTTTCTATCGGGAACAACCCCGCTACTTTTTACTAGTTTTCAAAAGTAGTGCTCCAAGGTGATTTTCAATGAGTGAATTGTTACCACCCTCACAGCCTCGGGGCAGCTCTCTGAAACAATCTTTATCATTTACTCTCCTCTTCTACGCATTCTCTTCTTCTATTTTTAAAAATAAAAACTCTCGCCTCAGCAATCAACTACTACAATTTAGTAGCTTTGATTGCTGAGGCGAGAGTTTCGCGTTACCACTCAGCTTCCTTATACTTCTCACGAAATATAAGCTTTGTAGGTCCAATCAGACCTCCGTCCTTTTACCGGAGACGATGCCGCCGCCCTCTACTCAGTTTCCCTTTCGCAAGCGATGCTCCGAGGTGATCTTCAATGATTCGATTGTTACTACCCTCACAGCCTTGGAGTAGCTCTCTGAAACGATCATAATCATCTACTTTCCTCTTCTTTGCATATACAACATATAAAGTTAGAAAATTCTTAATTAACTTTTATTTGTTACACGTATTATAGGACGTTGTTCTTTTCGTTGTCAATATGTTTTTTTCAAAAAAATCAAAATTCATTCTATTTATTTTTTCTCAAATCAAAATTGGAATGCATTACTTACATACACTCATATATTACTTAAGTATGTTTGCATTACTACATAAAGAAAAACTTATAAAGTTTATGAGGAGATGAGGAAACTATGTTAAAAGGGAAAGTAGCGTTAGTTACAGGAGCAAGCCG
The DNA here is from genome assembly GCF_000007825.1 of Bacillus cereus ATCC 14579. NCBI lineage: Bacteria > Bacillati > Bacillota > Bacilli > Caryophanales > Bacillaceae > Bacillus > Bacillus cereus. The sequence continues at coordinate 1,727,449 of NC_004722.1, read as the reverse complement.
AGGAATTGGACGAGCGATCGCTAAACGTTTAGCAAATGACGGTGCATTGGTTGCTGTTCATTACGGTAGTCGAAAAGATGACGCTGAAGAAACTGTTCATGAAATTCGATCAGATGGTGGCCAAGCTTTTTCTATCGGCGCAAATCTAGAATCCTTACACGGTGTAGAAAACCTTTATAACGCTTTAGATACTGAATTACAAAAGCGCACTGGTGAAACACAATTTGTATATTTTAATAAACAATGCTGGCATTGGTTTTGGTGTTTTTATTGAAGAAACGATTGAACAGTTTTTTGATAGAATGGTTTCAGTAAATGCAAAAGCTTCATTTTTTATCATTCAACTAGCACTACCACGTTTTCGTGACAATAGTCGAATTATTAATATTTCATCCGCTGCCACCCGCATTTCTTTACCTGATTTTGTTGCATATAGTATGACGAAAGGCGCTATTAATACAATGACTTTTACGCTAGCAAAACAGCTTGGAGCACGAGGAATAACGGTGAATGCAATACTTCCAGGATTTATTAAAACAGATATGAATGCAGAACTCTTGAGCGACCCGATGATGAAGCAGTACGCTACTACTATTTCCGCTTTCAATCGCTTAGGTGAAGTAGAAGACATTGCCGATACTGCTGCATTCCTTGCTTCTCCAGACAGCCGCTGGGTTACTGGACAATTAATTGATGTGAGCGGAGGATCTTGTTTGTAAAAAACATATATTTTCAAATCTTTTTTATTGCGCAATAAAACAATTTATATAATACTATATAAAACATATACATTTAGGAGGATTACAGCAATGTCCGAAAAAACATACGAACTCGCAACCTTCGCAGGCGGTTGCTTTTGGTGCATGGTAAAACCATTTGATGAACTTCCTGGTATTCATAAAGTACTTTCTGGCTATGCAGGAGGTCATGTAGAAAACCCAACATATGAACAAGTAAAAGCTGGAACATCTGGACATTTAGAAGTTGTTCAAATTACATTCGATCCTTCTATTTTTCCTTATCAGAAATTACTAGACTTATATTGGCCACAAATCGATCCAACTGATGATGGCGGACAATTTTTTGACCGTGGTCCATCTTATCGTACCGCTATTTTTTATCATAACGAAACACAAAAAGGGCTTGCTGAAAAATCAAAACAAGCTCTTGCAGAAAGCGGTATGTTTAAAGATCCAATCGTGACTGAAATTCGTCCTGCTGCACCTTTTTACGAAGCAGAGGAATACCACCAACATTTCTATAAAAAGAATCCAGAGAAATATGCTACTGAGCAAAAAGAATCTGGGCGTGAAGACTTTATAAAAGAAAATTGGCAAAAAAAATAATAAAAACGCATCGTGCTTTTTTAGTACGTTGCGTTTTTATTTTTGATAAAAGTACCATACAATTAACAGAACAATTGCTGTTAGTGACCAAAGTACTATCTCGTTTTTCACTCTATTCTTTTTCTTAGTCATTTCATTCCCTCCTAATAACTATTAAACATATTCAATTTTTTCTTTGTTTAATTGTCCATCTTATATACGTGAATACATCCTTACAAATTCTAATAGCAAGACCACCAATAATTCCGATTGCAATGGAAATTACTAGCATCTGTCCAAAACTAAAAGAATTTGTGTACATTATGTAGAGAACGATACATATAAGTAAAACATCCGGTAAAGAAAGTAAAAACCTTTTAAGCATTCCTTTATCTCCTCTATACTTTTTAATTTATATCTTCTACTGTAATTTTGAAATAAAATTTGTTCAAAAATTCCATTTACACCCTCATTTTATGAAAAATAATAAGAATCCCTTTTCAAAAGAGATTCTTATTCAGCAGATTTAAGTTTAATTATTTTCTACATATCCTATTCCATAATTACTCCTAAAATAGAATAATATTACTAATGATTTATTGTAAATTGACTATTTGCCAGGTAACCGAATGTCGCGCCAGCTACCTACATCGCATTGGCCAAATTCATTATTACCTACCGCGATCACCGTGCCGTCTGATTTTAGTCCGACTGTATGTGCACAACCAGCCGCTATCGCTACAATATCTCTCCAATCACTTACGTTACATTGGCCATACTCATTCCAACCCACTGCGACCACGGTACCGTTTGATTTAAGTCCGATTGTATGATTCGTACCAGCCGCTATTGCTACAATATCTCGCCAGCCACTTACATCACACTGGTTATGTTTATCATTTCCCACTGCTGTCACCGTACCGTCTCGTTTAAGACCAACAGTATGAAGATACCCAGCCTTGACCGCTACAATACCTCGCCAGCTACTTACATTGCATTGACCATATCGATTATTCCCCACAGTCGTCAATGTGCCGTCCAATTTAAGACCGACTGTATGCCAGTCACCCGCTGTGACTGCCACAATACCTTGCCAACTGCTTACATTGCATTCTCCTTCTTTATTTCGGCCCACCGCTACTACCGTGCCATCCGATTTCAGGCCAATAGTACGACGCCACCCTGCCGCAACCGCTACAATATTATGCCAATCGTTTACATCACATTGTTCATGCTTATTCCAACCCAGTGCTACCGCAGTACTGTCACATGTAAGACCGATTGTATGAGCATTACCCGTGTTCGTTGCCATATGAACATTGCCCACTGCGACTGCTTCAATATCTCGCCAGCCACTTACATTACATTCCCCTTCTTTATTCCGGCCCACCGCTACTACCGTGCCATCCGATTTCAGGCCAACTGTATGACAACGCCCCGCCGCTATCATATCTTTGGGCCATCGCTTCACTTTTTCTTTCGATAAAAGGTAATCCATGTTTTACCTCCTTGCATATAAGCAACTGTATCATAATAGATATTTTTATCAAATTTCATTATAAATCTACATTTACAAAGAAAGCTTATTTTACTTCTTCAAAAAATAAAAACCTCCAGTTTAAATACTAGAGGTTTTCTCGTTATTTCTTCAATCGCTCAATAAAATCATGTAATTTATCAAGTGACTTCATATTCTGATTGCAAGCTACACCATCTTTGCAAATGTAGTTTCCCTTTTTAACGAAAGTTCCTGGTACATCGCCTTTAATTTCAACTAAAAACATTCCTACTTCTTCATGTCCATGACATAACGAACAAATGCTTTTTTTATTTAAACTTTGGAACGTTCCTTGCAGACCAACAAATTTATTTTTATCATTTTTCGCTATAATAAATTTCCTGCTTGACCCCTTATCAATCCAGCTTAAATAAGATATTTCTTTCATATCCATTTCTTCCATATCAGGAAGTTTTAACTTTTTCGCTTTAGGAAATAATTTTTTTAATGTTTGTGCTGTAACTTCTTGAAACGGAATTACATACGGATTTATTTTCATTAAAAATGATTCTGCATCTTCTCTATTTTGAACTGTTAATACCGTATCAATTAACTCTTTCTGTTCATCCGTTAAATTCTCAAATACATGTATTATCTTTTCAATAGCAAGCGATTTTAACGCTTGAATTACACCTCTATCATTTGCCGTTGCATGCCCGTTTGCTAAAATATAAGCTTGTGATTTTATAAAATTATATTGATCACTTCTAATAAACGCTTCCATCTTTATCACTCCATACAAATTGTTGATCTAGTTTTATTGTATACAATGATTACATTTTTTGATATGTAAAAGATAACTTAGAAACAAACATTACATATATCACTTATTCTCTACCGCTGCATTTCCTGACAAAAGAAGCCATCATCTGTTTTCCATTCCGCATATAATACGTCTTCAAATTTAGTAATTCCTTTTTGCTTTATTTGTTTATAAAGCCATCCTTCATCAAATCCCGCTTCCCTCAAATTATCCTTAACTACTTTTCCATCACTAATTAATGAAATTGGTAAGTATACAGGCTTATGTTTTAAACTTAAATCATTTATAGTAGGAGATTCGTATTTACTTTTTTTCAGAACGCTTATGTTTCCGTTCGGTTCCAATATCATATATTCAACTTCTCGGATTGAAAATATATCTTTTTGTTGCCTAAGCATTTGTTGTAATTGGTTTATATCCAAATGATTTACGCTTAATTGTTCACGATCAATCTTTCCGTTACGAATAATAATTGAAGGATACCCTTCAAAAAACCTTCTTGTTCCTCTTACTTTTTGTGTTATCACTTCTATAGTATAAATTAAAATTACCCAAACAAATACTGAATATAAAATAGACCATACTTTAATTTTAGGATCATATATTGAATTTCCAACGAGCTCACCTAGGACGATTGCAGAAATAAAATCAAATGGCGTTAGCTGAGATATTTGTGTTTTCCCTAATATTTTTGTAGCAATTAATAGAACAAAAAAACCAACTAAAAGCTCTATCGTTATTTGTCCAATATGATTCATATATGTTCACCTTTCTACTTTTCAAGTGCTCTGTATACCATTTAGTAAAAAAACGGCACATTTTTTCTATTATCATGCCCGTTCACACCTCATATATCCAATACACATAAAACAAAAAGAGTCTGATTCAAAGTAATATATGAATCAGACTCTTTTCCTCTTATTTAGAATACACAATCTTTTTAATCGTTTCCCCAGAAAGAAAATATTCTTCTGCAAGTTGATGAATAGCAATCCCACTTTTAAACGCTTCTTTAATTGCTTTATTTCTTTCATCTAGTTGTTTTCTTCCGCCAGATCGTGTACCCCATTTATAATGTTTCGTTTCTTGTTTCGGAATGTAAATTGTTTCACCTTGTATATACTTTTGAATTTCAGTAATTAAACTCTCTGGTAAAACAGCATTAGCTTTTACGTATTTCATTTCTGCTCGCCCCTTATTTTTTATGGTTCATTTCAATAAGGTGCAAAGCCAAATATAAAAAATGATACGAGCTCATATAGGCGATTGTATATTACTTGTCTACCTCACGCAAAGTATCGCCATTTCCATACTTGGCTTTGCATGAGACGTTGCAGTGTCTGGCAATTGAATTATAATCGCCATATAAACACCTCCTAATATACCTTTTGCATTTTATTATATGATAAATTCCTTCTCCTTGCATCCACACCCTTCTTAAAGCACGAAATTACTTAGTTTGATATAATACTTTTTAACTGAATTAAAAATCATTGTGAGGTTACATTATGAAGAAAAAAATTATCATTACAATCGTTACACTATTCTTTATTATCACGGCATTATTCGGAACATACAAATTGATGAACGCAAGAAGCTTTCAATTATTTGGAGATTTAACACAACGCGTAGAAACAAATGAAAAAGTGATTGCTTTAACTTTTGATGATGGCCCTACTAACAATGTAAAACAAATATTACCGCTACTAGATAAATACAACGCTAAAGCTACTTTCTTTTTAATTGGAAATGAATTAGAGCAAAATTTATCGTTAGGAGAAGCTATCGCGCAATCTGGACACCAACTTGGAAACCATACATATTCTCATAATAGAATGGTTTTCAAAACACCTTCTTTTATTAAAGATGAAATAGAAAAAACGAATTCATTAATCCGCCAAACAGGATTTACAGACGAAATTGATTTTAGGCCCCCTAACGGTAAGAAGTTAATAGGGCTGCCATATTATTTAAATAAAAACAATATCGAAACAATCACATGGGATCTTGAGCCCGATACTTTTTATAAATCTGCGGCTGATAAAATTAAATACGTTAATAAAAATGTAAAACCAGGTTCTATCATTTTACTGCACTCTATGTATGATGAGTCTAATGAAAATTTACAAACGATTGAAGGTATTTTAGATTCTTTATCTAAGAAGGGCTATCAGTTCGTAACAGTAAATGAATTGCAAAAAAGAGCAAAATAAAAAGGTAGCGTATCTTTGTATGATACGCTACCTTTCTTTTTATATAATGCCAAGTACATTTAAGAATACGATAATAATCGCAATTGGTGCGATATAACGAAGTAAGAATAACCATAATACGAATAGTTTATAACCTTTATTTTTACTTACACCTAGCTCTTTCATTAATACATCTTTCTTCATTTTTAAAGGAACAAAGATAGAAACTAATAATACACCAAGTGGCATTAATACGTTACTTACTGCATAGTCCGCTAAATCAAAGACTGTCTTCCCGAAAATCTTCAGATCACTTAATATACCGAATGATAATGCTGATGGTACCCCAACAACGAAGATTAATAACCCTACGATTAAGGCCATTTTTTCACGTTTCCCTTTACCTTTTGATGTTAACGATGCAACACTAATTTCTAACATCGAAATTGCTGATGTAATCGTAGCGAAGAAGAATAGTAATAAGAAAACGATGAAGAATAATTTTCCGAATGCCATTTTACTGAAAATAGCTGGCAATACGATAAATAATAGTCCTGGTCCTTGAGATGGTTCCATCCCAAATGCGAACACAACTGGGAAAATTGCAAGTCCTGCAAGTAATGTAATAACAAGAGTTAAGGCTACGATAGAAAATGCTGAACGTGGTAAGCTTTCTTCTTTCGGTAAGTATGAGCTATACGTTACCATAACGGCTACCCCAACAGATAATGAGAAGAACGATTGCCCCATTGCGTATAAAATAACTTCTGATGTTACATGTGAGAAATCAGGTTGTAAGAAGAAACGAACGCCTTCTCCAGCACCATCTAACGTAAGTGCACGAACGATTAATACAAAGAATAAAACGAATAGTGCTGGCATGAAATATTTATTTACTTTTTCAACACCATTTTGTACACCTTTACTTACGATGAAAATAGTAATAAGGATGAATAATAGCTGTGATCCAACTGCTAAATATGGATTGGAAATGATTTCACCAAACGTAGCTTCGTATGCTCCATTTCCTTCCCATAGTCTACCTGTAATTGCATTCCATAAATATAATAAAATCCAGCCTCCTACAACACTGTAGAAAGAAAGTAATATGAAACATGTTACAATTCCTAATTTACCTAACCAAGGCCATAACGTTTTAGGAGCAATCTCTCTATATGCATCGACAGCCTCTTTTTGTGTACTTCTTCCAATAACAAATTCAGCTAATAATAGCGGTAAACCAATTAATAATGTGAAACCGATGAAAATTAGGAAGAACGCTCCGCCTCCTCCAATGCCGGCCATATATGGGAATTTCCAAATCGCCCCAAGACCAATTGCCGAACCTGCTGCAGCTAATACGAAACCTAATTTCGATGTCCATTGCTGTGAATTCATTTGTTAATCTCCTCTCTATCTCTTTTTCTTTGTTACAATTCGGTATTTATATTGTTCTATCAATACTCTTTTCTAATACGTTCACTTCCTCCCTAATAATAAAAAAACGCCCCTACGTAAATACGTAGGGACGACAAAATTATCGCGGTACCACCCTAGTTGTGAAGAACACTAAGAAACCACCTAAATAAAAACGCCCCTACGCAAAAACGTAGGGACGATAAAATATCGCGGTACCACCCTAGTTATGAAGCCACACCAAAGTTAGGACCTAAATAAAAAACGTCCCTACGTAAATACGTAGGGACGATAAATATCGCGGTACCACCCTAGTTGTGAAAAAATCTTCACCACTTTATTTGATAACGGTATAAACTACCGTCTTTCATTTCCTCAAAATATGAGATTTATGAAAGATGCTCCAGGACGAACTTCATGAATAATCTATATACTGATTCACACCAACCATCAGCTCTCTGAAATAGGGAGATATTCACTACTATACCCTTTCATTGCCCAAATATTATTTTCCGAATTGATTACTATCATTTTTATCACACATTAAAAATAGTGTCAACTTATATTTCGAATTTTTATGTATTACAATCTATTTAAAAATTCGAAATATAAGTTTTAGTTTAGAAAACAAGTAGCTTAGTACATAACGAATTCTAACAGGCAATAGAAAAAGAATTACGTATTATTGATACTTATTCAATAATACAAATCATCTAGAAACATAACCTGTCTCTCTGTATTCATTTTTTAAGAGTTTGATGGATACCAAGAAAATTTCGCATCACTATCCAATGGTCTATTTTTCGTTTCTTCTTTAATTACACGAAACCATTCATTTAGAATTTGATTTTTGGGCAATTGAGCAGCAAGGCTATCTTCCCAAATTATATGTGAGAACCAGGCTTTCGTTTCCCATTCAAACTGCAATTGTGCGAACGAAATTATAGGGTGATCAGCTCCACGAAATTGCTCATTTACTGCATTTGAAACTTCTGGAGCTTGCGGTAACAACTCGTTCTGAATTCTATTTCTTATCGTCTCATTTTCTAGCTGATCCCAGAAATACAATTGCCCATTTATTTGATAAAAAATATCAAATGAAGCCTCACCTTTCTTCAAATTCAATAACACGAAGGCACGTTCCACATCATTGTCAGCCGCTTTTACAGCATTAACAATTATATTTTGTGCCATTGATACCCAGTAACTAGTCGCTTCCTCTACCGGTGATTCAACATACAATTCTTCACTTAATTCATGAAGAGTAGCTTCTTGCTCATTTACTTTTTCAACTTTTTTAAAAAACCTATTAAAAAACCCCATAACTTCCCCCTTATTACTATTTTCTATTTCACAAAATAAAAAATAGATTTTTCTTGCTCATCCACATTTACTCCTGGTGCGTATGTATGAACTTGTTGCAACACTTCTTCTATTAGCAACTCTAACTCCTGCACACTTTTTTCTGGATTCCCTATTAATGTGTCCGCCATACGTTCATATAATTTTTCAGGTTTAATAGCCATTCGTTCCACATTATTAGGCATCCATTTAAACGCTGGATGATGTACGTACATTTTATTCAAACCAAATAAAACACCGAATATGTTCCTTTGTACTTCGCAAATAACGTCATAAAGCATAAGCCAATCTTTCCGTTTTAAAAGCGCCTTTCGATTGTGCCAACGATTACTTAACCATAGATTTTCTGAAATCATCCGTTTTGCTAGTTCATCTGAATATGCCGCTACTTTTTCTTTTAATTCATTCACTTTCCCTTCTCCATACAAACTAACACCATCATGAATGGATGATACAATACATTGTTTTTCATAACTTATATCATATTGATCCACCACATCCGAAATCACTTTCTCTACTGTCTCTGTTAAAAAGTTACTAATCTCTAATTTAATTCCCTCTTTCGTTAAATACGTTTCCGACCATTCTTCTTCCTCATACGGATGATACGATAATATTGTCCCATCAATATGATGAATAGGGGCCCTACGATCCTCATCTTCTGGCGGTGTTGACCATAAAATATGTAATTCTATATCTGAATGTTCATCTTCAAGCTTTCTAGCTACTGAACCCGCTAAAATAATAGCTTCTACTTTCGGATTTTTCCTATAAATCTCTGACATCTCTATCGCTTTCTCTTTTAATCCCATTTCATTTCCCCCTAAAATTGCAGTAATCCCCTATATTTCATTTATCTATTTCGATATTACAGCTTGCATTACCTTTTCAAATTCCTACTTAATCATATTTGTATCCAATAGCGCTGAATAACTTCACCAGTACGAGAAGAAACTACTTCATTTTCTAACACACCTCCAACCTTTTGAATCGTTTTAGCAGAACCGATATTGGATTTATCGCAAGTTATTAATACTTTCTGCAATCCTAATTTTTGCGCTTCAGCTAATGCAAGTTGTAGTTGTTTCGTAGCGTAACCGTGGCGACGTTTATTCGGATGGACACTATATCCAATATGACCGCTTTCCCGTAATAATTCTGGATTTAATCTATGTCTAATATTCACAAAACCTATAAGTTCCCCTTTTTCAAAACTTAAAAACTGACTAGATGGCACTCGATTAGCTAGTAAATTTTCTCCTAGTTCTTGTTTACTCACTTTTTCAAACCATTCATCAAGAGAATCAAAGTTTTGTAAAGAACTACTTCCATGTGGTTGTTCCCCTGAGTGTAAAAACGCTTGTCTATACGCCGTAATATGCTCACTATATTCATGGATTGGTTTTAATAGTTTCATTGTTCTTCTCCCCCTCTTCATTCCATAAAACAAACACCTTAATAGCAGCTATTCACTATTAAGGTGTTTCTATCCTTTTTATTCAAATAACCCCATGCTTAAATAACGTTCACCTGTATCAGGCGCAATACATAAAACTTTTTTACCAACGCCTAGGCGTTTCGCTATCATGATTGCAGCGTAAACAGATGCTCCAGAAGATGGCCCAACTAATAATCCTTCTTGTCTAGCTAAGTTTCTCATTGTCGTTAAAGCCTCTTCATCTGCAATTTGAATAATTTCGTTATACACTTCTGTATTTAAGTTTTTCGGAATAAATCCTGGGCTTGTTCCTACTAGTTTATGAGGACCTGGTACACCACCGGATAAAACGGGAGATCCTTTCGGTTCCACTACTGCAATATATAAGTTTGGCAATTTCTCTTTTAACGTTTCACCAGTCCCTGTAATCGTTCCGCCTGTTCCTGCCGTTGCAACAAAAGCATCAAGCTCTCCATCCATTTGTTCGTAAATTTCAAGTGCAGTCGTATAACGGTGAATATTCGGATTAGCTGGATTTTCAAATTGTTGCGGGATAAAACTATTCGGTATTTGTTTTTGCAGTTCTAACGCCTTCGCAATTGCTCCTGGCATTCTTTGTTCTGCTGGTGTTAAAACTACTTCTGCTCCGTATGCTTTCAATAAATTAATACGCTCTTTTGACATATTATCTGGCATAATTAAAATCGCTTTATACCCTTTAGCTGCTGCATTCATCGCTAAACCAATCCCTGTATTCCCGCTTGTCGGTTCAATAATTGTATCTCCTGGTTTGATGAGACCATTTTCTTCTGCAACGTGAAGTAAATTATAAGCAGCACGGTCTTTCACACTGCGCGATGGATTAAACATTTCTAGTTTCACATACACATCTGCTGCGTCTTCTGGAATAAATTTAGATAATCGGACGACAGGTGTATCTCCTATTAATTCCGTAACGTTTTCACACAATTTCATAGCGCATCCCCTATTCTATCGTTTTCTTATCACTTGGCAGTAACCATGAAGTGAGTCCAATTAATGGTAGACAACTACATAATAGCATAATAAATTGCAGGCTATATATATCTGCTAATTTCCCAAGAACTACAGCACCTAATGCTCCAAGTCCAAATGCAAGACCTACGATTAATCCTGACACCATTCCCACTTTTCCAGGCACAAGCTCTTGTGCATATACAACAATTACACTAAAACTACTTGAACTAATAAAACCGATACATAAAAATAACGGTACGACCCACACAAGTGAGACATGTGGTAATAACAGTGCAAGTGGCGCTGAACCTAACATTGAAAATACGATGATATTTTTCTTACCAAATCGATCTGCTAACGGTCCTCCGAAGAAAGTGCCTAACACACCAGCAATCATAAATGCGAATACGAAATACTGGGCATTTTTTATAGATAAACCGTAATGCTCTATTAAGTAAAATTGATAGAAATTCCCGATACCAGCACCGTACCAAGAGCGTACAAAAGTAAGAAAAACAAGAAGTATAATAACGAATTTAATGTGTGTACTTACAATTGCATTTTCCGCCTCAAGTGCAGCCCTCTTCTTCCTTCTTACAGCACCGGTTGCTAATTCATTTTTGTACCAATTCGATACGAAAATTAATAATGCAATTCCTACTGCTGCAAATGCTGTAAAACCTAATGAACCAATTTGACCGAGTGGAACGAAAATTAGCGCTGTAAAAATAGGAGCTAGAGAATTCCCCGTGTTTCCCCCAACTTGATAAATTGCTTGCGCTAACCCTCGTTTTGCACCTGCCGCCATATACGCAACACGAGCGCCTTCTGGATGAAAGACTGCGGAACCTAAACCAATAAATAAAACAGAAATAATAACAATAATAAAGTTTGGTGCAAACGCGAGTCCAATCATTCCAAGCATACTTGAAAACATGCCGAGTGGTAATAAAAATGGTGACGGCTTCTTATCTGAATACATACCAAACACCGGTTGCATAATCGATGACGTCATATTTAATGCAAACGCAATCCACCCTACTTGCATATAGGATAAATTCATCGTTTTTTCCAAAATAGGAAACAACGCCGGCACAACTGCTTGCATCGAATCATTTAAAAAATGCCCAAAGCTAATCGCAAATAAAATTCGATATATTGTCGGTGTTTCTACAGTTTTTTTGTGTGAAACTGCATGCATATGTGAATCTCCCCTTTCTGTACAAAATATATATTTATTACAGTAGGTGTAATAAATTCTGACTTTTGAAACATTTCTATTCTATACTGCTTTCATTTCTTTTTCCAGAAATATAACTTAACTCCCGTCATTGGCTTGCATCCTTGTAACTTTCAGCGGTAAAACAGTACAAAAAAAAAGACAACCCAATCACATACTGGGTTGCCTCTTACATTAAATTGCAAAATGCTTATACTTCTCGTAATCACTCGTCTTACATTCTATTTGTAATTTGGTACCTTCGTTTTCGTAACTCGTAGATAAAACGTGTGCATGATTATTGAAATACGAAACTACCTGTCCTTGATCATATGGAATTAACATTTCACACTTCGTATATTCTTTATAGATGTGTGAGCGAATCATTTCTACAAGTTCTTCAATTCCAACATGTTTCTTCGCTGATAAATAAACGCGATCTTCTTGCACTTTCGGAATTTCAACATCTACCATATCTGATTTATTATAAGCATAGATCGTTGGAATATTTTCTACTCCAATTTTCTTTAACGTTTCATTTGTAATATCAATTAATTGTTCATAATTTGGATTTGCGTAATCTACAACGTGAATAAGTAGGTCTGCTTCCGCTACTTCTTCTAACGTTGAACGGAACGCCTTCACAAGATGATGTGGTAATTTACTTACAAATCCAACTGTATCTGTTAATAAAAATGATTTATTATCTGGCAAATCAATATTTCGTACAGATGTTTCTAACGTCGCGAATAACATATCTTTTTCAAATACTTGTTTTTCTTCTGTACCATTATAAATTTCAAGCATTGCATTCATCGTCGTTGACTTTCCTGCATTCGTATAACCTACTAATGCTACAACAGGTATTTCATTTTTCTTACGCTGCTTTCGCTGCGTTTGACGCTGGGCAACGAGCGCTTCTAAATCTTTATTCAAAACTGAAATTTGTTCTTCAATTTTACGACGGTCTAACTCTAACTTCTTTTCACCGACACCTTTATTTTTCGTACCAACGCCGCCGCTCTGTCTCCCTAACGATTCACGAAGACCGATTAAACGAGGCATCATATACTGAAGGTGTGCTACTTCTACTTGTAGCTGTGCTTCTTTCGTTTTCGCACGTTGCGCAAAAATATCTAAAATTAAAATGGTACGATCAATTACCTTACAATCTAAATCCTCTTCTAAATTTCGAATTTGTGAAGGAGATAATTCATCATTAAAGATAACCATATTCGCATCTATTTCTTGTACATACGCTGCAACTTCTTCAATCTTTCCTTTTCCGATATAATGCGATGGATTTACTCGTTGTAAATTTTGCGTTACTTGCCCAATTACCTCTACATCACAAGCTTCCGCAAGATTTGTTAACTCTTCCATCGAATATGCAAAATCATCTTCATTACCTACATTTACTCCAACTAAAACTGCTCTTTGTAATACTTCTTCCATATATTTATTCCTCCATTTCGATTACGTAAAATAAAAAACACAGGTCGCTGCCTGTGTTTTCGTAAACGGATAAGGGTTCACCAAAGAAATAGAAGAAAGCTATGCTTTCATCCTATTTTATAGTCAAAAAGTCCCAAGATTGTATACGTATCCACAGTAAGTGTTCACTTATACAACCCCATTCTATTTATAAAGGCAAAACAAAAAGAGGGCATATTCGTCCCTCCCTCTTTTTCACATATAAGCTTAATAAAGGGTTCCTTTAAAATAGGCAGACCAATCCCGTTCACTCTGTACACAGACAGAGCCTTTGAGCGCTATTCAATTATTGGCACAAAGTATTGAGACGTAATCTGATTAAGATCAAAGGAAGCCCCTCCGTTCATTTTAAGTTACATAAAGTGTAGCATAAGTAATTCGCTTTCACAAGGTTTAACAACCTATATCACACGGAAAGAAAATCTTTATATTTTTACTTTAATCGTCATTTTTTGCGAGTTTTTCTCACAATAAAAATAACAAAAGCAATTATCAATTTTAGAAACTTCTCGTATATTATTTTTACAGCACTCGCCAAATTCCTTCATAGTAAGTTAAGTATTATTGTTTTAATACAACAAAAATCTTTATTGACATTTTTATAACCTAATATTAGTATCAGGTTATAAAAATAAAAGTTAGGAGATGTTCCTATGCATTCTAAATCTCGTATTACTGCAATTGGTACTTATGTTCCAGATCAAATATTGTCTAATAACGATTTAGAAAAAATGGTCCATACGAATGATGAATGGATTGTACAAAGAACAGGAATGAGGGAAAGAAGAATCGCTAGCGAAGAAGAATACTCCTCAAACTTAGCCATTAAAGCAATTGAAAATTTATGTACAACATATAAGAAAAACTTAGAAGATGTCGACTGTATCATTGTCGCTACTACTACTGCTGATTACGTTTTCCCTAGTGTTGCTTGCCAAATACAACAATACTTCAACATACCTCATACACTAGCTTTTGATTTAAATGCAACTTGTGCTGGTTTTACATATGGACTACACGTCGGTAATAGCTTAATCACTTCTGAATCACATGAAAAAGTACTTGTCGTAGCGACAGAGACATTATCTAAAGTTACTGATTATACCGATAGAACGACCTGTATTTTATTCGGTGATGGTGCTGGAGCTATTTTATTAGAAAGAGATGAAAACACCCCAAGCTTTATCGCTGCTCACATGGGAACAAACGGTGATGGCGGCATTCATCTATATAGAACAAACTTATCTACTACTATGAATGGCACACCACTGCAAACAAATGAAAAAATCGTTCAAAATGGAAGAGAAGTATATAAATGGGCAACACGCACAGTACCAAAAGGCATAAAAAATTTATTACATACCGTAAATATGCAAGTAGATGATATAGACTGGTTCATACCCCACAGCGCTAACTTACGAATGATCGAATCTATTTGCGAAAAGTCTCAAATTCCAATACAAAAAACATTAACGAGCGTGGAATATATGGGGAATACCTCTTCAGTCACCATTCCACTCGCTTTAAATTTAGCTATAAAAGAAGGGAAATTAAATAACGGAGACACACTTTTACTATACGGATTTGGTGGCGGACTTACGCATTTAGGGCTTATTGTAGAGTGGAATTTAATTTAAGTGTATAAAAAGAGGCTCTAGTCAGTAACTAGAACCTCTTTTTCATTTAATTTCTTGCCCCTTTTCGAGACCATATCACAACAGGAATAAGTAATAACGCTAACACGCCTCCAGCCAATGACAATGCCGCATAACTTGAATTCGCTACTACCATACCTGACATTGCTCCACCAGAAGCTCCAGCTAGCGCAATAAAAACATCTATTTTCCCTTGTGTTTTAGCACGTGTAGACGGTGTTGTGGAATCAACGATTTGTGCTGTACCACTTATCAATCCGAGGTTCCATCCTAGCCCAAGTAAAGACAGAGCAACGATTAATAATAATAAAGAATCACTTGGCGCTATCGCAGCTATGACACCCGCTGCAAGTAAAATCACTCCACCAGCTATGCTCATTGTAGTTCGGCCAATTTTATCAATTAACATTCCTGTAACGAGAGATGGAAGATACATTGCACCTACATGAAAACCTATCACAAGTCCTACTGCACTTAAACCGTGACCGTGGTGTCCCATATGAACTGGGGTCATCGTCATAATCGCAACCATCACTATTTGCGTAAGTATCATTACGATTGCTCCAACTGTAATACCTCGTTTATTTTCTTTCGCTTCTTCTGTTATTGGTTGTCCTTTATATGTATGTTCCTGTTTATATCTTTCTATTATGTTAGCAATAATCAAAGGATCTGGACGAAGCATAACAAAAAGAACTAGACCCGCCAGTATAAATGCTGCTGCCGATAGTATGAACGGACCTGCAAGTTTAGGAACTCCAATTGAATGAGCAAAACTTCCCATTACCCCTACTAAATTTGGTCCTGCAACTGCACCGAAAGTCGTCATTACCATCGTAATACTAACAGCCGTTGCTCTCTGCTTCTTATCTGCTAAATCTGTACCTGCATAACGAGCTTGTAGATTCGTGGCTGTACCGGCACCATATATGAGTAAAGAAATAAGTAAAAGAATAATGCTGTTCGTTAAAGCTGCCATTACAACACCAATCGCTCCAAATCCACCCACTATAAACCCTGTTGCAAGACCTATCCGGCGTCCATATCGTTGCGAAAGCTTCCCTACTATGAAAGCTGCTAATGCCGATCCTAATGTAAACATAGCAGTTGGTAATCCTGCAAACGCATCTGTTCCAAGCATTTGCTGCGCAAGAAGTGCGCCCACTGTAATACCAGCAGCTAGTCCTGCACCGCCAAACATTTGTGAAATGCTGACGATTATTAACGTTCGTTTGTATAGTTTTTGTTGCTCTTCTTCTGTGTACACATGATTATCTATTAAAGCCCCTGCCTTATCTAGCAATTCCCCATCCTCCTTTTAAAATTAATCCCTCTTGTTAATGTACTATGTATAACGTTACATATTCAATGGCATTTTCCATTCCTTCCTTTCATTCTAAAAAACTTTCTAATCATACTCGACTTATCCCATGCTATATTAAAAATACTACTATTCACAATAGGCAAGGAGGAAACAATGAAAAAAACAGTAGAATTATGTGAAGCTTGCAAACATGATCCAGTATATAAAATAGAAGAATCCGATCAAGCAAATCAACCTTATAAATTATGTAACCAATGTCATGAGCGTCTTATTTCGTTATCTTTACATCCTAAAGAATGGTACCACCTTGTAATGATTCACTCACCTTATAAATATTATTTGCATGATAGTTTTTATGAAGAAGATGGTAAAGCGAAGCAACCAAAATTAGAGATGAATGAGCACAAACTTACACCCGTGCCCACTTTAGAAGAAGTTCGCTCTAGTTTAGAGGAATTACTTGATTACACCATGACTAGATGGTTTCTTCAAGAAGCAGAAATTGAAGCTCTTAATAGGTACGATCAAAACGAAGTACTAGATGCTGTTATAAACCGCTTTTCAAACACAATGAATGGTGTAATTAAAACTAGATTACTTGAGATTGTTATATGTGTACTAGGAGAATTCGCCTCAGATTGGATAAGAAAACTGTGGAAGGCATTTGATGAAGATTTACTTGCACCTCTTTCTCACGCTGCAGCTTATTGTTTACCATTTGAAGAAGCCTTTCCTTTAGTAATAGAAAGGCTAAAAACAGTATTAAAAAGTGAGCTTCCGACCACTTCCTTCATTTGTCTGCATTCTTTTCAATCCTCAGAAACATTAGATTGGATAGAGGAACATGCAGTATCATTTCATAACGATTGGGCGCGATTAGCTGCAGTATCACAACTAACTTGGAGACGAATTAAGTCTTGGCTAACAAAAGGACACCCTTTAAGTTTAATAGCACTTGATGCAATGGTTAGCTGCATACCTGCAAATGAAGATGTACTATATGAAATGGCTCCAAAAATTTTATTAGCAGATCCGTCAGAAATAAAGTCAACCTTAATAGCTTACAAACAAAGAGACAATGTTCCAACTGTCAAAAGAAGTGTTGAAACTATTTTAGAAAACAAGACAGAAATATTTCAATACATGAATCCTTTACAAATATCTATCAAAAAGAAACCACAAAACTTTTTAGTTATGGATGGCACAGTACAAATCCATGAAAACAGACTGGATGAATACGTAGACTTCATTAATACAAACAACTTTACTGATGTTTTCATTAATGATCTTAGGTATAGTTTGCACCATATTAATTTTCTTGAACACTGCCCGCAAATTGAAAGCTTACACATTAGTAGTATATATATTACTGATTATTCAGCCCTATATAAATTAAAAAACTTAAAATCTTTATCACTAGAAGAACCACAAGTTCCACTAAACTTAACAGAGCTAGAAAGCTTTACAAATTTAGAGGAACTTCACATAAAGTGTAATAAAAACATTAAAGGCTTCGAATCTTGTCCTAACTTAAAAGAACTATACATTTGGAAATACAAACCGAAACAAAAGAACCTTGAAGAATTAATGTCTTTACAAAAAATTGAAAAACTAAGCATTACACAAGGGAACATTAATTCATTAAAAGGATGTAGGTCATTACCTAAATTAAAGCATTTAGAACTCAATTATTTAAGAAATTTAGAGCATATTGATGAAATTGAAAACAATGCTTCAACTTTAAAACACATCGAATTCGACCATTGCAGTAAGCTTAAAAACCACGAATATTTGCGCTATTTAACGGAATTAGAAACTCTCATCTTATCAAGTTGTGGTAACATACGAAATCTACAATTCATTAAAGAACTACAAAAATTAAAACATTTAAGCTTCGTGGATTCTACGATTGTAGACGGAAATTTAGAATCTTGTGTCGGAATTGATTTTGTTGGTTTTAATAATAAAAGGCATTATAGTCATAAATTTAAAGAATTAAATCCAGATTTTTCATACTAACGTAAGGAAAACAGGCTAATAGCAGCCTGTTTTCCTTTACGCTTCTTCTACTATCCTTCCCTTTCTCTTTTTACTCAAAGCTTTCCCTTCCCAAAACAACAAACTTACGAAAGCACAAATTAAAATAATTGGCACACTTGCTTTATATAAATCTGTAAAACTCATAGCCATCTGATTCTTGGCATAATGATTCACATCATTTGAAAATGTGAGTACTTCTTTCTTTATACTTTCCTCTTGTTTTTCAACTTCTTTTGTCACTTGCCTCATAACTTCTTCTCTTTTTACATCTCTATATTCTACTGGAACTTTTCTTAATATTTCATCCGTCTTGTCGCGAATCAATTCTTCCTTTTTCTCTTTACTTAATCCCATTGTCATTGCATTTTGTTTCTTATTTATATTCGACTCTAAACTTTGATTCTCTATTTTCTCTTTAGTCATTTGTAAAATTTCAGTTTGCTCAGTACTATTCACATGAATAGTACGCACCTTTTCTTCTGCATAACGATATACTTTTTCTTTATTTACAGTTAAATTGTGAGTTAAGTTAGAGACAAATATTGCGACTGCCAATACAATTCCAACTTGTCGTAACATTGATACAACACTTTGAGAAGCAGTTAACAATTCTCCTTCAAACGAAGACGCACTTAAAACTGTAATTGGCCCCACTACTAAACCATATCCAACACCTAATATCATACATGGAATAATAATTTCTATATTTGTTGAATGAACATCAATCATTTGCAACCAATAGTAGGAAAGCCCCATAATAAGAAATCCTGACAAAATAATAGTTACTTTTCCGAGTTTTTTAATTAAAGTTGCTGCAACTGGTGAGACAAAAAATATCATTGCTGAAATAGGTGTCACTAAAAAAGCCGCTTCAATTTCCGTTCGACCTTGTAGTTTCGTCAAGAACGTTGGAAGCAATACAGTAACTCCAATTAAAAATAAATTACTTAATATAACAACGATAGACGCTCCGACAAACATTCGATCTTGAAATAACTTTAAATTCACCATTGGATTATGAATCTTTCGTTCTACTAAAACAAATAGAATAAGAGAAATAGTGCTAATTGCATAACAAGACAAAGCAATATTACTTTGCCATCCCCATGTATTACCTTTTACTAATATGAGAGTAAATGAAAAAATTGCTGTGCTACTTAATAGTAGTCCTATCCAATCTATTTTTGAGATAATACGTTCTTCATTTTTTATTTGTAGCATGATGCAACATAACACGATTCCTATTATACAAACCGGAACATTAACGAAGAACACCCATCTCCATCCTAAATGTTGCGTAATAATTCCACCTATTACTGGTCCCATAGCAGCTGACAATCCTTGTGTTACTCCTAAAATTGCAAGCGCAACATGCCTCTTAGCTAATGGCATAGCTGATACACCAATTACCATACTTGTTGGAAATAAAATCGCTGCCCCAATACTTTGTATAAAACGAGAAAAAATAAGAAAATCACCTGTATTAGCAAAAGCGCAAAGTACCGATCCACCACCAAAAATCACCAGACCAAGAATATACATCTTTGCTTTTCCAAAGATATCAGCTATCCGCCCTAACGGAATGGCAAGTACTGCAATCGTCATTGTATAAACATTTAATACCCAAGACATCTTTTCTAACGAAGTATTTACACTCGATTGTATTGCCGGTAAAGCTATATTCATAATTGTCGTATCAATCATACAAAGAAAGATACCTAGACACATTAAAAAGACAATCTTAATACCCTTTGATTGCTCCATCTTTATATACCCCTTTATTTATTGTGAACGCGTTTTTCATTCTTCTGTTTTATTGTTTTCTTTCGCCTCTAACTCTTCTAATTTTTTCTTCAAAGTCTCCACTTGTGCACTATACGATGCAATACCTACATCTAGTGAAATTTCTTCGACGAAAGTAATACCTACTCTCCACTTTTCATATTTCAATCGAAGATCTGCAATGTACGCTTCTTTTCTTTCAATTTCATCTTTAATCCATTTTTTTATTGTTACATCATCACTATAGTTACCAAAATACATTCTCATTAAAAAATCCGAACGTAAAACATCCTTCTCTACAGGTGTCTGCATGTATTGATAAAATTCTTCACGCCCCTCATCTGTAATAAAGTACATTTTCTTATTCGGTTTTCCCTCTTGCATGACAACCTCTTTTTTTATTTTCCCTTCATTCTCCAATTGTCGTAACGTTGGATAAATCATTCCAAAACTTCCATCAAAAAAATGAGTAAATACGTCTTCAAACACAATTTTAATATCGTAACCAGACAATTCCTTTTGCATTAATAAACCTAAAACAACATCTCTTCCCTTCAAAGTAAAACCCCCACATAGTATATAATCAATAATCATATTAACAATGTTAATATGATTATTGATTATATACCTTATTCTGTTAATTGTAAAATGTTTCTAAATAAAAAAGCCCCATAATTTGGTTTCACCAATTCACAGGACCATTTTCTTTTTTACTCTTTAACACCTACATCTTGCAAAACTTCAATATCCTCTTTCATTTCATAATAATAAGAAGGCAATTCTATACCATGTTCTAAGAAATAATCCTCAATGAATGAAATAATGATTTTTAACGTTTTCACACGGGCATACAATTTATCGTTACTTTCAATAATATGCCACTTCGCATTTGGCTTACTTGTTTTTTCAAACATGTCTTCCATTGCTTCAACATATTCATCCCATTTTTCACGATTACGCCAATCTTCGTCTGTAATTTTCCATCTTTTCAAAGGATTTTTCTCTCTATCTTTAAATCTCTTTAACTGTTCCTCTTTACTTATATGGTAGAAGAACTTCCCTATTATGTAATGGTCATCTGTTAGTAGTTTTTCAAAATCATTAATCTCATCATATGCTCTCATCCACTCTTCCTTTGTAGCAAATCCTTCAACACGCTCAACTAACACACGACCGTACCATGAGCGATCAAAAATGGTGATTTGCCCGTACTGTGGAATTTTGCGCCAGAAACGTTGCAAATAATGGTAACGTTTTTCATGAGGTGCAGGCGCTCCAATTGGATCTACTTGGAACCCACGTGGGTCAAGATGTTCCGTCACCCGCTTAATTGCCCCACCTTTACCAGCCGCATCCCATCCTTCCATAACAAGCATAACCGCGATTTTTTCTTCTTTCAAAATTTGTTGTAATGCTAATAAGCGCCTTTGATATTTTTCTAATTTCTTATTGTACTTAGATTTTGATTCAATTTTTTTCGTTAAGTCTACTTTAGCAAGATGTCCATTTTCCATAAAACAAATCCCCCTTGTTGTATGACAATGTTATTTTAACATATTTTTGGTAATTTTTTCATATCCTAAATAGCTGTGTAGAAACATCTCTACACAACTTCCCTCTCTAATTTCACAATATACAAGCACATTTAACTACATTAAAATAAATAATTTATACGGAACTCTTAGTATATTTTTTTTATTAAAACATAAAAATAGCCCTTTTAAAAAGGGTAGCAATCTAAGTATAGAAAAAACAAATTTATTCTTTCTTACTACATACGTAATGATGCCAGCTATAAGAGTAGTGAATAATATATTAATTCACTACTCACAATACCCACTTTACATTATATGGTATATTTACTCGTAAAAAGAAGATAATAACAAGTAAATCCATTAAAGAATGGGAGCTCTTAAAAAATGAAACGAAAAATATTAACTCTCTTTACGCTTATATGTTTAGCACTACCAATGCAAGCTAGTGCTTACACATTTCAGTCACTACCGATTGCGTCAAAGTCTAAACAATGGTATGTCGAAATTGATAAATCTCATAACTCAAACAAGCAAGCAATCCAGCCGAAACAAGGTGTATTTGATACGTATAGTTTACTCGTAAAAAACATCGGTCATGATGTATCAAACGTATCTGTGGAAATACTTGATAACAATCCTACCTCTAAAGCTACCTTTAAACCTTCTACACCTAATGAAAACATTTCTAAAAGTCATACAAGCTTTGACTACATGGTATTCCCATTAGACTTTAATAGTCATAATTTTAAAGTTGTGATCACTTGGGAAGAAAAGAATTTCTCTTATAACGGCCATCCGGTAAATGAAGGTAAAAAAATGAAACAAACATTTGTATTTAATGAAGAATAAGTCCTAATTTCTTTAGGGCTTATTCTTCTTTTTTGAAACCTACTTGTATCGCTTCCATCACTTCTTTTGTGATTTCTATTTTTGTTGCTTCCATACTAATTTTTTTGTGCCAAATGTGTATGGAAGGCTTTTCATTACAAAGATGTTTTATTAATACTAGTTGATTATATGCTAAGTTATTTTCTATATAGGTCTAGCCCTCTTTTCCCATATAATCAATTAAATCGACGAATACTCGGTACAGACAATGCTATTCCAATTGTTAAAATTACTAAACTAGCTAGTGTTATAATAGTTATCTCGCCACCTATGACAGTAGCTAACCAGCCTACAACTACGTATCCTAATGGCAATAAAGCAAAAGAACCCAACATATCAAGGCTTGCCACTCTTCCGAATGCTTCTTCTGGTACAAGCTCCTGTAAACTCGTTTCCCAAATGAGTCCAAATATCATCATGCCAAATCCTTCAATTGCCATTAAGAATATTAAAGCGGGTGCCCAAGAAATGAATGGCATAATTAATAAAGCAATGCCACTCATTAAAACACCTCCATAAGCCAGTAATCCTCTCTTATGCCACAGCTCTTTCCCACCAAATATTAATGCGGCAATTACAGCCCCACCACCAGAAAAGGCCATGCCAAGTCCATACACGTAAGCTTCAAAATGATGATGAACATTAAATAACCATGGAATTAATACGACGATAATACCGGCATAACAAATATTTATAAAAGAAAAAACTAAAATTGTAATCCACAGCCACGGATGACTTTTTAAAACGAAAACACCTTCCATAAACTCTTGTTTGTAATTAAGCTTACTCTTTTCAATGGGTTTTACTTTTTTAAACTTAATTTCTTTTAAAAATAATAAACATAAAAATGATAATAAGTACGTTGCTGCATCTAGTCCGAAACCTATCCCTGCAGATGCAACCGATACGATTAACCCACCAAGTGCTGGCCCAATTAATCGTATACCTTGATTACTCATTTGAGTGAGTGCGTTAGCTGCATTACGAATTTCAGGGACGAATACTTTCGCCCTTACAGCAGAATATGCTGGTTGGAATATCCCTTCCATAAGTCCGTATATGGCAACGAGAATATATAAAATCGTAATTGTTAATAAATCCATAAATATAAGCGATGCAAGTAATAGCATTAATATACAGCGGATTATATCCGTAAATAACATTAACCTAACCCGATCAATTCGGTCTACAATTAAACCCGCAAACGGTAAAGCAAGAATATTAGGTAGCATGTACATTGCCATCGTCATCCCCATTACAACTGTTGAACCAGTTAATGAATACACAACAACTGGAAGTATGACCATAGTTATCGAACTACCTAAGGCCGAGAGTAATTGTCCAATCCATAAAAACTTAAAGTGCGTTGATACTTTAACTGGTAATAATAATTTTCCAATATAACCTAAACTTTTCTCCTTTTGTATTTCTCCTTGCATGTCTCTCCCCTCTTTTCGAATGACTATAGAATTTATAATATATAACTGAAAATTTATAACATTCCATTTCTAATTATATAAGAAACAATTATGTTATGGTAAAATTATCAAAAAAATATAAAGGAGAATACATCATTATGCCTCCAAATTCACATAACATCGAACATCAGATCTATACAATGTGTATGATCCAACGTAACAATGAAATTTTACTCATAAAACGCCCCAGCCATCGAGGTTTCCCTGGCTACATCGCTCCTGGCGGCAAAGTAGATTTCCCCGAAAGTATCGTTCAAGCCGCTATAAGAGAAGTAAAAGAAGAAACTGGATTACTTGTTTCCAATTTAACTTTTAAAGGATTAGATGAATATGTCAATCCGAAAGGTAATGTTCGATATATGGTATTTAACTATTGGACAGACTCATTTGAAGGTGAACTTCTTTTGAATCCTCCTGAGGGTGAATTATTATGGATACCAATCAATACAGCACTAAAGCTACCTATGCAAACTTGGTTTAAAGAAAGATTCCCATTATTTTTTGAAACAGGCACTTTTGAAATTCAACGTGTTTGGGATAATGAGCTAAATAAACAAATTTCTATGACAATTACTCATACATAAAAAAGCTTGGAAACCCATCCAAGCCTTTCTTACTTCTGTGCAATTTTTTCAATCTTATAATGAATATGTAAAAATTCAAGTCCAAATAGCCACATGCTATGATGAGCTGTTAACATTTTATCCTTACCCTCTGTAATGATGAAAGTCTCTGCTAACGGTAAACGGATTGTTAAGAACCGAGTATGTAAATAAATCCCCTCATCTCCCTGGCCATTTTCTCTTAACTTACTAGTAATGATTAAATCATGATTATCATTACATAGCCTCAAAATACCAGTCATATTCGAATAAGGTAAAGGTAAGGCGATATTCATATATGTCTCATTCTTATTTGTATGCTTTGAATAAAGAGCTACAAAAATAGATTCACCTGCTTCATTTTTCCTTATCCAAGCCCTTACATTCTCTCTTCCATCTTTCTCATCTATTACACTAATGATAGAGCCATGCATCGTTTCCCAATTGCCGCCCATACCTAAATGTATTTGTTCTACACGCTTACTCATTTTCTCATAGCAAAGTGCGAACGGACGGAACCAACGAGTCCATTTAATATTTGATTGCAACTCATACTCTGTTGTATTTTCATAAAAATGAATCATACTTAAAGGAACCTTCGTCACATCAAATGCCTCACTATGAAAGTCATTTACTTTATCGACTAAACCGTTGTATTCCTTACTGTCTACTAAATTGTTGCTATATAAATAAGCCTCACCAATTGCCACATTTCCTCTTAACTTACTCATTGGTTTCCCATAGTATTTATAATTCGGAACACTCTTTTCAATCACCCAGCCGATAAATGCCGGTAACGCTACTCCAATTCCGTTGACAACACCATGAATCCAAACCATTTGAGCAATTGTAATCGTCAAGACATGCTTCAAATTCCCGTATGAATATATAAGTGAGAACATAATTGTAACCATGAGTGTACTAGACGAAACGATTAGAAGAATCTTTGCACTGATAGCATTAAATTTTGCTCTCCAAACGTAAAATCCATACCCATAAATTGCACATAAATATAGGAACACTGCAAAAAATTCAAATATTCTTGAGTATGTAATTCCTATTGCAACTGTCATAGGTGAAATCATGCTGATAAACATAATAGCATCATACACTTTACTTCTCTTTTCTCTTTTTCTCCCTATTAAACCAGCTGATAATGGCAATAGAAACGCCGAATAATGAAAATGTGCAGCTGTGAGTAAAACAATGTCAAAGCTAAAATGCATAATTGAAAGTTTTGCTACTGAAGCAGAAAACCAAAAACCACCTAAAAACAAATAAATAAACGCACTATCTATGGCGATCTCTTCTAACGGCTTCCATCCTCTTTCTAGCAATCTACTTACACCAAATAACGCAACAATTCCTGTATATACAAACCAAACTAGCGCAAATAAATAGTGATTTGTGACGAAAGCTAGCATTGCACAAATTGCTGCGATTGGATATAAAAATGATACGGATTTATAAAATAATAATTGCGATCCATCTCTTTTTCTTTTATCAATAATACAAAATGACATTGGTATAAATAATAAAACAGATAATAATATAATTGCTTCAACAGGATTTATATTCGACCACTCATATATTAGGAAAAACAACATAGCAAGCAAGCCCAAATATTATATTTTTCATATCGTCTATTCCCTTTCCACAAATGTTCCCTTATATGAAAAAAGCGAACCAATTAACGGGTTTCGTACTTGTACATGAATTCGAAAACATTGTAGTGTTTCATCATAACTTTCAACAATTTTTGCCTCACCATACAAAAATTTTGGTAACGGCATTTTTCTTCCAAACATATAAAACCATTGTTTCTTTGAAGAAATATGCATTGCCCCTAACTCATCGATATGAAAATGCAGTGTAGAAACGAGTAAATGTGGTTCACCAAAATAATCTACAATTTCATTTTCGTTTTCATCCAATTGCATAACTGCATTAAAATATCTTTTCTTATTATGGAAATAAAAAGTACGGTTCCACCTTACTAATTCTCGTGCATATTCATCTCGCTCAGCTATGTTTTGTATCGTAAATGGAATTTCCTCTCCTCGTTCCGAGAAAAACATTCGAAACTTCGATGTAATTTTCAATATAAATTTCACGAAAAAAGAGCCACCGTAAATTTCATCCATTTTTCCTTCCCCTGTAAAACTATTCTCTTCTGTAATCGCATAACGCTTCTGCAATTCAGGATGAAGATTTTTATAGGTATCCCCTAATAATCGTTCATACATATTAGCCATACACTTATCCCTTTCTCGCCCTCTTGCAATTTTTCGCGCTTGGTAAATCGAAACTATTTATATAACCGACAATTGATAACCCCATTAGAAGAACATTTAATGTAATCGGATTAAACGGCCCTGTAAAGCTTGCAATATTCGTAAATCCTGCTGCTAACGTTAAAACTAGTAATACAATAATATGCAGTATAAATAATTTTCGTTTTATTATTGGCAACAGCCATACGACGCCGAAAATTATTTCTAACATCCCAATTATTTTAAGTATACATATACTACTTTCATTTGAACCGATTAATACAGAAAGCATCTTTACTTCTTCTAAATGAGTAAACAGTAGTTTTGGCACTATCCCTTGATATATCCATACAAAAGCAAATAAAAAACATACGAGCCAATACGTCATTGTTCTTCTAATTAGTAACCTAGGATGAAGCCCCTTTTCTAACCATAATTTTAAAGCATCAAAACTCCAAGCAGTCGCCCAACCTAATAACGGCCGAAATATATAGCAATCTATTACATTCCCTACACGACCAAATCTTGTATCATAATCATATTGTGTCTCAAAATGGATGTATTCTTTATTTGGCGTATACTTCCAATAACCACGTCCTATTTGAATAAGAGATAATGTATTATCCGTCCAAAATTTTAAAGAAGAAATTCTTTCACCAGTTTCTTTTCTTATTTCACCTATTGATTCCCCTTCTCCAGCTATTTCAAGCCCAAATCCAATCTTTGTTTTATACAAAAACTTCTGTGGTTCTCCTTCTTTTTTCTCTAAATACGAAATTTCAGTAAAGCGAGCATCCCACACTGTATGTATATGTGGTTCTTGCGTATATTCCCATAATTTTTCCATCGTCGTGTTCATTTTTGTCGCAACATAAATAGGCTGTTTCCTTTTCATTCTCCCCACCTCCTATGCACTATAAGTTTAATGTACATGCAATGAATTTATTTTGCTACATTTTTCACAAACTTCCTCAGAAAAAAGAAAGAATTTTTAAAATATATATAAAACACTTGATTCCCCGAAAAATTTAAATTATTATAAAACAAATGTTACCAACAACTTCATAAATCAAACACTCTCGCCTAAAACGTGAGATAGAGGTTGCGATACTTATGAGTATTCTAATGGAGACACAGAGATGTCTATGAACTTAGATGAAAGGAAGTATTGCCGAAATTGATAAATTTCTCTGCATTTATCAATTGGGGCTGTTTTCGAATAGAAACAGAACTGTCATATGTACAGACGTGTACGTATGAAGAGCTATCTACAAAAAAGAGATATCATTTTTTATGATATTCCTTTTTTGGCGGTTTTTTTATTAGCTCCGTTTTCTGTTTCCCTTTTCCTGTAACAGCACCATCCTCACTTATTTGAGATGGTGTTTTTTGTTTGTCTTTCTGGTAACTACAGGAGTATTGGGATTGATATATTTCCTAATCTATTCTTAAAAATAGACGAAAGAAGGAATTTGTAATGGAAACAATTGTTCAAAAATTTGGTGGCACTTCTGTCGGAAGCGTCGAACGCATTCAACATGTAGCAAATTTAATTATTGAAGAATATGAACGAGGTCATAGCATTGTCTCTGTCGTTTCAGCAATGGGAAAAAGCACAGATGAACTTGTCGCACTCGCTAACGCTATCACAGAAAATCCAAGTAAACGTGAAATGGATATGCTTCTATCTACAGGAGAACAAGTAACTATTTCATTATTAACAATGGCACTGCAAGCAAAAGGCTATCATGCAATTTCATTAACAGGGTGGCAAGCAGGTATCACGACAGAATCTGTACATAGTAGTGCACGGATTACTGACATTCATACAGACCGTATTCAATCTTATCTTGCTGAAGGTACGATTGTTATTGTAGCTGGTTTCCAAGGAGTCAGTGAAGATTTTGAAATTACAACGCTTGGACGAGGCGGTTCTGATACAACTGCTGTCGCATTAGCCGCTGCACTTAAAGCAAAAAAATGTGATATTTATACGGATGTTACAGGCGTATATACGACGGATCCACGAGTTGTAAAAGATGCTTACAAATTAGACGAAATTTCTTATGACGAAATGTTAGAGCTTGCTAATCTCGGTGCTGGCGTATTACACCCGCGCGCCGTTGAGTTTGCTAAAAATCATAACGTAGTTTTAGAAGTTCGCTCAAGTATGGAACAAGAAAACGGAACAATTGTAAAAGGAGAATGTAACATGGAACAACAATCAATCGTTAAAGGTATTGCATTTGAGGATAATATTACACGTGTCACAATTAAAGGACTAGAACAAGGCTCGCTTTCAACAGTTTTCTCTACATTAGCAGCGGCACATATTAATGTAGATATCATCATTCAAAGTATTACAAATGAAGGAACTGTTCATCTCTCCTTCTCCATCCATTCTAATGATTTAAGAGAAACATTAGAAGTATTGGAACAAAATCAAGAGGCACTTCACTATGAAGCAGTAGAATATGAAAATCATTTAGCAAAAGTATCAATCGTAGGATCTGGCATGGTATCTAACCCAGGTGTCGCTGCAAATATGTTCACTACTTTAAAAGAAGAAGATATTCATATTAAAATGGTAAGTACATCAGAAATTAAAGTGTCTGTCGTTATTGACCGCCTTCATTTAGTAACAGGCGTTGAGGCGCTGCATCAATCATTTATGGCGAAAATTGAGCCTTTCGTGCAAATGAGCTAATTTGATATGTTTAGTAACGCTTATAAAAAAAACATATTAATCTACTTCCTTCCTATTAAATAAAAAGCTATTCGTTAACAAGATGCTATATGATATATTAAAAAACACCTTGTCACATTTTCCTATACTGTGACAAGGTGTTTTTGACTGAAAGGAATTTGTAACTACTTAGTAGTATAATTATGAGGATAATTAAATAATAAACTTTTATACATAAGGAGATAAGACTATGGCAAAAAACAAATTACTACGAATGGACAATGTCAGCATCGTTGTAGAATCCCTTGATAACGCAATCTCTTTCTTTGAGGAGATTGGCTTGAATCTCGAAGGTCGAGCAAATGTCGAAGGTGAATGGGCTGGTCGCGTAACTGGACTCGGTTCTCAGTGCGTAGAGATTGCTATGATGGTCACTCCAGATGGCCACAGCCGAATTGAACTTTCGCGATTTCTCACCCCTCCTACTATAGCAGATCACCGAACAGCTCCTGTAAACGCCCTCGGTTATCTACGCGTCATGTTCACTGTCGAGGATATTGACGAAATGGTATCGAGACTCACTAAGCATGGTGCAGAGCTCGTTGGCGAAGTAGTTCAGTACGAGAACTCGTATCGTCTCTGCTACATTCGTGGAGTCGAAGGAATTTTAATCGGTTTAGCAGAAGAACTCGGTAATAAATAAGTAATGTTTTATAAAAAAGAGGGAATAGCTCTATATTTAAGCTATTCCCTTACTTCTATTAAAACAGATGAATGTTTTCTTTCTTGCAAGCTTCACGTAAATCGTCAGGCCATACAGAAGATTGAACTTCACCGATATGTGCTTTACGTAAGAAGTACATGCACATTCTTGATTGTCCAATGCCACCGCCAATTGT
Source organism: Bacillus cereus ATCC 14579 (assembly GCF_000007825.1). NCBI lineage: Bacteria > Bacillati > Bacillota > Bacilli > Caryophanales > Bacillaceae > Bacillus > Bacillus cereus. The sequence continues at coordinate 1,696,524 of NC_004722.1, read as the reverse complement.
TAATGGTAGTACGTCTTCTAGTATACCTTTATGGAAATCATACTCACGTTTGAAGTCTTCACCAGTTTTCGTTAACTGCTCATCAAGTGATTTACTATCAACACGAATTCCCATTGATGATAACTCAAATGAAGATTGTAGTACTGGGTGCCAGAATAAAATGTCACCGTTTAATTTCCAATCGTCATAATCAGCTGCGCGTCCGTCATGCTTTTCACCTGAACGAAGTGCATCACCAATTCCGATAATGAAGACTGCACCGTGTTCTTTTGCAATTGCATGTTCACGATCTTTCGGTGTTAATTCTGGATATTTATCTTCTAATTCTTGAGAAGTAACGAAAACAATTTCTTCCGGTAAATACTTTCCAAGGAACGGATATTTTTCAAATAAGTGATCTTCTAAATCTTTGAATATTCCATAAATTGTTTGTACTGTTTTTTGTAAGTATTCAACAGTACGCCATTCTTTTTGAACGATTTTTTCCCAATCCCATTGGTCAACATAAATGGAATGCGTTGCATCAAGTTCTTCATCACGACGAATCGCGTTCATGTTTGTATATAAACCTTCACCAGCTTCATATCCGTATTCATGTAATGCAAATCGTTTCCATTTCGCTAGTGAATGAACAATTTCTAATTCTTCTCCTGAATGTAACATATCAAATTCAATTGGACGTTCTACACCGTTTAGGTGATCGTTTAATCCTGATTTTTTCGTTACGAATAATGGTGCAGATACGCGGAATAGTTCAAGGCGTTTTGCTAATTGGTCCTCGAAAAATGTTTTAACTTCCTTAATTGCAATTTGAGTCTCTCTTACTGTCATTAATGATTGATACATGGTGGTTTCCTCCTAAAATGTTTGGATGTTGTGAAAAGAAGCCAACAAAAAAAGCCCTTCTTTCCCAAAAAACTGGGACGAAAGGCTTTGGTTCCGCGGTACCACCCAAATTAGCAACAGAGGTTGCTCACTTATACAATACGGAGATGAAATATCTCGATACTGTTCTTCTTGTAACGGCGAAGTTCCCGGCTAAGTCTACTTTCCTATAAAGGATTTCGGTTAGCAACTCCAGGAGGTTCTTCATAATAGGCTTCGTATCAGGCTCACACCACCCCTGACTCGCTTAAACTACGTCCTACTACTACTCGTCCTTTCATAGTCGTTTTGTTGTCACATCTCTGAAACATTTTATTAATGATTATTCTATACAAAAAATAAAGAAAGTCAACAAAAAGTTTTAAAATATTTTTCAATTCTTTATTTTACGGCTTTATTGATTGTTGTTAATTTAACATCTTTACTTTTTCTGCCTCGTCAATCCCAAAAATGTTTCACTGACCGAAACTAACGTATACACAACAATTAATGTGATCGTTCGGAATATAGAATCTGCAGTATTTCTTATTATTTTCATTTTCTTTATAATTCCTTTCAGCTTACTTGCAAATTCATGTTATACTATAGCATTCAAGCAGTTTATTTTTACTTAAAGCAATCATAGTCATTTATAAAGAGTATTTTCTAAATCATTGACTATTATCAAATAAGATTTTTATGTAACGGAGTGATCATATGAGTAAAACGAAAGCAAAACCGAAAAAAGGTGTAGGACAAGGTACAGGAAGTAAAGGATGGAACCGTTGGCAATCAAGTGCAAAGAAAAAAGCAGCTGCCAAACCCTACAAAAGTAAAGGTACAAAGAAGTAATTTAAATAACATTTGATTTCTTTACTTTGCACAAAACAAAATATAATTATTACAACAAAAAGCTATGCTTTCACATGTGAAAGCATAGCTTTTTCATATTAAATCATTAAAATATCTCGAATTTCTTCCTCTGTGATTGAGGACAATTTCTCTTCTCCCGGCTCAATCACTTCAGCGATTAAATTTTTCTTACTTTCTTGCAGTTCATGCATTTTCTCCTCAATTGTTCCGTGGGCTACTAGCTTTATAACTTGTACTGTATTTTTTTGCCCCATTCGATACGCTCTATCAGCCGCTTGTTGTTCAACAGCTGGATTCCACCATAAATCGTATAATATTACTGTATCTGCACCAGTTAAATTAAGTCCGGTACCACCAGCTTTTAAAGAAATGAGAAATAGATCCCCTTCTCCTTCGTTAAACCGATCGCACAGCTCTACACGATCCTGCGCTGGTGTACTCCCGTCTAAATAAAAGTATGGAATTGCTTGTCGATTTAACTCACGACCAATAATGGAAAGCATCTTTGTAAATTGAGAAAAAATTAATATTCTCTTCCCTGTACTTCTACATTCCTCTAAAATCTCTAACAGTTGTTCAAATTTAGCTGAACTTCCTTTGTAATCATCAACAAATAAAGCAGGATGGCAACAAATTTGTCGCAATCTCGTTAAACCAGCTAAAATTCTAATTTTATTTTTACGTAACGTATCTTTGTCTAAATGCTTTAACGTTTCTTCCCTTAGCTTCGCTAAATAAGCAGCATAAAGACTCTTTTGATCGGGTAATAACTCCGATGATTGTAAGTGCTCTATTTTCTCTGGCAACTCATTTAATACGTCCCCTTTTAATCGTCTTAATACGAATGGTTTCACTCGCTTCGCTATATCTTCACGCCTTAAATCACCGAACTCTTTTCTTCCTGGTAACAATTCTGGGAAGACGACATGGAAGATAGACCATAGCTCTTCTAATGAATTTTCTACAGGTGTACCCGTTAGCCCAAAACGGTATTCAGCTTGAATTGTTTTCACAGCTCTTGCCGTTTGCGTTGTAGGGTTTTTAAACGCCTGCGCTTCATCAAGGAATAGTGTATGAAATGGTCTTGCATACAATCTTATATCTCTTCTCAGTAATGGATATGACGTAATTACAACATCAAATTCCGTTATATCTTTCAAAATTTTCCGGCGCTCTGCTTGAATTCCATCTGCAATAACTGCTCTAATATGCGGGGCGAATTTTTTCAATTCACTAAACCAATTATAAACAAGAGATGATGGTGAAACGACTAATATGGGCAGTTTCTTTTCTCGAACCTCAGTCAAAACAGAATCTATAAAAGCAATGCTTTGCAACGTTTTTCCAAGTCCCATATCATCTGCTAAAATACCGCCAAAACGGTAATGAGCAAGTGTTTTCATCCATTCGAACCCATATACTTGATACTTTCTCATTTCTGCATTTAAAGTATTTGGCACAGCAAACTTTAATTTTTTCGGGTTTTGAATGTTTTCTACTAACTCTTGAACAGAATCATCCAAACTTAAAACATTGCCTTCGTGAAGTCCGTTCATCCATTTTACACTCCGAATAAGCGGAACATTTACCTCTTCTCCATGTAAAAATTCTTTCCGAATACCTGATTCTTTTATAAACTGATTAATTTCATTAAACTCTTTACTCTCTAGCGACAAAAACGAACCGTTCGCCAATCGATAATATTTACGTTTCTCTTCAAGGGCCGCTAATACACCTTTAATTTCTGCTTCTGGTATTCCTTTTATATCAAAACGAAATGACAACCAATCAATTCTTTCTTTTCTTCTCACTCTAATAAGAGGAACTGCATCCCCTTTACTAATTCGCAATTTGATTGCTGTCGTCGCATAAATATCAACTAAACCTTTTAATGTTGGCACGACGTGATATAAAAAGTTATACTCAGCTTCTTCATTATGCATAAAGTAACCGCCTTCTGTTTTTGCAAAGGCACTTTCACTCATAATGTCTAAAATCTCTTTTTCTTTTTTCTCATCACGATTAAAAACAGACGGCTGTCCATCCTCTTCTAGCGGATTAATCATGACGTTCCCATAGTGAAATTCAAGACCTGCTAATAAGCGATTTTTCACGCGGTCTAAATACAATTTCGCTTTTAGCGAAGGTGTTTCAACACGATCCGATATTACTTCATCAATGTGTACAGTTCCGAGCTTCATTAATCCCGGTACAACTTTCGCGACGAAATGTTCCATCTTACTTTCTGGAATATAAAACTGATTACTATTTGAGCGACTCATCATCTTTTGTAATTCAATAAGTCGCATACAATCTTCAATGTGTAAGTGATATAATTTCCCATCGTAAAGTGCATTGTTATACATATCCATAACTTGTACACGATTTAAACCCTCTATATGAAGTGTAAATCCGCCATTATTTCCCTTCGTAAATTCAAAGTGTAACGGCAACAACCCTTTTGAAACTTGTAATCCCTGAAACAGTTGTTCATTTTGTTTCAGCTGTACATATTCAGCTTTAGAAAGTGAAAAGAGCATATCTTTCCATGAAGCTGGTGGTATAAATATCATACTTTCATCTTGTTTCGCGTGTACTTCTAGCGTATCTTCATACATTTTTTCGTTATGATACATTTTAATGAGCTGCTGAATAATCGCATCCGTTTCTTGTTTAAAACTATGTACATCTGGTGTATATGTAAATTCATTTGAACAATGAAAAGACTCTCTTTTCTCCACCTTAGAAAGAAATTCTCTAATATGATTTATGAAATACACTTTGGCAAGTTTCAATTGAATTCCAAGAAGAGCCCCACCACTTCTCGTAGCAACTGGTGTACATATAAACTCAATATCTAATATTTCACGTGTATCAAAACGGTGTTGTTTACTTTTTGGCCTCAGTGGTTTGTCTGCAAACAGCTGAAACATACCACTTGTCAATTGATCATTTCTGCTACTAGTGGAGCTCATTCCACCTATTTGTTGATTATAGTTTATTTGTATTAATACTGCTGCAACATGTTGACAGTACGTTTGAAAAGACGCTAATGAAGGACAACTACATTTTGCAACAACATCACCCTTTTTGGCTTTTGCTACTGTAACATGGAAATCCTCGTTCCCTTTTACTGTCGCCTCACAAATTTCTTTATTTTCATCGTAATGATCTATTATCACTTTATTTGATTTATAATAGGCTTCACCTCTTTTATATGAGGTCTCTCCGCACACTTCTTTAATAATCGATTTATTCAATGTGAAACTCATCGCTTTGACACTTCCTTAATATAAAACCATTTTCTCTTACTTAACATTTTACATGCTCCACGAGAAAATATAAAATGTTGATTTAACAAAAGAAGATGCTTATTTATAAGCATCTTCTTCACTCTATCTCCATCAACCTCTTCGCCTCAAAATACAACACTTGAATAAACTTCTTCGTATTAATTCGCGTATGACCAGAAGATGCGAGTTCATCTTTCGTCATTTCTGTCATCCGTTTTCTAACTACGGTAAAATCGAAAAATTTTGGAGCATAGCTTTCAAATTTTGGATTTGAAAAGTCTGTTAATCCTAAAGAAGCCAAATGATTTAACGACTGATAAATAGCTCGACGTACTCTTTGTTCAGACGCTTTTTTCTCTTTATCAATATCCGCCTCTAAAGCTAGATCCCCTAATTTCCTTATCGTAATATGATGAAAAATTTCTTTTAACGCAGGAAAGCCAAACTCAAATGTCTGTGCCTTTTCTTGACCATATAAATATTCCAGCATACTAAGTAAATCTTTACTTCCATTCTCTCCCGCAATACCGAGTTCTGATAGTAAAAAGCGTCCTAAATCCCCTATCTTTTTTCCTTCTTGCACTGGTTCAGTACGCAATTGCGGCTTTTCCCACTGAAACACGTTATTCAATGATTTTTGAATATCATGTATAGAACGCTCCAATCTAATACGCTCCATCACTTTGCGTACAACAGATACAACTTCGATTTTGTTTAATGGTTTTGTAATATAATATTCTACACCAAGTGTATATGCCTCACCTATAAGCTGCTTCGATTCCACTTGAGAAATCATAATGATTTTCCCCGTGAAAGTTGACGCAATGTGACGAACTGTTTCAATTCCGTCCCTCATCGGCATCAACAAATCAATAAATAAAATATCTACTTTTTTAAAATTTAGTTGATCCGCTTCAATAAAAGCTCCGTCATCCGCCTCACCAATTACTTCTCCAAGATCTCCATCTTCAATAATTTGCGAAAGCATCGAACGGAAAACTTCATCATCGTCTACGATATAATAAAACAAATCTATTCCCCTTCCCGCTTTAAACTACCCTCTGGTAAACAAACGATAAACTTACATCCTCTTTTATTTTCTCGGCCTTCTAATCTCACTTCTCCGCCTAGCTCTGTTACCATTTCATTTATGTAAGAAAGCCCAATACCAGTTGACGGTGTTCCCGTTTGATCATACTTGGAAGTAAATCCTGGCTTAAATACTAATTTCTTATACTTTTGTGCAATACCAGGTCCATCGTCAATTACTTCAAAAAATATATGTTGATCTCTTTTATATAGCTTAATAATAACGACACCTTTATCTTCAATTGCTTCAACTGCATTTGCAGCGAGGTTATTAAAAATTGATAGAACTGTATACACGTGGTATGCAGCATGCTCACCTTCTATATGTTTAGAAAAACGTATATCCTTTTCTAGCATTTCAGCATACTTCTCGTTTATTCTAACAATCATCTCTGCTAACTCATGTCCTTCTACATATTCAGCCACATTTTTATCTAATAACAGTTTAGATAATCCTGCAAATATCCTTTGATTATCCTTTTTTATTTCATGCACTTCCCCCGCTATTTTCAATGCTGTTTTACTACTTGAATCAGCGCTTACTTGTAAATTTCGATATAGTTGATATGCTTCTTGTGTAATTAACTCCGCATTTTGTAACGTCTTTTTCAAATGAACAGATTCCACATATAAATTAGAAAGATGCATTAACATATTTTCATTTTCTTTTCGAACTTGCGATTCTTTTAATTTCGTTTCATATAAATTCATCATATTTAAAAAACCAAGTGCAAAGAAACTACGAAAAATAGCAATAATAATAAGTTTATTCACTTCAGAAATCGTTATTGTTGTACCTAGTACTAACATGTGATAAAACGCAAGTTCTGACATACTTGCAACAATTTCAATTGAAATTCCAAGGCATCCAATAATGATTGGTTTCTGATGGAATTTATTTACCCTACAAAGCGAAAAAAAACTGCCATAAATAAAATAATAGAAGAACACAGGATAACGCAAATAAAATGATTCTGTCATATGAAATGAACCTTGCATAATCCAGTCAAGACATACTCGGAATAAGACTACAGATATACCAACAAGAATACCTGCAACTCCTGCTGGTACTCTTCTTAAAAATAATAATAAAAAGAAGAATAGCGGTGTACCGAAGCTAACTCGAAACGTATCATTAAAGGGATGAAAGTTCAGCTCCCCAGCAATCGGAACAACGACCATTAATATAATTAAAAGGGACATATCTTTCTTCCATAATTGATTCCAATTCAAAGGTGACACTTCCTATACTTTTTTTCAGTAGTAAAAGTGAAAGCCCGCTTATTGTTATAAACGGGCTTTTTTTCTATATTCTAACCTTTTCTACCGCTTTTATTTGGCGATACTCTGGGCTTCCACATTGCTTCTTGCACTGCCATCTTGATATCGTTATCACTTAAGTTCACTCTTGCAACACTTTCTGCAACTGCAACTTTCGCTACTTCAATTGCAACCATTTCTGAGATATTACGTAATTCTTCGACCTCTGGTAAAATAGGTGCTCCTGGCTGACTTGTATCTACCATACTTGCAACTGCTTCAGCAGCCGCTGCGAACATTCCATCCGTCATGACGCTTGCTCGTACTACAATTGTTCCAAGACCAAGCCCTGGGAAAATAAGTGCATTATTTGATTGTCCAATCACATACGTTACACCGTTATATGTAACTGGTTCAAATGGACTTCCTGTTGCAACTAACGCTCTTCCTTCTGTCCACTCGATTAAATCTGCTGGTTTTGCTTCAGCAAGTGGCGTTGGATTCGACATTGGTAAAATGATTGGTCTTTCTACGTGAGAAGCCATTTCTTTAATAATCTCTTCTTTAAATGCACCTGCAACAGTAGATGTACCAATTAAAATTGTCGGTTTTACATGTTTCACAACTTCAGCAAGTCCGATCACATCATTTTCTTTCCACTCACTTACTTCTGCTTCTTTTCTTGCGTACGGAATTTGGAAATCAAGAAGATCTTCCATATTATCTGTAACTAACCCGTTACGATCAATACACCAGAAACGCTTATATGATTCTTCTTCAGATACGCCTACGCGGACCATCGCATCTCTAACTTGATCTGCGATACCGATTCCAGCCGTACCAGCACCAAATACAACAACGCGGTGTTCACTTAGCGGTACACCAGAAGCTTTCACTGCCGATAATACTGCCGCAAGTGAAACTGCACCTGTACCTTGAATATCATCATTAAATGTACAAACATCATGACGATATTTATCTAAAATTTTTCGTGCGTTACGAGAGCTAAAGTCTTCCCAATGTAAAAGTGCTTTCGGGAATTGTTTGTTTACCGCTTGTACAAACGTATCAATAAATTCATCGTAAGCTTCACCTGTTATACGAGGGTGACGATTTCCAATATAAAATGGATTGTTTAATAGTTCCTCACGGTTTGTACCTACATCTAAAATTACCGGTAATACGCGGCTAGGATCGATTCCAACTGCAGCAGTGTAAACAGCTAGTTTTCCGATTGCAATGTTAATACCACCAACGCCCCAGTCACCAATTCCTAATATGCCTTCTCCATCTGTTACAACGACTAAATCAATGTTCTCAGCTGTTGCACCGATATTGGTAAATGCTTCTTCGATACCTGATGAATCGTTAATTGATAAATAAACGCCACGTGGTTTACGATATTCATGACTATATCTTTGAATTGCTACACCGACAGTTGGTGTATATACAATCGGTAACATTTCACGTAAATGATCTGTTAATATACGATAAAATAATACTTCATTTCGATCATGTAACGCAGTTAAGTATACATTCTTTAATAAATCATCCGGCTGAGAACTAAATTGTTCGTATGCTCGGCGTGCCTGTTCTTCTAACGTTAAAACCGCTGGCGGTAATAACCCTTTTAAACCTAACTCTTCTCTTTCATTTTGTGTGAAAGCTACCCCTTTATTTAAAAGTGGTGTTGATAATACTTCTGCTCCTCTTAATGTTGTTTCTAATGCACCATTAGAAGCTACTGTAAACTTGCTCATAACATCCCTACCTCTATTCATATATAGCATTTCTATATTGTAAACAAAAAAGAGGGGCTTGTCCCCCCTCTTCTTTTAATTTTTCTTTAAAAGAGTTGCTCCTGCAATCCCTGGGTGCGTCATTTCGAATGGATCTAGAATTAACTCTAAGTCTTCTTGTGACAGTACACCATTTTTCACACAAAGTTCTCGAACGGATTGCCCTGTCGCGATTGCTTCTTTCGCAACGCGAGCTGCAGCTTCATAACCGATATGAGGGTTCACGGCTGTAATAATTCCTACACTCTTCTCAACATACTCTTTTAAGCGATCTTCATTCGCTTCAATTCCTTTTAAGCAATTATCTGTAAAGGCACGGAAACCGTTATTCATAATGCTAATTGATTGCAGTAAGTTGAAAACAAGTACTGGTTCCATAACGTTTAATTCTAATTGTCCTGCTTCTGAAGCAAGGCAAATTGTATGGTCATTACCAATTACTTGGAACGCAATTTGGTTAATAACTTCTGGCATAACAGGGTTTACTTTTCCTGGCATAATAGATGAACCTGGCTGACGAGCTGGTAACATAATTTCTGCTAAACCAACACGTGGACCTGATGCCATTAAGCGAAGGTCATTCGCAATTTTAGACATATTCATCATACATACTTTAAGTGCTGCAGATACTTCTGTGTATGCATCTGTATTTTGCGTTGCATCTACTAAGTCTTCTGCACCAACTAGTGGTAGTTCACTAATTGCAGCTAAATGTTTTACAACTGCTTCAATATATTCTGGGTCTGCATTTAAGCCTGTACCAACTGCAGTTGCTCCCATGTTCACTTCATATAAGTGTTGACGCGATTGCTGAATGCGTTTCATATCACGTTCAAGTACACGAGAGTACGCTTTAAATTCTTGTCCAAGGCGAATTGGCACAGCGTCTTGTAAATGTGTACGTCCCATTTTAATCACATGATCGAACTGTTCTGCTTTTAATTCAAATACATCATGCATATAACCCATCGTTTGTAATAAGCCTTCTAATGCATTTAACGTTGCGATATGAATCGCCGTTGGGAATGCATCATTTGTTGATTGGGCCATATTTACATGACTATTTGGACTAATATAATGATAGTCTCCCTTTTCCATTCCTAATAATTCAAGCGCACGATTGGCAATGACTTCATTTGCATTCATGTTCATTGAAGTACCCGCTCCGCCTTGGATTGGATCTACGATGAAATGATCATGCCATTTTCCATCAAGAATTTCTTGAGCAGCTTCTGCGATCGCACCGCCCTTGTTTAATTCCAATCTTCCTACATCTGTATTCGCAAGTGCTGCTGCTTTTTTTACAACTGCGAACGCTTTAATTAAACCTTCATGGATTTTGTATCCTGTAATTGGGAAGTTTTCAACTGCACGCATTGTTTGTACGCCGTAGTATGCATAGTTTGGTACTTCTTTTTCACCTAAAAAATCTTTTTCAATTCGAACACCATTTTTAACTTCAGTTAATGTTGCCATGATTATTCACTCCTTAACGATTTCTTATGCTGCTTTTGTTTCTTTGACTGTTTCTACATATTGTTTTGCTTTCTCATTATCGAATTCGCCTTCCCACTTCGACATAACAATGGCCGCTAATGCATTTCCTAATACATTGACAGATGAGCGAATCATATCTAAAATGCGGTCAATTCCCGCAATTAACGCGATACCTTCTAGTGGTAACCCCATCGAACCTAACGTTGCTAATACAACAACGAACGATGCACCTGGAACTCCCGCCATACCTTTGGATGTTAACATGAGAACGAATAATAACGTTATTTGCTCCGTTAGTGACATGTGCACACCGTACATTTGTGCAACAAACAATGCCGCTAACGCTTGATAAATAGCCGATCCAGTCAAGTTAAATGTATAACCTGTCGGAATTACGAAAGAGGCAACTGCCTTTGGACAACCGAACTCTTCCATTTTTCTCATTATATTAGGTAAAACAGCTTCTGAACTTGCTGTCGTAAACGAAAGAATCAGTTCTTCTTTTAAAATTTTTATTAATGTAAAAATGTTTACTCCAACCATTCGTGCATTAATACCTAATACAATCACAACGAATAGTATAACAGTTACGTATACAGCTAGCACTAGTTTTCCTAGCGGAAGTAATGTTGCTACACCAAATTTTGCAACTGTAACGGCAATTAATGCGAATACACCAAATGGTGCAAATTTCATAACTTGATTTGTAACCCAAAACATTGCTTCGAGTACGCCTTCAAAGAAGTTAAAAACAGGCTTTCCTTTTTCCCCAATTGCCGCAACTCCTAAGCCGAATAATACTGAGAAGAATATAATCGGTAATAGGTCACCTTGTGCAATCGATTCAAATACGTTTTTTGGTACAATGTGAACAATTGTCTCAGCAAAACCTTTCTTCTCCGTTGCATCTGCTGTTTGTTTATAAGAAGAAATATCACTTTGCTGTAAATTACTCATATCAACACCAGTACCTGGTTGGAATATATTCGCTGCAAGTAATCCCATTAAAATAGCTATCGTCGTAATAATTTCGAAATAAAGAATTGTCTTACCACCCAGTTTCCCAAGCTTTTTCATATCTCCTACACCAGCTACCGCAACAATTAAGGCTGAAATAACAATTGGTACTACAATCATCTTAATTAAGTGAATAAATATATCCCCAATTGGTGTGATATAAGAAATCGCCGTTTTATTGCCATAAAAGACTGCCCCTACTACAATCCCTAAAACAAGCGCGACAAAAATTTGTGTTGCCAATCCGAATTTTTTCATTTATGTTCATCCCCTTCATGCGAACGCTTTCAATTTGAATTTATAAAAGCTACTCACACATCTTATAAGCGAACCTACAAAATCATACAAAAACCTACAAGTTCGTCACAAAAAATTCAAATATTTTTCTTCTTTTTTTCATTGACACCATTTTGTTAAAAAACGATAAAATAAACTTGATAAGTAATCAGATTGTTTCGTATAATCAAAAAGATATATACTTAAAACAAATCAAAATGAAAAGGAGTGGATGTTATGAAAAACTATACAAAGCAATTCGTCCTATCTTCTTCTTTTCTTTTTCATTTTCTTAAAAAGGAACAAAGGCATTCGCCTTTGTTCCTTTTTTATTGCGATCTATATAGGGGGAATTGTTATGAGACCATATAAACGTGTCTTAATTAAATTAAGCGGCGGTGCACTTGCCGATCAAACCGGAAATAGCTTTAACTCCAAACGATTAGAACATATCGCAAACGAAATTTTATCCATTGTTGATTTAGGTATCGAAGTATCCATCGTCATCGGTGGCGGTAACATTTTTAGGGGGCATCTAGCTGAAGAATGGGGAATCGATCGAGTAGAAGCTGATAATATCGGTACGTTAGGTACAATCATTAACAGCTTAATGCTTCGCGGTGTTTTAACAAGTAAAACAAATAGAGAAGTACGCGTTATGACTTCCATTCCATTTAATGCAGTAGCTGAACCATACATTCGCTTGCGTGCAGTCCACCATTTAGATAACGGTTATATCGTTATCTTTGGAGGCGGAAACGGCCAACCGTTCGTGACGACAGATTATCCAAGTGTACAAAGAGCCATCGAGATGAATAGTGATGCCATATTAGTCGCAAAACAAGGGGTCGATGGCGTCTTTACAAGTGATCCAAAGCATAATAAATCAGCAAAAATGTACAGCAAACTAAACTATAATGATGTCGTTAGACAAAATATACAAGTCATGGATCAAGCGGCATTACTGCTTGCCCGGGACTACAATTTACCAGCACACGTCTTTAACTTTGATGAGCCTGGTGTCATGAAGAAAATATGTTTAGGCGAACATGTGGGGACGTTGATTAATGATGATGTTACGATGCTGGTGCATGAAAAATAATGATTTCCCACCAAAAAAGGGTGCCTTTTGTAGGCACCCTTTCCTAATTCATCATCACAAATAGAAGTCAACCAATCCCGCCACTTTCTCCTTACAACGCTCCCAAAAAGATAACTTTTCAAAAAACTCTTTCGTCATTTCTTTCGAATCATGAAAATCCTCTGTTAACGCCTTATTAACTTGTCCTACAATAGGACCACCATAAATATAAAAATTCATTTCATCATTTATATTGAAGCTACGCGAAGTAAAGTTTGTTGTACCAATAACGGTTAATTCATTATCAATAAGCATTAATTTACCATGGAACATTCCTTTTTTATACCCATATACAGTAATCCCATTATTAACAGCTTGACGTATGTATGGATACGCCGCTTCTTTTATAAGAGGTAGATCTGGTTTATATGACCAAAGTATTTTTACTGTAACACCACGCTTTTGTGCTGCGATTAAAGCATTCATAGATTCTTTATTTTTCGCTATAAAATACGGTGTTGCAATTACAATGGAGTGCTGAGCTTGTTTTATGAGCTCTATATATTTTTCAGCAACGTAATGCCCATTGTAACTAGTCATAGTATGTAATGTATTCCCTTTACTAGCTTTATTCGTACTTCTCTTTATCTCTTCTTTCGTATCTCGTTTCCAGTCTAAAGCGAATTGCTGTTCTAAATCTTTTGCTCCTTCTCCTTTAAGTCGTACATGATAATCACGCCAATATCCAAATCGCTTATCTTTCCCTAAGTACTCATCTCCTATATTAAATCCGCCTGTATAGCCAATCTCCCCATCAATCGTCGTAATACGGCGATGATTACGATGATGAAGAGAATAAAAGCCGAATGGTAATTCAGGTTTTCTACTATATGTAAAATGCACACCATTTTCCTGCAATTCATTTTTCATCTTTCTTTCAAATGATAAATCATTAATGCGATCAACGGATAAATAGACGTTTACTCCTTCTTTTGCCTTCTCTTTTAATAAGTTTAAAAAAGTATGGCTACTTTTATCATCCGACAAAATGAAGAAATACGTGTAAATGGAGCTTTTCGCTTCACTTATATCAGTAAATAATTGTTTATAAAAAGACTTCCCTTCTACATATAATTGAAAGTCACTATAATGAGGCGCATACTCTGTCGGCATGTTTTTCCCGGCTTCCATTTTTCTTCCGAGTGTAACGTCAATATGAACCCAAATTAAAATAAAAACGAAAATAGCAATAGCAATAGAAGTAACTCGCAATATTTTTTTAATCATTTTGATTTCCTTCCGATCATTTTCTTTCCACCTTTCTATTTTGTCATTCAAATTTAGATTTCATGCTTCATACAAAAAAGGATGTGACTTAACGTCACATCCTTTTCACATTAAACAAAATTTCTCGCATCATTATTTCTTCCAAACTTATAAATAGCAATTAAGAAGAATGCAATTGCGAAAGCGAATAAAATTAAAATGTTTAAATACAACTCCGAGAATGGTATTCCTTGTTGTAGTTTCGATACTGTGTCTAACAACCAGCGCTGCGGAAGAAAATTAGCTACTTTTTGTACTGCACTTGGCATAATGTCATATGGGAAATAACAACCCGCTAGTAAGCATGTTGGTACAATGACCATGTTTTGCATCGCATTTGCCGATGATGAGTTTTTTGAAAAAGCAACAATTACTAACGACATTCCAATCGCTATTAAAGCAAATATCATCAGTACACCAACCATAACGATGAAGGGCATATTGATATTCGTATGAAAAACATTCGTTAAGAATAGGATTGTAATCATAATTTGTACTGTTAATATAATCATATTTACCCCGACGTTAGATAATATAAATTTCTTTCCATCTATCGGCGTGGATAATAATCTAAAGTACGTTCTATTCTCTTTTTCTTTTAAAATATAGCCTGATAAGTTCACTGCTGAAAATAACATAAACATAATAAGATAACCCATGGTTTGGTTCGTCATATCTTTATTTTTCGAAGTATCTTCTAACGTCTCAGTCTTCACTTTAAATGAACTTTTTTGATATCCTGCGTACATCGTATCAAATGCACTTTGATCTGTTCCTGCTACTTTACTTATCGCTGCTACATTATCAATATAATTGTACAAATATGACTTAATAAACGCTGTTACTTGATCACCTTTAATCGATGAAATTTCAATATTGCTTGGTTTTCCTTCTCGGACACTTTCTGAAAAACCAGACTGTAACGTAATCACTCCATCAAGTTTTTTTGAAGTGAGTTTATCTTCTACTTCAGATTCTTTCACTTTACTTACTTTTACATGATTGATTTCTTCTAAAAATTTCACCGTATCATTTGCTATCGACTCATTTTCTTTATTTATAACTCCGATATTTAACGCCCCTTGCCCCGCATTTCCATATATTGAAAAGGAGATTAACGTTCCTATTATCGGCAAGCTAATAATAATGAGTAACCCTTTTTTATTTTTCAAAAGGACTGATAATGTTTTTTGCATAAGCCATAAAATATCTTTCATACTATAGCCCCTCCCGTCTGCGTAATGCGATAATCGATATGAATAAAAAGAGTGCTGAGATTCCGATATTTAAAGAGATGACTGGTAGTGCCGCCCCTACATCATTTGCATAAATAATTTTCATAACGGCAGTGTTTGCCCACGTTAATGGTGATAAATTCGTAACGAAATTTTCTTCTACTACGAAGTATGCCCCGCCAAAAATAGAAGCTAGTTGTACGATAACTAAAATAATTGCTCTAGATGCTTCACCTGTTTTTGTAATATATCCGATGCCGAGGCCGAAGCTAGTTGCTAAAAGGACTTCTGTTAGTAAAATAAGTAAGACAACTCCAAGATGATCGCCCCAGTTAGCTTGAAAAACAAATTTACTAAATAAAACGACAAGTAGTATGCACAGTGCATTCGCCACCATATTACCCAATATTTTCCCGATAAAAATTTCCGCTTTCGTTATAGGTGCAGCAATGAGACGATCTCCTGTTTTACGTATTCGTTCGCCTCTAATTAAATTACTTGCTCCCATCGCACCATACAAAGCAACCATCGTTGTCATTACAATTGCATAGTAATCCATAGAACCTGGTTTTTTAGTCGCTTGTAATGCCGTTTCTTTAATATACTCATTACGTTCTCCATTCGGAATTATTGTGCTAATTTTACTAGGGTCTACTTTCTCAATCTCAACTACTACATTGTACTTATCAACAAATGTAGTCATCATTCCTTCAACTATGCTACTTTCAATACTACTCCTATCACTTCCGTAAAACTTTACCCCGTCCTTATTCAATTCTACATACGCAGCGTATTTGTTTTGTTTTACTTTTTCTTTTCCATCTACCTCTTCAGAAACTTTCTTAAAGTGAATACCAGATTTACTTACTTCTTTTGCAAATGCTTCAAATGATTGAGAAAACGTACCATTTGCTTCATCTTTGTATATCACTTGTATATCTTTAATAGTATGACTATCGCTATTAAATGCATTACTTAACGCTGTTCCTAACACAAGCATAAGTACAATCGGAAATGCTAACATAAAAACTAAAGTTCTTACGTCTCTAAATTCTCTTTTAATGTGCATAATTGCAATATTGAAGATGTTCAATTGATGAACCTCCCTTTACCTTTTCTTCATTTACCTTTTATTTATCTCGTAAGTTTCTTCCGGTTAAGGTAAGAAATACTGTTTCTAAGTTGGGAGCCTGCTCCTCTAATGAACGAATTTCAATATCATGATTGATACAGTGTTGAATGATTTTATTTAAATTATTTAATCCTGCATCAGAATTCACTTTAATTACGTTTTCTTCAATTTGAACTGCTTTCACACCGTTTATCTCTTTTAATTTTTCTACATCTAAATTCTCTACCGATTTCACTTCAATCCAAATATCTTTCGTGTCAGTAATAATTGCTTTTAACTGTTCTTTCGTACCTTCTGCAATTACTTTACCGTGATCTACTATCGCTATTTTCGTACAAATCTCTTCTACCTCTTCCATGTAGTGACTCGTATAAATAATTGTACTTCCCATTTCATTTAATTTACGTACTGACTGCAAAATGTAGTTTCTTGACTGTGGATCAATTCCAACTGTCGGCTCATCCATAATAATTAACTTCGGTCTATGAGCAATTGCACAAGCGATATTCAGTCTTCGCTTCATCCCACCAGAAAAGTTCTTCGGATAGCTTTTCTGTTTATCACTAAGTCCTACAAATTTAAGAGCTTCCTCTACCCTAGCTTTTAATTCGGCTCCTCGTAACCCGTACAATCCAGCAAAGAATTTCACATTTTCATAGGCAGTTAACTCTTCATAAATCGCAATATCTTGCGGAACAATACCGATATTCATTTTCGCAAATCGATTATGTTTCTTTATATTTTTTCCTAGTATGCTAATCTCACCTTCATTACTTCTTAACAAACCAGCAATCATATTTATCGTTGTACTCTTACCAGCACCATTTGATCCTAAAAAGCCAAATATTTCTCCTTCTTTAATAGATAAGGACATATTATCAACTGCGATGAAATTACCAAATTTTTTCGTTAAATTTTTAATTTCTAATGTATTCATCATTTTCACCCCTATTTCGGTTTCTCTGCTTTTAGTATAAACAAAAAGAATGAACCTGCTCAGTGCAGAAGTTCATTCTTTTCACATGAGAATATTCACTTTTTTCATATGAGATGGTTCATCCTCGTACCATTCTCTTTATATTGGCAACAACATCGTTACTGAAAAACCACTTGTCCCATCTACAATAATTTTTCCGTTTACAGACGCCGTTCGCTCCTCCATCCCCATAATACCGAGACCTTTTTTAACAAGAGCTACCCCTTTTCCGTTATCCTTCACTTGCACCTTAACCATCTTGTTAAGTACATGAATATCTATAGAAATAACTGTCGCATCAGCATATTTCATTGCATTTGTTAGTGCTTCTGTAACATTCTCACCGATAATTTTCCACTGAATGGGAGAAATCATATCTAAGTTCCCTTTGTATACAAAAGGAATATTCACATCATTCTTACCGGCAAATTCCTCTATGAATAATTTCATACGATGAATGCCAATTTGCTCAGTTGGAGGCTTCATATTTTTTAATGTAATGCGAATACTTTCAATTCCATCTTTTGAAATGTGAATTGCATTTTGTAATAACTCCGCAGATTTTTCTTTATCTATTTCCATTAACCTTTTTGCTGCTTCCATTTGAATAAGTGCACCCGTCATCGAGTGACCAATTTTATCATGAATTTCTTGCGATAACCGATTTCTCTCTTCTAGCTTAAATGTGTATTCAGATTGTCTTATGTACTCTTTATTTTCATGTAAGCTTTTCGTAAGTCGTTGCATATCTTTTCGCATCTTATCATTTTGCGATTCAAGCTTTACTACACGCGATATATATCGATCTGCTATAGTTAAAACGAGAAAAGAAAATGCAACAATTAATCCATAAGTCATTCGAATACTTTCATCTGCAATCGTAATTGGGAGCATCATAACAACAAAGCGTGGCCAATTCTTTTCTATGTAATGGAATGTAATTTCGTATAAGTTCAAAGGTAAAAACAAAATAAAAAATGGATGAACCCTCCATGTAAATAACATAATTATGCCAATTGACATACAGATTAATAATTTTTTATACGTATCTTTTTTAAATATAGAAATCATTACGTTTACAGAGAGGTAAATAAGTAAAGTAAATATAACCCAAGGTAAATTTACTACATTTGCGTAAATATAACTAAACACAATATATAAAAAGACAATTAATTTACTTACAGTTAGCCAAAATTCCATATCACTAATCTACTTTCCCTGTTAAGTAATAAATCGCAATTTGTGTGCGATGTTCAAGTCCAGTTTTCCCTAAAACTGACGTAATATAATTTGCAATTGTTCCTTCAGATATAAAAAGCTGTTTCGAAATTTCTTTATTCGAGAAACCTTTTGCAATTAATGCGATAATACTAAGCTCCCTTTCTGTGAAAAGGCTCTTATCAATTTTACATTCTTCCTCTTTACTTTCCATTAAATTAGACTTAATTTTATCGAGGACAACATCTTGCATAACAGTTTGACCGTTATATACTCCTTTTATCGCATCACGAATACGCTCCGGATCGTTATTTTTTAACAAATAACCTTTCGCTCCGTTTTTTACTGCATCCAAAATATATTCATCATCATCAAACGTCGTTAAAATAAGCGGTTTTGTTTTCGTCTCTTCACAAATGAACTTCGTCGCCTCTACCCCGTTCATATTTGGCATGCGAACATCTAAAAGAGCAATATCAACTTCATGCTTTTTACAATATGCTACAGCTTCTTCCCCATCATTTACAGTATCTACTACTTCGAACTCTTCGTATGTATTTAAAATAATTTTCATGCCCTCTCTAATAAAAGAGTTATCATCCGCTATTAATATTTTAATTTTCATGTTTGTTAGTATGGCCCTTCCCCTACTAACATTCACATCCTTTCTCCGTGTAACATTTCCTACTTGCTCATTATATACTTCTCTTTACCATTTTTTCACACCTTTTTTCATCTAGCTCTCCTGCAAAAAATATATTATTCTTTTTTTACAATATGTGTAGGGTGACTTATCATTCTTTACGTCTATATAATAGAATGCGTCAAAAAGGAGGGAGAGACCCATTGAGGAAAAACAATTAATTGAAAAAGCACAGCAAGGAAGCGAGCATGCTTTTCGTATCCTTGTACAAACATATCGTCATTATATTTTTCAAGTTATCTTTTCTATTTTAAGACATGAAGAAGATGCGAAAGATGTTACACAAGAAGTATTCGTAAAAATTCACACCTCTCTCCCAAATTATCAATTTCGCGGATTAAAAACGTGGATGGCGCGTATTGCCACCAATCACGCTATTGATTATAAGAGGAAGAAAGCTAGAGAAAGTGAAGAACTCTCCTTATGTAAAGAAGCTGAGGAAAATATAAAGTCCTCTCATAATATTGAGGCTTTATTATTGACGAAAGAGCAGAAATTACTCATTGCTCAAAAACTGAGAGAACTTCCCGAAAATTACCGTGACGTCGTTCTCGCACATTACTTAGAAGAAAAAAGTTATCAAGAAATTGCTTTACAGGAAAACATCGAAGTAAAAACAGTCGAAATGAAACTGTATCGGGCACGAAAATGGATTAAAAAACATTGGAAGGAGGAAGAGTTTCTATGATGCATTATTCAAAAGAAGATTGGCGCAATTATACATTAGATTTTATAGAAAACAATAAACGTGAATCTATGGAAGAACATCTTTACGAATGTGATCATTGTTTAACACTTTATATGGAAAGTATTGATGAACAACATGAAAACCTTCCAATGATAAATGATGATTCATTTACGAACGAAGTTATGACGCAAATTAATTTTGAAACGCTACAACCTAATGAAAATATAAAAACAAACTCACTAAAGCGCACAATTATTCACTACATAATTGCGACTGCAGCTACAATTATTTTTATGGTAAGTGGTTTATTCCAATATATTTTTACAGCGACATCAAATTTCGAGAAATCTTCAAAACATAACGAGTCTTCTATCTCACAACAAATTGTAAACAAATCGGTAGATACATCAAAAAAGGACGGAGGTTTAAAGCATGAATAAAAACCCCTTTTTAGCACTTGTATTAGGGCTAATTCCTGGGCTTGGACATTTATACTTAAAAAAGCTAGGACGGTTTATTTTATATAGCGGAGGATCTTTATTTCTATTCTCCTTTGCAGTATTTTGTACCATAGTAGTAAGAGAACGTGATATTGCTTTTCTTTCTCTATTTTTACTAGCTGTTCTATGGGTAATTAACTTACTAGATTTAGTTATCACCATTATAAAACAAACGAAAAAACAAGAAGCTGGAGAATTGATAAATTCCTCTAAAGAGAGCGAACGATTTTATATCATTCTCCTATCCATCATCCCTGGACTTGGCCATTTCCAATTAGGACTTATGCAACGCGGTCTTACGTTTTTAGTCGCTTGCGCTGGCTTAGGCAGCATGATTATATTTGTAACATTATTAACATCTCAAGGAAGTTTCCTTATCTTTCTTATTACGTTACCTGTTTTATGGATTTATAATTTCTTTGACGTTGTTCAGCAACTACAGAAAAAAGAACGCGACGAGCAATTAATTGACCGTACTATTTTCGAAGATTTTGAAGAACATCGAGAGCAAGGAAAGAAAAGTAAAACATTTGCTTCTATTTTAGCGATGTTCCCTGGAGCAGGTCATATGTATTTAGGTTTACAACGCCGTGGTCTTCAGCTTATGGCAGCCTTTTTACTATCTATTTATTTACTCGACTTATTAAGACTTTCTGCGTTTTTATTTTTAGTACCAATCATTTGGTTCTATAGCTTTTTTGATGCGTTACAGCAAACAGCAAAATACGGAAAAGAACGAGTACAAGACGAGCCCATTATCGATTATTTTATAAATCATCAAAGATGGATCGGTATCGGATTAATTACACTCGGTGGTTATTATTTATTAAATCAAACAGTCCTTCCTATTTTGAATGATTATTTTGTAACTATATTTAATATTCATCTTAGTGAACTATATTATCGCTATTTCCAGACATCTATCGTTGCGCTCCTTTTAATTGGCGGCGGCTTTAAATTGTTACTTGGAAATAAAGAAAACAAAGGTGGGACAAGCGAATGAGGACTTGGCGTGTTGGAACATTCTCAATGGGGCTTTCTATTATATCGTTAGGGTGCTTTTTACTATTTTCAGTCGTAAAAGGAATTCAAGTATTAGATACACTAACTGCATGGTGGCCAGTTTTACTTATCATACTTGGAGCTGAAGTTTTACTATACCTTCTATTTTCTAAGAAGGAACAATCATTTATTAAATATGATATTTTTAGTATTTTCTTTATCGGTGTTTTAGGAAGCGTCGGAATTGCTTTTTACTGTTTATTATCAACTGGATTACTAGAAGAAGTTCGTCACTCTATTAACACAACGAGGCAAACGAGTAATATTCCAGACGGACAATTTGATATACCTGAATCTATTAAAAAAATCGTAGTAGATGCGGGACATCAACCTCTAACGATAGAGGGAAATAATACAAATCAAATTCATCTTTTGGGAACTTATGAAATGACAACGAAAGCAAATGAAAAACTCAATTTAAAACAAGATGATTTCCTTTCAGTTCAAACGGCTGGAGAAACGATGTATATCACTTTAAAATCATTACCTGTTCAACATACGTTATTTAATTCAGCACCACAGGTGAAACCAACGCTTGTTCTTCCGCAAAATAAAAATGTGGAAATCCGTGCTTCAAATAACGAACTATCTCTTTATCCAGGTCAATTACAAAAATAATTGGTTTGTACAGGAAAGCTCAAGAGTATCTGTCCATCTTGCAAAAGAGAGTGATGTATCTTTAACAGCAGTAACAAATCAAAAAGAAACACACGGAAGCACACCTTGGGAACAAGTAGAAGATTTAACGAAAAACGAAAATACTTCTTCAGAAGAACATCCAGAATTAAACAACCAAGAACATTGGTATAAAAATTCGATTAAAACTGGAAATGGCACGTACAAGTTAAATATTGAGAAAGCTTATAATTTGAATATGAGTGTTCTCGAAAAATAAAAAACCTTCCGCAATTGCGGAAGGTTTTTCTCATATAATCGCTTTAATTCCTTCTAACACTAATCCAATCATAAATCCGCAAACCGCCCCGTTCACTCGGATCCACTGCAAATCTTTACCGACATTATTTTCAATCATTTCGATTAACGTTTTATCATCTAACTTATCAAGATTTTCTTGTACAAGCTTACCGATTTTCGAATGGTTTTTTTCCACAAGTGTAACAACTTGCTTTTGTAACCACTCCTCTATTTTTTGAACAGTTTGTTCATCTTCTTTTATTTTGTTCATTTGTTTTTGTAAAAATGGAATAACATATTTATCAGCAAATTCTTCATTATTTACAAAAGCAACTGCTCTTTGTTGTACTTGCTCTAGCATCTCTTTTATTTTGTCAGTAGCATTCCAATTGGCAATCCATTTTTCTTTCCAATTTTCTAATTCTTGTAGTAACGCTTCATTTTCTTTTACATTTATAATTTCTTGACGAATTTTCGCTAATATAAGTTGTCTCGTGCTATTATCTGCATCTTGTAAGCTGTTAATATTGCTAATAATAAACTTCTGCAAAATGCCGCCAATTTTATCTTCATCTACAATATTCATAAACGATTTCAATGTAAACTGTAAGAATCCATCTACTTTTATATTTTCCATCGCCTTCATACCTAAACTTCCAAGCTGGTAGCGTGCTTCATCTTGCGCTGTCCAATCTTTCACTTTTACTAAAATGTAATCAAGTGTCTTCTCATCATATTCTTGCACAACTAATTGATCAACAAGCACTTGTAAAATGTTACTTGTATTAATTGTATGCAAATATGTTTTTAATTCTTTTTCAATAATAACAGCTAACTTTTCTGTATCTATTGTAACAATTGCTTTCTCTGCAATCGTTACAATCCCCTTTTTCACAGCATCAGACTGCATTTCTCTCTCAGCAATTTGCAGTACCATTTGTGCTAACTGCATCTCTTTTACTTTATTCGTAATACTTTCTTTCGTCAGCCATTCATTTTCTAACGTATTGATGAGCCCTTTCGTTACTCGTTTACGATTTTTAGGTAACAAAGCTGTATGCGGAATTGGTATTCCCATCGGGTGACGGAATAATGCTGTAACTGCGAACCAATCTGCAAGCCCGCCAACTAACCCAGCTTCAAATCCCCCTTGTATAATCTCTCCAGCTATCGTTCCTTGAAAAGGGATAGAAGCCGCAAAGCCGACACCCATAACCCCAAGTGAAATACCCGCTATATATTTAGTCTGTAATGACATCGTATACACATCCTCTTATTATGTAAAATAAAGCTTTTTGTTGTATTTATTCAATATTAGTTATCCTTTATATATACTATAAAGAACTATTGTGAAAATAACAAAGATTTTTATGTACATGAAAAAATGAGGCTACAACTAGCCTCATTTTTCTTATATCGTTAATTCCAAACCTTTCCTATAATATTCATCCATTGTATCGTTTGGAACCATACTTCCACCCGTTCCCCACACAATATGAGTACCTTTTTTCACCTTCTCTGTTAACTGTAGCTTTTGTAAATACTCATCTTCTTTACATACTTTCACTGGCCCTATCATACCTGCTAGTGCAGAAGGCTCTAAATAAATATTCTCCGTATCAGCTAGCTCTTTTAACAATCTATATAACTCTTCATCGCTTACTGTGTAATTCCCACTCAAAAATGGTTCCATCGTTTTACCGACAAATCCAGATGGCCTTCCTACCGCAAGTCCATCCGCATCTGTTACATTATCAATTCCGATATCTTGAACGGAAATTTTGTCATGAAGGCCTGTCATTAAGCCGAGTAACATACAAGGAGAATGTGTTGGCTCTGCAAAGTAACAATGAACATTATCTTTATACAATAACTTTAAACCGAATGCTACTCCGCCAGGTCCTCCTCCTACTCCGCACGGAAGATAAACAAATAAAGGATGATTTTCATCTACTACAACCTCTAACTCTTCTAATTGCTTTTGTAATCGTGATGCTGCTACTGCGTATCCTAAAAATAAATCATGCGAGTTTTCATCGTCTACAAAATAACAGCTAGGATCCGCATCCGCTTGTCTTCTTCCTTCTTCTACTGCTTTGCTATAATCATCTTCATATTCAATAACGTTTACACCTTTACTTCTTAATAAATCTTTCTTCCATTCTTTTGCGTCTGCTGACATATGAACAGTTACATTAAAACCTAGATTCGCACTCATAATCCCTATGCTAAGTCCTAAATTCCCTGTAGAACCTACTGCAATTGAATATTTCGAGAAAAACTCTCTACATGTATCACTATCTAAAACGGAATAATTATCTTCTTCTGTTACCATTCCGTGCTGCAATGCTAGTTGCTCAGCATGTTTCAACACTTCATAAATACCGCCCCTAGCTTTAATTGATCCTGATATTGGAAGATGACTATCACATTTTAATAATAATTCTCCTAAAATAGGTTGCTCATATTTTCTCTCTAAAGCTTCTTTCATAGAAGGTATTTTCACTAAAGGTGATTCGATTATGCCGTTCGCCCCTTTCGTTTCAGGAAAAACTTTCGCAATATATGGTGCAAAACGCTTTAATCTCTCTTCCGCATCTTTTACATTCTCTTCATTAAGTGGTGAATCTTTTATTGCTGTTTCATACTTTTCTATGTTTGGATTTATCCAAAATACTTCTTCTGTTGCAATAAGCTTATTCACTAATGGATATTCTGCTTGTAATGCCCCTATTTCTTTCATTTTGTTTCCTCCTTATATCCTTGTAGCTCACCATACAATAAATTATAATTAAATTAATTTTAATATAGTTTAACACAAATAATCCCATTAAGTTAATTTTAATTTAATTTATTTAAATATAATTTAATAATTATTAAGGAGATTTTCATTATGGAAAATATAGATATTGGTAAAAAAATTGAAAAACAAAGAAAAGAAAAAGGTTTAACTAGTAAAGAACTAGCAAAGATGGCCGATATTACACCATCAATGTTAAGTCAAATTGAGCGCGGGTCCGCTAACCCTTCTATCCAAACATTAAAAGTGCTTGCTAAAGCTCTTGATGTGCCAACATTTAGCTTTTTACTTGAA
Source organism: Bacillus cereus ATCC 14579 (assembly GCF_000007825.1). Classification (NCBI taxonomy): domain Bacteria; kingdom Bacillati; phylum Bacillota; class Bacilli; order Caryophanales; family Bacillaceae; genus Bacillus; species Bacillus cereus. The sequence goes on along the minus strand of NC_004722.1, from coordinate 1,670,626 downwards.
GATACAAATACAGACGATTTAATTGTACGTTCCCATAAACGAAAGAAAATGATTATTGATAATTTATCATATGAAATGCTTTCACCTGATTTCACTGGAAATTTAGCAACAGCAATTATGACCGTCCCGCCTAATACAGCTTCATCAGAAAATGTGCTAGAACATAAAGGAGAAGAATTAGCATTTGTCTTAGATGGGAAAATCACATTATATTTAAATGAGGAAGAATACGTATTAGAAACTGGTGACAGTGTAAAGATACCTGCTTATTTAAAGCATAAATGGGTGAATCATTTTGAGAAAAATGCGGTAGTCTTATTTTCTGTTACTCCGCCGATTTTTTAATATATGTAATAAAAAAATAGCCATGTACGGGGAATATCCGTTAATGGCTATTTTTTATTTTTTAGGCACCAACAAAATCCCTAAACTAATAATACAAAAGCTCATTATTTGCTGTGCTGATAGACCAAACAGAACCGAATTTTGTTCACTAACAAGCGAAATAATAATATGAGCAAACCCCTCAACAATTAGAAAAATACTTATATTCTTTCCATTTCCGAGCCTTTCATTTTTCATCCATAACAAGCCCATTATACAAAGAGCAAGGATGATCTCATATACGAAAATAGGATGATATAAAAATTTAGATTCATATATATTCATTCCCCATGGTAGTGTCGTTTGTACACCTACTTCATGATGGAATAGAAAATAAAAGATAATGCACACACACAATCCAAAAGGGAGTACATCAAGTAAAATACGAAGCAAAAATTGTTCCTTTTTACTTTTCCAAACAATGTATACACTCGCAATTACGCATCCTACTACAATATGTTGCATACTTCCAATAGCTAATATTGCTTGCACCGGCGCCCCAAAAGCCCATACAGGATTTAAAATTGCTGGTGCAAACTTCCATACAAATACGATGATAAGAAAAGCATTTGTTACGGCATCCATCATTTTTTCATATGATACATTTTGACACTTCATCTTTCGTTTCATCAACATAAAACCAAATAGACTTCCAATTATAAGAGATATGGGTTGTAACCTCACAATCCACTCCATCGTCACCAAATCTCCTTTTAATTCTCAATCAATTTCTTAAATTTCTTTTCTAATTGATCTGGTGGTAATACACCTCGTACATGATCTACTATAATTCCATCTTTATTAACAAAAAATGTCGTCGGTAAAGAGAATACTTTATAATCTAGTCCAGCTACTCCGTCCATATCTAGTAGAACAGGAAACTCAAAACCATAACGATTAGCAAATGCGCTTGCTTCTTGTACTGGGTCACTAACAGTTGCATTCACCGCAAAAATTTCAACATCCTTTTTATATTTATCATACATATGAACTAAGTCAGGTGCCTCCATTTCACACGGCCCACACCATGATGCCCAAAAATTAATAATATACGGTTTTCCCTTGGCATCATTTAACGACTGTAACTTTCCGTCTAATCCTTTTAATGTGATGCTAGGTGCTTTAAAACCGACTTGTGGTAATACTTCTTTCTCCTGTAACTCTGCTTGTTTCGCTTTTCTTTCCTTCTCTTCTTTCTTTGAATTATAAAAGTTAACCCCCGCCCAAACGAGTGCCCCTACTAATATAATAGCAATTATTTTCTTCACTTTTCTTCCTCCTCATTTTTAAAAACCTGTAAATCCACCGAATAGACGAATAAAGAATGCTGTAATTTTCGTCATTTGATTTGTATACAATAAAATACCTGTTACAATCATCATTCCACCGCCAATTTTCATCATGACATTGGCATATGTAACAATCCATTTTACCTTCCCAATAAAGAATGCCATCACGAAAAATGGAACCGCAAACCCAAGAGTATACGCTGTAATATAAAGAAGCGCCCCTTCAGGATTCGTCGCGCCAAGCATGAGTACAGCTGAAAATATCGGTCCAACACATGGCGTCCAACCCGCTGCATATGTCATACCGACTAAAATCGAGCGAATATATCCAGTCGATTTACTTCTATACTGCACCTTTTTCTCTGCCATAAGCCACTTAGGCTGAAACAAGCCCGTCATAAATAGCCCCATTAAAACAATAAAAATCCCACCAATTTGTTGAATCAATTTTTGGTTAGATGAAAATGTTATTCCAATCCAGCTTACCGATAAACCTAACGCGTAAAATATAACCGAAAATCCGATCATAAAAAATACTGTATGTATAATCGCTGATTTTTGCATAATCCCACGATTTTCTTTTAAATCTTGGATAGACACACCTGTAATATAAGATAAATAAGATGGATATAGCGGTAAAGAGCACGGTGATATAAATGACAATACTCCCGCCCCAGCCACAAGCCAAATTGTTAAATCTGCTGCATTCATTTTATTCCCCCTTAAACACTACAATGAGTAGTGTTTATTCTTAAAAAAAGAGGCTATATGCACTCTCCGACAATAAGGACAACCGACACACAGAATAACCCTATTGTTACATATACCGAATTCGTATGTAACGGGATATTAAACTTCACAACTTTTTCATTTAACACTTGCTTGATTCGTAAATTTATTGCTGTTTTTGCAAATGAAGCTGTAACACATCCATTTTCCATTGTCTTTATTTTAATCAATTTTAATAATGCACTACCTAACTCAAATGAAGATTTCATTTTTTGCATCGCATATTTATCTGCTGCTAACTCTTGATACGTATGATATCGTTGTAACAATCCTTTTAATATCGGGATGTACATCATTCCTTCTGCTAATAACGTAAAACAAAATAATTTTAGCGGATCCCAATTATTTTGATGATATTCTTCATGGAAAATAATCGCATCAATTTCTTCATCTGAAAATGTTTGAAGCAACCCTTCCGAAATGACAACTTTCGGACGGAATAATCCAATTGTAAATGCTGCAACTTCCGCAGTCGGCAGTATATGTATTTGTTTCCCTTTTCTAATAAATGGGATAAGTGCCTTTTGTACTTTTTTACTATAGAAAAATTGTCGCCAAATTCTTTTACAGACAATCAATACAGTAATTAATAATAACCCTGCTATTATAATACGAACCATTGATAGTTCTTTCATATGTTTTTCTAACTGAAACAAGCAAAACTTTGAAAGGAATAATGCCTTATTTTGAAAAAGAAATGGGTATGTAACATAATACAATAACAAGTTGAAAAAGAGGGTACTAACAATGAGCGCTAACAATACGATTTTACGCATTTGCCATTTCATTTCATCGATCCTCTTTTTTTAACTGATTCAATTTGTCTTCTAATTTTTTTATTAAATTCGGATCAGCCTGCTCTAGCTCATCTATCATATGAGTTACAACTAAATCTCCAAATTCCCCCATCAATTCCTGTGTCATTTTCTTCGTTTGATTGGATAAGAATTCTTCTTTTGTTTGTACAGCACGATATATACCACTTCTTTTCACAGTCTGTTTTTCTAAGTGTAATTTCTCTACTAACCTGTTCATAACTGTCATAACAGTGTTAAAATTCACAGGTGATTCTTCACTTAATCTCTGCTGCACTTCTTTAATAGTAATACCATCGCTAGACCAAACAATCTCCATAATTTTCGCTTCAAGCGGTCCAAAGAAATGATTTAACCCGTGCTCATTTAACTTATAGTTTTGAGTAAACATTGTACAACTCCTTTCACACTACGAATTGTAGTATAAATTAAATGAAAGGTCAAACGTAAATGATATATATGAAAATTAACTACCCATAAATACATAGGCTATTCCATTCATTTTAAACCTAATTTTTCTCCAAATGTATCAAAAAGATACTGCTCTAATATTTGTACACTAAACTTCTCATTACGTCCAAGTGCAAATAATTCCCGATCTTTCGCTACGATAGTATCTAACGGAATAGCTACATTATCCACTATTTTTGTAATTTCAATTATATTACTTTTTACATTTACTTCTGTTTTAAATTCAACGTTTTCTAACACTATATGTGAACGTCTTCCTGATGCAAAAAAAGTAAAATTAGGATTTTTAACAACGCCAATTTCAGTCTCTAACGCATATAAATAGTGAAAAATTACATCTCTGTGTCCATCTTTTATTATTTTTTCATCCTTCTCATCGTCTAAGTATTCTTTCAGCTTCGTTGTAAATTCAAATCGAAAATCCACTTTTTTCACTCTCCTTCTTTGTATTTCATATTAAATAAATATATTGAAATAATTTTAACATATTGTAATACAACTTCCTATTAAAAGTAAAAACTGTTTTAAAAAATCGCTATTATTTCCGATACCCTTTTAAAATATAAGTATAAATTCAATATGAATCAATGCGTCATTATATCTATTTAAACATATTTTTTCCATATTTTGAAACATTAGTATGAAATATTATATATCAATGTATGGTTTCTAATGCATTGGTATATATAGTCAGTAGTTTCTTTACTATTCCGATATACTTAAGCTACATTTTCTAATTATTGATTACATTACGGAAGGAATGTAACTCTCTTCTATCGAATTTTTATATAACAAAAATAATTAGGTGGTGCTTTACTATGAAATTAGCTGTCATTGGTGGCGGTGATTTACAAGATTCAAATCACTTGCCTATTAATGAACGCCTTATAGAATTAACAAATAAACAGTACCCAAAAATATTGTTTATTCCAACGGCTAGTCATGATGATGAAAGCTATATAAAATTATTTTTAGACACTTTTGAAAAACAATTACATTGTGAAGTACAAATTTTACGTACTACAACAGATTCACCTTCAAAGTATGAAATAGACGAGATGATTCATTCAGCCGATTTAATTTATTTAGGTGGCGGGAACTATATTCACATGCTTACGCAATGGAAAGAACATAGACTCGATGAAAAATTATTATTGGCTCTGCAGCAAGGAACACTTATTGCTGGTTATAGCGCTGGTGCTATGTGTTGGTTCACGTCTAGTATCCGATCAGATTATGAAGGTTCTGGTTATATAGAGAGTAACGGATGGGGTATTGTTAATAAAAGATTTTGTCCACATTATAATCAATTAAACAGAATGAACGCCTTCCATTCCTTTTTACAAAATCATCAAGGGAATATAGAAGGAATTGCACTGGAGGATAATTGCGCTTTATATATTACAGAGGAATCCTTTGAGATTATCGGTGAACCGGAAAGAGCGTGGGAGTTTTATATGAGTGATAAAACACTCATTAGACAACATTTTGATATAACTTTAAAAAGCTATTTATAAACCTGAACTTACGAAAAAATGTCCCTAAGTCTAATAACTTAGGGACATTTTTCTATTTAACTAACTAATCGTGTAATTCGTTTCTTTTGCCATGAAAGCTTATAATATGCATACTGTAATATTAAGCTGACAATAAATGCTGCTGGATACCCGATCCAAATGCCTTCTATTCCAAGACTTGTATGGTAAGAAAGATAATATGCTACGGGTACTTCTACAAGCCAAATTGAAACAACTCCAATAACAGTTGGCCAAAGTACTGTACCGCTCGCTCGCATTGTCGCACTAATAATTTGTGCATGACCGAAAATTAAATAACTCCATAATGTAATCATAACTAAGCTATGAGCAATTTCAATTGTAGTTTGACTCGTTAAAAATAGTGATAAAATGTCTCTTGAGAATACGTAAATAAGAGATATTAACACACCACCGATGACGTAGTTCATAATAATTCCGGCCTTCACAACTTTCTGTAATCGATCAAATTGATTCGCACCAATCGATTGTGCCGCAAAAATGGAAACTGTAATACCAAGGCTAACTGCTGGCATTTGTACATAACTTGCAACTTGATTCACAACGCCGTAAGCAGCTGTTGCATCCGAACCGTAACGATTTACAAATGCGATTACGGCAATTTCAGATAATGAAACTAATATCATATTAATACTCGCTGGAATACCGAGCCTTAGTAATAGCTTTAATAACTCCCCATCCATTCGAAGGTATTTTCTAACCGTTCCATCTAGTTGTAATGGGTGATTTTTCTTCTTTAAATACACAAGCATGACAATAAACGTAATAACTGTAGATATAACAGATGCATAGGCCGCTCCATACACATCTAATTTCGGAGCTCCTAACCATCCAAAAATAAGAATCGGTAATAAGATCATATTTAGCGCTGTACTTACAATTAAAAAGTAAAATGGCGTTTTAGAATCTCCTGTACCTCTCATAAATGTTGTATATGCGAAATATAAAAATAATACTGGCATCGATATAAATAAAATCCGTGCATAATGTACACTTATTTCAATAATATTTTCTGGCGTTCCCATTAGACGCATAATATCCATTGCAAAAATACTGCCTATTATCGCCAACAAAACTCCAATAATAAAGGTAAACGTCAACGTCGTACCAACGATAGCTTTTAAACGATCTTCGTTTTTAGCACCAAACGCCTGACCAATTAAAATAGAGCTTCCTGAACCGATACCAATTACAAATGAAACGAGCAAGAAAAATAATGGGAAGAATGCTGATATAGCCGCTAAATCATTAACTCCAAGCCATCTTCCTACTACTACCATACCAAATAATTGTCCAACTGATTGTAGTACATTACTTAATAATAACGGTACTAAAAACATCGACATCGATTTCCAAATCGGTTTACTCTCACTTTCCAACTTATGTGACTCCGCACCTTCTTTATTGTTATCTGCAGGTGGTTTCAAATTTCATTTCTCCTTTTATTAAACATCTATTTTCAATCTCTATCTCTTTGTATAGTTGTTATAATACTGTGCTTCTATTCATTTTCTTTTCGTATGATTATAACTTCACCCAATATTGACTTCCATCGGCTGTTCGATCTAAAAATCCATATTCGATTAAATATCTTCTTAAAGTTACAAAATCAGGGTATACATTTTCTATCACTGTATTTACTTCTTTTTCAGTATACTTTTTATTACTATCAAACTTCTTCACTAAATGGCGCAATATAATTAATTTACGCTTTTGTTTCTTCGGAAATTTAGAGAGAGGTCCATCTAATCCTTCTGTAAAATGAGCTTTTAATACTTCATCATTTTCTTCTTCCGTAATATTGTATCGATCATCCACCATCGTTGCTGTTCTATGAATTGGCACAAATTTCGTTTGTACTTTTGATTTTTCTTCTGATAATTCCATTAGCGCTAAAAATACTTTTGCTTGCTTCATTTTCTCTCGCAGTGTAAATCGATGATTACGAATTGTTGATGTACTTCCGCCATCCATCTCTTTTACAATTTCTTTATCATTCAGTCCCATATGGAAAAACTGAACCATTTTCTTTTGTAAATCCGTTAAACCAGTAAATTTCTTATCCATATTTAACAAATAATCAAACATAGACGTATGCTCATTTTGAATATGCAATTGGACGAACTTCTCTGCTTCATACAAAATTTGGTTATCTTGATAAATAACACCTTTAATAAATGTTTCACCACAAGCTAAGCAAATGTACTCCTCTTTTTCTTCATCAAACACATACCCTTTCTTTAATTCCTCTATTGACGCATCCCAAAACTTCTCTGAAATATCACTCATACTAAACACTCCTTCAAAATGTTTATTTAAAACCAAACAAATCAATATATCGTTTATTATCACTTCATCATCTTATCACAACACAAACAAACATTTCAACGTTTCGTTTGCCCATTTTATAAACTTTTATAAAAACATCTAACAAAAGGGTTTAATACAACGAAAAGCGAATATGTTTATACAAATTCATTTTATAGGATGTGAAATAGAACATAAATATTCTTTAAGACCCTTAGTTTACCGTTAAACAAATTGCACAGAATACATATGCGATTAGTGAATATGGAACTGGTATTCACTCATTCCAAAACTTCAGTATTCAATTTTAACTACAAAAAAGATGTTTTCGTATAAGAAAACATCCTTTACTTTTTATATATTCTATTTACAGTCTCTACTAAAACCTTACTTGCTTGTACAAATGTATGCTTTCGATTTCTATCTTCAACAAATTTATTAGCACAACTACTCATAATGATCATACAACTAATTATGACTAACGCTATCTTTCTATTCTTGTAAGTCACTTTATGCCACTCCACTATTACAAAACTTCTTTTGAATTTATCCCATCAAGAAATTTTACATGAATAATAAAACGCGCGAATATGCAATTCTGCATATTCACACGTTTTATCACAATGTTATGATTTAATTTAGTTAAAGAACAAGTATACCGAGGTGACTAACTTGAAATTTAAAGCGAAAAAAAATCCATTCCACGTCATTTTCATTACATTATTTATAATTATTTTTTTCGTTTCGTTATTCTTCCAAAATGAAAATTCTATTTTTTTCACTCTCATGATGCTATTAAATATCGTGAATCTTTCTTCATTCTATTTCTCTCACTACAACATAACGGAATCATCTCTTGTTGTAAAACACGGTTTCATTTTTCATACTGAAATTCCATTTGAAGATATTCGTCACGTTAAATACTCTGGTAAAAAACTTCATTCAAAAAAATGGACTAGACAACAATTAGAAATCCATTACAATTTATTTGACTCAGTGACCACTTTCGTACCACTAGAAGAAGAAAAATTCATTTCACTCTTAAAAGAGAACTGCCCACAGATGAAAGTAATGAATACGCCTGCTAACAAATAATATATTTTGAAGCTTGTAGTATTGCAAGTAGATGAAACATAAAAATGAACATCAAAAAAGCCAAGATTCTATACTAAGAACCTTGGCTTTCTCTATTACTCTTTTGGAGCAATCATTTTCTTTGGATCTACAATTTCATCAAATTGCTCTTCTGTTAGTAGCCCAGATTGCAATGCTGCTTCTTTTAAAGTTAACCCTTCTTTATGAGCATGCTTCGCAATTTTCGCTGCATTTTCATATCCGATATGTGGGTTTAGCGCTGTTACAAGCATTAGTGAACGATTCACATTTTCATTAATTACTTCTTCATCTGCTTCAATACCAACTGCACAATTGTCATTAAACGAAACAATTGCATCCGCTAATAAGTGAGCTGATTGTAAGAAGTTATAAGCAATAACAGGTTTAAATACATTTAACTCAAAGTTACCTTGGCTCGCAGCAAATCCGATTGTTGCATCATTCCCCATCACTTGCGCTACAACCATCGTTAATGCTTCACTTTGCGTTGGATTTACTTTCCCTGGCATAATAGAGCTTCCCGGTTCATTTGCTGGAATAATAATTTCTCCAAGACCACTACGTGGACCACTTGCAAGCCAACGTACATCGTTAGCGATTTTCATTAAATCCGCAGCTAATGCTTTTAATGCACCGTGAGTATATACAACTTCATCATGGCTCGTTAATGCATGGAACTTATTTGGTGCAGAAACAAATTGTTTACCTGTAAATTGACTAATTTCCTCTGATACCATCTCACCAAATTTAGGATGAGCATTGATACCTGTTCCAACCGCAGTTCCACCAATTGCTAACTCTTTCATATATGTATTGCTCTCTGCAATCATACGCTCTGTTTTTTCAAGCATACGGTGCCATCCGCTAATTTCTTGCCCTAAAGTTAACGGCGTTGCATCTTGTAAATGTGTACGACCAATTTTTATGATATGTTCAAATGCAGTTACTTTTTCTACTAAAGTTTCTTTTAATTTCGTAATTGCTGGTAATACGTGATTTTCTACTGCGATTACACAAGCTACATGAAGCGCCGTTGGAAATGTATCATTTGAACTTTGTGACATGTTCACATCATCATTCGGATGAATATGTACGTCAGATCCCTTCTCTTTCAAAATTTGATTCCCACGATTTGCAATTACTTCATTCACATTCATGTTTGACTGTGTACCACTACCTGTTTGCCATACGACAAGCGGAAAATGTTCATTCCATTTCCCTGCAATCACTTCATCCGCAGCTTCTACAATTGCTTCTGCTTTTTCTTCTGATAGCTTTCCTAATTTTTGATTGCTAAGCGCTGCACTCTTCTTTAAAATTGCAAATGCTTTTACAATTTCAAGTGGCATTTGCTCTGTTCCAATTGGAAAGTTTTCTTTACTACGTTGTGTTTGTGCTGCCCATAATTTATCAGCTGGAACTTTTATTTCTCCTAATGTATCTCTTTCAATTCTGTACTCCATGTTTTCATCCCCTTGAAAATATAATACCTACATCTCTTATAATAACAGACTTTCTCTTAAATGATAAGAATTCTCACTCTTATATATAGATATTCTATATTTATTTTAAAAAATTCCTCTTGACCTAAACTTAAGTTTAGGCTGTATCCTTTCCATTGTAACCTACTATAACACTACTGGAGGAATTCAATATGAAAAAATATGCTTTTATAACAGGTGCAAATAAAGGAATTGGATATGAACTTGTTCGTCAATTAGCAGAAAAAGATTATCACGTATTTTTAGGTGCTCGTAATGAACAACTTGGACAACAAGCCGTAGAATCTTTAAATGTTTCAAACGTTTCCTATATTCAAGTAGATATTTCAAATTCACAATCCATTCAAGAAGCAATAAAGAAAATTTACGAAATGACTGACCACTTACATTTATTAATTAATAACGCAGGCATAGCGCTAGACTTCAATACACTACCTAGTGAATTAAATATTGAAACTTTACGCCAAGGATTTGAAGTTAATTTTTTTGGAACTTTCCAAATGATGCAAGCCTTTTTACCATTATTAAAGAATTCAAGCAACAGTAAAATAATAAATGTAACAACTGACATGGCCTCACTAACAATGTTTGCTAATGGTGAAACACATCCAATTAATACACTAGGATATAATTCTTCCAAAACAGCTATTAATGCTTTAACATTAGCTTTTAGTAAAGAATTTGCCACTAACGGTCCAGAAGTATTTGGGGTAACTCCTGGTTTTACAACTACGGATCTTAATGGAAATTCCCCTGGTGGCCATACAACCACTGAAAGTGCTAAAATTATTATTAAATATGCATTAAGTGAAACAAACTATAATGGTAAAATACTTAACAAAGATGGCATTATACCTTGGTAATAAAAGGATGAATGATATGTATTATACAATTGGGCAAGTCGCCAAAATGCAACATTTAACTATTTCTCAAATACGTTATTACGATAAACAAGGACTGTTTCCTTTTCTGCAAAGAAACGAAAAAGGAGATCGAGTTTTTGATGAAGAAGCACTGAAATATTTAGAAATGATTTTGTGTTTAAAAAACACCAGTATGCCAATTCAAAAAATAAAACAATTTATCGACTGGTCTATGGAAGGAGAATCTACCATCCTTCAAAGGTTAGCATTAATGAAACAACAGGAGACCAATGTCTTACAGCTCATGCAAGACACTGAAAAAAACTTAAAAAAGATACAACAAAAAATTGCTAAATATGAGAATGAAATAACTTCAGCAAATGCTATTAAAAAATAAAAAAATCACCTTCTACATATTGTAGAAGGTGATTTTTATTTTATGATGCTTGCTTTCCTTTATCTGCATCATCTACATACCAGATGAATTTGCCTGTATATCCGAAAATAACTGCTAAAATTAACGATACGAAGCTTAACCACATAAACGGAACGTATGAGAACGTTGCTACACCTAAAATACCAGCCATAAAAATACCATTATCAGACCATGGAACCATACCTGAAGTTAACGTTCCACCTACTTCTGAGTTACGCGCTAATACACGACGGTCTATTTTTAATATATCATAGCTATCTTCCATAATTTTTGGTGTTAAAATTAGTGATACATACATCGCACAACCAAATATATTAGCTAAGAATGCCACGATTAATGTAGACAATGTTACATTACCTGCAGAATTTAATTTCTTCTCAAATTTTGATACGATTACTTTTAAAACACCTAGTTTTTCAAGTAATCCACCAAATCCTAAACCGAAAATAATAACGGCTACTGAGCCAAGCATGCCGTTAATTCCACCACGGTTTAATAACTTGTCAACAAACTCAACACCAGATTGAATTGAGAATCCGTTATAAGCTGTTCCAATCGCCTCTCCAAAGTTCATCCCTTGGAAAAGAGTTGCCCAAATTGCACCAATTAAAGCTCCCATTGCAATTGTTGGCATAGACGGTTTCTTCATCGCTAATAGAACGATAACAATGACCGCCGGAACAAGCATCCATATTTTAATATCAAATTGCTTTAATAAAGCTTCTTTTAAAAATTCTACTCGATTCAAATCTACATTATCGCCGCCATACATCCAACCAGCTACAGTAAACATAATACTAGTAATAATATAAGCCGGAACATCTAATACGAGCATAGCTCGAACGTGAGCAATAACATCTACTTTCGCCATAGAAGCTGCAAGAACTGTGCTATCAGAAAGTGGTGATAATTTATCGCCGAAATAAGCTCCTGAAAGAACTGCACCAGCAACAAGCGGAAGTGGTAAACCAAGTCCTTCACCAATCGCCATCATAGCAATACCTGCTGTTCCCACTGTTCCCCAAGACGTTCCTGTTGCGATAGAAGTTATAGAACAAATAATTAATGTTGCTAATAGGAATATGCTAGGGTGAATAAATTCTAATCCATAATAGATTAATGTTGGTACTACCCCACCAGCAATCCACGTTCCAATTAAAGCACCTACTGCAACTAAAATCAGTATTGCTTCTAATCCGTTAGAAATCCCTTTCGTAATTGCATCTTGCAATTCTTGATAACGAAATCCTAATCTTAATCCAAGCGCAATTACTAAAAACCATGAAATAAATAGCGCTAATTGAATTGGGAGATCAAAAATCGTTTGGAAGGAAAAGACAACAGCAAGAAATAGTAATAAAAGAACTATGATTTCTAGCATCGATGGTAATCTTACACTTTTCATTTTTTTCTCTCCTTACAAGTCGATAACATGACGTATGTCGTCTTACATGTATGTAATATACAATTAGCGAAGACAAAACAAAATTTTCATATTATTTCGATTTATTTTTCCAGTATAATATATTCACAACCCTTTCTATTGTAAAAGTAGATTACGTTTTTCGCAATGAAAAATATAAAAAATGTTGTATTTTTATTTATCCCGATATTTTCGGCCAATAAGACCTCCTCCTTAAAATTCAGTAAGTGCAAAGCACTTAGGTAAGAAATTAACTACTGTAAAATTCCGAATCGATATGAACATATTAAAGCTTCACTTTATTTACAAGGAACAATCCCATACTAACTTTTTTAATATTTGCTGCAACAAAACTTTTTACAACTATCTTAACTTTTTAATTCACACCATTATTTTCTACGCAAAAAATAGGGCACACATCCTTAAAATGATGTATGCCCTATCTTTATTTATACATATTTTGTATTTCTTCTTTATTTTTAAGTATTTCCTCAAACTTATCACTACAACCCTTCGGAAATAACACTCCCAGTCCATATGAATGCGCAAATTGAAAATGAGGGCACTTCGCTTTTACCTCATCCCAAAACTTATACACGCCGAAATCACCACTTCTAACTTCAATATCATGAAATAATACAATACCGTTTTTCGCGACTTTCGGTAGCCATGTATTATAATCGTGAGAAACAGCTTCATACGTATGATAGCCATCAATATGCAACAGATTTATCGTTTCATCTTGAAACCGGTCTACAGCATCATCAAAAGTAGATCGAATTAAATTTCCTATATTAAGGTAGTTATCGCTCACTACTTTTTCTACTATTTGAAAAACCCCTTCTCCATATGGACCTGTATGCCCATCTCCAGCCCAAGTATCTACTGCAAAGCATTTAGTCGATAACCCTCCATCTTTTACTCCTTGACAAAAACTGAAGAAAGAAGCACCTAGATGTGTACCTAACTCAACTAAAGTTTCCGGTTTTTCAAATCGTACTAAGTCATATGCAAAATCTAAATGTCCACTCCACGCAGATTGTGACCGAATAATAGGACTAAATGTTTCAAATTCAAATGATGGTTTATGAGTAACCCAGTTCATCGCATAACTCCTTCTGCACATATTTTTAACAAACCAAATTACTCTTATCTTTATTTTTTTATTGCCATGATTATGATTCTATTTCATGAAAATATGAAGAATTTATTCTTTTCTATTGAGGTAAAGCATCATATACATATGGGTCAGTTGGCTTATTAATTTTCTCGATTTTGTTTACTTTTACAAGTGGAAAGACTGTTCCTTTATATGTCGTTTCATCTAATAATCCTGTTATTTTCACCCATGTTTCTTCTGGAATTTTTTCAATATTTTTCCCGGTAACAATCATCCCCCAGACTGATGCATCCGCAATACAACAAGTTATACCATATCGAGCCACTACTGCTTTATTACCCGTCACATCTTTATCCTTATATATAAACCCTAAGAATGTAATTTCTTTCCCTTTAAACCAATTGACATTTTGACCAATTACATTCATTGTTTGAACATAATCCTTATCCTTTACTTGTAGTTTACGCTGTCCTAACATACTTTTTACTACTTGCTCTTCCGTTTTATAAGTCGTTGCTAAATTTGATGTTTCTTCTGGATCAACTGATACTTCTCGCCCATCAAACTTAACCTGTTTCCCCTCTTTTTCGTTCCTTTCTAGACTTCTCGACTGTACACTTTGATTCATACCCCTTTTTCCTGCTAAACTTCCATCAATTGTTACACTTCCAAAGAGAAAAGCACTAACTATCGGAACGACAAATAAAACATATACAAAGAAACTTTTTATCCCTGATTTTGATGTTGTATGATGTTTACAACAATTACAATCATGCTGTTTTTCTCTTCCATCTCTCCAAACTTGTACAATACCAAAAATTAAAATTACTACAAAAGCTATATACGTAAATTTAATCATTTTTGGAGCGATAAAATTATAAATATTCCCTGTTACAAGTAGTTTAAATAAGAGCATTGCTAAACCAATTAAAATAATGCCACGTATATAGCGATGATATGCCTTCTGCTCCTCTTTCTCCATTCTTTCTCACCTCCTATAACATTATGATTTGCAGGATGGTATACACAGATGCAATGACAATTCCGATCAAAAAGAATACAAATCTCTTTTGAAAATATGCAAATAGCATTAACGTATTTTTCATATCAAGCATAGGCCCAAATACAAGAAATGCGAGAAGTGCCTTTACCGAGAAAACATGTCCAAAAGATGCCGCTATAAAAGCATCGGCTGCAGAGCAAATTGATAAAACATAACCAAATCCCATCATAATAAAGGGGGCAATTACTTCGTTATGTGCTACTGCATCCAGTACATTCCGATCAAAAAACGTTTGAAATACACTTGCTAAAAAAGCACCAATCAATAAATACTTACCAGTATCAAAAAACTCATCTACAATATGATTCATAACATCTTTCCAACTCTTTTTATTGCTTGTTTGAACTGAAACCTCTATATCTTTTAAAACATTTCTTTCGCGATAGCAATAATACACAATTAGACCTATGAATAGAGCAACTAAAATTGTTATCCCAAAGCGTGCATATACAACGTAATCATTTTTTGGAAACGCATATACAGTAGATAAAAGAACAACTGGATTCATAATGGGTGCACTCAGTAAAATAACAATGCCTACATGAAGTGGTAACCCCTTTTGAATGAGCCTTCTTACAATTGGTATAATGACACATTCACACATTGGAAAAAGAACTCCCACAAATACTGCCGGAATCATTGCAACAATCGGAGATTTCGGCAGTACTTTTTGAATCATATCTTCCGTCACAAACACTTGAATACATGAAGAAACAATTACCCCTAATAAAATAAAGGGTATTGCTTCAAAAATGATACTTAAAAATACTGTATTCACATTCAACCATTCCTGTGGCATATTTTTGTGCAAATTTGCTAGACTTGTAAAATCTACAAAAAATAATAAAAAGAAAACATAGCGATAAGAGCTATGCCTACTAATTCTTTTGAAACTCTATTAAAGACCAAGCTTCTCGCCTCCATTTTATTTATATGTAAACATGTGCTTGTCCAAATGCTCCATACTACAGCACAAATTTTATAGTCTATTTCTATTCTTAAATCGTAATCATTATGATTTATTCTTGCTTTTTCTTTTCCTATCGTTTAACATAAAACGTAATCATTACGATTTAAAGGAGAGATCATTTCATGAAAAAAGTACCTATCACTGTATTAAGTGGTTTTTTAGGATCTGGAAAAACTACCTTACTACATCACATTTTGACTAATAAGAATAACTTAAAAGTAGCTGTTATCGTTAATGATATGAGCGAAGTAAACATTGATGCATCTCTTATAAAAAAGGGTGGTTTTTCACGTACGGAGGAAAAACTAGTAGAAATTCAAAATGGCTGTATTTGTTGTACACTACGAGAAGATTTAATGATAGAAGTGAATCGTCTTGTGGAAAATGGTGATATTGACTATATTATTATTGAATCTTCTGGTATAAGTGAGCCTATTCCAGTTGCTCAAACGTTTACTTATACAGACGAAGTTCTTAACATTGATTTAACGAAAAATTGTCGCCTCGATACGATGGTTACAGTTGTAGATGCAAACAGATTTTGGGATGATTTTGCAGATGGAGAAAGTTTATTAGACCGAAAACAAGCAATCGATGAGAATGATACCCGGGAAGTTATTGATTTATTAATAGATCAAATTGAGTTTGCAAACGTAATCATTCTTAATAAGATAGATTTGCTAGAAAAAGAAGATGTGATAGAGCTTCATCATTTACTAAAAAAATTAAATCCTAATGCAAAAGTTCTTGAATCTTCGTTTAGCAAAGTACCATTACAAGAAATTTTAAACACAAATCTATTTAATTATGAAGAAGCCAGTCAATCGGCCGGCTGGATACAAGAATTAAATAGTGACTATCATACACCGGAAACGGAAGAATACGGTATCAATTCCTTTGTTTACCGCCGCAAATATCCTTTCCATCCCGAGCGCCTTATGAATTGGCTAGAAAAATGGCCTTTAGATGTTGTAAGAGCGAAAGGATTCTTCTGGCTGGCATCTCGTAATAATATGATAGGGCTTCTATCTCAAGCAGGTTCCTCTATTACAATTCAAGGAGCCGGTGAATGGATAGCCGCATTACCTGAAACTGAAAGAAATCAAATGATTGCAGAAGAACCAGAAGTATTAAAAAACTGGGACGAGCGATATGGAGATCGAATAACTGAGCTCGTATTTATCGGTATTGATATGAATCGTTCTGTGATTGAACAATCATTAGATGATTGTCTATTAACAGAAAAGGAAATGGGACAAAAGTGGAATACATTTATTGATCCTATTCCGGCTTTTACTTATACTTCATAATAATTAATAAAAGGCTTCAGTAGAATGAAGCCTTTTTACTTTATAGCACTCTTATTTAATAGGTTTGCTTTAATTATAAATACAATTGTACCTAAAACAATTAATATAGCATATACGATACCAACTACATCCCCTATTTTTTCCAAGCCAAGCGGTAATATTATAGTAGCAACTCCAACTATATAAGAAAATGCTCCTGAAAGCTTCGCTAATTTATTTTTATCTCCAACAAACGTTTCTTCTTGATATCCTGCTAACAAAAACAACCTCTTTTTCACATGTATTTGATACCCTAAAAAAATGATAAGTAACCCAACAAATAAACAAACTAAAAATCCAGCTAACATATACTCCCCCTCCTCTACAATATTTTACTATACACAAAAAATAAAATTAGAAATTTCAGTTTATTAACGAGTTATTCTGTGATATATTGCATATTGTATTCAATTTATATTTTTAGAAAGGAGAATTTTAAATCATATGGATTCAAATCGATTAAAAGGAATTATAATGGTCATAATCGGTGCTTGTTTATGGGGCTTGTCTGGTACAGCTGCACAACAGCTTTTTCAATATGACAATGTTTCAACCGAATGGTTAGTTACGATCCGTTTACTTATATCTGGAATTATTTTGCTCATTATTTCCTCATTCGGAACGAGAAAAAAAGAGATATTTGGCATTTGGAAACAAAAATCTGATGCTATTAAAATGATTTTGTTTGGTCTATTCGGTATGCTTGCTGTACAGTATACGTATTTCGCTTCAATTAAAGAGGGAAATGCTGCCGTGGCAACATTATTACAATATTTAGCTCCTATATTCATCACTGTATACTTACTTTTCAAATGGAACGTTCGTCCATCAAAAATTGATTTCATTTCAATTACCCTTTCATTAGTAGGCACTTTTCTCTTACTAACAAACGGGTCTGTTCATAACTTGGCTGTTTCTACACCAGCTATTATTTGGGGTATTTTATCTGGATTATCTCTCGCTTTTTATAGTTTATATTCAAAGGAATTGTTAGAAAAATGGTCTTCCTCCGTTATCGTTGGATGGGGCATGATTACTGGGGGTATTGGTGTAACGATTGTACACTTTATTTCTACAAACGAATTCATTTTATTATCAACTATGAAATATGTAAAACTAAGTACCCTACCGCTCATCACATTTGTCGTCATTTTCGGGACACTTATTGCCTTTTATTTATACTTAGACAGCATACGATACCTGACTCCGAAAGAAACAACATTATTTGGTTGCACAGAACCACTCGCAGCTATTATTTCTTCTGTACTTATATTGCACGTGCCATTTCAATCTTTTCAGTTATTAGGCGCTTTTTGTGTCATTGTAATGGTGCTCATCTTAAGCCAAAAACCGGATGAAGGGAAACAAAAATTAAAGCTTGTTCATGCAAAAAAGGAAAATATACAATGAAAGGATTGAATTCACTATGCCTGTCCCTCAAAATTATAAAAAACCAGGAAGAATTTCAGCAAAATCACTCGTTTTAAATCAACTACAAAATTGGATTATTGAAGGTGTACTGAAGCCCAATGAAAAAATTAATGATGGGGAATTGGCTGAGGCACTAGGAGTAAGCAGAACACCTGTAAGGGAAGCACTTCAAATATTAGAGCTTTCTGGATTAGTGGAAATGGTACCAGGGCAAAAAACGAAAATTGCTCCTATTAAGTTAGACGACGTATCTATCATTTATGAAACGATGGCTGGTCTTCACTCTATTATAGGAAAGCAAGCTCTTCAAAACATTACAGACGCTGATATTCAAATACTTTCTGAAATAAATGATCATTTTCAGCACTCTATAGAGAAAAAAAACGCAAAACAAGCTTTAAAATTAGATATACAATTCCACAATACAATTTCTTCTATTGCTAAAAACCAATATATTGAACCCTTTCTAGAAAATATGCAACTTCACGTTTTACGTCTTGAATATTTGTTTTTCCAAAACTTTGTTCCAGCAAGTCAATCTATTGAAGAACATCACTCTATCATTCAAGCATTACAGAAGCAGGACGAAAAACAAATGGAACAAATAATGACCCAAAACTGGCTCCGTCCCATGAAAGAAATACAAAAAATAATTTCTACGAAATAAAAAGAGAGCTGGTTACACAAAATCGTAACCAGCTCTCCTTTTACTAATCTATATAGCTACGCCTGAATATTTGCATAATCTTCCATATCTTCGTACTCTTTTTCCAATTCCTCTAAAGACAGCTCGTATAATTGTCGGTCGCGAATCTTAAACACACCTGCTCCAATTAACTCATCAATTAAATGCCTCTTACGATTTTCAACAGCAAAACGGAGTTGACTACTCATCTTTTAAAAAACTCCTTTCTACGATCATTGAAAATGATAATCTTTATCAATTACCACTTTTGATTATAAAAGATGACTCTTTATAAGTAAAGTAATTTCATGAAATATTTACCTTGCAAAGTATTTGTGGCCACATTATATATATGTATGCCGTGCGAAAAATGTTATGACACTTTTTCTTATCCTTTTTCTTTCATACTTTGCAAGTTGTCTCATCGTGATGAAATTCACCATCTATTTCTACTTGAATGGTGACATGTTCTACATGAAATTTCTCCTTTAATACATACGTAGCCTCTTTTAATACACTTTGCGTTTCATTCCCTTTAATAATAAGATGACATGTTAATACTTGAAAATCTGATGTGACAGACCATATGTGCAAATCATGAACTTCTTTGACAATCGGAATATTTAATAACGTACTTTTTACCTCTTCAACATTTATGTGCTGTGGTGCACCTTCCATTAATATATGAACCGTATCACGTGTTACACGCCATCCACTAATAATAACTAAAATAGACACAAGAATACTAGCAATCGCATCTGCAGCAGTCCATCCGAAAAATTTAATAAGTAACGCAGCAATGATCGCTCCGACGGAACCCAATAGATCGCCTAGTACGTGCAGGAAAGCACTTCTTAAATTCAAATTACCTTTCACATCTCCGCCTCTCATTAATATCCAAGCTGATAAAATATTAATAAGCAGACCAAGGACTGCAATAATGAGCATCCCATTACTAGCAATCTCAACTGGTTCTTTAAAACGACGGATTGCTTCAATAAAAATGTATACCGAAATGACAATAAGAACGACACCGTTACATAATGCTGCTAACATTTCGACTCGCTTATACCCGTATGTTTTCGCAGATGTTGCTGTTTTTTCTCCGAGCTTAAACGCAAGTAAACTTAAAGCTAAAGATACTGCATCACTTAGCATATGCCCCGCGTCAGATAGTAGTGCTAAGCTATTTGTTACAAAGCCACCAACAACTTCTGCAATCATAAAACTTGTTGTTAGTAGGAAGGCAATTAGTAATGCCTTTTTATTTTTT
Source organism: Bacillus cereus ATCC 14579 (assembly GCF_000007825.1). NCBI lineage: Bacteria > Bacillati > Bacillota > Bacilli > Caryophanales > Bacillaceae > Bacillus > Bacillus cereus. Next base: position 1,649,784 of record NC_004722.1, on the reverse strand, counting down.
GAATGACCATGATCATGCGAATGTCCCATACTTATACTCCTTTAAGTACAATATCTGTATGTTAGTATGAAACAAACTCCCCATCTTTATCCCGAATCGACTGATTGTAAACGCCCGCTTCCTCTGTATACACACTTCGCTATTTTTTAGACAATCCCTTTTTCTCAAATAAAACAAGACTACTTCTTTTTTATTTTCATATTGTTTACTAATGAAAGAATTTTAAGGAGGTTACTTAAATGAAACGTTTATTTCTCTGTATGGAACGTGAACTTGTTGTAGTGAAAGAACAATATGATAACTATGAAACGACTTACCACTTACAAAATATGCAACCTACCTGTATCGCTGTTGATCCGTTCCACCCAAACCGTGTATATTGCGGAATATTCGGACGAGGTCTATGGTTAAGCGACGATAGCGGGGATTCATGGAGACCAATTGGAGATTCTTATCGTTACTTTGATTTCCCTAAAGAAGATGGTATTTTACACTCCTCTATCACTTCCATAACAATAAGCTCAAATGAACAAGTGAACGGATATGGGGTCGTTTATGTCGGCACAGAACCGAGCGCTTTATTTCGCTCTGAAAATGGTGGTGAAACGTGGACTGAACTTAAAAATATGAAATCATTATTATCTTCTTATACGTGGGCTTTCCCGCCTAGACCTTTTACCCATCACGTACGCTGGATTACAGTTGATCCAAACAACCCTAATACAATACACGTTTCAATCGAAGCTGGTGCTGTTATTCAAAGTAATGATAAAGGGCATACATGGATTGATAAAAAATTCGGTGCTCCTATCGATGCTCATCAATTACTTATGCACCCTGAAGCACCAAATCGTCTTTATGCATCATGTGGTGACGGATTTATGGGCGGACCTGATCGTGCTTATCTTGAAAGTTATAACAATGGAAACAGCTGGATCTCATGTAGTGAAGGACTTGAACATCATTATTTATACAGCATGACAATTGATCCAGCTGATTGCAATACGATTCTCGTTTCAGCTGCACCGAGTGCTGATCTGGCTCATCACCGTATCCCTTATGAATCTTATATTTATCGAAAAACGAAAGATACTCCGTTCCAGCAAGTACAACAAGGACTACCATCTGCAATCGGTACAGTCATTTCGATGTTTGCTACAAACGAAGCCGAACCACATACGTTCTACACGTTAAATAACAATGGCGTCTTTCAATCCAATGATAGCGGCGAATCATGGGAACAACTAAACATTCCGTGGAAAGATGAATATAAAACGCAGCATCCGCATGCACTACTCGTTACTAGTTCTTAACGAAAAAGAGACTGCCTAAATGGTTTTAGGCAGTCTCTCTTTTATTTCTTTAAATCAATGACAATATCATCTAACACAATATCTTTACTCTTCGCTTCTTTTTTCGGCACTTCTATTTTCTTCTCTTTTCCATTCACATACTCTACTCCACCATGATTTTCAGGTGTATGAACTCGCAAGTGTACACGAGGTGTAACGATAAGCTTTGTTGCATTTTCGTTTAACTTTTGGAATGTAGAACTCCAACTACTTTTGTGCGGTTCGGCTACTGTACTAGTTCCGCCATTTCCTTCACCAGCATATTTATTTCCTAAATCATCTTTTATTTCTAATTCCACATCAGCGCTATCCCATATACTTCTTAATACTTTAGATTCTTCCTGATTGAAAAAAACGATAAATGACATCGGAGTTACTTCCATTTTGTCTATATTTACTTTTATTAATTCATTTTCAGAAACCCTATTAACCTTTACTTCTTTACTCTCCATTGCTTTTAAACTAAGTGCGAAGTTCCAATTCCCCTTAATTGAATTACCTTTATAATCCAACTCAATCTCTTCCATATTCCACCAAACGTTTGCAACATCTAACCTTTTACTACTATTACCACTCATCGTAGTCATACCTACGTACTTTTTCTCTCCAACTTTTGTTACTTGAGAGCTTCCTCCCCCGCCATTAAACCCCATCACCTGCGGATATCCAAATATATTTGGCTTCTCACCTAAATCTTTATCACTCTCAATAGAGTATGTGATTGTGATTGTTCTACCATCGAACACAGCATCATTAATTGTAACCTTAACCCCATTACTCTCCCTTGTCATATTCAACTCAGTCGAAAACTCTTTATAATTTTCATATAACCCTGTTCTACCATTATCTAATAATCGGAATATGTCACCGACAATTGGCAATCCCCCCGCATATGTAGGAAATCCGATACCGAGTGTTGCAACTGATAATCCTACTAAAATAGATGCAGCAGCCACACCTTTTTTCCAACTTTTCATCTTTTTCTTCGTACGTATCGATTGTTTTACATTTCGTTTTACTTTTTCCTTTTCAATTTCAGAAGCCTCAATTTCTTCTAGTTCTTTTTCGTCTATATCAATATCATTTAATAGTTCATAAATGTCTTTCATATTGCACTACCTCCAAAACTAATATTCGTAGCATTTTGTTGTAGTTTCTTTTTCCCACGGTACACTCGATTATCAATTGCTGCCCGAGTTAATCCTAACTTGTCACCTATTTCCTCTGTCTTCATACCAAGTAAATATTTCATAATGAACACCTTTTGATCTAGCGGTTCTAATTGATTAATGAGCTTCAATAATTCTTCCCTATCTTCCATAACGATTAATTCGTCTTCTGCTGATTTTTCTGTACTGATATGAAACTCATCTGAAATGATTTCTACCGTTTTAGTCGATTTCCGGTAATAATCAATTGCTTTAAACTTTGCAATCGCTGCAATCCACTTTTTAAAATCACTCGGCTCTCCATGAAATTTATTTGCGTTATTCCAAATGGAAAGAAATATATCGTTTATACATTCCTCTATGAGTCCATCATTTTGAATGGGAAGTAGAACTTTATGCGTGATCCCCTTTATGAGTGGTAAGTATGTATCGACAACAAATTCTAACGCGTCTTCTTTTTGCCGCTGTAATCTTTTTATAAAATTTTTCTCATTTGATTTCATGTAGCGATTCCCCTTATTGTTTTGTAAAAGCTTTTACACCCTATATAACGTCTGAGAAAATTTTTTCTCTCATCTTTTTATTTTTTGGAATACTTTCCCTTAGCCATTGTCTCACATAACTATGCGTTCAAAGAAAATTTTCTCAAGTCTGTAATTTAATTCATGTAGTACACTATTTATATAGTCACTTTTTAACTTAGTGTACATTTTATTTCGTTAATCTACTATTTTAATTTAGGAGATGAGATGTGTATGTGTGGAATTACAGGTTGGGTAGATTGGAAGGAAGACCTTTCAAATCAACATGTTATTTTAAAAAAGATGGCAAATAGTATTGAGCATCGTGGTCCAGATGCTGAAGGATTTTGGTTTTCACCTCATGCGGCCTTTGCACACCGGCGTTTAATTGTAATTGATCCAGAAGGCGGGACACAGCCGAAGACATTCCGTGCTGGTGATTATACGTATGCTCTTACTTATAATGGAGAAATTTATAATTTCCGTGAACTTAAAGAGCAGCTTCAAAAATGTGGGCATGCATTTGAAACCCATTCAGATACAGAAGTATTACTACATGCTTATTTAGAATGGAAAGAAGACTGCGTACAACATTTAAACGGAATTTTCGCTTTCGCCTTATGGGATGATCAGAAGCAACAATTATTTTTAGCGCGTGATCATTTAGGTGTAAAACCACTCTTTTACACAGAAAGAAATGACAGCATTATTTTCGGATCTGAAATAAAAGCATTATTAGCGCATCCATCTGTTCCTGCTGAAATTGATGCGGATGGCATAAATGAAATATTTGGATTAGGCTTATTTCGAACTCCTGGATGTGGCGTCTTTAAACATATTCAAGAAGTGCGTGCTGGACATTCTATAACATTTACACGTCATAAAAAAGTAGTTACGAAGTATTGGAATTTAGAAAGTAAGTTCCATACAGACTCTATAGAAGATACATCTTCGCATATTTTATCTATTTTACAAGATACAGTAAAAAGACAATTAATTGCCGATGTTCCTCTCGTTTGTATGTTATCAGGCGGATTAGACTCTAGCGGTATTACTGCACTTGCGGGTAAAGAATTTGCTGCGGAAAATAAAACACTTCATACGTATTCCGTTGACTTTGTAAATAGTGCAAAAGATTTCGAGCTGACATTTGCTCGCACTGGTTTAGACGCTCCTTGGGTAAAACGCGTTTCTGAACATGTAGGGACAGCGCATCATGATATTATTGTGAATGCTGAAGAATTAGCAAATCACTTATTCGTTCCCCTTCATGCGAAAGATTTACCAAGTGCTGGTGAAATGGAAACTTCACTATATTTACTATTTTGCGAAATGAAAAAAGATGCGACCGTAGCTTTATCCGGTGAATCGGCTGATGAAGTATTCGGTGGATACCCTTGGTTTCATCAAGAAGAATTACTATATGTAGATAAGTTTCCTTGGCTAACAAATTGGAAAAATACATCTCCTCTTCTACTAAATGAAGTAAGTAACCAATGTAATCTAGAAAACTATATTGATACACGATTCCAAGAAGCGATACTTGAAGTACCTACTCTTGAAGGGGAAAGTAAAAAATCCGCGAAACAACGCCAAATGTTTTATTTATTTTTAACAAGATTCCTTCCTTTCTTACTTGACCGTAAAGATCGTATGAGTATGGCTGTTGGATTTGAAGTTCGTGTACCGTTTTGCGATTATAGATTAGTTGAATATTTATGGAATGTTCCTTTCAACATAAAAAGTATTGATAATATTGAAAAAGGCATTTTACGTAGAGCACTACAACCAGCTTTACCTGACGATGTACGTAATAGAAGAAAAAGCGCTTATCCAACTTCACAAGATCCACACTACTTACAAACAATCCGTAATTTAACACTTGATATGTGTAGCCATAAAAACAATCCTATTTTCTCACTTATTAACCATTCCATCTTACTTTCAATTGCTGATCAAAGTAATAAAGAGATTAACAATTTTGAAGCAAGAAGTGCCATGGAGTATATGCTACAAGTAAATGAATGGTTAAAAACATATCACATCCATATTGCTTAACAAAAAGGAGTTCAAGGATAAAAACCTTGAACTCCTTTTATATTAATTAGCACATTGTTTATTATCAGTATCAATAGACCATCCAATAATCGTGGCACAGTCTCTACCTTTCCACTGCAGTACATTTGTTAATACGGGCTCAATCTGCAAGCTATTTCCGTCGTGTAATATTTCTACTAAAGATTGATCATCATCAAACCTTCGTTTGTCACACTCTAAAATACCGTCCGTTGCCATTACAATGTGATTCATTCCTTTTTCTAATCCTCTTACACCTGACGTAAAGCAAGGTGTATTTGCTGCAAAAATATTTTTCCTGCCAATATATTCGTAATTCTTCCGTTTATTTAATCGTCCTTTTCCATTTTTCGTTTTCTCAGAATGGAATAAATACGCGAAACAATCACCAACTGATAACCAATATAAAAATTCGCCTTTTCGTAAACAAATTAAGCAAGCGAGTTCCTCATCATCTTGATCACACTTTTTAATAAATAACTCATCTGTAAATAACGCTAATAAGTACATATGTGTATGATGGAAAGCTAAATGTATTGGATATGAGAATAACTCTTTTAGTTTTTCTTTTCTTTCCGAAATCGCTTCTATTATATAATCTATATTTTTTGTTTTGTGATGTGTATCAAAAATCATAACAAATTCAAATTGTAATTCAGGATCCCACCAAGCCAGCACCGCATCTCCTCGTTCATATGCATCACTCTCTTGATTTCCCCCATATACGCCGACTGAAAGAGGACCACATTTTTCAACATGTATTTCATCTACATACATCTGTTCATGACTAATCCATTTGAATGTATTCACAGCTATCATCCTCTCTCTTGCTAAATGTATACCTTTACACATAGATTACCTTATATTTCAATAAAAATAAACTTTTTCAACATTTTTTATCCAAATAAAAGGGTTTTATTTCTGAAATCACGAATATATCTTACTATACGATATAAAAAGGAGATTTATTATTATGTACAACATTAATCAACATTGGGAGAGCATTTATTATCACTTACGATACGAATACGAGGACAACCTTTCCCACCAAGCAATTCGTATTTTACAAATCGTTTCTCGTGAGAAAGATATAACAATTGGAAAAGTCGCTACTGAGCTTAGTCTTTCTCATAACACAGCATCTGAACATATAAAACGCCTTATTCAAAAGGGTTTCATCGTTAAAGAGAGAAATAAAAAAGATGAAAGAGTGGTAAACCTTACATTAACAATTGAAGGAATTGAAGGATTAGAAAAACATACTTTACTAGATAAAGAAAAGATAAAAATATTAGAATCACAGTTATCAAAAGAAGAACAACAATTAATTGAAAAAGCATTTTCGTTATTAGCGAAGGAGGCAAAATATGCATTTCCTCGTTAAAGTAATCGTTTCGGCACTTATTATTGGCATTATCACTGAAGTCGCTAAACATTACAGTACGATAGGTGGCTTTATTGCTGCCCTTCCTCTCGTGAGTTTACTTAGTTTATTTTGGATTTCATTCGAAGGCGGAAATAAACAAGAATTGAGTCAATTTGCTTTAGGGGTATTATATGGATTCCCCGCATCAGCACTACTATTATTTATTGTCTATATTGGTTTAAAAAATTCATTTACACTTAGTACATCTGTCCTACTTGGTATAGGTGTTTGGTGTATCGTTTTTGCTTGTCAAAAATTATTTCAAGCTTAGGAGGAATTAACATTCATAAATTTGTAGAAATAATGGGGCAAAATATAGAAGTACATATAAAAGGAGATGGTAAACAAACTGTAGTCATTCAAACCGGAATGACTTGCTCATTTTATGATTGGTTTCCTATTATAGAAAAGCTTTCAGAGCACTTTACAGTTGTTTCATACCATCGCCCAGGTTACGGAAAAAGTGATTTAGGCAATCAGCCGCGTACAATAAGGCACGTTACAAAAGAGCTACATATGTTACTAAACAAACTAGCTATTCAAGAACCATTTATTCTAATCGGTCATTCCTATGGAGGATTATGTGCACAACATTTTGCGATGTTACATGAAGATAAGCTGCAAGCACTTATTTTAGTTGATTCTACTTCGATGAACTTACACCGTTTAGATGAACTTCATTTACCAATTTCTGATCAAACTGATTCTGATGATGTTTGGTTTCAAAAATATAATATATATTCCAAAATGGATGTAGACACACTTTATAATGAACTAAAACCTATTCTCACCGATCAATCAAAACAGCAAATTGAATTCTCTACCTCGCCTTCATTATATAAAGCGACAGCTTCTGAACTATCGGAGTGGAAAAACTGTGCTCTCTTACTAAAAGAGCTATGTAAAACATTAGAAATACCATTAATCGTTATCGGTAGAGATCCTCAATATTCTATTACTCAATTGACTAATGGTGGCATGCCAAAAGAGGAAGCAACACAACTTGAAGCAATGTGGCAAGAACTAATTCACGAACAATTACACCTCTCAACTAACAGCCAATATATTCTTGCCGAACATGCTAGTCACGGTATAGAAAATGATCGACCAGATATTATTATTGAGGCGATTCATTTCTTACAAATAAAAAAAGGAAGCAACTAAAGCTGCTTCCTTACTTATCTATTCATAATCTTCTTCATCATCGATTTCTTCGTAATATGAACTTCCATTACTTACATATATAGGGCCATTCGCAACATCAATACGTAGTACCCACGCCCATGGCACAGCTAAACGTTTATGTATCGCTCGCCAAAAGCTCATTGATTTTCTTTCGTACTCCTGGAACTCCTGAAGTAACTCTTTGTAGGAGGAACCGTCTAACTGAATATTTGCTTCTAACAAACGAGAATGGGCATAGTACTGTAACTCTAGTTCAGCAGCAATTTCCATTTCTTCTTCCGTTGCCATACCAATGATTGTTCCATCTTCTGGTGCAATTTCATATACGTTTTGAACTTCAATAAGCCCTTCTTTCTCTTTCTCAAACATGTAAACAGCCTCCTTTAACATATATTTTTTATGTTACAAAGTCATACTTCTACAATAACTTCTCTCTTTCCTCTTTTTTTGATAAACTTTTACAAAATATTTAACCGATGACCTGTTTTCTCTATTCTTTCAGCAGAAATGAAACGATTTTTATCAAAATTTAATTTATACACATCAGGCATATGAAGTGTTTTCCAAAACTCAAAATCATATTTCGAATTAAAATAATTCATGAGTAATACCATAATATTTCCATGCGTACCTATTACAATATTCTTACCTTCATATTGTTTTAATATATTTTGCATACATATTACAGCGCGCCTTTGTGCGATATCATTCGATTCTCCGCCTTCGTATGCAAAACTCCAATCTTCCCACACATTCTGCATAGCATCATTAAAATTTGATACTGGCTCTGTGCTCAATAATCTTTCACGCAAATCTTCTTCTGTTTGTATTGATAATTTATATGTATTCGCAATTCCTTGTACAGTTTGGATTGCTCTTTTGTACGGACTAGAAATAACAACATCAATATGTTTATCTTTTAATAAATGTGTTACATTCTCTGCATCACAGTGCCCTTTTTCAGATAAAGGTCGTTCCCGTTCTTCTTTTGTATATGTAGAATGGGCATGGCGAACGAAATATATTGTTGTCATTTTTCAACCTCCTTTCTTATTTTCAATTCATATTCAATAATAAGATTGGAAAATCCTGTATTACAAAAGAGCACTTTTCATAAGTGCCCCTTTGTTTACATAATAAAATTATTTCATTGTAATTTATTTCTGAATTCCTCACTTATGACAATATCTCGAATAAAGTAATCCATATTACTTAGAAGCTTTTCAAATGCTTTTTCACTCAAATTGTTCATCATAAAGACAATCTCAATCTTATTCCCTTTTTTATCAGTACCATAGAAACTATTTGTTAATACAAATGCAGTAGAACCACCTTTCTGTCCAGCAAATTCGAACATACCCTCTCCTACGGTTCCTTTAAATATATTCTCAATCTCACCTTGCATTTGTGGTGTAAAATAATTTCTGCTATTTATCTTTTCCAGTAAACTCATGTAATCCTTCGCATTTGCACCTATAAACCGATCTGACCAAATACGCTGAAAGTCCATATCGGCTTTTAAAGATATCTCGCGTTTTGTCCATTCTTTCTCGTCTTTCATCCATTCATGTATTTGCCATACATGCTTAACATATTCATCATTAGACATATTACGTAGCTTGTCCAATGCTTTATTTTGAGGAATATGCAGTTCTTTTTCAACATAGCCCCTCATATATAATGCCCCTGTATACGTTGGATAAAATTCATCGTGACTATTTAAGCCTAACTCTTTCAAACTTTCATTTATCCGCGCTGCTCCAAGCTTGTCTAATAAATATGATGCATTCGCATTCGAACTATAATGGATCATTCCTTTCACTACTTCTTCTAAAGAAGTTTGACCACCCTTCACTAACTCTTTAACTTTTACATCATCTAGCCATGCAGGGTGTGCACCACCATCAGTATTTTTCACATAGTATTTTTCTAATTCTTTCAATGAAATTTGCTCGTCTTTTCTTATTTTCCCTTCAGCTACTTGCTTAGCATATTCAATTGCTATAATGATTTTCGACATACTTGCTAGCGGTAGTTTTTCTTTTTCATTTATTGATGTCAATGTTTCACCATTTCTTTTAACAATTAAAGAAGTTGTTTTATCATCCTTATGTTCTTTTATGTAATTTAGCACATAATTAGAGTCTTCTTTGGAATTGACATATTCCTTCACTGAAAAGAAAGCTATACAGCCTACTATAGTAATTCCAGCTATAATTCCAACAACTTTTAATCCCCTCATGATACTCCCCCTAAAATAAACATATTATATATTATACTAAATAAATTTCCCTTTTTAAGTAATAATTAGATTATTTATACAAAAATACATCTTTTCTTAAACAACAAAAAAACATGCCTTCATTAGGAAAGCATGCTTTGTGATATCCTTCACATTTTTTGGTTAAAAAATAAATGTTTACTTACCATGATGTAACATTAAATCACTAAGTTCTTCTTCAATGTGATTTAATTTCGCAACGCCTTCTTTCCATTTATGAATATAACGTGAAACCCCAACAAAAAACAAAACAATAATTGTGGAAAGAATAATACCATATACGATTGCTACAGTACTCATAGTTACACTTCCTTATAATTAGTAATGTGGTTATTAGTTATATTTTTATTATAAACCTTTTTCTTTTAAAATACTTCGATTTCAACTTTTTGTAACAAAATTGATTTTTCTAACATTTCGTTCGTGAAAATGGCATATTTTTCACAAATTATACAAAACTTCACCATATGTACTATTACCATATGAGTTATATTATTAAATAGAATAAAGGGGATGATATACTATGACGACTTGGTTTATTGTAATGTTAGTTGTATTTGGAGCATTTAAAATTATCGTTTCTAGCCTTCCTAACTCTGTTATTGAATCCATTATTAGCAAGTACGAAACACATCCAAAACTTGAAGAAGAGAATGTGACTATTACAATTCATGGAAATAACGTAGAAGGCGAACAGAAATCAAAAATTATTCATGATTTTAACGAAGGTTTATTTTTAGATCGCTATTATGCACCACCCCATAATGAAGGCACTCCTTTAATTATCCATGCAAAACGTGGTAAAAAAGATTTTACATTTTATATTTATAGTCATGAAGAGCATGTTGATGTTGTAAAACAATATAAAAAGAAGGTAGTTGCTTATAGTTTACGCTCTAAAAACCTTCAAAATAGTGATATGTTCGTGTCAGCTGATTTAGCTTAATACTCATATATAAAAAGGAATCCATGGCATATGGATTCCTTTTTACTATTTACTGAAAAATAAGCTCTGTCTTCAAACTATCTTTCGGTAACAACCAGCCTTTTTTCTCTAAACTCGCCATTAATAATTCCCTTTGTTTTGTCGCAATACTTTCTTCATTTGTTTTAAATGACACTTCTATTACGAAGTCATCTTCTAATTTTCCTGTATTACTTAATGGCCAAATTTCAATATTTGCTTTTATGTTTTCAAACTCTCCTGTATATCGTTTCATTAATACAGGACCGTAAATACGGGAATTCTTTAACATCTCTTCTCCCCAATTTGTATACAACCATTTGTTCATTTTCCCTGGTAATTTTTCTATTAACATGTTTTGAGCAGCTTGTTTATTTGGTAAATCAAGTATTCCATATCCTTTAGCACTGTAACTTTTCTTATTTGAAATGCTTAATGTTTTCTTCTCAAATCCCCAATCTATTTCCGCCTCATAACTATCCGTATTACTATCGAATCCTTCTTTTTTAGCTACTTCTAGTGCATCTTGAATTACACCATTTGGAATAGGATATCTTTTTTTATATGTTAGTTCAAAATCTTTACTAAATTCTTTCTTTCGAATTCTAGCAAACCAACCTTCCTCGCTTAAACTTTTATTCGCAGTATCTAAAAATTGCACTTGTATTCTTTCATATTTTGTACCAGCCTGGAAATGTTCTAACACCTCTTGCTTCATCTCTTTGTTATCACCTAATACTTGTTCTGGCTTCAATAATAACTTTACTTCAAAACTAGGTTTCATTGGACTAGCAGCAAACCCTTCCTTAACGTTATAAAGGAAACAACAAAAGAAAATGCTTACGAATACAAATACTTTTTTCATATACCTATCCCCTTTGCATTTTAAATGACTTCTATACGTTCCATTGCAAGTGAATATACATTTTCATATCCTGCTGTACTTAGCTTTTGTTGTAATCGATCCGTATCCTCTTTCAAAGCGTGCACTAGCACCGTATGTTCTGGTAATAATGTATTTAACATCTCTTTAACGTCTCTTATACTTTGGTGAACTTTATATGGAACTCGCTTCACCCTACATTCTTTACCTACATGCTCTTTCATAACTTTTTCTGCAAAACTCCCTTTCGCAATATGCCCAGTAAAAATAACGGCATTTCGCTTTTCATTCCGAAGTTGTTCATAATATAACTGCGCTCGTTTCGTTTGCATATTCGCATCACTCATTACAACTATTCCGTAACTATTTTGCATACTAATGTCATTATCCATCACTATTATGTTTCTTTTTAAACTCTCCATAATCCATTTAAATTCTTCATTATTTTTTATCCAATCTTTATATACGAACATCTCTTCAAATCCAGCCAAAATTTCTTTATCTACTATAAGCGGAAATTCTTTATATCGTTCATATAAATACAATACTATATCTTGCGCCCTACCAAGTTGTGGAAGCGGTAATAATGCTATTCCTTTATTTTGCATAACTCGTTCAATTTCTGCACATAGTTCGTTTACACGTTCATTTTGCGAAACATCATCTGTGTGATAAGCGGCATCCACAATTGCGATTTTTATATTGTGGCCTAATTTCTCAGGTAAATTAGCTCGTAGTATATTAGACTCTGCTGAATAGTCACCTGAATAAAATACGTATGTATTACACATATCAACTAAAAACCAAACAGCTCCCAATACATGGCCACTATATCCCCATTGAAACCGCAATGTAGGAGTAATTTGTACCCATTTATTTGGATTGCTAATCTCATCAATACATACATAATTTAAATCTTTTATATGTTGGTCGCTATAAGGTAAATTCCACCCTTGCAGCACATTATAGTTTCTCCATTTTTCATAATATAACGGCAGTTGCTCCTTCGTATAACGAGTCGTCCAAATTTTTTTCTTATAGCCATACTTCGCTAATAAAGGTAAACCCATCGTATGATCTTCATGAATATGTGATAAAAATACCGCATCTAAAAATGGAACAGCTTCTCTCTCTATTTTTGGATAACTATCCTCATAAGATCGATTAATACCACAATCAAATACTATTTTCGTCTCTTTATTTTTTACAAAATAGCAGGAGCGACCGTATTCTCCTGCTCCTCCCCATACTTCCACTCTCATCATGCTACCCCTTTTCGTTTTTGCTCCATATGTTGGTAGCAGTAATAAGCATATTGTTGTAAGTCCAACAGAAACAACGGCCATCGCCATGCCTATAGATACTTCACCCTGTTCAAATTGAGCAAAAATAAACGTTGCTGACGTTTCTACTGATGGAGGTAATACGAGAAGCGATGCTACTAACTCTCTTATCGAAATTGTAAATGTCATCGCCCATCCAGCAAGAATGCCTGGGATAATAAGAGGCAATATTATTTTTCTGAAAATATAAATATAATTTCCAGAAAAAATACTTCCTGCCTGCATGAGAGAATCATCAATTTGTCCGAGTGATGATTTTACATATTGCACCGTGTAAGGTAAAAACAGCACAACATACGTTACGATAACCATGACTGGTGTATTGTAAATTGACATAGGCATATATGGTGAATTCCAAAATAGAATAAGACCTACAACCATAACGATTCCTGGTACCATATTCGGTAACATACCGCACATATCAAGCCATTTTTCAGAGGTTTTTTTCCCCTTTCGAATCATAAGTGCCAAAAAGACTCCAATCATTACCGCAATAATCGCTGTTACGAGTGAAAAAAGAAAACTATTCCATAAAGCCTCTAATCCCGGAGATCCCATTGTAAACAATGCCTCATAATGACTTGTTGTAAAGTTATTTACATGTAAACCGCCGCCTCTTAATTTTGAAAAAGAAGCAATAAGTATAGAAAAGTATGGAATTCCAATTGATACGATTAATAAACCAATTACATACATCCATGCTACAACGCGCGTAAATATAGACAAAGTATATCTTTTAGATTTCACACCTTTTCCACTAACTATTGCATATGAATACTTTCGATTCAATACATTTTGCATATACCAAATGAGCATACAAGCACTAAGTAATAAAGAAGATAATGCTGTTGCACTACTAAAATCAATTGGCCAACTCGAAATAAATTTATGGATTTCTGATGTTAACACGTGGAATCCTATTCTACGTCCGAATGTAGCCGGTGTTCCAAATTCAGCAATCGTCTTTACGAAAATGAGTAAAGCACCCATTACATAACTTGATACTAATAACGGCAATATTATTTTTCTTAAACGATAGAAAAAACTTCCGCCATGAACTGCTGCAGCTTCTTCTTTACTACTCCCAATCTGAAGTAACGTGTTTTTCAGCATGAAATAAAGGAATGGGAATAAATGCAGACTCATAATTAATACCATACCTCCTAAACTAAAAAACGATGATGAAACTGTCTTTAGCATCGGGAAAAATTGTTCAAAATAGCCGTTAGGTTGCATGAACAAAATCCAGCCCATCGATCCAATATACGGCGGTGTCATAAATGGAATCATAAAAACAATATCTAACTTACTATACTTTCCTACATCTGTTTTGCTCATAATAAATGCCAATGGAAATGCAAATATTGTAGCACCTATTACAACGAGTACACCTAGAAGCATCGAATTTAGAAAAATCCCAGCTAATCCACCACTCTGCATCACTTCAAAAGGCTTTAAAAAGTTCCAACTACTATTTTCATATACACTAGAAAATAAAATAAGAAAAAGTGGAATGACGATTAACATCGCTACAAGTAATAACGCTACCGTCATTCCAACTTGTCTTACTGATACGAATCGATTTACCATGGAATCACCATCTTATTGAAATACTTTCTTAAATTGTTTTCCTATTTCATCTTGCTCTTTCTCAATTGTTTTCCAATCAATATTTAATACTGGAATCTCTTCTACATTTGGTCTATTTTCAGCTTTTATATCTGTTCTACCAGGCAATAAATACGCTTTAGAAACTTGTTTTTGTACATCATCGGATAATAAATAATCAATAAACTCTTTTGCACCTTCAACATTTTTACTATCCTTCATAATCCCAGCTGCACGTGGGCTAATAACTGTTCCGCTTTTTGGATATACAATATCAACAGGTTCACCCTTTGCTTTTGCGCTATACGTCATATAATCAACACCCGCAATGACCATATCTTTCGCACCTGTTACAACTGGGTCTAACGCTTCCTGATTTGCTCCTGCTACTGTAACTTCATTTTTCTTAAGCTGCTCAAATAAATTCCATCCATCTTGTCCATTCTTTTTCACGTATCCTGTTACAAAGTCTAAAGCTGAACCTGAAAGTGCTGGATCTGGAAGATTCACTTTCCCTTTCCATTCTCCTTTCGTTATATCGCTCCAATCTTCAGGCGCTGTCTTCACATTTTTTGTATTGTACACAATCCCTAATGCTGAAGCACTATACCCGAAATAATGTCCTTTATCATCTGACCATTCAGAACGCAGCTTATCAGCTTGTTTCGCTTCTTTATAAGCTAACGTTTGACCCTCTTTCTTTAATCCTTCCATCGCTGGTAATGATGCAAGTACGACTACATCAACGACTGGATTTTTCTTTTCAGCTTCCATTCTCGCTAAAATTTTACCAGTTGTCCCTTGAAACATTTCCACCTTTATACCAGTTTTCTTTTGAAAGTCTTTTTGAATTTTTTCTGCTAACCCTTTTGGCCCTGCACTATATACAACAATTTTCTTTTCAGTCGTATTTTTACTTTTCGCATCTGCATCGCCTGTCTTTGAACTACACCCTGTTACTACAGCCGAAAATAATAAAGTACATACAAATAAAGACTTAAGCGAACTGAATTTCTTCATACGATTCTCCCCCTATATGATGAATACATTTTTTTGGCACATATAACGATACTGGTTTACCGATGCTTAGCTTACTATTGTGATAGGCTGTCCAGATGCCTAAAGTCCCCATATTTACTTTCACTTCATAACGTTCTCCTACATATGTAACGTGCTGAATTTCACCTGTATACATTTCGCACACATCATTTTTTGTCCAACTCACATGCTCTGGACGAATCATTTTTTCACCCTCTACAAGCCAATTCGCCTTACCAACAAATTTGGCAACAAATTCATGAGACGGTTTCACATAAATATCTTCCGGTGTTCCTTTTTGTAATACTTCTCCTTGTTTCATGACAATAATTTGATCTGACATTGACATTGCTTCTGTTTGGTCGTGAGTGACATACAGTGCAGTTAAACCAATGGAATGAACGATATCCATAAGCTCTATTCTCATTTCTTCTCGCAAAATTGCATCGAGTGCACTTAGCGGTTCATCAAACAAAATAAAATGAGGTTTTGTTACAATTGCTCTAGCGAATGCGACACGTTGTTGCTGTCCACCAGAAAGTTCGTGTGGATACCGTTTCTCCATACCTTGCAGGCGAACTCGCTTTATCGCATCTTCTACTTTTTCTCGTAAATGATTCGTTTGCTTTGTAGCCCTTAAACCAAATGCAACATTTTCAAAAACAGTCATGTGCGGCCATAAAGCAAAATCTTGAAATACCATACCGATATTCCGTTCATGAGGAGATGTCTTTATCTTTTTTGCAGCAGAATACATGCACTGGTCTCCAAAATATATTTCTCCCTTATCCGGTTCCTCAAGCCCTGCTATCATTCTAAGTAAAGTCGTTTTCCCACACCCCGAAGGCCCTAAAAGTGTAGTAAATTCCCCTTGTTTCATTACAATCTGCAACGGCTTTAACGCCTGTGTTTTTCCAAATGTCTTTTCTAATCCACTAATTTTAATATCCATTGCTTCACCTCTCTCCCCTCATTCTTAACCTGCTTTCATTCTATATGGAAGATTTATACTGAATGTTAATGTACTGTAAAGATTAAATTAAAAAACTTCTAATAAACTATTTATTTCTATAGATTTTTTCTATATTTAAAATAAAAAAGGCGGCAATTCATAATGAATCTCTTAAAATTAGAAATTGTAGTACTTATTAAGAAATACAAAAAGCTTACAATCGTTGCAGAAAAACTTGGCGTTAAACAACCAACTATTACATTTCATATAAAAAGCTTAGAAGAAGAACTCGGTGTGTCTTTATTTGAATTACGTTCTGGAAGGTATTTCTTAACAGAGGCTGGTGAGGCTTTGCACCATTATGCTTGTAAAATAGATGCGCTTATGAAAGAAGCTAGACGTGTCACGCAAGAGTTTAAAGATTTTCATAAAGGTGCTATAACAATCGGCGCTAGTTATGTACCAGCGACTTATCTTTTGCCAGAAGTCGTTCATCAATTTCAATGCGAATTTCCCAATATAAAAATAACGCTACTAGTGAAAACAGCCCCTGAAATTCGAATGATGCTACAAAATCACGAAATCGATCTTGGGATAATTTCCGCTGCTCCATTTGATGAACCACTTTTAAAACAAACGAATATAATGCCCGATACACTTGTTCTTGCCTTTTCCAAAGAACATCATTTTTCAAAGAAAGACAATGTATCGTTACAAAATATCGAAAAGGAACGCATACTATTGCATCGTAATCCATCTACAACGAGAGATTTACTTACACAATGGACGTTGGCGCACAACATTACATTCCAATCTGAAATTGAATTAGACTCATTAGAAACGATGAAACAAATTTTAAAATATGGTAATGGAATTGCCTTTATTTCTAAACTTGCTATCGAGCAAGAAATACAACGAAATGAGCTATGCTATATACCAATCCCTGAATTTGAATTTCAGCGTAATATTTATACGATTCATCATGAGGACAGATGGAATTCTAAAATCATTTCTTTTTTACTACAAAGCATCACTTCATTTACAACAAAAAATTAAAAGGCTGTCGTTATGCACGACAGCCTTTTAAACTATAAATCTATTTATTTTTCTTTGCCTCAATTTTTGCTTGCGCCTCTTCAGCCTTATCTAATGCTTCTGATACTTTCTTCTCTTTTTCTTTCACTTCATCTATACTATCGACAGCTTTAATAAGTTTATCGATTCCTTCTTCTTCTACCTTTCTACGCTTTGCCACTCTTTCATTTACTTTCTCTTCCACATCTTTTGCTTTTTGAAGCATATTCTCTGCATTTGATGTTACAGCTTTTTCAAGTTCATCATCTTTTTTCTTTTGTAACACTTCATTTGCAATGTCTTTCGCTTCTAAATACTTACCGTCTTTTAATGCTGTTGCTCCATGATCCATTTTCTCAGCAACTTCTTTATATGATTTCGCTTCGTTTCCTGATTTTTCTTTTTCTGCTTTTTCGAACCACATTGTTGCATCACTATACTTTTCATCTTTCAATGATTGCATACCTGTTTCAATATATGTGTCATAATTGCTACATCCAGCCATTACGACTAATAGAAAAAGCATAACAAAACTTAATTTTTTCATGCTGTTGTCTCCTTTTCTTTGCAAGCTCACTTTACTTTAACATACATGAAAAAGAGTTTCAAAAACTAAAATACTAATTTAGTCATTTTTATAATGATAAGTCAAATTTTTATTATTTTCTTATTTTTAAGCGGACACATCTACTTGTTTTTTCGCCATATGTTGCTTTACTCCAACTAATACAACTAACAATAACCCTCCACCTATTGTCATCATAACAATGCTAGTTGGCAACATATCTAATAGTAGTCCATATACAATCATACCAAGCGGTGCGATTGCAGTCGCAATTGTTTCAAGTAGGCCAAACACACGCCCTAGGTAGCTCGGATCTGTCGTTTTTTGCATATGTACTTGCATTGGAATGTTTACAATCATAATTGCTATACCAGTTAACATCATAAAAGCAATATAGTAAATAAAACTTGCTACTTTTGGAATGATAACTAACAACGGAAAGGCTGTACATAAACTTAAACCTGCAAACAAAAACAGTCCAGTATAAATAGAACGAAACGGATTATTCACTTCTTTACGCACTGATAAAGCAATCGCTCCCATTAGCATCCCGACTGCTAACATTCCCTCTACAGTACCGAGTTGCTTTGAAGATAAATGCAATGTATGGACGATAATGTACGGAAGTGCAACTGTTAGACCACACGCAAAAAAGTTTACCCACAATGCTATTTTCATTAGACCATATATTTCACGTTGTCTTTTTACATATAAAAAACCTTCTTTTATACTCGTCAAGAAATGCTCTGTACTTTCAGCCACTTCTTTTTTATATAAATCAAATACGATAAATAATTGCAAAATAACCGCTAAAAAGAACGTAATGCTATTTAATAGGAAAAACGATTTAATTGAAAAGAAACCATATACAACTCCGCCAATAATCGGGCCTAAAATATTTGATAAAGAAGCCGCCGTTTGATTTAAAGCACTCGCTTTTTGAATACGTCCTTCATCTACTAAACTCGGAATAGACGAAGTTAATGCAACAGAATAAAAACTTGCACAAATTGATAATAATGCTGCTGAAATATAAATAAAAAGAAGTGATGGCCCAAATATAGTAGCAAGAATAAACATACTAAGCATCGTTAAACTACTTAATAAATCAGTACCAATGACAAGCCATTTTCGATTCACACGGTCTGCTACAGCACCAGCAATTGGGCCACAGATCATCCTTGGAAGTGATCCGCAAACGAGCGTAATTGCAAAACCCATCCCTGAACCAGTAGTCTTTAATACATATAATCCCATTGCGAACGTATAAATACCTGCACCTAATAAAGACGTCATTTTTCCAATCATCATTAAAATGATATTTCTAGTTGCAATCTTCATTCTTGAATCATGTTTTCCTATACTTATATCTCCCATTTTTGACTCTCTCCCCTTAAAAGTTAAATTGTGTTAAACTTATTATATAATCAACTTTCCAATTTTCACAACAAAAAGTTAAATACAATTAAACTTTTTAAATATAAAGGAGCAATAATATGGCAACTCTCGGTGAAAAAATTAAAGCATTACGAAAAGAAAAAAAGCTTACGCAAACAGCACTGGCAGGTTCGGAACTGACAAAAAGTATGCTTAGTCAAATTGAAAATGGAAAAGCTACACCTTCTATGAAAACATTACAATATATTGCGGAAAAACTTGAATGTGAAACGAGCTTTTTATTAGAAGAAGATGAAGAAGAAATTGTGGAACTCATTCAAAAAATGGAGCCATTAATAAAATCAAATAAATGCGATGAAGTATACAAGACTTTACTACCTATCGTTCAAAAAGAACTACCCCTTACTTTAAACACAGCACGTTTATATAAACAGTTCATAACTGGAGCGGCCATTATGAACGATTACAATATTGAATATTACGTTGAAACAGCTGTTTCTATATTTGAAAAATATACTTTGTATCGTGAAAGTACTGAAACGAAACTACTGTTTTACTATATGCTCTACAAACGGAAAAAATATAAAGAATGTTTACAGTTGATTACCAAAATTCGCGATGAATATAAAACGAAGAATTTAGAAATGGATCTTATTACACATATACAATTATATTTAAAAGAAGCAATTATTTTACTCGCATACGGTAATTATGAAAAATGTGAAAAAATCATTTTAGATGCACTTGCATTTTCAAAAAAACATCAAGTGTATTATAAAACAGATGAATTTTACCGTATTTTATCTTATCAAAAAATCATTACAACCGATAAAGAACGATATTTATATTACATAAAAAAATCGGAGCAATTTGCCATTTTTACAGAAGATACTCTATCCGCTGCAAATATAGATATATTAAAAGCTTATTACTACAATACCGTTACAAATGAATATACAATTGCATTAGAACATTTAGAACAATTCCGAGAAAAACTAAAAGATGTACCGATTTTTCAAGAAGATGGATTGTATTATCTTGAAAAAGGAAAATCTCTGTATGGTTTAAAACGTTACGAGGAAGCTTTGGAAACATTAAAACGTGCTAATATTCCAGATTATATGAGTCATCCACTTGATCAGTCATGGTTATTAACAGCTGGCTCTTATCGTGCCCTGTGTCATATAAAACTTCAAGATAAACCAGCTGCTCTGAAAGAAGCAAAAGAAGCAGTTCAAACGATAGATGGTTATCCTGATTCCATCTTTTCTTCATTTATTAAAGAAACATTACAAATAATACAAAAACTTTAAGAATGTCTCTAAATGGTATATTATTCCTCTTTTTTAGCAAAGATAATAATGATGGGAGGAATATAAATGAATATACAACGTGCAAAAGAGCTTTCTGTGTCAGCAGAGCAAGCCAATGTCAGTTTTCAAGGCATGCCTGTTATGATTCAACACGTCGATGAAAGCAATGAAACCGCCCGCATATATGAAGTAAAAAACCCAGAACGCGAATTAACTGTTCCAGTTAATAGCTTAGAGGAAATATAAGAAATGCCACTTCTCTTTTGAAGTGGCATTTTTCTTCTTTCAGATTACTTACTATAAATTTCTTCAACCCTTTATTTTACATGAGCTGAAAAAATAAGAATTTTCTACTTCTTTTCTTTTTGTGACCTGCTAAAATACAAACTATGGATTAATTATTCGTACTATACATTAAGGAGGAAAAATAATGGCATCTACTTTAGAAAAAAACAAGCCTTATTATGCAGTTATATTCACTTCTAATTTATCAAATGATACAACAGACTATAATACCGTTGCCGAAGAAATGGAGAAACTTGCAAAGCAACAACCTGGATTTTTAGGTGTAGAAAGTGCAAGAGGTAATTCTGGACTCGGAATAACAATTTCTTATTGGGAATCACTTGATGCGATTGAAAATTGGAAGAAGAACACCTTACATAAAGAAGCGAAAAAAAGAGGTCGTGAGCAATGGTATGAAAACTTCCATCTGCGTATTTGCCTTGTTGAGAAAGAATTTAAGTTTCATAGAGGTACTTTATAACTATGAAGGAAAAATTAGCTCTCGTTATTGTTCATGAAATATATGGTGTGAACGACCATATGCATCACGTTACCCAGCACTTTACTTCATCTCATATAGATGTATTCTGTCCTAATCTTCTACAATCACAACACGCATTTCATTATCGTGATGAAGAAAAAGCATATGAACATTTTGTAAATCATATTGGATTTGATGATGGAAAAAAGCAAATTGAAGAATTCATTTCTCATCTTTCTAGTAGTTATACACATATTGGACTTATCGGCTTTAGTGTTGGAGCTACCATCTCATGGCTATGTAGTAACAATCCGAAAATAGATTTTATTATCGGATGTTACGGTTCTCGTATACGCGACTATGTTCACATAAAGCCTACATGCGCTACACTACTTATATTCCCTGAAAAAGAAGCTAGTTTTTCAGTATCCTCTTTCATTCAAACATTGCAGCAACAGAATAACCCTTTATTAGAAATAAAACAACTACACGGTGAACATGGATTTCTAAATCCGTACACTGAAAAATATAACGAGCACTCTACAAAACAAGCATACAATTTAATAGATTCATTTCTTGTAAAAAACACTCTTATAAAGGAGATGTAAATGACACTTACATTACTCTTACTTATTTTCATACTCATTTCCTTTATCTCAGCGCTAACTATCATTTTTATAACCGTAAAAAAAGGGATATTTTTCAACCGCCTCTACTTACAATCTATTATCGTTTGCATTTTATTTTTTACAAATTGGATTTTATATTTATCAACTTTTTATGCGTTACTTCCCGAAAAGATTAGTGAGTTCCTATTCCTACCCATTTGGTTTTTCCTTTGTATATTAAGTTTTATCACTTTCTGGCGCGAATGGAGAAACAATCGTGTGTTCTCCATATGTATCGGTTTTCTTTCCTTTATTAGTTTTTTATTTGTGCTGTTTTTGTTAGTTCTTTCGGGGATGTAATAGAAGAAGGAAGAAAAGCTAACATTCAACTTTTCTTCCTTCTCTGTTTACCTTTAGTTTTCACTGTCACTGATTCACAAGGTGTATAATATATTTGAGGTGTCGCCTTATCAACAAACATCATAAACGTAACGAAACCGATAGTAAAGAAAATAAACAACGTTAACAAAATTGCTCCTATCGTTAAAAGTATCATAACACCACCCCTATATTTTTTATGTTATTACACTTTTCGCTATTATATGAGCGTAATCCTTTTTAGAAAAAGAAACGTAACAAAATAATCACAACCACTCCCGTTAATACTGTACCTAATAAACTACGAGTATATATCGCTACAAGAAATGTTGGAATTGCTGCAATAAGATAATCCCACTGCATTGTCTCATGCATAAATAAAACTTGTGCTAAAAGCGCTGCTAATATCGCAATTGGTATGTAATTTAACCATTTTAAACCCCATTCAGGAATTTGTAGTTTGCTAAATACGAGTAGAGGTAAAATACGTGGCACGAGTGTAACAGCTCCTGCTGCTAGTAAAAGTAATAATACATCTAATCTCATTTCCATTTTTCAATCACCACTCCAATCGTCGCAGCTAGTAATGTTGCGATAATAACCGCTATACTATCTGGCATAAATAGGTGTGAAACGTATGCGATAATAATCGATACAATTGCAACACTTAAATGAATTGCTAGCTTTGGTTTACTACTTATGAGCTGAAGTACAAATAATCCGATAAACATCGCTGGTAATGCATAATCCATCCCGTATGTATGTGGATCTGGTATCCACTCACCAAATAGCCCGCCAATGATAGTAGCAAGAATCCAGTTTAAATAAGCCGTTACATTTAGCCCAATCATCCATCTTTCGCCTAAATATCCTTTTTGCGTTGCATGCTGCACTGCGACGCCGAACGTTTCATCTGTAATTTGCGAACCAATAATGACGTTTTTTAATAGAGGTAGTTTCGTAAAGTACGGCGCGAGGGCAGCACTCATTAATAAATGGCGTAAATTAACAAAAAACACAGTAAAAATAATTGCGGAAGCAGGAGCACCGGCTGCATACATACCAGCTAATATAAATTGGGCAGAACCTGCATAAATTAAAGTCGACATAAATGCAATTTCAATGATAGAAAAACCTGCTGTTTTTGCAATTACACCAGCTGCTATACCGATGCTCAAATAACCAAATACAGTTGGTAAACAATCTTTTACTCCTTGCTGAAATGTATCATCGCTCTGCAAAGCTACATGTGCCTCAGCTTTACTCATCTCTATCATCCTCCATTCCTTCTAAAGTTCGTTTTCCTGTTACGACATGAACTAAATCTATATTTTCACGCCATAACGTATCTAACTTATCAGCTCCAAATTCCTTTGTGATTTCTTCAACCATAATATCGTGCCGCACATACTCTGTAGCAACGAGAACTAGCGCTGGGTCATACGTTGTAACGGCCCATGAAGTGCTATCATTTGAGAAGTTCGCAATTAATACTTCCTCTCCATCACGAGCAATAACAGTTAAATGACCACCCATTCTCTTTTCAACAACGTGGGGCGTCATATAATTATGGTGAAATGTCGCTCCTATTTTTGTTTCTGGAGCTCCAAATAAGATTGAAAATATATGTACGCCTTCCTCTTCCTTTTGATGAATGTATGGTTCAATTTCATGCACTTGTTCTTCCCATACAGAAACCCATAACTCTTCCTTAGCTCTACTAATTATATTGCATATTTCTTTCAAAACACGATCATTTGAACGAATATGCGAAATTACATCTATTTGTCGCTCTTGTTCTAAACAATTTAATTTCTCATCTAAAAATTCAAAGGACTTTTCAAAGTCTTTTCGCATTCGATTCATTAATTCGGTAGCTGGTACTGGTACATATTTAACTGGTTCAGAAGGTACAATATGCACTGCTCCTTTATCCATTAACTTACCGAGTACCTCGTAAATCATAGAACGAGGTACTCCTGTTTGTTTACTCACTTCATAGCCTGTTACTGGGGAATGTTTTAGTAGTCCAATATACGCTTTACATTCATACTGGGAAAATCCTAACTTTTGTAATTCCTTTATAATTTTATCCATCGGTAACCCCTCACAATCTAAATCGCCCTTACTTCAAAACGACGATTTTGCTTCCCTTTACTTTTTACTTTATCAATAACAAGTGTTCCTATTTCACTCGTATTTTTCACATGTGTGCCTCCACAAGCTTGTTCGTCTAAATTTTCAATTGTAACAATGCGGATTTCTTGGATGGTAGTTGGTAGGAGATTTATTGCTGTTTTAATCATTCCTACAGCATTTTCTGCTTCTTCGCGGCTCATATAACGAGTGGAAATTTCTTTATTTTGCTTAATAAGTTTATTCACTTCCTCAACAATTTCTTCTACTTCCACGCTCGATAACTCTTGTAACTCATTAAAATCGATACGTGCTTTATCAGGATAAATTTGATTTCCAGTGCATAGAGCTCCATACTTTTCATAAACAACAGCTCCGATAAGATGCAGTAAAGAGTGATGACGCATTAAATTATGACGTCTTTCCCAATTTATCTCTAATTTAACTGGACCTAACTTTACTTGTGCTTCGTCTTTTATATAGTGAACTATTTCTCCTTGCTCCTTCTTTACTTTTTCAACTTCAAATACAGACCCATCTTGTACAATAACACCCGTATCACATTCTTGCCCTCCACCAGTTGGATAAAAAACTGTTTCCTTTACAAATACTTTATTCCCTTCTACTTTTATCACTTCTGTTTCGCAACTCGTTTTGTATGCATCTTCTAAATATAATGCCGTTGTCATACTCTCACCTCTTTAGTAGTTATAGTTATACCTACTAATATAAAAAAGAAGCTCCTTAAAGTCAAATGATAATTCTGAAATTTACAATTAATAAAAGACTCCTTTATTAGGAGTCCACTATCTCAATATTTCATTCGCTTCTTTTTCATAAATTTTATCAAATGAAGTCATAACGCGCTGTGATGCTTGAATCATCTTTTGATCTGTCATAAGATCTGCCATCTCTTTCGTCATATCTACATTTGAATTTTCTAGCATATGATTTTTTACTATTCCTGTTCCGTTCGGTAAATTAGCAATGTTTCCTTCTGCTAGTGTAAAGCTTTTGTTTTCACGTTGCACGAGACGTGCATTCGTTTCTGCATCTACTGTTTTTGTTTGCAAACGAGCAATATTATTTTGTGTTACTTCATCATATAATGTACCGTCTGCTTGTACAGCAACCTTTGCTCCTTCTGGAATACGAATACGCTCATTATTCTCTCCCATTACGAAAGCACCTGAAGATGTTTGTAAATATCGATCACTATTTAATGTGAAACTACCATCTCTCGTTAAAAACGTTTCATCATTTTTAGAAGTAACAAAAAATGATGTTGTACCGGCCGCGCCGTCATCTAAAAAGAAATCTGTAGCGCTATTTGTCATTTGTATATTTCCTTGTACTAAATTCACATGCGTTGCAGCTGGTACTACAGCGTAATCGACCGAACCGATATTTGTTACCGCCCCATCTCCGCGGCGATATGTGTCTTGTACATCAAATACTTTAGACGTCATATTTTCTGCTTTAAATCCTGTCGTTTGAGCATTTGCAACGTTATTCGAATGAACATTAATGCGCTGCATGTAATTCATCATGCCCATAGAACCTATATAAAGACCGTTCATATTCGTTTGAATAAGGCAAGCGCCTTATTCTTCACCTCTTTTCTACGATGTTTGTAACATTTGTTTTGCTAAATGTTCAGCTGTAGCGATATGTATATTTTTCTTTATGTCTTGGCCATCTGTCATTAATACAATAGGAGCTGATGATACTGCTGGAATTTTCAACAATTCGCCACTACTTGCTGTTTCATCAAATTTCGTAAACACAATACCATCTATATGAATATCTTTAAAGTTTGTAATGATTTCAATCATATCTTTACTTTTCATAGAAGCTGATAACGTTAAACAAATATAATCTGGTTCTACTTGTCCCATCGTTTCAATCATTTCTTCCACTGTTTCTGACGTACGATAATTTTTCCCCTGCTGTATCAATTAAAATATAATCGACGCGTGCTTCTTCTTTAAAATACGTAAGCGCTCTTGTCATTGCAGCTTCATCACGCACAGCAATTACTTCAGATCCAATTGTCCTTTACGTTATCTTGCAATTGCTGCACTGTCCCTATGCGCGAATGATCGGTCGTTATAAAACCAACTGTTTTTTTCTTACCGTGAAATTGCCATGCCATTTTCGCCAGTGTCGTCGTTTTACCAACGCCAGTTGGACCGATTAATGCAATTGTTTGTACTTCTTTTTCAAAGACGTTTTCCGTATTAAAATGAGATTTCAT
Source organism: Bacillus cereus ATCC 14579 (assembly GCF_000007825.1). Lineage (NCBI taxonomy): Bacteria > Bacillati > Bacillota > Bacilli > Caryophanales > Bacillaceae > Bacillus > Bacillus cereus. The sequence goes on along the minus strand of NC_004722.1, from coordinate 1,622,491 downwards.
ATCTTCCAATATGTACCTGATAACTTCTTCTTCCGTAATCATCGTTGCATTTTCAAACTTTATTTTTAACTTTTCAGCATATGCATGAATGAAATATTGTTCCACATCGTTTTGTTCTAGCATCCGAATTACTTTTTGAATAATAAACGGTACAGATTCTTGATTTTCTTTCTTTGGAGCTACTTCTTCTTTCTTTACTGGAACGACTTGTTTCACAACTTTTTTCTTTTTCGTTACTTTCGTTACTTCCGTTTCTTTCATCGGTTTCACAACGACGATTCCTTTTTCAAACAGCTTTAATAGTTTCTCTTTTTTTCTTGCCCATTCTTCACTATTTCCTGTTTGCATCGCCGCGTATGACATAGAAGTCGTTACGTTTTCTAAATTGTGCAGTACTGATTGAATTCCATTCGCCTTCACAATTTGTTCTGAAGGATCATTCACAACATCCATTAATTGTTCATGAAATTGAGCTGTACCTTCATTCACTTCTTCCTGTTTTTCTTCTGGAAATGCAACTAACATTTCATAATCCTTTTTCCAAAAAAACGGTATATTTCGTTTTACACTTTCATCGACAACGTAATAATAATCTGTACCATATTGGTCAAATAACTTTCGATACAATTCATTTTTCGAAGCTGCTTTTATTCGCATTAACGCTTCTTTCTTTTCTGTACTTTCCATTACTTCACCCCCTACTATTCAATATAGGCAATTTGATCCACAACAATTTCTGGTGCTAATTCGCTAATACAAAGTACTTGTGCTTCCACTTGATAACGTTCTAGCAGTCTTACAATCGCAAATCTAAAATCTTTTCTACGTGTTAATAACACTGGTTCTCTTCCCATTAAACGTGCTTGTTTAAAGACACGCTGCACTTGCTCAACGACACGTGTTTCTAAATCTAAATCCCAGTTTAATAAGTAACCTTGATATGAATTATTCACAACATCTGCATCTAACTCAATTGAATCAGAGAAGAGCGCTGCATATATTTTTCCGTCCGGATTTTTCGCATTTTCACAAATAACTTTTGAAATACATTCACGAACAAATGATGTCACACCATCAACGTGGTTTTGATAAATTTCTTTGCCGTCAATAATACCTTCAATAATGGTTGGTAAATCACGAATAGAAATACCTTCTTTTAGAAGTTGTTTAATAACATTTTGACCGAGTGATAAATCAATTTCTTTCTTCTTAATCTCTTCTAATAGAACGCCATTATCATTTTCAAGTGAGTTAATTAAGTCTTTTACATGTTGGCGCTGAATTAATTCGTGAAGAATACGTCTAACGACAACATCTAAATGTGTAATTAATATGCTAAGTGGCTCTAACACTTGATAGCCTTTCATTTGTGCATCTTGCACCATATGCTATAAAATCCAATACCCATCTTCACCGAAAATTGGATCTTTCGCTGGCTCTGCATCTAAATCAGCCATTACGTTTGGTGTTTTCAGTGCTAATAAATAACCTGATTTTAAAACACCTTCAGCCGCTTTCGCACCTTTAATTCGAATAATGTAACGTCCGCGTGGTCTAAAACTCGTATTATCTTTAAAGTTAATTCCAGGAACATTAATACCGAGGTCAGTAATAATTGACTTCCTCATAAGAACAACTTTATCACGAGCTGTTTCTCCGTTAATTTTCTGCTTTACAAGTGCTGCTAAATCTAAACCGAGTTCTACTATAATTGGATATTTATCTGTAAATACTCCAAATGAATCTTCTACTTGTTGCAGTTGCTCATCTTCGCCTTGGATCATTTCTATTTCTTTTTGAAGCTCGTCTTCTTTTTCTTTCTTTATTCGATTTTTATTACGAATGCCTAAGAGGATAATTGTTCCGCCAACGAGTGCGAATGGTAGAAACGGTAGCGGAGTAAAAATACCCATTGCGATAAATAAACCACCGAGCGCATATACAACGACTTCATGCGCTAATAACTCTTTAAAGATACCTTCTGTTACTGTATCCGGTGAGCCGTCAAATACACGCGTTACGATAATACCTGTTGAAATTGCAAGCATTAATGAACCGATTTGGTTTACGATTCCGTCACCGACAGTTAACTGTGTATAATGAAGAGCTGCATCTGCAAAGCTCATTCCTTGCTGCATCATTCCGACAATTAAACCGAAAATAATGTTTACAAATAAAATGACAATCCCGAAAATAACGTCCCCTTTAATGAACTTCCCGGCACCATCCATCGCTCCGTAAAACTCTGTTTCCATATTTAATTTTTTACGTTTTGCTTGTGCATCTTTTTCTGAAATAATACGCTGGTTTAAATCAGCATCGATAGACATTTGTTTCCCTGGTAAAGAATCAAGTGTAAAACGAGCTGCTACTTCAGCTGTACGAGATGCACCGTTTGCAACGATAAACTGGAATATGATTAATACTGTAAAAATAACGATACCAATTAATAAGTTTCCGCCAATTACGAACTGGCCGAACTCTTCAATAACATGACCGGCATTTCCATCTGTCAAAATCGCTCGCGTCGTCGAAACGTTAATCGATACGCGGAAAATCCCGATTAATAACAACATCGTTGGAAATGACTTTAATTCATCCCACTCGTTAATACTTGTCGCTCGCATATAAATAAGCACTGACATACTTAGTAGAAAAACGATAATAATATCAAGTATAAATGGTGGAAGTGGAATTAAGAGCGCCACTACGAATGACGCTGCTAAAAAGATAGAAAAATAGGTTCTTGCAGAATCTATCTTAAACAAAGAGATCTCCTCCAAACGCGCTATTATACTTCAAGTTCATTCGTCTGAATTAAATAGCGCATAACTTCAATTACAGCTACATATAAATCTTCTGGAATCGCCTCATCTTCCTCGACTTGATAATATAAAGAACGAGCAAGCGGACGGTTTTCCACCATTGGTATTTCTTGTTCACGGGCAAGCGTTCGTATATATAATGCGAGCTCATCTTCCCCTTTTGCAACGACAATTGGTGCTGCATCAACGTGTTTATTGTAACGAAGTACGACCGAAATATGAGTCGGGTTATTTACAATAAATGTTGCGCCATCCATCTTCTTCGCAATTGTTCCTTGCAAGATTGCATGCATAAAGTTTTTTCGTTTCCCTTTTACTTGCGGGTCCCCTTCATTATCTTTATGCTCTTGTTTCACTTCTTCTTTTTTCATCTTAATATCTTGTTCGTACTCCCATTTTTGATAAATAAAATCAATAATAGAAAGAACGATTAAAATAATTAAAATTGCTAAGAAAATAAATTTAATTTCCCTAATAATTTCAGTAAGTGATGCAGTCCAGTTAAATCCAATCATACTGACGATTTTCTCTAAATTCTTTTTAAAAAGAACATAAGCGATGTAACCGATTAATCCCATATAAAATAGTGATTTCAAAATATCAACTAAACTTTTACGACTAAACAGTCTCGTAAAATAGTTTTTCGGATTAATACGTGACGCCTTCGGTTTAATGACTTTAGAAGAAAATAGGAAACCGACTTGAATCATATAATTGAATAAATGAAAAGCGTATACGAGTATTAATATCGGAGCCGATACTTTCAGTAATAAAATCCCCATTAAATAAAAATACTCGGTTGAATCTGTATTTTTTCCAATTTGATCAAACAGCACCGCTACGGAATTCGCAATCTCATACCCTAGCCAATCTCCGAAGAAATAAACGACAACTGCTAATACGAGAATGGAAAATAAATTATTTAAATCTTTACTCCGGGCAATATTCCCTTCTTCACGCGATTTTTTACGCTTCTGCGGGGTGGCCTTTTCTGTTTTATTATCCTTTGCCATGCGCGTCCCCCTACTTCGTTAAGAAAAAGTTAAATAGTTTCGTATATTCTTCAAGTAATACATCCGTCATATTTTTAAACACATAACCGAGCATCGGTACACTCATCGCAATAAACAAAATACCACATGTAATTTTAATTACGTATGCATTCATAAAAACGTTTAATTGCGGAGCGTTTTTTGCAATTAAAATTAGAACAAAGTTAATGATGAATAAACTTCCCATCAGCGGCAGAGCAATTTCAACCGCTGATGTGATCGCAAATAATAGCGTTGCGAGTAGACTATCTAAAAAACTAGTCGTCAGCAATTTTGAAATCGCCTCTGTATATTGAAACGACTTTAAAATAGTGGCAACGAAATAATTAATGCCGCCAAGTGAAATAAAAATAATGAGGAAGAACATATCAAAAAGTGTTGAAAGTAAAGTAGACTGTGATCCTGCATTCACATCAAACAAACTTGCCTGTGATAAACCGATATCAAAGTCTAAAATATGTCCAGCCATTTTCGGAATGTTCCACAGCATTTCTACAATTTTTGAAAGAGATAATCCAATTACAATTTGCGTCGCTGCATAAGCAGCTACATCCCAAACCGTCTTTATGTGAGAAACATCAACTTGATCGGCAACTGTAATCGACAGACCGAGCCCAAATGTAACCTTCGCCATAGCTGGAATGGATCGTCCTGAGAAAAACGGTAAAAAATATAAAAATGAAGTAATGCGGCAAAACGCAAAAAACGTCGCCGCCCATAATTCCATATTCATTTCAGTTCACCTATCTTAGTACGAACGCAATAGCGATGGGATTTTATCAAATAAATCTAAAATAAGCGTCGTTAACTCTTGGAACATCCACGGACCTAAAATGATAATAACGAGGACGATACTCGCCATTTTCGGTAAAAACGTCAGCGTTTGCTCTTGAATTTGCATCATCGCCATAATGACAGCGATGATAATAACGACAATCATACTTACGCCGGCAACCGGCATTAAAATCATAACCCCTTTATAAAAAAAGGTTTGAAAAATATCTATAATTGGTGACGTATTCATTTATATGACTCCTATCACATAGCATCAAACGCTTCAGGCGACCGTTTTAAACATAATGTCGACGATTTTTGTATATCCACCTAAATATACGAAAACGAGTATTTTAAACGGTAAACTTAAAATCATCGGCGGTACCATCATCATCCCGAGGTACATTAAAAGTGTACTAATAATCAAATCTATAAATACAAACGCTAAATAAATGAACATCCCTGTTAGTAAACCTTTTTGAATTTGCGTTAACGTAAAGGATGGTACGAGCGTAAATAGTGAAAGATCCTTTAAATCTTTCGGCAACTCTTCTCCGCGTACTTTCAACATCATTTTTAAATCATGCTTATACGTATGCTTTGACATATATTCTTTCATAATAGGAGCTGTCGTTTCCGCAGCTTGACTTACTGTTATTTTCTCTTTCGTCATCGGATCCCACACATCACTCTTCAGTTGCCCAAGTACAGGCTGCATCGTAAAGAGTGATAAAAATAATGCAAGTCCAACAAGCACTTGGTTTGGTGGTAAATTCATTACCCCAAGTCCTTGACGTGTAATCCCTAGAACGATCATAAAATAAGTAAAATGTGTAAATAATAGAACGATAGAAGATGATAATGATAAAAGGGTAACGAGCGCAAATAGTTGTACACTTGAATTACTCGTAAACTCTTTTCCATTTTCGAAATTAATAAAACCGTTCGGGGCTGCATACGCTGGATTTACAAAAATAATTGAAAAAACGATAGAAAATACGAAAATAACGGCTAATAATGATAACTGTTTCTTTATTCTCATGATGGATCCTCTACTTTTTTCGTTTCACTCTTCACCGCGTCTTCTAGTGCTTGTTGAAACTGATTTCCTGTTCCGGTTAATTGCACAGACTGTACACCGTTATTACTAATAACAGTGAACACTTGCTTGCCGTCCACTTCAAATAAAAAGGCACTCGTTTGATGATTTAAATAAACGCCGTCTTTTACTTGTATATGGCCATTTTCACCCTGCTTAAAAAACTGCTGTTTGCGCGTCTTTTTCGTCATATAATATGCACCGTAACCGAGCGCACCAAACAGTAAAACGACTTGAAATAAGGTCGTCATATACGACATATGACTCCTCCTCTACTCTTTATCTTGCATTTGACTTTGCGCTTTCATAAGCGCCGCTTGTTTCTTATCAGCTTCAATTTCAGAAATGATAATACCGAATTTCTCGTCCATTACGATTGCTTCACCGATGCCGACTTTCATATTACTTAAATACACATCTACTTTATGTCCTAAGTTTTTCTCTACTTCAAGAACATCGCCAACTTTTAACTGCTTCACATCACCAAGCGTAATAGATGACTTTCCAAGCTTTACACCAAGTTCAATCGAAATATCTGAAACAGTATCAATATGTGCTTTACCTGCTTCATTTCGCTTTCCTGCAAAATCTTCTAATCCCATTAATGACACAGGAGATACTTCATGCTTCATATGGATCCTCCTACTCTACAAAACTTTTAAATAGGAGCGCCTTACGCGTTCCATCTTTTCCAATAAAACAATTAAATTTATGCTTTCCATCTACATAACCAAGTAATTCATCCGAAACTTTCGTATGAAGCGGAATAATATCGCCTTCTTCAATTTGTTCAATTTCACTCATTGTCATTTTCTGCTCACCAATTGCAACGTGAACAGGTTTGTACACTTGATTTACTTTCACTTCCACTTCAGACGTATACTTTTTGCGCTTGTCTGAAGAATGTTCGACAATATTTTCAGACGTTAACTTATCCATAATTTCTTCAACAGATAAGAATGGAATCCCGATACGCACCGTCGTATTCCAAAAATCTGTCTTCATATTTACGTTAAGTAATGAAATGATATCGCTCGCTGTCGTAATCTTTAGTGCATTCGGATCTGTTTCTGTCGTTACAAATTTCGGTTCAATCGCAACAACACTTTCAAATGATTGCTCTAAATTTTTACAAAGAAGCAAGAATATATTATCAAGCGTTAAAAACTCAAACGCTGTTAACGGTCTGCGCATCGTAAAGTTACGCTTACTATCTCCGCCAAGCCAACATTCATGAATATAAATAACGAATGCTAAATCAATCTCAATAACAATTTCTCCAAGCTCTGGTAAACCGAGATCAATTACGCAATATAAATAATAATCTTTCGGCATCTTCTCCACATACTCACTCGTAAATGGAACTTGCTCAACTGTTGAAGGCTCTAGTTCAATCGGAATACGCATACGCGCTGATAACGTCTGTGACGTCTGCTTTCCAAACGTAGAAGCAATCGCTTGCAAACTACGTAAATGCTCAACACCGAACTTCTCTGGTCTATTAAAATCATACTCTTGAAATTTCTCTTGCTTTCCTGCTTCTTGTGCGAAAGCTGGCATTTCCTCGCCTTCATTTACCGCCTTCAGCAGGGCATCAATTTGCTCTTGGCTTAATTTTTCGCCACTCATGACAATCCCCTTCCCTACCTTTTCAATTCAACGATTTCAACGTACATTTTTCCATTCTTCGTTAAAATCTTTCCGGTTCCAATCTCTTCATTCTCAAGCATAAGACGCACCGTATTTTTCGTTGAATTTTCAAGACGATACAATGTACCTTTCGTAATATGAAGCAGATCTTCAATTTTCTTTTTCGTATTTCCGATTTCAAAATAAATTGTTAACGGAATATCATCTTGTAATTTCAAATCTAGCCAACTCCCATATCATGTTCACGAAAATTTCATGTTCTCTCTATATATGAAACTTCTTATTTTGAAACGTCGATATTTAATATTTTTTTAATATATCCTTGCGTTTCTTTAAATGGCGGCACGCCTCCGTACTTTTTCACATTGCCAGGACCAGCATTGTAAGAAGCAAGTGCCAATACTAAGTCACCGTTATTTTTCTTTAAATAACCACTTAACTCTTTCACGCCACCTTCAATACTTTCAGCTGGTGAAAAGGGATTCTTCACACCCATCTCCTTCACATTCGCTGGCATAAGCTGCATAAGACCCATCGCACCTGCATGTGACACCGTTTTCGGATTAAAATTAGACTCTACTTCAATCATTTTTTGAATTAACGTTTTTGGAATTCCATATGTACGACTTACACGATCAATAATATCCTCATACTTCCCTTCATTGGAAGAACGTATTTTTTGAATATTATACTTCTTCGTTAATTCCCACGTATCAGCAGCCTCATTTTTCGTTTCTGGGAAACGTCGTTCAAACTCTTTTTGCGCAACTTGCACTTCATCTGCTTTCTTCGTTTCAACCTTTTCTTCAGGCTTACTCGCTTCCTCTACTTTATTAATAGATTCTGTCGGTTTATTAACAACCGCTTCTATTTTCGTAGATTGTACCGGCTGACTCATATCTTCTACTTTTGCCGGCTGCGTAGTAGCCTTCGTCTCCTTCGCAGGTTCACTCTGCAACTTCTCTTGAAAACGACTACTAACAAATGCTTGTGGACTACTTAGCTTTTGCTGAATTTGCCCTTTCTTATATGCAAGCACTTCTTTTACTATATTTCCAACTATCATAATATCACCTTTTCGGTAAACAAAGATAATCTAATATTAGAGTTTTTTTTAAAAGTTTGCAATAATCCTTTTGATAATATTGTAATAAAAAAATGAACAAATAGGAAATTATCATTTTTTTATATTCATTAATTACAATTATTCGTTGACACGATATATACCAAGGATTACAATTAATCTCGAAATTGATTTTTTTGCATATTTACGTTTAACAATTAACAGAAAAATCAATATAAAAAAATGGGGGTTTCTTAACATGAGAATTAATACAAACATTAACAGCATGCGTACGCAAGAGTACATGCGACAAAACCAAGACAAAATGAATACTGCGATGAATCGTTTATCTAGCGGTAAATCTATTAACAGTGCAGCTGACGATGCGGCTGGTTTAGCTATCGCTACTCGTATGCGTGCAAAAGAAGGCGGATTAAACGTCGGAGCACGTAACACGCAAGACGCTATGTCTGCTTTACGTACTGGTGACGCTGCTTTGGGATCTATTTCTAACATCTTACTTCGTATGCGTGACCTTGCTACACAGGCTTCTAACGGTACGAATAACACTGAAGATACTGCTTCTTTAAACAAAGAATACGAAGCATTAAAAAGTGAAATTGATCATATCGCTAACAAAACATCTTTCAATGGTATTAAATTCTTAAGTACTGATAAGGGTGGTGCGGCTGATATTAAAGTTCAACTTTCTGATGCTTCTGGCGATACAATGACAATTGACTCTCTAGATGCAAAGAAAATTACAACAGCTAATCTAACTACTTTAGCAGACAGAGGAACTGCTGAGACTGAAATAAAAGCTCTTGACACTGCTATCCAAGAACTAGCTGACGCTAGAGCAACTTTCGGTTCTCAATTAAACCGTTTAGACCATAACTTAAACAACGTAACGAGCCAAGCTACTAACATGGCAGCAGCTGCTTCTCAAATCGAAGATGCTGATATGGCAAAAGAGATGTCTGAAATGACTAAGGTTCAAAATCCTTGAACGAAGCTGGTATCAGCATGCTTTCTCAAGCTAACCAAACACCACAAATGGTTTCTAAATTATTACAATAAGCCATTTGATTATATAAATCTCTTTGTCTACAAAGAGATTTATATATAACTAAAAAACTAAAGATAACAATGGAGGTTCTTAACATGAGAATTAATACAAACATTAACAGCATGCGTACGCAAGAGTACATGCGACAAAACCAAGACAAAATGAATACTGCGATGAATCGTTTATCTAGCGGTAAATCTATTAACAGTGCAGCTGACGATGCGGCTGGTTTAGCTATCGCTACTCGTATGCGTGCAAAAGAAGGCGGATTAAACGTCGGAGCACGTAACACGCAAGACGCTATGTCTGCTTTACGTACTGGTGACGCTGCTTTGGGATCTATTTCTAACATCTTACTTCGTATGCGTGACCTTGCTACACAAGCTGCAAACGGTACGAATAACGCTGAAGATACTGCCTCTTTAGACAAAGAGTATGTTGCCTTAAAAGATGAAATTGATCACATTGCTGGAAAAACGAATTTTAACGGTAATTCTTTCTTAGATACAACTGCCACTCCTCCCGGAAAAGATATCGAGATTCAACTTTCTGATGCTTCTGGTGATACAATGACACTCAAAGCCATTGATACAAAATCATTGACAACTGGCACTTTAACTAATTTAAAAGATAGAGCCACTGCTGAAACTGAAATAACAAAACTGGACACTGCAATTCAAAAAATTGCTGATGAAAGAGCAACTTTCGGTTCTCAATTAAACCGTTTAGACCATAACTTAAACAACGTAACGAGCCAAGCTACTAACATGGCAGCAGCTGCTTCTCAAATCGAAGATGCTGATATGGCAAAAGAGATGTCTGAAATGACTAAGTTCAAAATTTTAAACGAAGCTGGTATCAGCATGCTTTCTCAAGCTAACCAAACACCACAAATGGTTTCTAAATTATTACAATAATCTATTTGATTATATAAATCTCTTTGTCTACAAAGAGATTTATATATAACTAAAAAACTAAAGATAACAATGGAGGTTCTTAACATGAGAATTAATACAAATATTAATAGTATGCGTACGCAAGAGTACATGCGACAAAACCAAGACAAAATGAATACTGCGATGAATCGTTTATCTAGCGGTAAATCTATTAACAGTGCAGCTGACGATGCGGCTGGTTTAGCTATCGCTACTCGTATGCGTGCAAAAGAAGGCGGATTAAACGTCGGAGCACGTAACACGCAAGACGCTATGTCTGCTTTACGTACTGGTGACGCTGCTTTGGGATCTATTTCTAACATCTTACTTCGTATGCGTGACCTTGCTACACAGGCTTCTAACGGTACGAATAACACTGAAGATACTGCTTCTTTAAACAAAGAATACGAAGCATTAAAAAGTGAAATTGATCATATCGCTGACAAAACATCTTTCAATGGTATTAAATTCTTAAGTACTGATAAGGGTGGTGCGGCTGATATCAAAGTTCAACTTTCTGATGCTTCTGGCGATACAATGACAATTGATTCTCTGAATGCAAAAACAATTACAACTGATACTTTAACTACTTTAGCAGATAGAGCCACTGCTGAAACTGAAATAACAAAACTGGACACTGCAATTCAAAAAATTGCTGATGAAAGAGCAACTTTCGGTTCTCAATTAAACCGTTTAGACCATAACTTAAACAACGTAACAAGCCAAGCTACTAACATGGCTTCAGCTGCTTCTCAAATCGAAGACGCTGACATGGCGAAAGAAATGTCTGAAATGACTAAGTTCAAAATCTTGAATGAAGCTGGTATCAGCATGCTTTCTCAAGCAAACCAAACTCCACAAATGGTTTCCAAATTATTACAATAAGCCATTTGAGTTAGTTTCCTGAATAAACCTCTCTGCTTGCGGAGAGGTTTATTTTTTATAAAAACTTCTTTTTTTGATGGAAGAGAGCATCTGCGGTGCATAGAAGCGGTTAGTGCTTATCTTGATCCCCTCTTATGTTAAAACACAAATAGCAAATAAGCATAAGCCTTTTTATCTTTTCATAACCGTTTATTAACTTTAGAACACTGACTATATCAATCTATAAGGAGTGTCTATTATGCGTATTGGTACGAATATTTTAAGTATGAATGCTAGGCAGTCGTTGTATGAGAATGAGAAACGTATGAATGTGTCAATGGAGCATTTGGCGACTGGTAAGAAGTTAAACCATGCTTCTGATAATCCCGCTAATATTGCAATTGTGACTCGAATGCATGCGAGAGCAAGTGGTATGCGCGTGGCGATTCGTAATAATGAGGATGCGATATCAATGCTTCGCACGGCAGAAGCTGCCCTTCAAACTGTGACGAATATTTTACAGCGTATGCGTGATTTAGCCGTTCAATCTACGAACGGTACGAATTCAAATAAAAACCGTGATTCACTGAATACAGAGTTTCAATCTTTAACAGAACAAATTGGCTATATTAGCGAGACAACTGAATTTAATGATTTATCCGTATTTGACGGTCAAAACCGCCCTATTACATTAGACGATATCAGTCATACGGTACATATGACGAAACATATTCCCCCTTCCCCTACACAACATGACATCAAGATTTCAACAGAACAAGAAGCAAGCGCGGCGATTCTTAAAATTGAAGAGGCTTTACAAAATGTATCACTTCACCGTGCCGACCTTGGCTCTATGATAAATCGTTTACAGTTCAATATTGAAAATTTAAATAGCCAAAGTATGGCGTTAACAGATGCTGTATCTCAAGTTGAAGATGCGGATATGGCGCAGGAGATAAGTGATTTTTTAAAGTTCAGATTGTTGACTGAAGTTACGCTTAGTATGGTTTCACAAGCAAATCAAATTCCGCAAATGGTTTCTAAACTACTACACTCGTAAAAATTCATCTTCCTTCTTTGGAACGATTCCATACAAAATAAAAGGGAAATACATATAAACTATGTATCTCCCTTTTATTTTGTACCCAAATTTTATTACTGTGTTACGGTCATAACTTGTCCGCTACGATCAACCATAATTTTCATTTTACCGTCCTGTGCATTATATAGCCCTAGTTTATGTAATTCCATTTTACAATCTTGTACGAAAGTTGGTAATTTACGTATTTGATCAATATCAGAACTTGTAATGAAATGAATTAAAAGCTGCGTCATACCTTTAATATCTTGTACAAGATCTTCTTTCTCTCGTTTTAGCCTTTCATTTTCTAGTTGTAACGACTGCAATTCATCTTCTAAGCTACGTGTATTCTTTGCTTCTCTAGAACGCCCTGCCGCCATGCTAGAAAGCTTATAAATACCTTCCATAAACTGATGTAGTTCGTCTTCTTTCCTTTCACTACACTGATTAATTGTTTCAAAGTTATCAACGATACCAGATATAACTGTTACAAGATTTTTTTCATCCTCTTTATGCTGGATTTCTTCTTTTAATTCGTACTCGTTTTCTTGTTTTCTTGCAACGATTGTCTCTTTTACTGGTATATATTTTCGCTTTCGTCCCGGTTTTTGTTTTTCAATATTTTCAAACGGTATTTCACGTTTTTTCAATTTATAATACGTATTTTGCAATTGACTTTCCGTTTTAGGAAAAAGATTTAGTTCATTTTTACTTACGTATTTTGAAATATTTAAAATGTTTAAACCGTGACGCTGACAAAATTGATACACTTCATACAGTAGCTCTAGTTCAGACTTCAGCCATGTAATTGTTGATTTTTCATATGCTCGCATCCCGCCATTTTTTTCTATATCTATTTGGAATAATACCATTCTATTATGTAAATCAACTAATTCTTCATACTTTACTTGGAATTCTTTTTCTATTTTTTTAAATTCCACCTCTAGTTGCATATCGTTCATTTTATTATTTGACATGTTTTGTAAAAGACCTAATACATTAATTGCTGTGTGGTGATACATAATCTGTGCCACTCCCCCTCATCCTTTCACAATTCTCATCTGACTCCCATGTCTTTTAAGAAAATAGCAATTTTTACATATCCATATTATAACAGTTCGAAATTATCTGTCAAATAATAAACATACAAAAATGTATAGAAAGTATAAAAATTTGGAAAATATTTTTTGATTAATATGTAAAATTGCATATTAATTACATTTAATTATATTATATGGTATTTTAAATGTTTTTTCACCGAAAAAATTTGCGTTACCACGAAATATTACTAAAATAACAATCGAAAATACGTTTGCTTATATTTTTAAATCAAAAATCTCTAAATAAAGATTATTCACACATACAGCGACAAACACCCAAGAAACCTTTCATTTTTCTACCAGCTTAAAGTATAGAATACTAAAAAGGAATTAGCCATATGTAGCATTGGCTAATTCCTTCCTCTCTCTAACAGAATAGAGTTATAAACCCAGTCTTCAAATCCTCAATCGAAGTCTCACTTCTTCTTACCTAAAACTACTTCATACCTCTGAACTCACATCGCATGAGACTCTATTAAGCACTGAAAACTTCCTTACATAAGTAGTTCCTCTATTCCTACTAAATAGAAAAATGTTATACACCAGCTCTTCTAGTTACCTATATCTCAACATCGCATAGGGCTCTATTAAGCACTGACCGCTCAACACTTGGCTAGAGCTTCTATTCCGGCTAAATAGAAGCTTTTAAAGCACTAACTTATCAACTAAACCAATTAGCTCTTGAATATCTGGCTTACTTACTTGAGCATTTGCTCCTACAGCTTCACCTTTATGGAATAATTCATTTGTAATTAATGAAGAGAAAATAATGACTGGTAAACGATTCATTACTTCACTATCCTTAACCACTTTCGTTAAATGATGTCCATCCATTTTTGGCATTTCAATATCCGTAATTAGCAAGTGAATATGTTCAAACATTTTTTCGCCTTGCTCTTTCGCTAATTTTTCAATTTGTGCTAACGCTTCTGCACCATTGCTGAAGAAGTTCATTTTCGTATATCCAGCTGATGATAATGTTTCTTCTAATATTTGGCGAAGCATCGCTGAATCTTCTGCAATGTAAATTACTTTTTCAGCTCGATCTGTTTTTTGTTCTAATCCTGCAATGGATTTATTGTCATAACCAGTGCCGCTAATTTCACATACAATTTTTTCATAATCTAATAGTAAGATGATTTTTCCATCTAGTTTTACAATACCAGATGTCGTTTCTTCTAGTCCCATAGATAATGAAGCTGGTTCATCAATTTGTTCCCACGAAATACGTTGAATACGATGCACTTCATCAACGCGGAAAATAACTTTCATTTGGTTTAATTCTGAGATGATAAATTTCGTTTGATCAAGTGGCTTTGTTGACTTTAAATTAAGAGCCATCGCTAAGTTAATAACAGGTAAAATTTCACCACGTACTTGAACAACACCTTCAACTGCATGATGAGATTCTGGCACAGTTGTAACAGGGAATGGATTAATGATTTCACGTACTTTCATTACATTAATACTAAATAGGTTTTCACCAACAGTGTACGTAACAATCTCTAATTCATTTGTTCCGCTTTCTAATAAAATACTTTGTGCTTGTGACATAAAGGTGTCGCTCCCCTTCCATTAATTCCGTATATCTAATTATTAAGCTTTATAAAAGAGAAAAAGTCAACTACCTATATAAAAAATATAGATAGTCGAACGATTCATTTTATTAAAAAACAATTAATCTTGTATAAACGAAGCAAGTGCCTCTAATAAAACTTCTTGTGCACCTACAATTTCCGTCGGCATTGCTTCCCATTTTTTCGAAAGCTCCGTCTCTACTCTTATTCTCAGTTCAGAATTCATTTCTGCTAGCACATATTCTTTCGTTGCTATATCAACATCAAGTAGCGCGAGTGCATATAGTTCCGGGTCATTTATTTTTTTAAATAATCGTTTTAATACCACTGGTGCTATATGTTTTAATTTTTCAATATGAATTTCCTTATCCGAAAATAGTAACTCATATTGAATAAACGTAACATTTTCTTTAATCACTTTAAAATAGCAATTATTTTTTTTATCGTTTACAAAATAACCGTTTGGATCTGCAATAATACTTTCTACTTTACGAATTAAATCTGGCAAACTATTCGCCGCCATTACAGTCCGCTGCTCAACCTCACTCGGCGAAATGAATGTAACGCGATACTTATTTTGCGCCATCCTCTTCACCTCTCCTTTTATAAAAATCTATCGTCACAAACATATGAAATGAAACTAGTATACTCTCATTTCATTGCCCTATTGTCACAACTCACAGACTATAAAAAGTACTGACTTGCTATAAAGAGATTATTGTTCAACCATTCCAGTACATTTCTATAGTTCTCTTCTTACAGCTCCGAGCCACCTAAGACTAAAAACACTTTTAAGCGCCTTTAAGCAACTCGATATTGTTGAACCAAAACGCAATTTGCTGATCCGTAATGCCTGATAATGTAACAAAAAACTCACGGCACTTCATCTCGTCCTTAAACAGTTGATACTTCCATGCGCCATCACTGCCAATACTGACGAAATAAAACTCATGAATACGACCAATAATCGCTTCCTTTTCAGCAAATGAATACGGGGGCACTTGCTTAATTTCAAATTGATCTGGTAAATATACATGCTCTTCTCGTTCCATTTTTAGCACTTGCTCAGCAAGTTCACGTTTATTCTCGAAAAATGGCAATTGTAAAATTCGTTCTTGTCTTGTCATACGAATAAAAACCCTTTCTACTACATTACGATCTTTCTTTATAATACATTATCGAATTAAGTTTACAACTTCATTTAATACTTCATCTGACACTTTAATTACTTTCGCATTTCCTTGGAATCCACGTTGATATAACATTAAGTCAACGAATTCTACAGATAAATCTACGTTTGAACTTTCTTTTGCTGAACCTCTTACATTACCTGCACCATTCTCACCAGCAACACCTATCCCTGGAATCCCTGCT
The DNA here is from genome assembly GCF_000007825.1 of Bacillus cereus ATCC 14579. Lineage (NCBI taxonomy): Bacteria > Bacillati > Bacillota > Bacilli > Caryophanales > Bacillaceae > Bacillus > Bacillus cereus. Next base: position 1,606,028 of record NC_004722.1, on the reverse strand, counting down.
GATGGTGTGGCAATGTAATTGCCATTCCCAGTTTTCATTAATCCACCTGAATTAGGGAATGTAGCTACAGCTAGTTGTCCTACAACCTTCATACTACCATCCGAATATCTCATCATAACGAAACCACCGTCAGAAATTGAATAGTCATTTGCAATTGCAGCTGGACGCCCCGTTACTTCTGTTGTAGAAATAGTTTTCCCTGTTGGATAATTTGTTAAACCACTTAAGTCCAGTGTCAGTCCCTTACCAAAAGGAATTTTAACCGTTCCACCTTTAGTAATTTCACCAGTTACTGGATTTTTTTGTACAGCTTCATCTGTCTCCTTTAGATTTCCTAATGTATCAAATTTAAGATTTTTTTCGCCCGTCATGCCTTCAACCGGCTTAAACTCTTTTTCGTTTTTAGAATCATTTCTTACAGAAACCGTATACGTATATTCACCTGGCACAGGCTTTTCAACTTCTTTACCATCTACAGTCTCTTTTGTAGTCTTTTGTTTAATATTTACACGTAACGTTAACGAGTTCCCTTCCTCATCAAAAACTGTGAATTCGTGAGATAACGCATTTTGATTTCTAGGAAGGTTTCCACCTATTGTTGCTTTATCTGTTTGAATCCCACCAACAGCTGATCCCATTGGAATATGAATTGGACTTGGTCGTGAAGAAAAATCTATTTCTTGAGTTCCTGTTTTCACACCATACCCTAGCACATACTGACCACTTGTATTTGTAACATAGTTATCTTTCGATACACCGAAAGACCCTTTTCTCGTATACTCTACATTTCCGCTATTACGATCGCCAACTAAAAATAAACCATTTCCCTCTATTGCTGTCTCCATCTTATCACTAGTTAAAGTAATAGAACCATCACTAAAATCTGTAGATGTCCCACTAAACTTTACACCGTTACCGATACTCTTTGGATTCGTACCAGCATAAGCACCATCCCCACGTGAACCAACCGTATTATTATATAGCAGATCATCAAAAATAGCTTTTTGCTTTTTATATCCAACTGTTTGTGCATTTGCAATATTATTTGAAGTAACACTTAATGCATTTTGTGCCGCATTCATCCCTGTAATACTCGTATATAACGCTTTAATCATAACCTATATACACTCCTTTTATTAATTTTGCTTAACCTCTTCATTTTTCTCTATATCATCTTTCTTCTCATCTTCTGGATTTGTTTCTGCTATCGGTTTATCTGAAACCCTTTCTACAAAACGAAGTGAGACAACTTGATTATCAACAATAAGTTGTACATCGTTATTTTCGGCAAGTCGAACTGTTTCCACTTGACCAGTCACTTGCTCCCCCTTATTGTTTATACCTCTAACATACTTTCCTAAAAATTTCATCCCACCATCAAGAGCTGTCGTATACATCGTTGATTGTAGTTTATCTACTGCTTTCGTCATATTTTGTACTTGCTCCATAAGCGATAGTTGAGCCGTTTGATTCATCATTTGGTTCATATCCATCGCATTAAACGGGTCTTGATGTTGAAAGCTCGCTAAAAAAAGTTTCAGGAAATCATCTTTATCCATAATACCGGGTGTTTTTTGATTACTTGCTGATACTCCGTTTGTTTGTTGAACTGGCGATTGCACACCATTTACAGATGCGTTTTTTGTTTGCGCTCCTGCTTGTAACGGAATATGATTTGTACTCGTTGTATTTAATCCAACTGTTGGCACGCGTTATTCCTCCAATAATCCCGCAAATTCTGTTGATTGTTGTTTTTCATGATTTGTATTTGCTAATTTCTGTTTTTGCCTTTGCTCTTGTTCTCGCTGTTCTTTACGATTTTCATCTTTATCTGAATAGCTAATTTGAATATTGATTTCTTTTTCTTTTAACTTTAATCTCAATTCATCAAAAATGATTTCAACACGTTTTTTCGCATCGTGTTTTTCCATTTCTACGTGAACGTCAATTTGATCTCCGTGTTTTTTCATAAACACTGTTAATGTACCAAGTTTTTCTGGATTTAACTGGAATAAAACACGTTCTTGTTTCACTACAAATTTTTGCAGCGCTTCTACTTGCTCTTCCATTTTCTTTCCTAAGTCAGGTAATGAAACTCTCTCAGCACCACTATTTGATTTCCCTATTTGTTCGGTACTCGTCGCTTTATTTAATAATTCTGCACCTGCAGAGCTCGAATCGTTTAATGCATCAACTTCTGGCAACTCTACCTTTGCATCATCGCTCTCAAGTTTCGGAAGATCTAGCTCTCTAGACTCTTCTTGTTCCTTTGCAATATTACAAGTTTCTGTTTCTACAACCTTCAATGCTTCGCATCGTTTGCTCTGGCATCTTCATTTTGTCTAATACCATTTGCATTGTATCTTCTAAACATATAGCATTTTTGATATTCATATTTGAAAGAAGTTCTTGTAATTGTTGTAATTCAGCTACAGGTAATTCATTAAGTTTAATATTGCCATATTCTTTATATAGCTCTTGTATTTTTTGTATGTATTGATATAACAATTCCGGCTGCACATGTAATTGCTCAATTGCAACCATTTGCTCAGATACAGCTAATAACAACTGTTCTGTCTCTTTTTTTTCTTCTTTCTTTACAATAGGTTCTTCTTCCGTTACCGATTTTTTAGAAAGAATATAATCTTTTCTCTCTTCTTTTGGTGCTTCTTCTCGTTTCGTTTTCTCCGTTTGCGGCTGTTTTTTATTTTCCATTCTCATCGTACGATCGAATGAAGAATCTTCATTTTTTGATTGTACTTCTAGCCCTTTTTCTTTTTGCGGAGGTAAACTTTGTTGCACCGGTAATACAGACTGTATCACTACATTCACCTCATCCATTCATACACATTTTCAAATCCAGAAGCATTTTTTCTTCCAGCTTTTCTTGTGCTTTCGCAAGCTTTTTGCAATCTTCTTGATACATCTCATCAATGACACGTTCTTTTTCTTTTACTTGCTCTAAAAGACTTTCATTTTTTTGAATAAAACCTTCCGTTTTTTTAATTTTCCGATTCCATTCTTCTATTCTTTCAGGTGAAAACGTATGTGAAGAAAGCATACCAGCCATAATACGTTGCCCAGTTTGTACGACTTTACTACGCGATTTCACAACATATAAATCATATTCTTTTTTTTGTTCTATTTTTCTTTTTTCAGCTGTTAATTCATACACTTCTTTTAAAATATGTTCTTTTTCTTGATTTATTTGCAATTTTATTGTGTCGTACTGCTGTTTATCCACCTGTTTTCATAACCCCTTTCTATTATAACGTTCTCTTTTTCTATTATATAGTTTTTTTCCAAAAAAATCTGTGAAATATTAAAAAACAAAAAAATAAGACCTCTTATGCAGAGGCCTTATACTATATGCTGTATCGCTTCAACGATATCATCAAATTGGAAACTATCCGATCGACCTTGCTTTAAAAATGTATTTATGCCTTCTACTTTATTTTTACATTCAAAAATATAAGCATTTTCTTCATTTTCTTGAATCGTTCCTAGCTTAAAATACAATTCATTTTCTTTATAAATTGATAAAATCTTTCTCATTTCATTTGCAAGTTGCCAATGATGTGGCGAAACAATTTCTTCCATAATCCTACTTACTGAATCTAATACTGAAATTGCAGGATAATGACTAAGCGTTGCAAGCTCACGCTTTAATACGATATGTCCATCTAAAATACCACGTGCTAAATCTGGTACAGGACCATTTAAATCGTCCCCATCAACAAGCACCGTATAAATACCTGTTATAGATCCCTTTTGTGTTTTTCCGGAACGCTCTAACAACTTCTTCATATAACTTTCCATTAACAGTGTTTTACCACCAATCGGTAACTCTTTAACAGCAATATCAACACTTCTTCGTGCATCGGCAAAACGAGTAACAGAGTCCATCATAAGTAATACGTTATTGCCTTGATCACGGAAGTATTCAGCAATAGACGTTGCAAGTTTCGCTGCACGAAGTTGCATAAGGTGACTTTCATCTGACGTCGCTACAACAACGACGCTTTTTCGCATCCCTTCCTCGCCTAACTCTTTTCGAATAAAGTCTTTTACTTCCCGGCCACGTTCTCCTACTAAACTAATAACGTTTATATCAGCTTTTGCATTTTTTGCTATCATTCCAAGTAAAGTTGATTTACCAACACCTGACCCAGCAAAAATACCAATCTTTTGACCGATACCAATTGTTAGCATAGAATCAATTGATTTTATTCCTGTTTCAAATACATCGGTAATCTCTTCACGTTCAAATGCATGTATAGGCGGTGCATCTAGTTTTATTTTCTGTAATGGAATGTTTTCAGCTTCCTCATTTAACACTTCACCATTTGCACTTAACACTTTTCCGAGCAAGTGATTACCACGTGGTACAACAACATCTTCTGAAACTAGTGTCACTGAATCTCCATAACATACTTTTTCTGTCTGTTCAAATGGAAGTAGCATATTATTTTCTTTTTCAATGGCAATCACTTCACATAAGACGTTATGTTCTCCAACGAAGCAAACATCTCCGATCTTCGCTTTCGGCCCTTTTGCTACGAAAAACTGTTCTTGTACACTATGAACTTTGCCTACTTTCGTATACAGCGGTGTTTCAATGAACTTATTCCATTTTTCGTTCTCATTCATTAACAGGCGGCTCATACATTTTGCTCCTCAAATAACTTCTCTTCTTCCCATTTCTGACGAAGTTTCGCAAATATAGGTGCAAATTTAAATTCAAAGAACTCTTTCTCTTCTTCCAGAACAAATTCACCAAACTGCAGGGAGAAATCATATTTCCATTCTACTAATTGTAGTAACCAATATTCTTTCGTATTCTCCTTCTCTTCTTGAATACGTTCAAACGTTTCTGGATGTACTGTAATGATTAATTTTTCAAACGAAGTTGGCAATGTTTGCACGATGCCAGTTAAAATAGGTAGCACATCAAGCAATCGTGAATCTACCGCTTGATTCACGATTTTTTCTGCTAAATGAAATGATTGATCCCATAATAACTCTGTCCATTCATATGCTATTTCTTGTTGTTCTTTTTGAAACTGCACACGCGCTGCTTCCATCTGTTCCATTTGTTCATGAATATGCATTTGAAATTGTTCTTTATCTTGTAATAACTGCTGACGCTCTCGTTCTAGCATTTGCTGCTCTTGCCTTAGCTGATTCATTTCCATATGTAATGATTCTTGCTGGGCGCGAAGCTCTGCATGATCTGCTTGTAATTCTTCCTCTTCTATTTGGACTGAAGCTGGTTTTGGAAATTGTAATTCATACGTTTCTTCAGAAAAAGAAACAGAATTCTTCGGAATTCTGTTTTTAAATAAGGACATCCTCTTCACCTCTTTGAACGATAATTCTTCCTTCTTTCTCTAGCTTTTTCACTGTACCAGTGATCGTTTGCTGCGCTTTTTCAGCATCCGTCATCTTAAGCGGTCCTAAGCCATCTAATTCTTCTAGAATCATCTCTTTACGGTTTGAAGACATACATGTAAATAATTTCTCTTTAATTTCTTCTTTTGCAATTTTAAGTGCTTTCGCAAGAACACCGTTATCTGTAATTTCTTCTAATACACGGCGAAGCGCAAGATCTTCAAGACCAAGTAAGTCTTCAAAGACAAACATATTTTCTTTAATTTTCTCAGATAACTCATAATCGACTTCATCCAGTTTTTGAAAGACTGTTTTTTCAACACCTCGTGAAACATTATTTAAAATGTTTACGATTGTTTTCAAGCCATCAGTTTTATTAATTGCACTAAATGCCATATTATTTAATTTCGTTTTTAACAACTCACCAATTTGATTAATTAATTCACCATCAACTTGTTCTAGTTTCGCAATACCCATTACCGTTTCTACTCGCTTATGATCTGGCAATCTCTCAATTAATTGAGACGCAAGTTGCGGTTTAATATAAGAAGCGATAATTGCAATTGTTTGTGGTGACTCATCATTAAGCACTGTAAGAAGTGGTTCTAAATCTGTAAGTGAATTTAAGAATTCAAATGGATTATCTTTGTTATACCAAAGGTCTTCCAATAATTTTTCCAGTTCGTCTTCTGGCATGTTTTTAAATATACGACGAATATACTCTTTATCTGGAGTGACTAAGTTCAATTCTTTTACATTTAGTTCATATAAGAACTCTCCTAGTACATTCTCTAACGTTTCTGGTTTATATACACGAAACTTCGCAATTTCACGAAGTAATACTTCTTTTTCCTCAGCTGTCATATATTCAATGACTTTTGCTGCCACCCCTTCGTCTAATGTACGAATGAGGATGGCAGCTTTTTCTTTGGAGGAGATTTCATCTAACATCGTTGTTCCTCCCTTACTGTCCGTTTAACCATTTTTTAATTACTTTTGCAGTACCTTCTACATGTTCTTTCGTAGCATCCTGCACTTGTTCATCTAACGTTGGTTCTTTCGGTTCTTCTGGTTCAGGTTTTGGCTCTGGCACTATTTTTTCTTCAGGAATTTCCAAGATACTTTCATTACTTGCAGCAATTTCATCTTCTGCTAAGTATTCTTCATATTCCTCTTCTTCTTTCTTTCTCTTACGTCTTGCTAATAAGAACCATACTAGACCACCGATTGCTAATAAGCCAGCTGTAATTCCACCGAATAACCACCAGTTCATACCACTTTTTTCTGGCTCTTTCTCTTTTTCAGCTTTCGGCTGATCGAACTGAACAGTTACAACGTTAACTTGACCATTTATAAAGTTACCGTTCGGATCAGCTTGAAGTCCTGCCGCTGTTCCAATTGCTTCTTTAAAAGTAGTCATATCAATTCTTCGTTTTACTAACGTATCATTATCTACCCATACAACAACATTTGTTTTCGTTAGTTCTGGGTGTTTCTTAATTGTTTCAACTGTTTTATCTATTTCATAGTTTTCGATTTTGTTGCCATTTTTATTATCGTAGACAACTTTACCATTTTGATTATTGTTCGTACCGTAGTTTGGCACTTCACCGTTCGCTGTAATACCAGCACCTTGCTTCGTATCTGCCCCTTCTTGCGCAGTAGAGCTTTCCTCTTGCTCTTGTTTACTACGAAGTACACCTTTATCACCATACTTCTCTGACTGACGTGTAACTTCATCGTAGTTTACAGATACTTTCGTATTCACTTTATATTCATTCGGTTTAAACATCGTCATTAACGTTGCATCAATATCTTGCTTTAATTTACCTTCAAGTTGGTGCTGCATCTCTACTTCTTTCTCATAAGAAGAGGAACTACTAGAATGTGCTTCATCTGCTCCTTTTGAGATAACACCTTTTTTACTATCAATAACACTTACTTCTTCTGCTTTCACACCAGGAACCGCTGCACTAATCATTTGCTGTATACCTGCAACTTGATCAGCTGTTAACAATTGTCCACGTTTCACTCCAACCGTAATCGCCGCTGTTCCTTTCGCTTTTTCTTCATCAAAAATTGTCTCTTTTTCAGGCAATGTAATTTGAACATTTGCCGTTTCAACTGTCGCAAAGTTTCTTACAATATCTTGTTCCAATTGCTTCTTCGTACCGACAATTTGCTTCATTTTTTTATCTTGTTCACTTGAACCGAGAGAGCTTTCTAATAAAATTTCTTCACCGCTTTTCGAATTAAACGGTAAGCCCATCCCATTCATTTCTTTTCGAACCCATGGAGCATCATTCTTTTGCACACGAATTGAACCATCGGCCGCTAATTGGTAATCGACACCTAACTTCGATAATTCTGCTGTAATCTCTTGTTTATCTGCATCATTTAAATTTTGATATACAACAACATATTTATCTGGCAAGGTGAAATATAAAAGTGCTCCTGTTACAATCGCTAAAAGCGCAGCACCGATTACTAACTTATGCCACGTTTTTAACGATTGGATAACATTTTTCATCTTTTCCATTTAAACACACCCGTCCACTTTCCTAAATTTGCATATTAATTAGTGACTTATAATTTTCAATAAGATTATCACGTACGAGAGCAGCCGTTTTCATTTGAGACTCAGCTTTCTTTTGCTGAATTAAAACGTCATGTGTTTCTCCTACCCCTTTAGTTAGTAAATCATATACTGCTGTTTGTGCATTGTTTTGTGTTTGATTCATATCTTCCAATAAATCAATAAACTTTTTCCCCTCAACTACAGATGTTTGAGAAGTTTTCGGTGCACCAATTGACTGAATTGCTCCAAATGGTTGTGTATGTAACATTGGTTGAATTTTCATATTACTATCTTCCCCCTTATCCTCGGCCGATTTCTAAATCTTTATCAAGCATTTTTTTATTCGCATTTAATACACTCGTATTCGCTTCATACATTTTTTGAGCAACCATTACATTCGTCATTTCAGCAGTTACATCAATATTAGGATAACGTACATATCCTTCTTCATTTGCGTGCGGATGCGTCGGATCATACACTAAATTTTCCGTTTTGTCTGCTTCAATACTTTTTATTTTTACTCCGTTAGTAGGAGCCCCATCTAGCATACTTGCAAAACTATTGTTTGATTCTAGCACCACACTACGACGCTCATATAAATCTGCCCCCGGAGCCGCCGGCGTATTTGCATTTACAATATTGTTAGAAGTAACTTGCATCCACTTTCTCGCTGTTGTTAGCCCTGAGCCACTTGCATTAATTGCCTGAAACATTCGTTGTCTCTCCTTCTACTTTTAACGTCCGCGTGCCGCTTGGTTAATTGCATATTGTGTATTAATTGCGTTAATTGAAATACCGTATAACTGATTTGCTTTCATTAAATCTAGCATTTCTGTCGTTACATCCACACTATTTCCGTCTTTATTCGTTTGCATTGATTTTGTTTGAATCTTTGCATATGTATTTTTCGTATTTACTGTCGGCAAGTGCATTTCATTCGTTTGATATAAATCTGGATTGCTCTTTAAATCAGCCGCATTGTTTTTATATAATGCACTACTTTTATTCATCTGCTCAGCAAATGTTACATCTTGTGCTTTATAGCCAGGTGTATTCGCATTTGCAATATTACTGGAAACAGTATTTCGTTTCGTTACTAAATAATTCATATAATGGCTTACATCACTCACTAAATCTGGCATATTCCACACCCTTCCTTTTCTAACGTAATGATCCACTGATAGAAGTTTCACTTCATTATTTATTTTCTTATATGCGTTTATTAAAATATTTACTATTATGTACCCTTACATATTTTATTCCATTTTTTCATTGTTGTCTTTAGAAAAATACAAAAATATAAAAAAAGAATGCAAAAAACTGTATACACATAGTAATCTATAGAACATTTCAATATATAAACTATAAACTAAAGTCCATTTTTCTATTATTTAGATTACTATTATTTTTTCATCACAGTCATAAAATGAAACCTCAATCAGCGGAGTTCTTTATGTAAACGAAGGAATAGACCCCCTTTTAAAAGGGGAATCTGTTTCCAGACGTTATTATTAATATTTACCGTAAAATGAATTAGCCTTCATTCGCCCATCATTTGCCATTATCATTTCTTCCAAAATCTTTTGCTTATCTCGAATGTGCTGTGCTGCCTTAATAATGAATGGGCTTACTTCTGCTGCAACTTGTGCACGTCTTTCTTCATCTAGTGTCATCATCCAGCGATTTAACATCTCACTCTTCTCAGCAAACTCTTCATCTGACACTTGTAATTCACCGATTTCATTAAAACAACTGACAAACGTTCGATAAATATCATTGTTCATTTTCAAGCGCTCCACGGTATCCATCTATTAAATCTTGTAACACTTGCACAATGGCATCAATGTCTTTTACTTCACGCGTGACTTTCATCGTTTGAATTTGAATGCTAATCCAATCATATAAACCAAATAAACTATCGTATAAATCTTTCGTAATATCAGGATTTAACTGGAGCTTCAACTCTTCAAATATACGTTCTAACTTTTCAAGAAGTTCATCACCATCTTGAAGTTTGAATGTATTTAAAAGTTCTTCCAATTTACGAAACTCAATGATGCATCTTTCATAAATAAATATTGTATTTTTAATTGGATTACTCGTCATAATATCATTTTGCATATAACGTTGCCATGCTTGCATACAATCACTTCCTCAGCTTTCATTAGTCATCACTTTTTGTTTTTGTCATTGCTTGAATTGTCTTCAACTGACTATCAAGCAATGCTAACTGACTTTCTAATTTTGCATATTTATCAATAATTGTTTTTTGTTTTTCCTTATTAACTGTATCAATATCTTGAATTTTTCTCTCTAAATCAGTTACTTGCTTTTCAATACTTTTAGAACGTTTCCCAATAATTCCTTCATCTCCAAATATCCCATCTAACTTTTTCTCTGTATCATGACCTAAACCATTTAAACCAAAGAAAAATTGTTTCGTAGATTCCGGATTCTCTTTAAAAGCTGTTTTTAATTTTTCTTCATCAAGAGTCATATTGCCTTTTTTATCAATTTGAATTCCAAAAGAAAATAAATACTTATCATCTTGGGAAAATTTAAAAATACCTGTCATTGCATTATTGATAGCAAATGACACATTACTCCCTTGCATTACTCCATTTTCTCCAGCAAATAAATCCAAACTTTTAACAGCCTTATTATACTCGTCTTTCATTTTTTTTATTAAATCTATTGAATTTTTTATATCAGAATCTTCAATAGTTAATTTTATTGGCTCTGTAGTTTCTTTTTCTAAATTAATGGTTAATCCTGGAATTGTATCAATCTTATTTGTTTTACTAGTTCCTTTTATTCCGTTTATTGTATACTCAGCATTTATTGCTCCTGTCACTTGATGTGCAACAACATTCGTTCCATCCGGATTTTTCGCAGAAGTAACTAACCCTATATTTTGTAAAAAACCATTGGCGCCATCCGTTAATTTCAGCTCTCCAGCTTCTCCTGCAGTAGTCGATGTGAAAAATAGTTGATCCCCTAATGTGTATACTGATGCACCATAATTCCCATTATTTATCTTATTGACAAGATCTTTATACGTCATATCTTTTGAGATTTTAACTTCTTTTCCATTTATCTGAAATACATCATCTACTCCAAGTTTTAAATCTAAACTAAACTTTTGCTCCATACTTTCAGGAGTTTTTGAAGGAGTAAGTGGAGCTGTAGTTATTTGATGTCTTTCAGCTACCCGTTCTACTGTAATCGTGTATGTTCCAGGAATTGCAGCAGCGTCTGCTTGTGCTTTCATAAAACCATCTTTGGATAAAGTTGTTTTCTTTTCATCACCTTTAAATGCGTATAAATCTTTGAACACTTGTACAAGATTTCCAAATTCTTTTTTCATGCTTGCATACACGTTTTTTTCATTTGTTAATGTTTGTTTTTGTGTAGTATAAGGTGATTTTTTCATTTCCAATGCTTGTAACTCTAAATCTACTAACTTCTTTGTATCTATTATGTTATTTCCTAAATTCCATATTTGTTGTCTGCCACCATAATCAGATATTGTTCCTGCCATATTTTTCACTCCTTATCATTTACATGTAATCTAAAATACTCGTTTTACTCATCGTACTAACAGCTTTTAATGTCGCTTCGTACGTTGCGTTTATATAAGCTAAATCAGAAATTGCGACCGCTAAATCAACATCCTCAATTTCTTTACGGTTTTCTTGAAGTGCTACATTTTGCTCACTTAAAATTGTTTTAAACGTCTCCATTGTGTTCATTGTTGAACCAACTTCAGTTGTACGGTTAATGATGCCATCTAAGTTTTGCTTATTTTCTTCTAATAACGGTTTTAATGCTTTTTGGTCACCGTTTTGCATCGCTTCACTCATCTGTTTTAACGTTTTTATAACAGGGGATAATAATGCTTCACCGTTACGGAACGCTTTGAATTCATAACCGTCATTTAGTTTCCAGTTCACATCATTTTTTCCACCCTGGTACGTACCATCTTCTGTAAATGGCAGATTTTCTGCACTATCACCACCGAAAATATAACGACCTTGTTCTTTTGTATTCGCTAAATAGACGACCTGTTTTAAAATTTGATCAATCTCTACACCAATAGCCTGCAATTCTTTTTCACTATTTGTACCATTTAACGCTTGTACTGTTAATTGGTCTGCTCTTGTTAAAGATTTCAAAACACCTTGTAAAGTATTTTCAGTTTGTGTTAATACATTTTTCGAATCCGCTATATCTTTCTGCATTTGCTCCATATTTGCCAATGAATGTTGAATCGCAAATGATTTACTTGCTGCAAGTGGATCTTCACTCATAAGAAGGTTTTTCTTCCCTGAGGTTACTTGATTTCGGTGGTATTGCTGTTGCACATTTAAATCCATCAACTGATTCTTTGCCCAGTTTGCATTTTGAAATGTAGATACTCTCATTTCTATCTCCTCCTTAAATATTTCCAATTACCAACTATACATGACTACTCCTTATCTAATAATCGAAAACAAACTATCAAACACTTCATTCATAGTAGTTATAGCTTTAGAATTCGCCACGAAGTATTTTTGGAAGGCCATTAAATTAACCATTTCTTCTTCCATATTTACGCCCTCGATGCTCATCTTTTCTTGCTGGATACCTTCTAATAAATCCTTATGAATATTTTGATATGCATTTACTGAACTTTTATCAGAGGCTACACCAACTAAAAATTGATCTAAGGCTTGCTTATATGTAAGTCCATCCTTATAGCCTTTATCTGTAATAGCCGCAAGGTTGTTGGCAGTTTCAGCCGAAATTTTCATTTTTGAAATATCTTTTATAAAATCAGGATTCAATTCAAGCTTCTTCGCATCTTCTCCTACAAAAAGCTCTTTCTTCATAGTATTATTCACTTGTTTTTTTAATGAATTTACAAACTCATTCAGATTATCTTTATAATTTGTAATCTTTGCTTTCGTATCAATTGCCGATAAAATTGTTCCACCACTTAATGGGATATCTGTTCCAGATATTTGTACAGACATTGGCTTTTTATCCTTCTGTAATTGAAGTGGGTATGTATCTTGACCATTTACAGTTAAAACACCATTCATCCTAACACTTGCAATATTAGGATTTGTAGCTTCATACGATACTTCTATATCTGCATACTTAGACATTTCTGTCATAATACGATCACGTTCATCTAATAGTTGATTTGGTACTTGTGTACCAGCTTGTCCAATTTTCTTGTTCGCTTCTGCTAAACTAGCAGCAAGTCGATTAAATTCATTAACATGCGCTTCAATATCTTCTGTCGTCTGTGCTTCCACTGTATCCAAGTTTTTCGCAAGACGACTTACTTGACTTGTGAACTTCCCCGTTTCAGCAATTAATGTATCGTAGTAATTTGATTGCTCCGGATTTTTTGCAACTTCACGAAAAGCATTGAAAAACCCATCCATTAAACTAGATAATGAATTTTTACCTGTCGTTCCTACCATAGACTCTACTCGCGACAAAGTAGAATTCATATATGCATAGTAAGAGAACTGTGACATTTGATCATTATATTGCTTTGTCTTCACTTCATCTGTAATACGATCAACACCTAACGTTTGTACACCATACCCTATTCTTTGTTCTGGTGCATACCCTTTACTCCCTCCAGCAGATTCGTAATTCACCATTTGACGAACATAACCTGGTGTATGAATATTAGACAAGTTTTGTTTCGTTGTTTGTAACCCCATTTGAGCCGCCAACATACCCGATAGCGGTGTATTATAATCAGATAATCTCATAAAGCTTCACTTCTCCTTTACAATAGTTCGTTCATAAAGATTTGCGAATTATTGTTTCGCTCTAAGTTATATTCAGAAACAGAATCCACAATACTTTCTGTAGTTTTTAATAGTACGTTTAAGTAATATTGATTTTTCAAAAGAATCATTTTTACATTCTCTTCTAATTCAGTTACGTTTTTTTGTAATTCACCCATTTTTTCAATTTCTTGTTGAGAAAAATACGAAAATAACGCACTTACACGAAACGATTCAACTCCTTGTTCTTTACAGAACTGAACAACCATTTCTTCAAATGAGCTTGATAACCCTTTTAAACCATCAATGTACTGCAATTGCTCTACTTGCAACTTTTGAACTGCATTTACATTTTTATTTTTTAAATTCTCATATATTTGCTCTCCAAGCGCTTGAATATTTTCATACGCTTTTTGAATAATAACGAGTTTTTCATATAATTGTATGTACATATAGCTTCCTTCCTTTTACAAGACTAAATTCACAATTAAACCATGGATTTCTCCAATTTGATTTAACATTTCTAAATGTCCTGTTTTCGTATTAATTAGATTCATCACATCTTCTAATTCATTCAATCCCATTTCTGCCTGTTTCACAATCGTCATTTTCTGTGAATATCCGTAACGTGGGTGACGAGACATGACATCTTTATACTGCAATACATTATCAACGTAGAAATTCAAAAATGATTTTACTGTGTTTTTGTATTCCATTACATTATCAAGCGTTAATTCCATTTCAATTTTCTCTTTAATTTCTCCAATATTATCGACAAACGCTTCCATTTGTTCTAGTAATTTATCTTTTTTCGGATCTGCATGCAAATTATCCGAAAATGCAAGTCCTGTCCTGACATTTGCTTCTTTCGGCATTTGAGTAGCAGGTGGTATATGCGATAAAATTGGATTATGCGAGATAGAACGTAGCATATATATCACCTATTTATTTTGTTATTTCTTCCTAAACTTAATCGTAAAATCCAGTTATTTATAATTATACTGTGAACAGTAATATTTTGCAGTTATTTTTTATAAAAGATATGTTACAATTTAGCATGAGGTGGCACAATTCTATGAATATTTTCCTTTGTGGTTCAAATCAATTAACAGCATTAGATCAAGAAGAAATTAAAAAATTTTTAACTGACTATGCTCACAAACATAAAATTTACATATTATGTTATAAATCTATTGAAAATGAGGTTCTTCGTTTTTTCGTTGAGAATGAAAGACTCGCTCAAAATTTATGCCTTTACACGCTGCAACCATTGCAAGCAATTACAGATGAATTCCAAGAAGTCGTTGATTACTTAAAAAAACACGGAGCCGAATATGTTGCTTTTGATCATCCTTCTGACTCCATTTACCGATCAGATTATATGTTTTTTGTTAAACAAATTATTGAAGACACTGATTTAGTTCTCTGTTTTTATAATGGGGACAAACATACATCTGTCATCCCTGTCGATGTTGCAAAAGAAGCAGGTATTGATGCTGTCATTTATGATTTACCAGGATTACATGAAAAGCAAATGAAAAAAAGCTTTGAACAAAAAATTCGTATGATGTAAAGGGGGAGGCACAATATCATTATTGTGCCCATTGTAAATATGATAATTGAACAAGATTATGATCATTTTATCGCGAGTTTTAAACAACAATTCAATATGGACATCGCTTCATATAAACAAGATAGAATGCGCCGTAGAATCGATGCTTTCATTTCGAGAAAAGGCTTCGAAAACTACACTAATTTTTTAAGCAAATTACGCGCTGATCAAAATTTATTTTTAAATTTTATTGACTATATTACAATTAACGTTTCAGAGTTTTTTAGAAATAAAGAACGATGGCAAACTTTAGAGTCGAAAGCACTACCAAAATTACTCGAACAAAATAGCGGAAAATTAAAGGTATGGAGTGCCGCTTGCGCTGCTGGTGAAGAACCGTATACACTCTCTTTAATTTTATCGAAGCATCTTGCTCCATTTCGTTTTGAAATTCAAGCAACAGATCTTGATTTTCATATTTTAGAAACCGCAAAACGCGGTCAATATACAGAACGTTCTTTAAAGGAATTACCTACTGATTTGAAAGAACGTCATTTCACAAAAGAGAATGATCTATATTCATTGCATCAAAACATTAAACAAAACGTCTCGTTTAAACAACATGACCTTTTAATGCAGTCATTCGATACAAATTATGATTTGATTATTTGTCGCAATGTAATGATATATTTCACAGAAGAAGCAAGAGTAAAACTTTACGAAAAATTTAGTCGTTCTTTACGAAAAGGCGGTGTACTATTTGTTGGTAGTACGGAACAAATTTTAACACCCGAACGTTACAATCTTCAGCGATTTGATACATTCTTCTACGAAAAAATATAAAAGAGGTCGTCACAATGGAGTGACGACCTTTTTACATAACTCGAATTAAAATAATACCAACAATCCATATAAAGAGAAAAAGAAGCGTCATAGACCATTTATGTTCTTGCATCGTTTGTTTCAATGCCTGTGATAATTGTGTCATGTTCATTTCCGCAAGCGCCCTCCATACACTTACATCCCGATCTTTAGCAATGCGGTCTGTAACACTAATTAAAATTGTTTCGTTAGACAATTTCGTTATATAAGCAGTAATAACCGTTACCATCAAATTTATATTTCCTTCTGAAGAATCACTTTCCACTCTAGAGATAAGTGCACTCACATCTAGTAACGGAATATGTACTTTTCTACCAAATGATAGTTGTACTTCAGCGAAATCATATGTTCCATCTAACAAAGGAAGTTCTTTTATATGAGCCTGCTTAACAAGCCCTTGTAGGCTTCTAATTACTTGTTCAAATATTTTTTCTGTTTGCTTTCCTTCTCCAGATAACGTGTGTAACTTTTTAAAAAGTTGTAACACTGTATCCATCTCTTTAGAAAGCATTTCCTTCATAATCTTTCCATCACTTAAACTTGCAAGTAAAATACCTATTTCATTATTTTTCGAAATAATTTTAGAATGTCCAGTAAACACTAAATTGCTACGCTTTCGTTCTTTCTGGATCTCATGCTCCGAAATAGCTACAGGCTGTTTTAATGGTTGTAACGCCTTATCTTCAATTGTCGTACGTTTAATCTCCATTTAAGCGCCTCCACTACTATGAAATAATTAGCCCCATTCTTTATTACTCTTTAAAACTAAAAACAGTACGAATAAACCTGACATGATAGTAAACACATCAGAAGCTTGCACTCCCTGTTCACCTTTTTCTTCTTTCTTGTCTTTCGGTTCTTCTTTTTGTTCTTTCTTTTTAGAGGCAACTTGTTTGTTATTTTTCTCTTTTTGGTCCTTCGCCTTATGTACTTCCTTGTTGTCTTCAAACGGCTCTTTTATAACGTAAGTAAATTCCTCTTTCTCTTCCAACGGTTCTTTTATAAACTTATTTACTTTCTCATCTCGCTTCGGAATTTGAACAACTGGCAAATTTTCTTCTGGAACCGGGTTTTTGACTTTGGAATCTTCTTGCTTCTCATTTTCTTTCTTATCTTCTAATTCATTTTCTAGTTTATTATCTAATTTATCTTCTTTCTCTTCTATCTTTTTATCATCTTCATTTTTTGGCACCAAAACAGAAATGGTATATTCACTTTCCTCAACAAGTTTATTACCTGCTGCATCTATTATCTCTACAAGTAATTCGTATGGCCCAGCCGGCAATGCTTCTGTTATTTCAAATACTTTTTGCCAATCCATATCATGCTTGTTGTAGTCTAATAAAAACGAAAGCTCTTTATTTTCTTTCCCTTTTAATGTAACGCGCACTTCTTTTACAACCGATTCTATATCTGATGCTTTTACTCGTATATGTATAGAATCTCCCTGTTTTCGTTCAACTAAGTTCTCTTTTACTTCATCAATAGTAACTTTCTGTAACTTTGGCAATTCTTTATCTATAGTTGGCGTTTCATTTTTAATACGAATGAGCGGGACTTTCACTTCATTTTTTATGAGCTCTTCTTTCTCATTCTCTTTGTAACTTTGAACGAGCTGAAGATTCCAATCACCTTGCAAATCAAAATCCCCTGCTTTATAGTTAGCAACCCAGCTCTTCGTTTCTTCATCATACTCAAAAGATAACATTCTTTCTTGCGCATATTGCTCCCCATTTTTTTGTAACTGCAATATACCTTTCATACTTTGAATGTTTTTCCCATTTGGTTCTACAGCAATTCGCACCTCTTCGCCAACTTTAAGCTCCGGCTTATTTACTGTAATAATTCCCTGTTCTGTTTCTATCTTTCTTTCACTCAATTGTTTATTTACTACTTCTTGTTGTTCTGCTTCTTTTTGTTTCTCTTCATCTTGCCTCGTTTCCACTTGCTCTGACGATTCTTGAGATTCCTTATTTTCTTCTTGTACATTCACTTCATTTATTTTTTGATCTGACTCAATTTGTTCCTCAGCCTGACTTTGCAAGGGGAAGAACAAGCATACATGTATGCATAGCCAACTCATTAGAAAAAACTTTACGTTTTTCATCTACTAGTTCAAACTCCTATTTCAATGCCTTATAGTGATTTCGTCACTTTTACTCCGAAAAATCCATCTACATTTACAAGTTCACCATACGCCACTAATACATCATTTACATAAATACGAATTGGTTCATCAATATCCTCATCTAGCACAACTGCTTCATTTTCTTGTAAACTTAATATATCTTGAATCGTTTTCACTGTACTTCCAAATACAAATTTCACGTTCATTTCTACATTTTGTAGAATGGACGTGTCCATATATACTGGTTCCATTTGTTTTACTTCTTTAAATTCAATAGGTTGCACAACTGGTTCTACAATTTTTTCTTCTTCAATTTCTTCTGTGGCAATCTCTTCTTCTTCCACCATCGGATACAGAAGTCGCCTTACCATTTCTTTCGCTTCAGAAATTGGCAAAATTTGATACATTTTCGATTGAAGCAGATCACCAATTTCAAGATTGAACGTAATTTGAACGAGTTCGTCCACTTCCATTGACTCTCCCAAATACTCCATTTCTTCTTTTAACGTTACAAATTTAACATTTGGCGGCGTCATGTCCATTTTTTCTTGGAACATTTCTGACATCGCCGTAGCAGCATGACCCATCATTTGGTTCATAATTTCTTTAATACCGCTCAGTTCTAATTCAGTAAGCTCTTTTTCCGGATCAACTTCCCCTGTTCCCATCATCATTAAATCTACCATTGTTAAGGCGACATCTTTCGTAAATACGAATACATTCTCATTCTTTAGCCCTTCAACAAAGTCGACATTTAAAATAACAAATGGCACTGGTACTCCATCATAATGACGAACATTAATTGCTTCCACATTTGGTGTACTAATTGTAACTGGCTGATTTAAAAGCGTTGACAATACTGTTGAAGCGGAACCAATTGAAATATTTGCAATTTCACCAAGCACATCTTTCTCTTCTTGTGTTAAATGCTCTTTTTCAACTTGTTCTTCTACAATCTCAGTTTCCACTACTTCTGATGGTTCGACTGTTTCTTCTACTTCACCAGATAATTGCATTAATTTATTTACCATTTGTTTCGCATGCTCAACTGAAACAATTTGTACAAGTTTAGAGTTTACAAGATTATCTATCTTTAAATCAAACGACACTTTAACAATCGTATGATTCCCATCGATTTCAGAGATTTTCTCCATTTCTTCTGATAACTTTACAACTTTAATCGTCGGCGGAGACATATCTACTGTATCTTGGAAGAATTCCGACATAGATGTAGCTGCGAATCCCATCATTTGATTCATCGCTTCTTGTACAGCACTTAGCTCTAATTCACCAAGTTCTTTTCCGTCCTCCACTTCACCTGTTCCCATCATCATTAAATCAGCAATGGATAATGCAACATCTTGCTTAAGGACAAGAAGGTTTTCCATATCTAATCCTTTTGTAAAATGAATGTTTAATACAACATGTGGAACTTCGACATCTCTTGAATCATATAAATCTACCAACTCTATGCGAGGAGCAGTAATGCTTACTTGCCTATTTAAAATTGTTGATAATACAGTCGAAGCTGAACCAAATGATATATTTGCAATTTCGCCAAGAATATCGCATTCTTGAGGCGTTAAATGCTCATTTTCTTTTTCTAGCACAATCGTGCTTGTATCCCCTTTTGTGTGTTGCTCAGGCATTTTCCCTGCCTCCTCATTTCTGTTTTTCTATCAAATAATATAAACTCTTATTTTATTTTAGCAAACTCATTAGTATAAAACGTTACTATGTATCCCATTATTAGATTCGTAGCAATTAGCCAAAAAGCTCCCCAATTGTATACAAGTGGGGAGCTTTCCTTCATTCCTATTATAAACCTTCTGGGTTTAAAATGAGGACCACTCGTCCATCACCGAGAATCGTCGCACCAGAGAAATAGTTAGAACTCTCTGCAAAGAAGTCACCTAATGACTTTAAGACTATTTCTCTTTGACCGATAATTGTGTTTACAATAAGTCCATAGCTGCGATGTGTATTACGAACAATTAACACAGGAACCATTTGACCATCATATGACGCAAACGCCTCATCTACTGTTTTTTCACCAAATACAGTACTTAAATGTTTCACTTCAATAATTTGATTACGATAATTTAACACATCTTTCCCTTGTAAGGATTGGATGTCTTCTCTCTTAATTCGAATTGCTTCAACGATATTTCCAAGAGGTAAAGCATAACGCTTATCATTCGTTTGAACAAGCATAGATTGAATAATAGACAACGTTAATGGAAGTTCAATTCTAAATGTACTTCCCTTTCCTTCCTCAGAATCAATAATTAAATGTCCACCTAAACTATGAATCGTATGTTTTACAACATCTAATCCGACACCGCGTCCAGAAAGATCTGATACAACTTCAGCTGTACTAAATCCTGGTTGGAAAATAAGATCAAACACTTCACGATCTGTTAATCTATTCGCATCCGCTTCAGTTACAACGCCATTTTTAATCGCTTTTTCTAATACTTTCCCTTTATTAATACCGTTTCCATCATCCGTAATTTGAATAACGACATGATTTCCACTATGAAAGGCTTCTAATTTAATCGTACCTGTCTCATTTTTACCTGCATCACGTCGTTTTTCAACAGTTTCAACACCGTGATCGATTGCATTTCGAATTAAATGAACGAGCGGATCACCGATTTCATCAATAACAATTTTATCTACTTCAGTATCTTCACCTGTAATTTGTAAATCGATTTTTTTCCCTAAATCTTTCGCTAACATACGTACCATACGCGGGAAACGATTGAACACAGTTTCAATCGGCACCATACGCATATTTAATAGTACATTTTGAATATCTTTTGAAATATCGCCTAATCGATTTAAATGTTCAATTAGCTCCTTGTTTTGAATTGTTTGAGCCAATTCATCAATGCGCCCACGTTCAATTACACTTTCTTCAAACATATTCATTAATCTTTCGATTTTCTCTAATTGAACACGAATTGAACGATTCTCCACTTTAGCATTTTTCGTTTTTGTAGTACTTTTAGCTGGCATAGTACTTGAAGGTTGATTCGTTGCCTCTATCGGTGATTTTACTTGCGTAACCACAGCAGGTTGTAGCTTTTCTTCTACTTGCACAACTTCTTGTGTCACGACTTTTTTAGAAGCTACTTCCTTCGATATAGGTTCTCCTTGCTTTACTTCCACTTTCTCAATTTCAGAAACATGAAGTACTACTTGTTTCAACTCTTCTATACTACAATCCGTATCCATAAATACTGTAAATTCAAATCCGAAAGCATCTGCTTCAATTTCTTCAATACTCGGAGCTGTTTTTTGTATATTCCCTACATTTTGCAATGCTTCAATACACATAATGGCACGTACTGCTTTTAAAATCGCTTGCTGTTCAACTGTTATATGCACTTCATGCGAAACTCCATCATCGGTGTCTATATGATTTTGCTCTATATGTTCCGTAGGAGTTTCTACATTGCCGTTCAATAATGCTTCTAATTTCTGTTTAGTTGAGGCTACATCAATATTGCCCATTCCACCTTGTTGCACATCTGCAACCATCTTCTCCAAATTATCAATGCACTCAAAAATCACATCAATAATATCCGCATTTACAACTATATTTCCATGACGAATTTCATCTAACACATTTTCCATCTTATGCGTTAAATCAGCCATTTCCGTAAATTCCATGCTCGCAGACATACCTTTGAATGTATGAGCGGATCGGAATATTTCTCCTACAACATCCATATCAGCAGGATTTTGTTCTAACACTAGCACATTTTCATTTAGCGACTGTAAATGTTCTTCTGACTCTTCGAAAAATATATTTAATAGATCTGTTTGCATTTTTATCCCCTACCTGTCTAACAAACATTTCATTTATGTATAACAATTTAGTGTTTTACAATGAGAAAAAAGGGGGCCACACGTCGATCCGCTATCACTGTTTTGATTCCTTGTGGCACCCCTTCTATATTAACTATTTGCTACTTTTGTTAAAGCTTCAATTACACGATCCGCTTGGAATGGCTTTACAATAAAGTCTTTTGCCCCGCCCTTAATTGCATCTAATACCATACCTTGTTGTCCCATTGCAGAACAAATAACAACCTTTGCACTTGAATCAATTTTAATAATTTCTTTTAATGCTTCAAGCCCGTCCATTTCTGGCATAGTAATATCTAATGTTACAATATCAGGTTGAAGTTCTTTATACTTTTGAATTGCTTCTACCCCATTCTCTGCTTCGCCAATAACTTCAAATTCAGCATTACTTTTTAATAAGTTTTTAATCATCGTTCGCATAAACATCGCATCGTCTACTACTAAAATTTTATGTGCCATTCTTTTTAATTCTCTCCTTCTATGTATAAATATATCTTAATATTTCACCTTATCATTCTCACTCATTATACAAAATAAAATGATAAAATTTAATATTTTTTTAAAAGAATTTTCGTATTTTTATTATTTTATTATTAAAATAACAATATACTACTCTTTTATATAAATAACAACGCGACGGTTCTTTTCCCAGTTTTGCGGTGAATCATTTGGTACAATTGGCTTTGTGTCTGCATATCCTACCGCAGCTAGCCTTTTATCGTCCACATTATACACTTCAATTAAATGGTGAATCATATTTGCCGCTCGTGCTGAAGATAACTCCCAATTAGAAGGGAATTTCTCGTTATGAATAGGTCTACTATCTGTATGTCCCTCTACAACAATTGGGTTAGGTACGGATTGAAAAAATCCAACTAATTGACTTATTATCCCTTTCGCTTCGGGCTTAACGTTCGCATCGCCTGTATCAAATATTAAATTATCTACTATAACGACGCTTACCCCTGTATCCTCTCGATATACATTCACTTGACTAATACCGTTATTATCTACATACGCTTTTAACTTCTTATATAATTCATCCATTCTCTTTTTTGAAATCATTTTTTCATCATTTTTTTCATGTGAAATATCCGGTATTGTATTTTCCATTACTTTTGCATCTACTTGCTCCGTATCACTAAACTTTTCAAGCATCTTTGACAATTTTACTGCATCTTGCTTTGATGTAGCAACTAGTAATACAAAGAAAGTTAATAATAACATCGTTAAATCTGTAAAAGTCGTCATCCAACGAGGCGATCCCTTTTGCGGTCCTTTACTCATCATACCACTCCTTGAAATATTAGGCTGCTCCTTTTACCTTTTTTACCTTTGTTTCGTATACGTATGTATCCAGTTTCAACTTTAATTTAGAAGGGATTTGTCCACGATACAATTCTGAAATAGCTTCTATTACAAACTTCTTCTCTGTATATAAATCTTCAATACCACGATATACTTTTTCCGCAAGAGGGATTGCAATCATATTCGCAAGTACAGACCCATATAATGTCGTTAACATCGCAACTGCCATCCCTGTACCAATTTGCGATGTATCTTGTAAGTTTTGGAGCATAATGATAAGACCAATTAAAGTCCCTATCATGCCCCAAGCTGGAGCAAAATCACCAATTTTATCTAATAATGCTGCTCCTTTTCTTAACTCATACACTTCCGTTTCAATATCTTTCAATAACACTTCTTTTAATTCATCTTCATCGTAACCGCTTAACATTAATCGAATTCCTTTTTGAATAAAAGGATTATCCACTTGCTCTCCATCTACCTCTAAAGAAAGCAAGCCGTGCTTTTTAGACTTTTTCGAAAAATCGACAAACAAATCCGTTAACTGTTCTAAATCTTCTTCTCTTCTATGTAAAACAGTAAAAATGCTTTTCGTATATTTTTTTATTTCTCCAAATCGATATGCCACAACAATTGTCGCTGTTGTTCCCCCTATGACAATTAAAATAGATGAAACATCTAAAAAGTTTTTGAAAGCTTTTATTCCACCGCCGCCAAGCATAATTGCCGCTATCACTATAATGAAACCTACTATAATGCCCACTGGGCTAGAAATATCAAACTTCCTTTTTCTTCTTTGTGGTCTAGCTAATACTTGATTTTTCTCTCCCATATTTCTGCCCTTTCCTTTCCATTTTTATATAACATTTTTTTATTTTAATAATACGTTTTCACATATAACATGTATTATACGCTTATCATCTGTTTATCGCAATATACTCATGAAATTGACACATTTCATTTCTATATTAGAATTATGGTATGAATAAATGAGGAGGATCACGATGGAACACAACATTTTACAAGTCATTGCATTAGCAGAAAAACTAAAATATGAAATGCGACATAGCTGGCTTTCCAACGGACGTCAAGAAAGTGTTGCCGAACATACATGGCGCATGTCTCTAATGGCCATTTTAGTTGAACCTTATTTGGATCAAAAAGTAAGTATTGAGAAATTACTTAAAATGGTTATTATTCACGATCTAGTCGAAGCCGAAGCTGGTGATATCCCTGCATTTGATACAATGAATAGTCATGACTTACAGCTACAAAAACAAAAAAATGAACTAGAAGCTATTTTAAATATTAAACAAACATTAACAGGTTCTCTCGGTGAGGAATTATATGACTTATGGATGGAGTTTGAAGCGAAAGAAACGTACGAAGCAAAAGTTGCTAATGCACTCGATAAACTTGAGGTGAAAATCCAGCATAACGAAGCTGATATTGATACGTGGCTACCAATTGAACATAAAATGACATTCCAAGTAGCAAAGCATACAAACTTTGATTCTTTCCTATCTAAATTACAAAAAATCATTGAACAAGATGGAGAAAAGAAGTTAATTGCTGCCGGCATTGATGTTGAGGCATGCAAGCAATAATGAAATAAGACACTCAACAAGAGTGTCTTATTTCATTATTGTTGATATAGCCTGCTTATAAATAAGCTGTTGTTTTCCATCCACTAAGATTAAAAGTGTAAATTTATCCACTCCAACAACTTCTCCTATTATTCTAACGCCACTCTTTAAGAAAATTGTAACTGTACCTTTTTCTTCTTTTATTTGTTTATACAATTCTTCCTGTAAATGTTCCAATTACTGTCCTCTCCTTTCTGTGAAACATCTTAATATAAAAAACTATAAATTTTTTATTTATGCATTTTGTCTTTTATGTTCATAAACTTATTAATAAGTATATCTAAATCACGACTAAATAACAAAACTTTATCATGATCCAATCCGTGTCTCGCAACAAGTTGAATTAACTCTTTCTTTTTGTTTTCTATTTTATTTTTTAATTGTCCCATCTCCATCTCTATACTAAAACTCCCTTTTCCCATAATATTACTTGTAAAATTATAGTACATATTCTCTCATAAAAAAATAAGAAAATGGTTTTTTTTACAATTTTTTATTTTTTATGCCTAAATTATGAATTACGTAAAGGTTTATTTACAAATCACTAACATGCAATCCTAATGAATCTACAGGCATTTGTCTAATTATAAATGAGACTGGCTCGTTTTCTATACAAAAAACATACTGTATATAGTAGTCCATGAACCATATAGATTAACTTACTAAAAAGGAGGAAAACATATGAGTTATGGTGGAAGTTGCGCTGGTTTCGGCGGTGGATTTGCTTTGCTTATCGTACTATTCATCCTTCTAATCATCATCGGATGTAGCTGTTGGGGTGGCGGCGGATACGGATATTAATATATCCTATCCTTGAAAAATGAACTAAAAACTATAGAAAAACAGCTCAAATATGAGCTGTTTTTTTTCATACTTTCGTATGAATTTATATCCCTCTTATTTGCGATTTCAACTAGCAACATATTGTTTACTATGGAATAAGAAACATTTTTACTAAGGGGGATTACAATGATTAGAGGTCTTTACGAAGCACATTTACCTGTTGGACTTCCCAGAGGGGAAAAAGTGTATTTAAGTGAGTGGAAAAAACAAATTCAAACATCGTCATTACATAAGGATTAATCTATTTATGTCAGTTTCTTATTCCACACTTCTTAAAACAAATAAAAACTTCAATAAACTATTTTATGGGCAAACATTAAGTGTACTTGGGGATTGGTTCCATACGGTAGCTTTATTAACATTTGTCTACAGCATAACGGAATCGCCGTTTATGATCGCACTTACTTTTATAAGTAAAAGTTTACCACAGCTTCTTCTTAGTCCATTCATAGGCGGAATTGTAGATCGTTTCTCTAAAAAGAATATTATGATTTTTACCGATATTACACGGGGAATTCTAGTCCTTACATACTTACTCGCAGGCTATAAAATTGAGATTATTTTCATTGCTAATATATGTTTATCTGTACTTTCTTGTGTATTTGAACCGGCTAAACAAGCAACCCTAAAAAATATCGTACACCAAAATCATTTCGTAACTGCTAACTCTCTTTCTAGTACAATTAATGGTTTTATGTCTATTATGGGGGCTTCTTTGGGCGGAGTAATTGCACAATCTTTACATATTGAGTTCGCTTTTTTAGTAAATAGCCTATCATACTTTATTTCAGCCTATTTTATTTATAACATGAGTATTCCTGCTCATGATACTTGTAACAAGAACAAAGCATTTTTCACTGATATAAAAGGTGGTTATACATACATATTACAAACAAAAATCATTTTAACATTAATTCTTGTCGGCATTTCATGGGGCATTATTGGAGGCGCTTATCAACTACTTCTAACGATCTATGCCGAAAAAATTTTCCATACGAACATTGGGATTTTATATACGGTTCAAGGGGCTGGGCTTATGATAGGAAGCCTTCTCGTTAATCTTTATATATCCCATAATAAAGAAAAAATGAAAAAAGTATTCGGTTGGGCCTACTTATTACAAGGAATTTTCTTTCTCGGATTCATTCTATCCGATCAACTTATTATCGGTATCATTACTTTATTCTGTATGCGTATAGCAGGAGGAATCATCGTTCCACTTGATACGACATTACTTCAAACTTACACACACGAAAATATGATAGGTAAAGTTTTTTCATTCCATTATTCTATTTACGGATCTCTTATTCAGTTATCGATGTTTTTTACAGGAGGGCTGTTAGAAATTCTTTCTCCTCAAATGATTGGCAGTTTATTAGCTACATGCTGTATTTTTGTAAGTTTTATATGGCTGTTCTTGTTTTATCGCGGGGATCTCAGTGAATAAATTAATGATAATCAATACATTTTGATCCCATTCATTATTTGTTTCCCCATAATAAAATTGTTTCAAAATGTAAGTCGGATTTTTTAGTTAAAGAGCCTTATATGGCAATACTATTTGAGAAAAAACTAGATATTTATGTTAAAATACAAATGAGTTTGTGAAATATTGCACTTAAATAATAGACTTTAACTAGTTAAACTTGATTAAATAGGAGGGCTGTTTTGGGTATAACATTCATTTTCGTATGTATTATATTAGTGGCTTCTATTCTGCAAGCAAGTACAGGTTTTGGCTTTTCCATAATGGCAACCCCTTTCTTACTTATGTTATTTCTACCACAAGAAGCTATACAAATAAACATTATTTTATCTTTAATTATTTCCATTTCACTCATTTGGAAAATAAGAATGGACGTTGATTTTGCTCTACTGAAAAGGTTTATTTTTGGAAGTATAGTTGGTGTTCCTTTTGGCATTTTAATTTTCATTTCCGTTAACATAAACACTTTTAAATTAGCAGTTAGCATCCTACTCTTACTATTAACATTATTGCTAATATGCAACGTTAAGGTTAGATCAACACAATCTAGAGATTTCATAGTTGGTGGATTATCTGGTCTTTTAACGACAAGTATCGGTATGCCCGGTCCACCCCTGTTACTTTATTTTACAGGAACTGATACTGAAAAAGAGAAGTTAAGAGCAACTACATTAGCTTTTTATTTGTTTATATATTTCATTAGCCTAGTAACTCAAATACTCTTTACTGGCACAAACAAAACCATTTGGGAATCAAGTTTTTATGCCATTCCAATTGTATTTTTAGGTTTGTTTATAGGTCAAATTATTTTTAAATGGCTTAATCAACGGATTTTTAAAATATTTACGTACATTCTTTTAAGTTGTACAGGGGGTTATCTTCTTATTGAAAGTTTGAACTTGTTATAGAAGATGCTTTAGATTGTGCCATAACAGATATGTTCAAACAAAATTATTGCTGTATTTTCCGGCAGGGTATTCCATATCAAAACTTAAATAACTTTATTGACAGTTTACAATTAGCAATAATCTTTCTTTCATAAGATAAACATTTCAAATCAAATACTAAATAAAACGATAAAAAGCGGCTATTATGCCGCTTTTACTTACTATTGGCATTTCATTCTCATTTTCTATCACTTTTGTAAAAAATTATTAATTTTTATTTCTATGTATATGATAAAAAACAAAATACCTAAGTTCAGAAAGAATAAACAACTTTCTGGCCTTAGGTATTTCTCCTTCCCAAAAAGACAAACCTACATCACAGGTTTGCCTCTTTACTCACTTCTTATTTAATCCTTTTTCACTTAAGAACTCTTTCATATGCATTCTTTTTTCTTTAGACATAAACGAACTCATTGATTCCGTCCATGTTACGTTTTTCTTGTTTGATGATCTTTCTTTATAATACGCGTTCATCGTTTCATCATATTCGTTTAGTAATTCATCATATTTTTGTTCATCATATCCATTTTCATGAAGAACTGCTGCTACCGGTAAACGTGGTTTCACTCCATGATCTTCATCTGGTACGCCGACTGTCATTCCGAATACAGGATATACTTTATCAGGTAAATGAAGCAGTTCACTCACTTCTCTCGGATTATTACGAATACCACCAATATAACAAATACCGTATCCTAACGATTCTGCTGCTAGTGCTAAGTTTTGCGCAAAAAGTGAAGCATCTACCGTCGCAACGATAAAGTCTTCTACTCCCTCATACTTTATCTCTGTACTATGTTTTTCACATGCAATTTCAAGTCGTTTTAAATCTGCACAACAAACAAAGAATGCTGCACAGTCTTTCACGTGACGATTTCCGGATAGCTCTGCTAGTTTAATCTTTAGGTCTTGATCTGTTACATATATAACAGAATAAGCCTGTACAAAATGTGATGAAGCTGCATGTTGCGCAGCGTGCACCATCTTTTCTACTACATCTTTCGGAATTGATTCTTCTTTATATTTACGAACTGAAACATGTTGCTCCATCTTATGTATGATCTCATTCATGAAAATCACTCCTTTTTTCTCTTCCTAATGAAAAATTAACATATCTTTTTCAATTTTCACAACTTATAAGCACAAAAAGAGCAATTCTTTTTGAACTGCTCTTTTTTAAAACGTTTATCGATACGGTAAATGAAATTATACTTATTATATTACGCCGTTTTCAAAACTTTAATACCTTTTACGATATTCCAAATGAAGTAGTAAATTCCTACAAGAATGAACACTGCATATGTGATAGCCATTCCAATTCCAGCACCGTCAGATTGATTGAAACCTAAACCGTACATACCTGATACTGCTAGTCCTCCAAATAAGATTGCGTATGGGAAAACATGTGACCAAAATGCTTTTTTCGCGTGATACTTCACTTCATCTTCTGCAACAAAGTACACGATAATTGGTAGTAAAAATGGTGCAAAAAAGATACTAAAGTAACATAACGAAGATAAAATATTATTTCCTTTCATCCGATTCACCTCTAAATAGTTTTTGTTACCTTCATTATGTCAGGAAATCATTCTAGAAACTATCGCTTTACCTTTCACGAACGTGACATATTTGTAAGATTTTCCTCAAACTAAATCCCGCCTGAAGTTTCAGCCGGGATCACTTTCACTATATTCGATTCATAAACCAGTACTGTGTGATTGCTAAATATTCTCGTACATTCGATGGAATGATGATTGGTTTCGGTGTTTTTGCCGGAAGACCTTCTAATTGTAAACCTTGTTTTGCCGCTATTTTTTTCGCTCTAAACATGTGAAAATCGTTTGTTACGATCATTCCTTTTTTCATATTGTCCGGAATTAAAGGTTTTGAGAATTTAATATTTTCATCAGTACTCGTTGACTTATCTTCCATTATAATGCGGTCTTCTGCAATTTTTAATTTCATTAATTCATTTTTCATTGCTAATGCTTCTGAAATATCTTCCCCTTTTCCTTTCCCTCCAGATACAATAGCGATTGCTTTATCATGTGATTTCAAATACTCAGCTGCTTTATCAATACGATATTGCAATGAGTACGATGGTTTCGTTCCGTTTACTTTCGAGCCCAATACAATTATATAATCAGCTTCATAGGTCGCATTCATTTGCCCATGCTTATAAATGTTATATTGTAAAAATCCCACATAAACGGCGCAAACCATTATAATTCCTATCATATACTTAATTATTTTTTTCTTTTTCATATCCATATACTCCTATGTTCTTTGCTTCTTTCATGATAATATCCATTTATTTGTTTGTATACAGACAAATTCCAATTCAACCTAATTTATCCTCTAGAAAGTAATATTTATATTTCTTTCGGGAACAGTAAGTACAACTTTGCACGAAGGAGTGTCTCTATTGCTTCTCTTTTTATGTAACGTATCGTTCTTTTTTATTTTATTTTTACTATCACTTAAGATGCTCGGTAAATCAGCTTTAGCACAACTAACTCCTCATGATTTTGGTGCTATTATCTTTTTATCTTATTTAGCTTTTCAGGCCATACCAGTCTCTGGTGCTTTGCAAGCTTTTCTCGGTATGCTTGTAATTACATGTTTACATTTAATCCTTACAAAATTAAGCCTATTCAACAAACTAAATCGTTTTATTCTCGGGCACCCTATTATTTTAATTAAACATGGTGACATTATTTTTGAGAATTTACAAAAAAGTAGATATCCAATTGCTGAATTACTTTCTAACCTTCGCGTTGCAGGATATCCAAGTGTTCATGAAATTGAATACGCTATTTTAGAAGCGAACGGCGCTATTAGTATTTTACCAAAAAGAGAACTTGTACCATTAACTCCAAAAGATTTAAACATAGAAGTTAAGTATGCTGGATTACCAATTGCACTTATCGTCGATTCACAAATTCAATATGATAACTTAAAGTTAATACATAAAGATGAAAAATGGTTATATAAAGAATTAAAGGAAAAAGGAATTACAAATATTAAAAACGTTGCCTTTGCTTCTGTTCAAGAAACGGATGGATCTTTTGCGATTAGTTTAAAGGAATAAAAAAATCCCCTTAATTGCTTAAGGGGATTTTCTTCATCATATCGCTTCTTTCTCTCCTGCCATATTTAATGGAACAGGATGTTTCATACGATTCATCGTAAATACGATAATCGCTGTCATTACTTCTGCAACTGGCATAACGAGCCAAATTCCGTTTATCCCAAATAATTTCGGCATAATCCATAACAATGGAATAATAAATAGTAATCCTCGGCTCATTATAATAAGTACTGATTTCTTCGTTTGTCGCACTGATTGGAAATACTCTCCATACACAATGTTATAACCTAAAAATACGTATTGGATAAAGAATAAGCTAATACCTGTTAAGGTTAACTCCAATAATTCTGGAGATTGAACATCAAATAAACCAATGATATATTTCCCGAAGAATAATCCGACAATTATCGCAATGCCTCCGAGGACAACTGCAATTTTCACAGCAAACTTCAATCCTTCACGAAGTCTCTCTGATAAATTTGCCCCATAATGGAAACTAGCAATTGGCTGTAATGCTGCTCCAACACCAAAGAATAATAGTAATGTCATTGCATGAATACTATTCACCATCGCATAGGAAGCTACTCCTACTTCTCCTGCATATTGGACGAATGCGATATTAAAACCAATCGTTACGATTGCAACCGTACTTTCTGCTGTAAAACTTGGGAAACCAATCACCATAATTTGTTTGACAGTATCCCATTCAAAATGGAATTTCGTCCACTTTAAAATACTACTTTTTCTAAAGAAATGAGTTAATAATACAAGGAAACCAATCGCTGCCGAAAGAATAGTCGCTGAAGCAGCACCTGTTACGCCCCATCCAAAGATAAAAATAAAGATATAGTCAAACACTATATTTAATACAGCTGTTACAACAAGACCAGCCATTGCTAAATTAGGATTTCCATCAT
This sequence comes from Bacillus cereus ATCC 14579, assembly GCF_000007825.1. Taxonomy (NCBI): domain Bacteria; kingdom Bacillati; phylum Bacillota; class Bacilli; order Caryophanales; family Bacillaceae; genus Bacillus; species Bacillus cereus. The sequence goes on along the minus strand of NC_004722.1, from coordinate 1,573,591 downwards.
TCCGTATGAATGTACTTAAAATATTTTCTAAAACGTATATCATTCCAAATGTTAATAATACGTGTAAATAGTCTAACGCATATGGTAGAATCACTTCATTTGCACCAAATAAGTATGCTAAATCTTCTATTCTCCATAAGCAAATCGCTGCTAAAATCCCTACGATAACAACTGCTACCGTCATGGATTGAGTAAAAATAGACCTTGCTCTTTCTCGTTTATTTTCGCCTAATGCAATGGAGTATAACGTTGCCCCGCCCATTCCGATCCATAATGAAATAGAGAAGAAAATCGAAAATGCTGGAATAGCCACGTTCACTCCTGCTAAACCGTTCGCCCCAACTCCTCTACTAATCATGACCGCGTCAATTACAATATTCACTGACATTAATACCATTCCAAGAACGGCTGGTATTAAATAAGAAATAAATAAGCTTTTTATCGGTTTTTCTCTTAATTTTTCTGTTGCTTCCATACTCTAATATGCTCCTTTTTTTCAACTCTCTTTTCTTAGTTTAAACCTTCAAGTAACTTGAAGGTCAAGAGAGAATTAAAAAAACAGGTAACTGACTTATACTAATGAATGTAAATTTGTAATCAATTCAAAAGTTTTCATCTTATTTTTTCACTACAGGAATTTGAATTTCTGTTACTTGCTCCTCTGGATTTTCTGTTACAGACCAATCAATCAATCCAATCTCAATCGAATCTCCATGTACTTCGTAACCTTCTTTATCAATGTATATAAGTAACTCCTTGTACGTTGCATCTGTTTCTTCATACGGTCCATGATGATAAGAGCAAGCATATAAACCTTCTTTAATTTCATCTGAAGTATGCACTTCATACGGCATATAATCCAAAAGAATAAATACACTGCTATATGCTTGAAACTCATTTTGCATTAATCCTTTTTTCGCAACAGTTACACCAATATCTCCAGAAAATAAACTATCATCCATTTGCCTCATATTTTTTTGTAACGAATGAATGTAGTACTCAAACATATCATCCGTCGTATTTGGAGCAACCGCAATTGCTGTAATTTTTCGCTGCGGAATCTCTTTAATTACCATTTGTTCAGCTTTTGCTTTTGTTGCTTTCTTAATTAAATGAATTCTATGCTCCATTTTCGCCAAAGCATACTCAATTTCTCTTTGTTTCTTCAGCATCATCTCTTGTTGTTTTTCCAGTAAATTGAGTGCGTATGCTGGATTTCTTTCATCAATATATTTCTTAATTTCCTTTAACGGAATATTTAACTGGCGTAAAAATTTAATCGTATCTAACAGTGAAAATTGATCGATTGTATAATAACGATAATTCGTTTGAGGATCCACAATGGACGGATGAAAAATTCCTTTTTCATCATAATACCTTAATGTAGATTCTGCGATATTATGCATTTTCGCCATTTCTCCAATTGTAAAACGTTTATTTAATAACATCTTTTATTTCCTTCCATTTCTATTTATTTCATTATATGTTCATTTTCTCTTCAAAACAAAAAAGAATTCCCATACGAGAATTCTTTTTTACTATTAAACCTCTATTATTATAGGAAGAATCATCGGCTTTCGTTTTGTATTTGTATATATATACTTCCCTAACGCTTCTCTTACCTCCCTTTTCAAAATCCCCCAGCTATTCACATTCTCTTTCTTTAAATTATTAATCGTAATAACAGCTAATTTATTTAATTCTCTTAGAAATTCTTCTGAATCACGGACATAGACAAATCCACGAGAAATAATATCTGGACCTGAAATTATTTCTCCATCCACTTTATTAAAAGTAATAACTATAACGAGCATTCCATCTTCTGAAAGTTGTTTACGATCACGTAATAATGCATTTCCAACATCTCCAATTCCTAATCCATCTACATATATATTTCCTGCCTGTATTCTTCTAGATTGAATTGCCACTTCATTACTTATATCTACAACATCTCCATTACGTACAATAAAGATATTTTCCTTTTCAATACCAATTGATTCTGCTAACAAACTATGGTGATGTAGCATTCTAAACTCTCCATGAATTGGAATAAAATATTTTGGCTTCATTAATGTAAGCATTAACTTCAACTCTTCTTGATATGCATGACCGGATACATGCACTCCAGTAGAACTACCTGATCCGTAAATCACCTTTGCTCCTAATGCAAATAAATTATCGATAATTCGAGAAACGTTACGTTCATTTCCTGGGATAGGGGTCGCGGCTATAATAACCGTATCTTCTGGTAAAATATCCACTTGTCTATAGTTTCCACTAGCTAAACGCGCTAAAGCTGCCATTGGTTCTCCTTGACTTCCTGTACAAAGTATTGCAACCTGCTTTGGATCTAAACGATTTACCTCATTTGCTTCAATCAACATACCTTCTGGAATATGTAAATAACCTTTCTCTAGAGCAACCTCTACTACATTTACCATACTTCTCCCTAGCAAAGCTAGTTTTCGATTTGTTTTTATACATGCTTCAACTATTTGCTGAACACGATTCACATTAGAAGCAAACGTAGAAATAACTACTTTTCTATTTGCTTTCATAAATATTTCCTCTATCCGTTCTCCTACTGACCTTTCTGATGGAGTAAAACCTGGGCGTTCTGCATTTGTGCTTTCAGATAATAAAGCTAGTACACCTTCACTTCCTATTTTAGCCATTTTATGAATATCAGGATGTTGATTATTTACTGGTGTTAAATCAAATTTAAAATCACCTGTATGTACTACAGTACCTTCTGGTGTATGAAAAACAATACCGAGACAATCCGGAATACTGTGGTTCGTTTTAAAAAAAGTTGCCTTAATAGAACCACAATCAATTTCTGATTCTGAATGAATAACGATTAATTCCGTATCATTTTGAAGATTGTGTTCCTTTAATTTAATTTCAATTAAACCTAACGTTAACTTTGTTGCATAGATTGGTACATTTAGTTGTTTTAAAAAATATGGTATTCCGCCAATATGGTCCTCATGCCCGTGCGTTACTATTAAACCGCGAATTTTTTCTTTATTTTCTTGCAAATATGTGACGTCTGGAATTATTAAATCAATCCCTAATAAACTTTCATCTGGAAATTTAGATCCACAATCAATGACGACAATATCATTTTCATATTGGATAGCATACATATTTTTTCCTATTTCATTTACTCCACCTAAAGCAACAATAGACAAGTTATTTTTTAATGCCTTCAAATTATAAATCCTCCCTTTCACAGTTATAGTTCGTGAAATAGTATGTAGAATTTATTATTTGTAATGGAAAAGGACTTCATACTATTTTATACATATAAAATTCACACACTACTCTTACACCTATATCCCAATAAGGCAGCTTCTTCCTCAAAAAGCTCCCATTTTTTCATTGATTTTTTATAAAATCTATTATATATTAATTACAGGTTCAAATTACGAGTTCAAAAGAACTTGTAATCAGACCCTTTTGTTTAATGGGTTTTACATATTTTCATTAGGCAAATTCCGAGAAATCGTATGATAAAATTAAAAATGACGAGGAGAGGATCAGATGGAATTCGAATTTTTCTTTCAAATTGCAGTTATTTTATTAAGTACAAAGCTCGGTGGTGATCTTAGTGTTAGATTAGGTCAACCTTCTGTACTAGGTAAATTAATTGTCGGTATCGTTATCGGTCCAGCTGTATTAGGTTGGATTGAAAATTCAGAGCTTCTAACTCAATTAAGTAATGTCGGGGTTATTCTTTTAATGTTTATGGCTGGACTTGAAACAGACTTAGAAGAATTAAACGCAAATCGTAATTCTTCTTTAGCAGTTGCACTCGGAGGTATCATTCTTCCATTCGTAGGTGGTTACGTTTCCGGTCTTGTGATGGGAATGGAACAAGGAAACGCTGTATTCTTAGGATTACTTCTATGTGCGACAAGTGTTAGTATTTCCGTACAAACACTTCGTGATTTAGGTAAAATGAAAACACGTGAAAGTACGACGATGCTTGGAGCCGCTGTATTTGATGACATTCTTGTTGTTATTTTATTAGCATTTGCAATGAGCTTCTTAGGTACTGATGATGTTAACTTAACAATGGTTATCTTGAAGAAAATAGTATTCTTCGCTTCTATTATTTTAATCGGATGGAAAGGTGTTCCTGCGATTATGCGCTGGTTATCACCACTGCGCGTATCTGAGTCTATCGTAAGCGCGGCTCTTATCATCTGTTTCTCATTCGCATATTTTGGCGAATTATTAGGAATTGCTGGTATTATCGGTGCTTTCGCTGCTGGTATTGCAATTTCTCAAACAAACTACAAACATGAAGTAGAAAAGAAAGTAGAACCAATTGCTTACGCTATGTTCGTTCCCGTATTCTTCGTTAGTATCGGTATGAATATTACATTTGACGGTATCGGCAATCAAATTTGGTTCATCTTAGCATTAACTGTTATCGCTGTATTAACGAAATTAATCGGCTGTGGATTCGGTGCACGAATGACTGGATTTGACGCTAAGTCTTCTGCAATTATCGGTGCTGGAATGGTTTCTCGTGGTGAAGTTGCACTTATCATTGCAGGAACAGGACTTTCTTCAGGTCTATTGGCACAAGATTACTTTACAGCAATCGGTATTGTCGTTATTTTAACTACAATGATTACACCACCAATGTTAAAATACACTTTTGGTGCAAAAGATAAAGCAATGAAAGCAAGTAAATAAATTTACTATAATAAAAGGAGATTGCTATTTTATAAGATAGCAATCTCCTTTTTGTTTTATCTTTAAACAATCCCGTTCTTTTTTAACCATTTTTCAAAAATAATTCGTGCTTCATCATCATCAATATCATTCCCAAATGAATACACCATAATGCCATAATCATCTATATATTTACCTAGCTTCATTCCCTCCACTTTCTTATAAAAATCGTCTGCCTCATAGTGCGGAATATAAGCATCCCAAACTGGTTCATTTATTCTTTTGTACGCCGTCACTTCTAAATCATATCCGTCTTCATAATATCCGATGTGATAATGTTTGTTAGGATCATATTTCTCCATTAAAAGTCCCCTCCTACTAAACAAGAGCGAGCCTTATATTACAGCTCGCTCCTCTCTCTATTTATTAAATACGCTCCATCGCTGTCTTCAACGTTCCAACAACGAAAGCAATCTCTTCACTTGAAATAACAAGAGGCGGCGCTAATGTTAAAACGTTATTATATCCTGCTGTTGTCATACCGTTTCGTCCTATAATTAAGCCCTTTTCTTTACAAGCATTTACAACACTTGCAATTTTGTCGTTATCAATTGGCTCTTTCGTCTCTTTATCATTTACTAATTCAATTCCAACTAATAGACCTTTTCCTCTAATATTCCCAACAAGCGGATGTTCCCCAATTTCATCTTTTAGTTGCTCTAATAAAAGGGAACCCATTTGCGCAGATCGCTCGATTAAATTTTCATTTTCCATAATCTCTAAGTTTTTAAGTGCTAATGCACAAGCTGCTGGATTTCCACCAAATGTATTAATATGGCGGAAGAATTCATATTCTCCTTTACCTTTAAAAGCCTCATATATTTCTTTTTTCACAGCTGTTGCAGATAATGGTAAATATGCGCTCGTAATGCCCTTTGCCATTGTAATAATATCTGGCTTCACATCATAATTCATAAACCCAAATGCTTTTCCTGTACGACCGAAACCGCAAATTACTTCATCACTAATAAGCAAGGCACCGTGTTTTTGACACATCTCATGAACAGCTTTCATATAGTCTTGTGGTGGCATTAATATGCCCCCGCCTGTAATAATTGGTTCCATAATAAAAGCGGCAATTGTTTCACTTAATTCCCACGTCATAACACGATCGACTTCTTTCACACATTCTACATCATAAATATGCTGCCCTTCAATTTCAGGCATACGGTAACAATCCGGTGGTGTTACGTGTAAAAAACCTGAAGCAAACGGCTCATACTGATATCTACGCTGCGCTTGTCCCGTCGCTGCCATTGTCGCCATTGTATTCCCGTGATACCCACGGTAACGTGACATAAATTTATAACGATGTGGTTCACCTTTTTGAGCATAGTATTGCCTTGCTATTTTAAAAGCTGTTTCGTTCGCTTCTGAACCACTATTTGAGAAGAAAATAACATACTCTCCCCCAAGCCACTCATTTAACTTTTCAGCAAGCTTTATAGCTGGCTCATGGGATTGTGACATTGGAAAGTATGATAATGTTTGTAATTGCTTATAAGCCGCTTCTGCGAGCTCTTTTCTTCCATATCCACTATTGACACACCAAAGGCCACTCATACCATCTAAATATCTTTTTCCTTGTATATCTTCAACCCAGCACCCTTCAGCTTTTGCCCCTACCATTGTACTATTTGGACTAAAGGGACGCATTCCGTGCCAAACATATTGCTCATCTTTTGCTAATAATTCATCAGTTTGCTTCGTTTTCATCATTACTTCCACCTTCCATAACAACTTATTTTTCACAAAAGCTGCGCTGGTGCCATGATGACTTAAATTTCTCCCTGCTATTTTCATTCCACAAAATTAAGACAAATCCTACTTACAAATCAGTAATATTTACAAGAAAATGACAAAAGAAAAAAGAGCTTTTCTTATCTATCGAAAAGCTCCTCTTTTATTTAATGTGAAGACGCATCGCTAATGCCATGACCAGTATTAGATTTCACTAGAATTTCATCAAATTTCGCTTCATCTTCTTTCTTACTAGATAAAACCGTTCCTAAATATGCTGCAAGAAATCCGAGTGGAATTGAAATAATTCCTGGTGTCGTATATGGGAATAACGCTTCCCCAACAAAAATAGCTTTTCCAGCTACAGGGTTCCAAACATTCGGACTCAACGCTACGAGAACAATTGCTGATACGAGACCTACAATCATACCCGAAATAGCACCCGTTGTATTAAAACGCTTCCAATATATTGTAAATAAAATTACTGGTAGATTTGCACTCGCTGCAACTGCAAATGCTAATGATACTAAAAATGCTACGTTTAATGTTTGGGCAAATAATGCAAGTATGATAGATAGTATCGCTACTCCAATAGATGCATAACGAGCCATGGATACTTGCTCTTTTTCCGTTGATTTTCCTTTACGAATGATTTCATTATAAAAATCATGAGCGAATGCTGATGCTGCTGTTAATACAAGACCTGCCACTACAGCCAAAATCGTTGCAAAAGCAATTGCTGATACGAAAGCAAATAAGAAGTCTCCACCTAACGCTTTGGCTAATAAAGGTGCCGCCATATTACCAGCTGGGTTTGCTTTAATAATCGCTTCATTTCCTACAAACGCTGCCGCACCAAATCCTAAGAAAATCGTCATAATATAAAATGCACCAATTAACCACGTCGCATATACGACAGATTGACGTGCAGTTTTTGCATCACGTACTGTAAAAAAGCGGACAAGTATATGTGGTAATCCAGCTGTACCAAGTACTAGTCCTAAATTTAAAGAAAGTGTATCAAGACCATCCTTATACTTTACACCTGGATTTAAAAATGAATCTTTTAAAGGTGTAGCTGTTTTCATTTGAGCGAACATTTCAGTCACGCTGAAGTTGAATTTTGCGAAAACGATAACAGAAATAATAAACGTACCAGCCATAAGTAATACAGCCTTTACGATTTGTACCCAGCTCGTTGCTGTCATACCTCCAAAAATAACATACACCGTCATAAGTGTTCCAACGATTAATACAGATGTCGTATATTCAATCCCTAATAATAATTTAATAAGTGCACCCGCGCCAACTAATTGTGCAATCATATAAAAGATAGAAATCGTCATCGTATTAAGAGCTGCAACTCCGCGAACTTTTTTCGCATCAAAGCGTGCTGCAATCATATCCGCCAAAGTGTACTTTCCTAAATTTCTAAGCGGTTCTGCAACAAGATATAGTACAACTAGATAAGCAACTAAAAAACCGATACTATAAAAGAATCCATCAAACCCAGTTAATGCGATTGCTCCAGCTATACCGAGAAATGAAGCAGCAGACATGTAATCTCCAGCAATGGCCAGACCATTTTGCCAACCAGTTAATCCCCCTCCAGCCGTATAAAATTCACTCGCATTTTTCGTTTTTTTCGATGCAAAATAGGTTATGACGAGCGTACCAAGAACAATAATTAAAAATAGTGCAAATGCAGTAGTATTCAAGTTCAGCCCCTCCCTTTTTGCATATCTTGCAGAATTTTTCGGGAGATTTCATCAAATGATTCTGCTTTTTTGCTATAAATCATACATAGTGCCCATGTCATGATAAATTGGGAAAAAGCAAATACCCACGCCCATGTAACGTCTCCAAATGCAGGTGTATTAAGCACCTTTGAATACGATGTTAGAATAGGTAATGCGATAAAAAAACTAAAAAAGAAAATACTCATTGGAATGATAAACTTCTTTTTCGTATTTAATAACAATTGAAATTCTTCCGACTGAACGACCTCTGTATAATTCACCTCATTTTGCAACTTACGTGCTGACGTATCGTCTCGTTTCATTAACCGATCCCCTCTCTTACTTGAAATACACTTCCCCCTTGCATACCTAAAGACTAAATTTTATAAATATTCAGAAACTTATATTCATTTTAGACAATCCATGCATTCATGCAAAGATTTTTTGATAGACATTTTTCGGCAATTTCCCCTAAATTTTTAATATACTTTTTCAAAATAAAGTGACACTTTACTTATTTATCCTCATTAAGACAAAAGCAGTGCTTAACGCACTACTTTTGTCTTTTTTTCCTTTTCTAAATTACGAGCCGTTTCGCTTAGCTCAACATCTTTTCCGTCTTTCAGTGTTCCAAATATAAAATCGAATACTGGATTTGAAACACCAAACCAAAACTTTTCATTTTTATAATGGTGTAATATATGTTGTTTTTTTAGCCATCTTCCAAACTTAGTGACGGGACGAATCGGTCTATGAGCAATATAATGTTTCCATTCGTAAACGAGCAGCATAATAATCATTCCGATTCCAAATGAAAGTGTAATAGTAACACTTTTTGTAATACCATATGCTATAAGTAAATATATAGTAAAACTAGGTATACTAAACCATACAGGTAAAAACAAAAGTTTTAAATCATCTGGATATACGTGGTGATCATAATGCAATCTTCTTAACATTTTTAATAGAAATGTGTTTTTAGGTGGCTTTATATGGAATAAAAAACGATGTGTCATATATTCATTAAGTGTATAGAAAACAATCCCAAACATACATGCTAACATGCCAAACCACGTAAAAAATTGCATTTTTAAAATAATAATGAAAACAAATAGAATGCTATACATAATAACGATATCATGTTGTAAAAAGAACTCTTTCCCCACTTTCTTCATCTTGTTTCCCCCTTTTCCAAAAAAACAGCCGCAACATATCGTTACGACTATTTCTTTTCTATTCTTATTCTATTCACTTTACAAATTTGCCTGCTGTTCTATTGTCGAGAAAAAATTGTTTGGTCCAAATATATTTTGCTTCGGAATAATATGTTCCACTGCAAACACTGTTACTTCTCCTCTTTGCACTTCTCCAATAATGAGCCCAAATATTTCATGATTTACTGCAAACGTCGGTTGCTTTGTTTGTAACAATCTTGCAGCATTATGAAATACCGCTTCATATAGTGGATTTCTATCAGTAATTTCTTTTCGGATTTTTGGCGCTAACGTAATTATAATTTCTTTTCCGTCAATAGTGGTTCGATACATAAAAATCTCCCCTTCAATCTTATGTGAACAACTGTAAAGCTTTGTATGCAAAATGTATAGAGTAACCTACTAAAATAATACCTGCTCCGGCTGTTATGTAGCCAAGCGCTTTTGGTTTTAATAAAGTTCTTCCAAAATGTACAGAAAAAGCAATATTTAAATTCCATAAAATAATACCAACAATAATGCAAAGACTGTACAAAAAAGCCTCTTGTTTCGTTACCTTCGTAAGTAATGAGCTAAGTGTACTTCCGTATATACCAAACCAAAAAACAAGATTTAATGGATTGGATATCGCAATTAAAAATCCTGCCATAAACGATTGCTTAAGGCCACCTACCTCTTCTTTTTTATATTCCATATTCGAGTCGAAAATTCCTTGTTTTACACTTTGAAATCCTAAATAAAATAACAAGAAAAAACCCGTGCAATACATGAAGGCTTGTACATATGTATACATAAACACAGAAGATAAACCGAAATAAATGAGAAGCATAAATAAAACATCTGCAGTCATTCCACCAATTCCAACAACCCAAGCGTGCCAAAACCCACGTTCAATTCCTCGTTTTAACATTTCAATATTAATCGGCCCTACTGGCGCAGCTAATGATATACCTAATACGATTTGCTGTATAATTGCTCCAAACATCGCTCTATCCTTTCTACTCTCTTTACTACTAGTTAATGATGTAATTTGAAAAAATAGACTAGCTTTCATAATAAAATACCCTTTTTTATCCAAAATATACAAAAGAGCCATCTAGGTGATGGCTCTTACTTTTCTATCCTATGAATAAAAGGACATTTCCCTTTTATTGGCTCTACATCGTCTCCTATGAAATATTGTTTCCATTCACGATGCTCTGGGTCACCATAATGACTAATGTTAGGATGTTTCGGCAATTGATCCCACTTTTCAACTCGCTCACGAACCATTTGTCTTGAATATGCTCCTTTAGGACGATCTCCCTCTAATCCATCAAAAATAGTGCGTGGCTGAAACCCAATAACGAGAGAATTCCCTAAATGTCTAGTTTTTCGTTGTTTATAAGCTGGCGCATTTCCAAATGCGAATATTGGCTCACCACCAAATGAAAATTCCCATAAATAATGGTCTGGATCTTCAGGAATTTGCTTTGGCCATGCTTGATTATCGTTTTCATGTAAATACTGTAACACTTTCCAAAAGGAATCACGGTAATATTCGAGTGGCTGTTCTTCACATTCCGGTTCTACAAAAAGGAAAAAGCCCCTTCTTACAATCGGCCTCTCTTTCATTAACTCTAAAAAAGATAACATTGTATGTGGTAAATGACTCCAATCATTATGAGAAAGAAATGAATAACGAAGTTCATTCTTTTTCAAAGCTGTTAAACCGAAATAACATGGAAAAGTTGGTTCTAACACAACATTTGAAAAAATCTCAAATTCTTTTGCAACCCAATCCGGTATGTCGGTTCTCGTTCTCATTCCTTCATTATCTAATAAGTAAGACTTATTCATTCTTTCACCTCATTATGTATAGCATTCAATTAAGAATATTATATACTCAGCCTGTCCTATACCTATTTAAAAATTTGACTGAAAAATTATTTAAAAATACAAAAAAATAAAATCGCTTACTTGACTAAATTCTCCCAATTCGTGTATATTTAAATTAATCATTTAGCAGAATATTCAAGAATATAGCATTTTTAGTTTATATTATTTTTTTAAAATGAATTTCACTAAATGAAAATAGTAAACGCTTTTAGGAGGAATTGTAACATGCAAGGAAAAGTAAAATGGTTTAACAACGAAAAAGGTTTTGGATTTATCGAAATGGAAGGCGCTGACGATGTATTCGTACATTTCTCTGCTATTCAAGGCGACGGCTACAAAGCTTTAGAAGAAGGTCAAGAAGTATCTTTCGACATTACTGAAGGTAACCGCGGACCTCAAGCTGCTAACGTAGTAAAACTTTAATCCAACATATAACAGGAGGTTACCTTACTTGGTAACCTCCTTTGTTATTCCTTTGTATATTTCCGTTTTACAGAGCAAAAACTATGTGAAATGCGCACTATACAAAGGAGGAATTATTAATGGGATCAGAAGTAAATGATTTTGAAGAAGTGAAATTCCGTGTAGAAACAGCACAAAAAATGGTAGGATCAGCAACAATTTCAATGGATCCAGATACATTAGAACATGCTACTACTGCTGTAGAAGCAGCTCGCTCTCAGCTTGAAATTATGAAATCTGTTGCAACTGATTTAGATGAGCCATTTTTAATGAATGAGGAAAAAAAATTAAATAAATGTGAGCATCAACTAAACGAAGCAAGACACTAAAAAACATCCAGAGAATTTTCTCTGGATGTTTTTTCATGACAACTGTTCCCCATACTTTTTCAATGTTTCTCCCACTGTACATTGCCTTATACAAAATGAATGAGCGTAATACTTACTATTTGTCTTTCGATTATGTTCTCGCAAGAAACATCCTTCACAATACGTTTCTAATAAGTCATTTACCTCTGTAATGAGTTGCTTTTTATCCACCTTTGCACCTCTCTATTCGGTTATTTCTTTATGACTATCAATAACTGTTCCTTCTAATGCTTGCGTTGCTAATTGATGTGCTTCTTTATTTTGTTTTCTAGATATCGGCTCACATACAAGTTTTAATTTCATTTGCTTCGCCTTTTGTTCAATTTGATCTAAATAATGATTTAAATGTTCATCGTAACAAGGCCATTCTCCGGCTAATTGCTGCAGTACCACTTGTGAGTCTCCGCGAAGTGTAACTGCTTCATACTTAATCCCTAGTTCCTCGAGTATATTCATACCGTATAATAATGATGCATATTCCGCTTCATTATTATCATATATACCTTCTATATATGCATTGCGGCGAATGCGGTAGTTTGTATTTCCTTTTTTATAATACACACATATACCAACGCCAGCTTCTTTCGTTTGCACATCATACCCCCCATCAAAATAAACGAGTATTTCTTGGGGCTCTTCCTCTACTTGCTTACTTAACTTTTTCATCTCTTTTAATGACCACTCTGCGTCCATTTCATCGTAAAATAAAAGTTCCTTAGCTCTTCCTGTTTTCTCAAAATCCTCTGCAAATTGAAGTACTTCTTCTATGTTCATATACTCTGTTGTTAATTCCGTCTGCAATCCACGCTTCGTTTTATACAACCAATGAATTTTATATTTCATACTACATTCCCCTTATGTAAGACTTCTTATATATATCCGGCTAATTGAAGCCTCACTTTATTTTATTATATTTTATCTAGAGTCACAGCATTATATTCAATATGATTACATACAAAAAGAGCTATCCCTATAGGAATAGCTCTTTCATCTATTACATAAATCTTTCAAATTGTACTCGCTTATTAATCCAGTACATTACAGGCATACCGATCGCCATGACAACAAATTCACCGATTGCACAAGTTAACCAAGACAACATAAATGGTAAACCCAATGCAAGATGAAGTTCAATTGCAATCATAAACATTGTAATCGTAAAGATAACTGTATTAAAAATCATACGAGCCCAAACACCTTTAATAAATCGCATAGAAATAATCGTTGCAACTAATGCAAGAATAGATTGACCTACTCCAAATACTAAATCATAAGCGATCATAGGTGAGAACAAGAGATTCGTTAAAAATACACCTAATACAATTCCGTAAATTGCTTTCTTGTTAAATACAACGAGATGATTAAACATCTCTGAAATACGAAATTGTACATTCGTAAAGCCAAATGGCTGAATAAGCATAGAAACAGCAATATATAATGCCGCTAAAATACCATTACCGACTAAAGTTCTAATATTCATGACAAAATCTCCTTAGTTTTTTTACGTGGGATGGTTTCGAACCACGTTATTCGTTTTTTAAGCAACAAGATTATATTTTACGTCGTAGCCCCTCTTTCGTCAATAGATTCCTATCATAAACTACCTTTTTCCTTTTAGACAACGTATAATGAAACATATGAAAGATTTAGGAGGTTTCACTTCATGACAGCAACAATTCAAAATGAAAAAGTGATCGTTTCCATTTCTGACAAAGGTGCAGAATTACAGAGCGTTCGCTTAAAAGAAGACAACACAGAATATTTATGGCAAGGTGATTCTACTTATTGGGGACGCCGTGCACCAATTTTGTTCCCAATTGTCGGCCGATTAGTAGATAATACATACTACGTAGACGGTAAACCATATTCATTAACACAACACGGTTTCGCTCGTGATCTTACTTTCTTTGTGAAAGAACAAAGCGAAACAAAAATCACTTATATCGTTACTAGTAATGAAGAAACATTAAAAAAATACCCATACGAATTCGAATTACTCGTTTCTTATGAGCTAAATGGACAAAGCGTTCATATAACATATGAAGTAAACAATCCTACTTCAAAAGAGATGTTCTTCTCAATCGGAGCACATCCTGGATTCAACTTCCCTTTATTGGACGGTGAATCATTTACAGATTATCACTTATCGTTTAATGGTTCGGAACGCTTAGAAACAAGCGTATTAGAAGGACCTTATCTTTCAAACAAAAAGCAATTAATCGCTGAAAATACGACTGAATTGCCACTTACATATGATTTATTCAAAAATGATGCACTTATTTTTGAACATATGAATACGAATGAAATTTCGATTCGTTCTCATAAACATAATAAATTTGTAAAAGTAGAATTTGATGGATTCCCATTTGTTGGCGTATGGACACCAGGGGATAACGCACCTTTCTTATGTATTGAACCTTGGTATGGCATCGCTGATGAAGTAAATCCAGCAAAAGATTTCAAGAACAAAAAGGGAATTCAATCTTTACAAGCGAATGAAACATTTACATGTCGTTACAGCATCACAATCGGATAACTACTCTATCCCCTACTTCAAAAAAATATTTAAGTAGGGGATCATCTTATAATTTGGAGGTTTCTCATTTTGATTGAAGTATATATTGATGGTGCATCAAAAGGAAATCCTGGTCCTTCTGGTGCAGGAGTGTTTATTAAAGGCGTTCAGCCACCTGTACAATTATCAGTACCACTTGGAACAATGTCCAATCATGAAGCAGAATACCGCGCTTTACTTTTAGCATTAAAATATTGCATCGAGCATAATTATAGCACTGTCTCTTTTCGTACAGATTCGCAGCTTGTTGAGCGGGCTGTTGAAAAGGAATACGCAAAAAATAAAATATTTGCACCTCTTTTAGATGAAGCACTGCAGTACATAAAAAACTTCGATCTCTTTTTTATTAAGTGGATTCCAAGTAGTCAAAATAAAGTAGCTGATGAATTAGCTAGAAAAGCTATCTTACAAAATTAACGGGGGTATGAGTGTGAAAAAAGAGTGGATTGCTCCTCTTGCTTTATTATTTGTCTCTTTTATTTGGGGAGCTACGTTTGTTGTCGTTCAAAACGCTATGTCTTTCGTTGGTCCATTTACGTTTAATGGTATTCGCTTTTTATTCGCTGGAATTATTTTATTATTCGTTCAAATTATTTTCTCACAGAAAACTTCAAAACAAGAATTAAAACATAGTAGTTTAGCTGGATTAATGGTTGGGTTCTTCTTATTTGTCGGCTATTTATTACAAACATTTGGCTTACTCTATACAACTTCTTCAAAAGCAGGTTTCTTAACTGGGCTAAGCATTGTTATGGTCCCAATCTTATCATTTATCTTTTTAAAACAAAAAGCCACCATTTTCATCATACTTGGTATTGCTGTAGCTACAACAGGTTTGTACTTATTAACAGCTGCTGATTCTTTCCAATTAAATATAGGAGATATACTTGTTCTTGGTTGTGCAGTCGCTTTCGCTGCCCATATTCTTATTAACGGCTTCTTTTCTAAAAAAATATCACCTTTATTATTAAGCACATCTCAAGTATTAGCTGTTGGTATATTTTCTTCTATTTGCGCTTTCTTGTTTGAAGATTGGGAAAAGTTATTTTCAGTATCACTATGGACGAATCAATCCTTTTTATTCGCACTCTTTCTAACTGCCTTGTTTGCAACATCTATTGCTTTTTTCATTCAAACATCGGCACAAAAACACACTTCTCCAACGAGAGTAGCAATTATTTTCGCAATGGAGCCCGTTTTTGCTGCATTAACAGGCGTTCTCGTTGCAAATGAACAACTTTCTATTTCTGCTATTATCGGATGTCTATGTATTTTTCTAGGCATGATTTTTGTTGAATTACCTTCCAAAACAAAAAAAGAAGCGCAGGCTGCGTGAAGTTACGCTTGTAACTTCCGCATAAAAGCCTTAGCGCTTTTTTTATCTGTAATTTCTTCCTCTTTCAATCGTTCTAATAACGCAACGAAATAACTACCATCAAACTGCAATTGATGTTTAATTGTGGCTTCTATTGCTGCGTTCACAATCCCATCAGACGCACCAGTATATCCTTGTCCAAACATAATAAACCCTTGTGCTTCCTCTGATAATTTAAATCCTTTCGTATGTAAGAATGAAAGATAATCTTCTACTGTTTGCATGTTATTCCCACCTACTCAAAAATTCTCCATCTCCTATCATACATGTTTTTACACGCTATGAGAATGAAATTTCTTTGACAACTTTGTAAATCAATCTTCTACTTCTCTTACAATGGAGGATTTTCTAACAATCTGAAGGAATATGTACAGTGGAACTTATTTCATATTAAAGGGGAGACACGATGAAACAAGCACTATTAATTATTGACGCTCAGCAAGAATTAATTGATGGGAATGAGCAAGAAAATGAAGTTTTTCGTAAAACCGAGCTATTATCTACACTAAATATAGCCCTGCAGAAAGCAATAGATTCAAATGCTCTTATTGTTTTCGTAAGAGATATCGATGTTGCTTCTGGTAGTGGCGAAGGATTTGAAGTACATAATCAAATTCAAGTACCCCAGTCTGCAATCTTTATTAATAAAGCAGCAACCAATTCATTCTACGGCACTTCTTTACTTGAACTTTTAAAAGAAGAAAACATTAATCATATTGTTATAGGCGGATGTAAAACAGAACATTGCATTGACACTGCAGTTAGAGCAGCAACTGTACAAGGATTTGACGTTACCTTAATTAAAAACGGTCATTCAACAACTGATTCTAACGTATTGTCTGCAGAACAAATTATTGGTCATCACAATAAAACTTTACACGGTCATTATAACCTTGATCATTTTTCTATGGTGAGAGATATCGAGGAAGACCTCTTTCAGCCGACTCATGATCAATATCGTGATTAGCGAAAAAGAATCCTTCATTCAGAAGGATTCTTTTTCACCCAAAAATTTGTGCTGCAATGCTATATAACTCATTATTCCTTTTTAATAATTGATCGCTATTTTTCATCATAATTGGTGGTGTATTCACCTTTTTAAAACCAGCAATCTCTAATACTTTCATGAAATCTTTCTTTCCTTCTAGTACATCAATTCTTAATTTACCATTATGCCCTTTTGCTAAATCATGTACAATTCTCATTGCCATCTCATCATTTTTAGCAACAACCGGCCCTATTATCTTATTTTCTGGTGTTTGTATGCTTAAACCGTAACCTAATACATTTTGTTCCTTGTCCTTTACAACGATACACTGTTCACTTTGCATAATTCTTTTCTTTAAAAACTCTTTTCTATTTGTTCCAAACGCATATTCATCTATTTTTATTATTTTTTCTAAATCACCCTCTTCATAATTCATCACATAATCTTCATTTCTTACACAATAATGTTTCGCATTGTATGAGTTACATATGTATTTAGAAACATAACTTACTGCCCTAAATCCTAACTTTTCATATAAAGGTTTCCCTTCATCCGTAGCAATAAGCATAATTGGAGTATGAGCTGATACGCTTTTAACGCACGCTTCCGTTATTATCTTTCCAATCCCTCTCCCCTTATAATCTGGATGTACAATCACCATTCCGATAGATGCTAATTTCTCCCCATATAATATTATTGCTGCGCTAGCAATTAGTTCCTCTTTCTCATTCCAAACACCGTATACAATCCCTGCGTTAAAAATAGTCTCAATTTCTTCTCTGTTATAATCCCAACCAATATAAGAAGATAGCGCTACAATGTCGCTTATTTGTTCTTTCCGAAGACGCTCCACTCTAAATTCCAATTCAATCATACTCCATCCCCTTATCTAGACATTTAAATCATTATTACGAAATCAACTTGTACATGTTTCCCTTTATTTGTCACACACATATGTTATTTTGACCAAGACTATATTGTAAATGAGGTGACAACATGCCCATTACGAATCGATTTTCTACCACCACTAACGGCGCACTCGCTATTACAGGTAATACTTTAGGCTTAAGTAAAATCAGCAATCAAAACCGTGCTGGTACAATCGGGGCAATTGGTGCATTCGCAACTACGAATACTGCTTTACAAGTAACTACTTTTCCTGCTGGTACAACATTAAACTATACACAAAATAGTTCTACCGCTATTTTAAATATCCCTGCTGGTAGTACTATTCTTTACGCAGAACTCGTTTGGGGTGGAAACTATTTATCTCGTGATCAAAACATTACGAGTGTATTAGGAAACCCAGTTTCTTTTACAACACCTGTTTCAACATACTCGATTACTCCTTCAGCTGTTACGGCTTCAAATCAAACTTTCGTTTCAAACTCTATTACATTTGGCTTTTACACTCGTTCAGCAGACGTAACAACTCTTATTCAAGCGGGAGGTGCTGGTTCCTATACTACAGGAGCGGTTCCTGGACTTGTAGATCCTATAGATGCTTCTAATGGAACAATTAATTCGGCTGGATGGACGCTTATCGTCGCTTATCAAAACGGGACATTGCCAGCAAGAAACTTAACCATTTATGTAGCTGGTAACCGTGTTTCTGCAGAAACTGGTAGTGCCGATGTATCTGTTTCTGGATTTTTAACACCTTCAGGAGGACCAGTAAGCGGGAGATTATTTTTAAGTTCTACCGAAGGAGATGCAGATTTAACCGGGGATCAAGCTTTATTTGGACCAAATTTCAGTTCATTAAATGCTTTATCTGGACCAAATAATGCCATAAATAATTTCTTCGGTTCTCAAGTTAATAATGCTGCAGGAAACTTAGATACAACTGGGACATTTGGAACGCGAAATCAAAGTGCTTCTACAGGTACAAACATTTCCGCAGGAAGACAGGGCTGGGATATTACTTCTATTGATATTTCTCCTTATTTAACAAACTCACAAGTATCCGCTGCAATCCGTTTAACTACTAACGGAGATGCATATATGTTAAATACAGTCGGCTTACAAATTAATATAAACTCCCCAAATATACAAGCAACGAAAAGCGTAAATAAAAGTGTTGCTGCAATTGGAGATATTCTCACTTATACAGTTACTATCCCTAACACCGGGCTTCTTCCTGCCAATAACGCTATTTTTATAGATAGTCTCCCTAATGGTACTTCTTTTATACCCGGCACTGTAACAGTAGATAACGTACCACAAACAAATGCAAATCCTGCGGCTGGTATATCTCTTGGAACAATTAATAATGGTGCTTCTCGTATAGTAACTTTCCAAGCTACTGTCGTTTCTCTTCCAAGTCAAAATCCTATCTCTAACACTGCTAATATTACATTTCAATATACACCAATCGCCGGAGGAACAACTTTTAATGGTCTTGCAACAAGTAACTCTGCTGGAACACAAATTAACCTTGCAGATATTAATGGAACAAAATCAGTTAACAAACTTTTTACCGATATTGGTGAAACATTAACTTACAGTATTGCCTTAGCTAATATAGGAAATATCGCTGCAACGAATGTGATATATACGGATCCGATTCCTAGCGGGACTACTTTCATTCCAGGGAGTGTAACTGTGAACGGAGTTACTCAAGCTGGCGCAAATCCCGCTAATGGTATAACAATTGGTTCAATTGCCGCAAATTCCACTACTACTATTTCATTCCAAGTGCTCGTTCCTTCTATCCCTCAAACAAACCCAATATTAAATAGTGGAACAACAACATATCAATACATTCCTGTACCTAATCAACCAGCAGTAAGTGGGACTGATACGACAAATATTGTCTCCACTCAAGTGAATAATGCTACTGTAACAATGACGAAAGCAGTAGATAAAAATTTTGCAGATATTGGTGATACACTAACGTACACCGTTTCCTTTACAGGTACAGGTAATACAAATGCGAACAATGTTATTTTTACAGATGTCATCCCTACTGGAACAACTTTCGTTCTAAACAGTTTAACAATAGATGGCACGACACAAGTGGGTGCAAATCCCGCTACCGGCGTGAACATTGGATCCATAACAAGCGGCACAACAAAAAATGTTGCATTTCAAGTAGTAGTAAACACAATACCCACGTCAAATGTCGTATCTAACGGATCAAGCGCTTCTTATCAATATACTGTCAATCCTAGCCAATCACCTGTTACAAAAAATATTTCTTCGAATCTCGTTTCCACTCAAATTAACAATGCGAATGTAACATTAACAAAATCAACAAATAAACAATTTGCTACAATTGGCGAAACAATAAGTTATACAATCCTTATTACAAACAGTGGAAATACAGCCGCTAATAACGTGCAACTAACAGATCCACTTCCAAACGGAACGATATTGACTCCTGGTACTGTAACACTAAACGGAGTTTTACAAAATGTAGATTCTCTCGTTGCTTTACCTATCGGCACAATTCCTGGTGGGTCTACTGTTACCCTTTCTTTCCAAGTAACAGTCATCAATATTACGACCCAAAATCCTATCATTAATAACGCCTTCGCTTCTTATCTATATACTGTAAATCCAAGTTTGCCACCGACTTCAAAAACAGCAAATTCTAATTCTGTTACATCAACAATTAGACTAGCAAATCTCCGTGCTAATAAATCTGTAGATAAAACGTTTGCGGAAGTTGGCGATGTATTAACTTACACCTTCGCTCTTACGAACGATGGGAATGTTGCAGCAAACAATGTATTACTATCTGATTTAATTGCGAATGGAACCGCCTTTGTCCCAAACAGCGTTATAGTTAACAGTGTTACTCAGCCAGGCGTTACACCAGCTAGCATCAATATTGGTAGCATCAATGCTAATACTACAATTACAGCTTCATTCCAAGTAGTAATAACTAGCATTCCAAATCCAAACCCTATTTCAAATAGCGCTTCCATCTCCTATAACTTTATCGTTGATCCAAACGCTTCACCTGTAAGTAAGAACACTACTTCAACTACTACATTTACTCAAGTAAACGATGCAAATGTCATTTCAGCCAAAACAGTGGACCGAGCGTTCGCTACCGTAGGGGATATATTAACTTATACTGTTACTTTGACGAATGCAGGAAGTGTTTCTGCTGATAGTCCTACTTTCGTAGATACGAATCCAGACGGTACTACCTTTATCCCAAACACTTTTCTTATTAATGGTGTACTCCAAAATAACGCAGATCCAAATATAGGTGTTCCACTACCTTCCATTGCTGCTAATGGCTCACTTACTGTCTCTTATCAAGTAACCGTCACCTCTTTACCAACACAAAACCCAACATTAAATTCATCTAGTACACAGTATAGCTTTATTCTAAATCCGGGCGATCCACCAACTATAGAAACATCTGTAAGTAATACTGTAAGTACACAAATTAATTTAGCAAATGTAGTGATTGTCAAAGAAGTAGATTTAACTATCGCCGATGTCGGGCAACCAATCACATATACAATTTCTTTAGCTAATCTTGGCAATACTACAGCAAATAATGTTATTGTTACCGATATAATCCCTAATGGCTCCACTATCGTACCAAATAGTATTTTTATAGGTGGTACTTTACAACAAAGTGCAGACCCTAGTACCGGTCTTCAAGTCGGCTCCATTCCTTCAGGTGGTTTTACAACGATTGTTTTTCAAATAAGTGCAAATGGGCTACCTTCACCAAACCCAATTCAAAACATTGCTTCACTTCAATATAGCTTTATCGCTGATCCAAACTTACCTGCTCTCGTTAGAAACACTGCTAGCAATATAGTAACTACACAAATTAATACTGCTAATATCGTTGCTACAAAACTCACAAGCACAAACTTCGCTGATGTTGGTGATGTCATACTATATGCAACTATTTTAACAAATAACGGGAATATCTCTGCTGCTAATGTAACGTTTACAGATATCATTCCAGCGGGTACCCTCTTCATTCCTAATACTGTAACGATTAATAATGTCCCTGTAGCTAACGCAAATCCTGCCACTGGCATTTCAATTGGTACGATAGGAGCGAATTCATCACGCACCGTTGCATTTCAAGTTTTTGTACCAACTATCCCTGCTGTAAACCCAATTACAAATCAATCAAGCACAACATTCCAATATACGTATGATCCATCCAAACCTGCTGTGATGCAGATGGTTGCTTCTAACACTGTACAGACAACTATTAATAACGCCTCAATTGCCGCTACTAAATCTGCAGATAAACAGTTTGCTAACGTAAATGATATTATTACGTACACGACTACTTTAACGAATAACGGGAACACACTTGCATCAAATGTAATATTTACAGATGTAATTCCAAACGGAACATCGTTTATTCCTAATAGTGTTACTGTAAATGGGAATACACTGCCTAATGTCAATCCAGCAAGCGGAATTGCAATCGACCCAATAAATCCGAATGCAAATACAATCATCTCATTCCAAGTACAAGTAAATTCTATCCCGAATCCAAATCCAATCCCGAACCAAAATAATACAACGTACCAGTATGTCGTAGATCCTAACTTACCTCCAGCATCCGCCAATACGTTAAGTAACGTAATAACAACTCAAATTAATAACGCTACTATTGTCGCTACTAAGTCTGTGAATACACCGACAGCTGCAATTGGTGATATTGTTACTTATACGATTGCAGTAACAAATACAGGTAATATCCCTGCTAGTGCAACTGTTTTAACAGATGGGCTTGGCGCAGGAGCTTCATTTATCCAAAACTCCGTAACGATCAATAATGTTCCACAACTAGGATTAGATCCATCACTTGGTGTTCACTTGGCAGATATTTCGCCAGGAGATACTGTATTCATTACTTTTCAAGCACAAATTTTAGCGATACCACCTAGTGGCACATTAACAAATAATGCTCTTGTAAATTATGAATATACCGTAAATCCAAACCAATCTCCTGCTGTTGGTAGCACTGTAACAAATACAACAGTTACACCAATTATTGACGCTACTTTAGTAATAAATAAAAGCGCTAGTACAACTTTCGCTACAATTGGTGATACAATTACATTCACTTCAGCTGTTACAAACAACGGAAATACTACTGCGAACAACATTATTTTTACTGATACAATTCCAAACGGTACTACCTTTATCCCAAATAGCTTTAAGATAAATGGTGTAACCGTTCCGAATGCAAATCCACAAAACGGTATCAATATTGGTAACTTAAATTCAAATGCATCTGCTACACTCAGTTTTCAAGTAAACATTACAACACTTCCAAACCCTAATCCAATCCCGAATAAATCATCGCTTCAATATAGCTTTATTGTAGATATAAATGAACCGCCAGTTTCACGAACGGTTCAATCTAATAAAACCTTTACACAAGTAAATACTGCTTCTGTTATCGCAACAAAAACTGCAAGCAGTGCTTTTGCTGCTGTTGGAGATACAATTACGTATACAACTACCCTCACCAATAGCGGAAATACTGCCGCAAACACACCTGTTTTTATCGATATATTACCACCTGAACTTTCATTCGTTCCTGATAGCGTACAAATTAATACCATCCCACAACTTGGATTTAGACCAGATAGCGGGATTTCTTTAGACTCAATTCCAGTTGGAGGAACGACAACAATTAGCTTTCAAGCTATCGTTGGCTCAATACCAGTTACAAATCCAACTTTGAACCAGTCTAGCACGACATACTCGATCATTGTTGATCCTACCCAGCCGCCGGTGACAGAAACAGCTACAAGTAATCCAACTTTAGTTCAAATTAACGAAGCGATTATTCAAGCAACGAAAAGTGTGGATCGGCTATTTTCTGACATAGCACCTGGAAATTCATTTTTAACGTATACAGTTTTATTAGAAAATGTAGGAAACACAACTGCTACGAATATCATTTTTACAGATCCGATTCCAAATAACACAGTATTTATAGAAGATAGCGTTCGAGTAGGCGGAGTTTTATTACCTGGAGTAAATCCAGCTAACGGGATACCAATTGGAGATATTATTGCAGGAGATTTTATAAATGTTACCTTCCGTGTGCAAGTAGTTAGCATTCCAAATCCAATTTTCACAATTGGACCAGGCGGACCAAACTCACCGGTTGTAAACGGCGCTTCTATTGATTATAAATTTATGACAGGACCTAATTTACCACTTGTTTCACGAAATACGACATCTAATTCTGTTTCGACACAAATAAATTCTGGGGAAATTGTGGCAATCAAATCTGTAGATAAAACTTTCGCAACGATTGGTGATACAATTTCTTATACAATTACATTAAGTAACCCTGGGAATGTCACTTCACAAAATATAATTTTCACGGATACTTTACCTGATGGGACGACATTCATATCTGGCACTCTTACAAACGATTCTGGTACACAGCAAATCGGAAATCCATCTAAAGGGATTCAGATTGGAAATATAAACCCAAATGGAACGGCCGTGATTACTCTCAACGTACTTGTTACAAACATTCCAAGTATAAATCCAATTTCTAATTTTAGTTCTGTACAATTTGCACATGTAGTTGATCCTAGCCAACCTGCCGTAACACAAACGAACGTATCTAATGCTGTTTCGACAACAATTAATAGTGCAATATTAACGACCCAAAAAAGCGTTGATAAATCTATCATCTCTGTTGGAGATACGATTACGTATACAACAACTATTACAAATACAGAAAATACGACTGCAACGAATATTACGTTCACGAGCGCAATTCCAGCTAACACTACCTTTATACCAAACTCAGTCAAAATAAATGGGGTTCAGCAATCTGGTGCGCAACCAGCACTTGGAGTAACTATACCAAATATCGCTCCTGGTGAAACAGTAACCGTTACTTTCCAAGCAAATGTTCTTTCTGTTCCCCCTTCAAGTTCGATTATGGGTAATGACACAATTTTATATTCTTATACTGTCGATCCAAACGGAACTCCTATTACAACTTCTACTTCAACGAATATTGTTACAAACCCGGTACTAGATGCTATGATAACGATGGTAAAATCGGTCGATCAAACAATTGTAACACTAGGTGATACCATTACCTATACAACCATTTTAACGAATAATGGCAATACAAATGCAACGAATATTACTTTCACTGATCTTATTCCAGACGGCACAACGTTCATTCCGAATAGTGTCACAATCAATGGCAGTACACACATCGAACTCGATCCTAATACAGGTATAACAATCGGATCAATTGCTCCTAACAACTCAATATCTATCGCATTTCAAGTTACTGCTACTTCTACACCAAACCAAAATCCTGTAGCCAATTCCGCTACTGCTTCTTACACATTTATCGCTGATCCAAATGCACCGATTGTTTCAAGAAACGTTACTTCAAACACAGTGTTTACTACGATTAATACAGCTAACATTCTTTCATTAAAACAAGTCGATAAATCCTTTAGTCGTATTGGAGACATACTCACTTATACTGTCGTTTTAACAAACAATGGAAACTCATCTGCACAAAATGTTATATTTACAGATACAGTGCCAAGCGTCACTACATTTATTGCAAACACATTTTCTATTAATGGAGTTCCTCAAAGTGGGGCGGATCCATCGAACGGTGTGAATATTGGGACAATAACAGCCGGGACTACAGTAACAGTTTCGTTCCAAGTTACTGTAACATCATTACCAACCCAAAACCCAATTGTAAATTTCTCATCAACATCGTATCAATTAGTCTCACCGCCTGATGCAGAAACTTCAATTAGTAATCCTGTTTCAACCCAAATTAACGAAGCAATATTGTCTATGACGAAAAATGAAAGTGTATCCTTTGCAGATATCGGGCAAACTGCTTTTTATACTACTTCTATTACCAATGTAGGCAATACCGATGCAACTAATATTGTATTCACAGATGCATTACCAAGTGGACTCACATTTGTTCCTAACACATTAACTATCGATGGCGTTTTACAACCTAACGCGGATCCAAATACAGGTGTATTACTTGCAACACTTCCACCAAATGAAATATATAGTATCGTCTTTCAAGTTACAGTAAACAATATTCCCCCTAGTAACCCAGCACCAAATACAGCATCAACGACGTATGAATTTACTGTTGATCCTGTTAATTCTCCCGTTTCAAGTGCAGCTACTTCCAACACTACACTCCTTCAAATAAACAACGCAACTATTATTAGCACCAAAACAGCAGATCTTACTTTTGCGGATGTTGGTAATACAATAACATTTACACTTAACCTTCCTAATACCGGAAATGTGACCGCAACTGATGTAACTATTATCGATATTCTTGATAGCAATTTAAGTTTCGTTCCAAATAGTTTCACAGCTAATGGGCAAACCATTCCAAACGCCGATTTATCAACTGGTGTAAATATTGGTTCCATTAATGGTGGTAATACGGCAATCGTTACATTCCAAGCAACTGTTATTACACTTCCAACACTTAATCCTATTTCTAACTCTGCTTCTACCACATATCATTATGTCGTTGATCCTAGCCAGCCACTTATTACAACTTCCAATCAATCTAATACAACGACCACACAAATTAATAGCGCTATCCTTACTGCACAAAAAAATTCAAATGTATCTACGGTAGATATCGGGCAGGATATTACCTACACCGTTACAATTACAAATAGCGGAAATGTAAGTGCAACAAATGTTATTTTTACCGACCTTATTCCAGACGGAACTTCCTTTGAACCGAATAGCTTTACACTGAACGGAACTAGCATCCCAAATGCAGATATCATTACAGGCGTTCCAATCGGTGATATCGCGCCAAACGAATCTGTCATCGTAGCATTTAACATTATCGCCAATGAAATTCCGCCTATAAATCCAATTACTAATCAAGCTAGCGTTAGCTTTCAACATATCGTTAATCCAGCTAATCCCCCAGTTTCAAAAAATATTATTTCTAACAACGTTACAACAAAAATTGAAAGTGCTATTTTAAATACTATTAAAATAGGAGATAAAACTTTTGCAACGATTGGTGATACGATTACGTATACAACGACTATTACGAACACAGGCAATATTCCTGCTAACAACGCTATATTCTCAGACCCTTTACCATCGTGGACACAATTTGTTGCAGGATCAGTTATTGTTGATGGCACTCCATTACCATCCGCTTCTATCATTGACGGCGTTGGCATAAATACAATAACTCCAAATCAAATCGTAACAATCGTATTCCAAGTTCAAATTGTAAGCAATCCAACAACGTTCACACCTGAACTCCAAAACTTAGGATTTGTTAACTTCCAATATAACGTAGGCAATGCATTACTGGCTCAACCTGGCAATGTGGAAACGAATGTCTTCGTTACTTCTATTAATACAGCAATACTTTCAGCTGTAAAAACTGCTAATACAGCCTTTGCAAATATTGGAGATACGATCACTTATACAGTTTTGATTCAAAATAGCGGCAATACAAACGCTACGAATGTAAATTTCTCAGACCCAGTTCCAGCAGGAACAACCTTTGTTGAAAATAGTTTTGCTGTAAATGGAAGTACCATTCCAGGTGCAAATCCAAATAACGGAGTGAATATCGGAACAATTAGCTCGGATAGTTCCTTAACCGTTACTTTCCAAGTCATAGTTACATCAACTCCACCTTCAAATCCGATTACAAACGTAGCATCTATTCAATACACATTCATCGTTGATCCGGCCTCTCCTCCTGTTACAGGCACGATAAATTCTAATAGCGCTTCAACACAAATTAATAACGCGACTGTTACAACTGTTTTACAAGCAAATCGTTCAATTGTGTCTATCGGGGATGTAATTACGTATACAGCAACATTAACGAATACTGGAAACTTCCCTGCAAACTCTGTATTACTCATTAACGGAGTTCCTGAAGGAGCATTATTTGTTCCAAATAGTGTTACGCTCAACGGGATTTCACTTCCAGATGCAAGTCCAACTCTCGGTATTCCCGTTGGTATTATCGCACCAGGTGATTCCGCTACTATTACGTTCCAATTTCTTGCAAGTTCTATTCCACCACAAGGAGCAATTATAAATCAAGCACTTACAAGTTACACGTATATTGTCGATCCAAGTCAACCTCCTGTTACAGCAACCTCCTCGTCTAATACGGTTAATACAGCTGTTGTTGATGCATCATTATCCGTAATTAAAAGTACAGATTCTCTCGTACAATCTACTGACGGTACAATCACTTACACAGTAGTCGTTCAAAATAACGGAAATACTACTGCAAATACAGTTACTTTAACAGATTTGGTCCCCGAAGGAACTGCCTTTATTCCGAATAGCGTAACTATTAATAGCGTTTCCGTTCCAGATGCTGATCCTAACGTAGGAATACCATTAAACTCCATCACACCGTCAGAAATCGTCACTGTAACATTCCAGGTTATCGTTCAATCTATTCCAAGCGTAAACCCAATTTCTAATACAGCCCGTATTGACTATACTTTTATCACCGATCCAACTGCTCCTATCGTCTCTCGAACAATTACGTCTAATCCTGCTTTCACACAAATTTCGGATGCGACTATCCTTTCTTTAAAAGCAGTCAATGCACCGCAAGCAACAACAGGTGATATTTTGACTTA
This sequence comes from Bacillus cereus ATCC 14579, assembly GCF_000007825.1. Lineage (NCBI taxonomy): Bacteria > Bacillati > Bacillota > Bacilli > Caryophanales > Bacillaceae > Bacillus > Bacillus cereus. The sequence goes on along the minus strand of NC_004722.1, from coordinate 1,544,864 downwards.
CACAATAACACTAGAAAATACCGGAAATATTCCAGCTACGAATCTCATATTTTCAGATACGATCCCCCAAGATACTACATTCGTAGAAAATAGTTTTACACTTAACGGAACAACTATACTTGATGCCAATCCAAATGTAGGTGTTACTTTACCTACCTTAGCAGCAAACGCTACTCACCTTATTTCGTTCCAAATTCTTATTAACGATTCATTCTCCCAAGAATCGATTACAAATCAATCCAATACAACATATACAATCCAACCAGACCCAGGGCAACCGCCTATTACTGAAACATCTACTAGTAATATCGTTATTACAAATTTCGTGCAAGCACAATTGGCAATTACAAAAACATCCAATCCAACAACTGTAGATATCGGTGGAACTATACTTTATATTTCTGAAGTGAAAAATATCGGTAATGTTGACGCAATAAATATTAATTTCACAGATTCTATCCCTGCTGGGACTACATTCGTTCCCGATAGTGTCACAATTAATGGTGTCCTTCAGCCAGGTGTAAATCCTGAAAACGGAATACCGATTGGAACAATTCCAGCAAACAGTTCCAAAACGATACTATTTCAAGTGCAAACAAATAATCCACCGAATGAAACTGAAATTGTAAATCAATCTTCAGCAACTTACCAATATGTAAGTATTCCTACAGCCCCACCAGTAAATCGCTCTGCAAATTCTAACATTGTTACAACATCACTTCAAAATGCAAATATTATTTCTGTTAAAAGTGCGGATGTAAATTTCGTATCAATCGGGCAAATGATTACCTACACAAATACACTTCAAAATATAGGAACCGTTCCGGCTAACAATATCGTGTTCATTGATAACATTCCAGAAGATACTATATTCATTGAAGATAGCTTAGCAATAAATAATGTAATTCAGCCTGGCGTGAATCCTGAAAACGGAGTAACTCTCGGCACGATACAACCAAATGAAACAGTCACTATTTCATTCCAAGTACAACTTACAAATATACCAGAGGGCAATACAGTCATTAATATTTCAGACACTTCGTACGAATACCAAATTGACCCTAGTTCTCCAATTATTCAGCGTAGATCGTTATCAAATGCAGTAAATACTGAAGTGCGAACGGCAAATGTTAGTGCAATTAAATCCGCTAACAGATCCATTACACGTATCGGTCAAATCATCACATATACAGTCGCAGTTACAAACGCCGGTACAATACCTATTACAAATACTCTCCTACTTGACGCAATTGCTTCTGGCACCACATTCGTTCCAAATAGCATTCTTGTAGATGGCGTACCAAGACCTAACGAAAATCCAATTACCGGTATCAATCTTGATATAATTCTTCCAAATAATACGATTATTGTTACGTTCCAAGTAAGCGTAGTTTCTATACCGCCACAAAATAACATTAATAATATCGCCGTCATTCACTATGAGTATCGACCAGACCCAAGCACACCACCAATTTCAGAAACGACCTCTTCCAATGCTACAAACATACAATTTATTGATGCTATTCTTATTGCTACAAAATCTGCTAATACTGTATTAGCTACTATTGATGAAACCATTGAATATACAGTATTCATTCAAAATAATGGATCGGCTACAACTAACTCCATCTTTTTTACAGATACTATAGCAGATGGAACAGTATTTATTCCAGGAAGTGTAATAGTTAATAATACTGTACTTCCTGCAGCAGATCCGAATATCGGCTTTTCCATTCCTAATGTCGCAGCAGGTCAAATGGCTACAATAACATTCCAAGTTTCCGTTACGAATTTACCTACTGTAAATCCAACACCTAATACTGCAAACATCGTCTACGACTTTATTTTCAATCCTGACTTTGCACCAATTCAAAAATCTACTACTTCCAATACTACTTTTGTTCAAATTAATGATGCTGATATCGTTTCACTTAAAACTGTTGATTTAACCTCTGTAACGATTGGTGACATTTTAACTTATACAACAACTTTAACGAATACAGGGAATACGGATGCCACTGCTGTTGTATTTACAGACAATATACCTGATGGAACAACCTTTATTGACGGTAGCGTTTTAGTAAATAACATTCCGCAGCTTAACGCCAACCCAAGTGTAGGTATACTTGTGGGAACGATTGCTCCTAACATTTCTATCCCAGTCACATTTTCTGTTACCGTCGTAGCTCTTCCTGCTAGCGGTCATGTTCAAAATCAATCAACTTCTCGTTATACAATAAACGTGGAAGAACAAATATCGACTAGCAATATTACCTTCACTGAAGTTATTTCTGCTAATGTAATTGCGACAAAAACAACGCCTATCCAATATGCTGACCTACAAACTATTATCCCTTATACCATTTCCATTACAAACAATGGGAATATACAAGTAGAAAACATTATTGCTACAGATATCATCCCAGTAAATACGAGCTTTATAGAGAATAGTGTTATCGTGAACGGCAACGCTCGGCCAAATGACAACCCTCTTAACGGTATACAAATTGATACCATTCCACCTAATACGACAGCAACTATTCTATTCCAAGTACGGGTTACTTCGATTCCACAAACAAATCCAATCTCTAACACGAGTACAATTAAATATGAATACACGGTACCAGATCGACCACCTATTACCGAAACTATTATTTCATCAGCTGCCGCAACAGAAATTAATCACGCAAATTTGAATAGTAATAAAGCTGTTGACCTTGCATTTGCAACGGTTGGTGATACGTTAACGTATACGATTACACTAAATCAAACCGGTAATGTTGCAGTAAATGATGTAATCATTCAAGATATTATTCCTCAAGGTACTACGTTTATAGAAAATAGCGTCATTGTAAACGGAGAAACTCTTCCAGGAGTGAATCCAGTAAGCGGCATACCAATTGGTACTATAACTATTGGTGAAGATGCTATCGTTTCATTCCAAGTAACTGTGACTTCTATTCCAACACCAAATGAACTAAACAACAACGCAATTACTACTTTTAACTATATAGTCAACCCAAATAACGTACCTGTTACAAATACGACTACAACAAACACCGTCACAACTACTGTCCAAAATGATAATGTCATTGCGATAAAAGCTGTTGATTTCACAAGTGCCTTACCCGGTCAAACTTTAACGTATACCATCACAATTACTAATAATGGTAATATCATTATCGAAGACCTTCTTTTAGTAGACACAGCACCAGCAGATACGACATTTGTTATTGGTAGTGTTACGATTAACGGAATCAATCAACCTAATGCGAATCCGGAAAATGGTATTACGTTAGGAAATCTTGCTCCAAATGAATCTATTATTATTACATTCCAAGTGACAATTTCTTCTTCTACTCTTCAATCTACAATCAATAACGATGCTACTATTTCCTATACGCCTATTGTCGGTCCAATCCAACCACCTATTACGATTACAAAGCAAATAAATACAGTTACAAAGCAAACAAATACCGTTACAACGACAGTCGTTGATCCGATGGTTGACATTGAAAAAACAGCTGACAAATCTATTGTCGTTATAGGAGATATCATTACATTCACATTAGCGGTATTTAATCACTCCCCAATTCCGACAATCAGTACTTCTGTTATAGACAGCATTCCAGCTGGTACAACATTTATAGAAAACAGCGTAACAATTAACGGTACTCCCGTTACAAATGTTCGTCCAGACACTGGTATTAATATCGGCTCTTTACCTGCAGATTCAGTAGCAACTATAACATTTCAAGTTCTCGTAACTTCTATTCCTTCAAACAGTACAATTATAAATTCTGCAACAGTTACCGCTGCCTTTCAATTGACACCACAGGATCCAATTATTACTTTCATTGTTAATTCAAATATTGTTCGTATACCAATTCAATTTATAACTGCAACAGTCACGAAAAATGCTTCCGTCAGCTCAGCTTATTTAAATCAATATTTTGATTACACGGTACGTATTACCAATAATTCCAAAATTTCACTCTCAAATATTTCTTTACAAGATACCATTCCAGCAGGTTTACAATTTATAAACGGCACTGTCTTTATTAACGGTGAACGCTCTCCACTAGCGAATCCGAATATCGGTTTCCTAGTTGCCACTAATTTGGAACCAAACGAAACAATTATCGTATTATTCACAGTACAAGTAATAAGTCCACCTGTTAATAATGAATTTAAAAATACGGCCAATATTTCGTTACAACTTCAAGTCTCGCCTACCGACCCACCAATTACAGTAACCGTTACAAGTAACGAAAACATCGTCACTTTTTTTCCAGAAAATCCAGATGAAACACTTCCAAATTTAAATTGCTTCTTTGACGGTGAACGCTTCATTCGCATTACTCCTCGAAATATACGAAATTACCTTTGGACTTGGATTTGGTGGAAGTAATTGAAACAAAAAAGAGATTGTAGTTTGGTTGAAACCAAATTACAATCTCTTTTTCATTACCTATATCCCACTACGTTGTAACTCGTCCAAGGATATACAATTAAACAACATCTCAAGTTATCTTAGTCGTAATAAGTTGGCCAGCTTCATTAATAGTAACTTTCCATTTCACTCCACTAGCAGTCTTCATGATTATACCTTTACTTGCCTCTATTTCAATATCTCCAAACATTCTTCCGCCAGTTGTCGCTAACCAAGCGTTCCCATTTTCCATAGAAGACCTTGCAAAAATACGATTAATTCGAAAACGCTTATGATCTTGAGAATAACCACTTAATGTAATTCTAACTTTATATAACTGACTCGCCTTCATATTCGATATAATTGTATCGCCAACATTTAATGGAACATCCAACGCGATAACCCAACTTCCAGTTGCGCTTAATGCATATTCAATTTTAATTTTCTTTGGGCTCTCTCCCCACCCAAAATACATTCCAAAACAATTTAACATTTGTATTGGTTTTTTCGTAAAATCCAGTTCAATTACAACTGGATTACTATCTGGAACGTCAATATAGTTTACACTTTGTTCATCTATTAAATTAAAGCAATTTGCGAGATTCCCCCCGTAAGGCACTTTCCCACTTACTTGCTTAATCGTATACTTCTGCTGAGCATTTACTAAAATATCATCTTGATTCCCTATTAAATGTGGTTTATTTAACGTAATCGGTAACTGAATTCGAAGAGATTCTTCATAGGTAGACTTACAAACATTGTATTGTCCTTTATCTACAATAGTTGTAGAAAGTAAATTTGAAAAAAGGTAGTTACGATGCGAATTAGAAGAAAATTCAATGACAATTTGTTCACTACTCATCCGGTACGTATCCCAAATCATACAATCAAATGTATTATACGCACCTGAGCAACGAATTGCTTTTTTCGTTTGTTGTCTACATTGCACTTGAATATCATGAAACGTATTTCCTGAACTTTCATTTGGCAAATCACTATTTCCATCTACTTCAATCCCATACACACATCCATCAATAAATATTGATTGAAATACATTGGCATTAATCCAGCAAGGTGTATTGATATCATCTATATACTCTGTTTTCAAATATATTGCAGTTTGAAAGTTTTTAATTTGAATAAATTTAACTTGAAAGAAACTAATATAATCCCATGCCTTTTGACAATAAAAATGTATAGCTTTTCCTTTATACGATGGAGTTGTATTTATTATATTTATATTTGATATAACAGATTGATTAGGTACTTCGATTTGTTGTGAACCAGAAACATAAATGACAGCCGATTGAAACAACGGATTTATAACTTGAATAGTACCACCAACTATCGAAGCGTTACTTTGTAGCTCAAATGCATTAAAATCCCCATCAATTTGCAGCGTTACGGTAGGATCTAACTCTAATCTTACGTTTGATTTAATAACAATCGGCTTTACAATTTTGTACGTATTTACCCCTGTAATTCTAACCGTCGAAATTCGATTCGCTACACAATAATCAATAGCTTGCTGAATTGCTAATGAGCTATCATTTCCCGAGTTTGGAACTGCGCCAAAACAATCAATGTGAACGCTACTTTCTGGCGCACAATCTTCTTGGGAAGAAATATATTCTGACAAAATAAATTCACTCCTCATATTACCTTTTTTCATATAATATGTGAGTTCTCTCTTAAAAGTTTCTATAATAAAAAAAACAAACGACCTACCCGGTCATTTGTTTAACTCATATATATTTTTCGTTTCTTCTATCATTTTAGCTAACGAGAAATACCTCACTGCTTTCTCTCGTGCTTTCAATCTAATATCATTTACCCTTTGTTCATCCCCTTGTAGTTCTTCAAGTGCACTTGCGAATTCAGATTCGCAATATTCAGATATTAAAACACCTGATTCTCCATCTATTACCGCTTCATGTATTCCACCAACATCTATTGAAACAATTGGTGTCCCTGTAGCCATCGCTTCAATTACTACCATTGGAAACACTTCACGAAAAGATAATAAAAGTAAAGCATCCATATTCCCTATAAACTCATGCGGCTCTGAAATATTCCCTAGCATCTTCACCCTTTGCTGTAATCCATATTTTTCTATTTCTTTCATAATCGATTCTTTCTCTGGTCCATCACCAGCAATATAAAACATAAAATCATTTCTCTTTTTCAACACATTTGCAATTTTGACAAATAGTTGATGGTTTTTCTCTTTGGATAATCTAGCTAATATCCCTATTTTATATGTAGATTCTTTCTTTTTCTGCTGGAATAAAAACTTTTCAATATCGACACCGTTATAAATTGTATTTATTTTTTCTTCTGCTACATGAATTGAAATTAAATTATTCTTCTCAAACTCACTTACTGTAATAATATTGTTCACATATTTATTCATGAAATAACGAAAAAGCGTTGGCATTTTCTTTTCTAATATCGTTACATTATGTTTCGTATAAACAATTTTCATCTTTTTTTTAATAAACTTTTGAATTAGAAAAGCATATAATACCATTCGCAAACTATTTGCATGAATAAGCTCTATCTTTCGTTTACAAATTTCGTTTCGTAAATAATAAATATTTCTCAAATGATTCCATCGACTAAGTAAGATGAAATTTTCTTTTCTAGTAAGGGATTCATATAGTTCTCCATCACCTGCAGCTGTATAAATCTTAAAATCCTCATAATGCAAATTATTTTCTAATTTACAGAAATAATTTTCGGCTCCGCCAGTTATCAATTTATCAGTCATCAACAGTATATTCATAATTGCGTCTTCCCAACTACATTGATTTTATTTTTTTTATAAGCATGATAAGCATACTTACTAAAATAGTAAAAGCTTTGCACTGCATTAAGACTTTTTTGGTCCCTTAATAATTTCCAATACCGAAAAGCTGCTCTAACTTTATTACTCGAAACAGAATTTGCTACAATTCGATACTTCGCTAATACTTGCTGTATCCCTTTTGCTTCATGCCCTTCATGTAATAAGTTCAGCCATAACGCTGTATCTTCCGGCTGTACACTAGGCATTTCGACATACGGAATTTTTTCACGATCAATCATCACCGTTAAACACCCGATAATTGTATTTCCTACTAAATAATGATAGTCAACAGATTTTGGTACACTCACTTCGCGATTTAATTCATTACCATTTTCATCAATTAAACTATACGACGCATATGAAAAAGCAATATTCATTTCTTCCATAAATAACAATTGTGTCTTCAATTTATGCGGCAACCATATATCATCACTATCTAAAAAGGCAATGTACCTTCCTCTCGCCTCTCGAATCGCTAAATTCCGAGCTTTAGCAGCACCAACATTTTCTTTTAATGATAATAACCTAATACGTGAGTCTCCTTCTATTATCTCTTTAATTTTTGCGGCAGATTGGTCGGTTGAACAGTCATCAACGATAATCATTTCCCAGTTTTCATACGATTGATTCTGTACAGATAAAATTGTCTCACCTATAAATCGTCTACTATTATAAGAAGGTGTTATTACAGAAACATGAGGCGCCTTATTATGTGCTGATAGACATTTTACCATCTATCTTTCCCCTTCCTTCATATATTGAAATATACTTCACAACAACTGCTAAAAATAAAAAGAACGCTTCGTTAATAATGAGTGACAATGACATCATCTGAAATAAAAATGCAATCATAGTCAATAGAAGGTATGGTTTTTCACGAAACAAAGTATGCTGCGCTAACTTAAACATTAATATGAATAAAAACGCACTATATAGAAGAAAACCAATTGTACCCGACTCAGACAAAATTTCTAAAAATGTATTGTGTACATATAATTTTTCATTAAATTGATACTCATAATAATTCGAGAAGTTAAACGCACCAATTCCGATATATGGATTGGATAAATAATATTTAAAAGCAGCTTCCCATAATGTAAATCTACCACTTCCATTATCATGGGAAAAATCAGAAATTCGTTTATTTAATATGTCATCTAATTGGCCCCCCATTACACTATTCGATAAACTAAAAATAACTACACTAAACAATACTAAACTCATAATTATTTTTATTTTTTTAGCGAAACTAGACATACATATATATACAAAAATGACAAGCACAAGCGCTAATATTCCCCCTCTTGAAAAGGTTAATAGACTCGTTGTAACACATAAAATTAACCTTAAGATGTTAGTGATATTTTGCAAATTCGTCATATAGTACATAAAAAATATTGTATTATAGAAAATAAAAATGTTAGGATCATCTAGCAATCCAATTAACCGTGGATATCCTCTATCCACTAATAAACCAGCAAAAATTTCTCTCTCTTCTCCACCGTATAAACTAAAGTATTGTAAACCGATTATATAGAGTAGTAGACTTACAACATTAAATACTATTCCTACATAAGCAATAGATGATTCAAGTACCACTATTTCAGTATTCCCCAATAAATTTCTCATTATAAAATAGCATCCTAAAACGAGTAGCACGCCAAAAATCATACGAATACTAGCATTTAAATACATAGAAAGAATTCCGCTTAAACAATAAATGAAATAAAACAGTAAAAATATAACTTCATGAAAATATAACTTTTGAATATGAAAGTCTTTAATTGTTAAACAAAAATATATGACTAAAAAAATCATATATATCTTCAATGAAAATCCAATATATAAATTGTATTTACTTAACATGACAAATAATATTAGAAGAATAATCCATCCCATTGATACTTTCATATTATTTTCCATAGGCTATATCCCCTGTTTCGTAATATAATCCTTTTTGCGTATTTTTCTTATAAAAGAAAGAAGAAGTTTTTTTAGCTCATAATCATATAGGAATATGGCAGCTACTACAATTAGTATATTAAGAACAAGCGCAATTAAATGATATGTATGCAATATATATTGCACTCCAATAAAGGTTACACCAAAATAAATTGTATACGGTATTACAATTTGGAATACAATTTTTTTCTTCACTACACTTACCGCTATATATCCCACTAAAGCGACTATTTCAAATAAAACCATAGCGTATGCCGCTCCTATCACTCCACCAAGACTACTAAAGCTATAAAGCATAACCCCACCTATCACCAATGCTACACACTGCACAACAGTCCTCTTATTTTGACAACCACTCGTCGTTAAACCGTCAGCAATGGCAATATTTAAACTTTGTAGCACAATAAGAAATGATAATATTTGGAGTGGTTCTACTGCATTCCTCCATTCTTCATGAAAAAATATAGAAATAAAGTATGGTGCTAAATGATATAAACCGATCGTCATACATATTCCTACAATCGCCATTGATTTAATTTGAAGTAAATTTAATTTCGTATGCTCTTCTATATTATTCTGGTTATAATGCTTAAAGAGCACCGGAAAAAATGCACCTGCAATTACCCCTGGTACTTGATATAAAGCTGCCGGCATCCGGTACGCCACTGCAAAAACACCTACCATACTTAATGGCAATGTATAGTTAAGCAAGATAGGCGCTAATTGTGGCGTACTCATTATTAAAAAACCGCTAATAATAAAGGGAGTTAATTGCCAAAATAACGCTTTATGAATTACGACTTTCATATTCATTTTCGTCTTTCTTCTCATGATATATATACTGAATAAACCACCAATCATATACCCAAAAGCATATAAGCGAGCTGTTACATACACCGGTAACTCTCCGAAAATACAAAAACATGTAATTATAATGACAACTGATGCTGATACAACTTTTATGAGCGCTATATACTTCATACGTTCCGTCAGTTGAAAATAGGCAATCCCTATGTTTTGCCAAGTTAATCCTATTAACATGAAAAACATTACGTTTATCATCATATAAATTAAATTTTTATCCGCATACATATAATGAATAGCAATATAACCGATTATAGAAATAAGAATAAGTAGAATCATCCTTATTTTTATATACGATGATAAAATCTTCTCTAAATCTGCTCCATCCTTTGCCCCTTCTCGAAGAAACGTATTACTAAGTCCTAAGTCTGTAAAAAATAACATAACAAACGTCACTGCTATGGCAACACTAAACATCCCATAATGTTGTGCGTTAAAAAAGTTTGCTAAAACAATTAAACTGACGGCCTGAAGAAGGTTAGCTAAAATCGTACTATAAAATAGATGGATAATATTGCTTAGAATAGATCTACCCATACAAGTTCTCCTTTGCAAGTAACCTACTTACATATGTTGTTTGTTTACATATATATTTATCTTGCACCATTACCGTTCAATACAATTAAAACGGTTTTACATAAAATACGGATGTCCATCCGAAATGTTTTCATTTCAATATACTCCATGTCCAGCCTCAACTTTTCCTTTGGATCAAGATTATACCCTCCATTTATTTGTGCCCATCCTGTTAATCCTGGTTTTACTATTAAACGTTCCTTAAATTCTGGAATATACGCATCAAACTCATTATAAAAAAACTCTCTCTCTGGTCTAGGGCCTACAAAAGACATATCTCCTCTTAAAATGTTTAAGAGCTGTGGTAATTCATCAATTCTCGTTTTTCTTATAAACAATCCAACTTTTGTAATTCTTTGATCATGTTCTTTTGCCCATTGTGGTCCGTTCATTTCAGCATCCTTTACCATCGACCTTAATTTAAATACATTAAACTTCTTCCCGTTTATACCTAAACGTTCTTGAAAGTATATTGGAGCCCCTGATGTTTCTAAGGTAATCATAATACAAAAGAACAACATAATTGGTATTGTTAATAGTAACAATATGATTGAAAATATAATATCAAACAAGCGTTTTACACTTCGATTCAATATGCTAGGCTTTTCTTGAGCCGGAATCGTATACAACTTGGCTTGATTTGTTTCACGAATCATGGATCGTTACCCCCACATTCAAGAATATAAAATTATACCTATTAATTCACATTCTTTCCTATTTATATCCGCTATTACTTTTTGCACTGTACGTAATGAATCTTTTTGCTTTTTAACTGCTAAAACCACTCCATCGCATTTCCCTGCAATAATGTGCGTAGCAGGAAGTTCAAATACTTCAGAAGAATAAACGAAAATGTAATCAAAATCTTCTTTCCACTTAGCAATCGCATTATCAAATTCATCCATAGCAACTAAAGGCGTCCCTGTATGTACTGTTTTTTTTGCAGGAATACAATATAAGTAATTAGACAAATTACTAGAAAAAGATTCATAATTGCAGGAGGAAGAGCTTATTATATCGTTTACTGTTATCATGTGATCACTTTGTAATAATACATGTAGTTTAGGGTCAGAAAAATTCACATCAATAAGTAACACCTTTTTTTTCATTTCCGCAAACACTAGACCCATATTTACTATAAGCGAGGCAACAACACCTCTGTCCTTCGTTGAACTAACTGTGAACAGTTGTTTTCCGGATTTTTTCAGCTCGTGATACACCGTATAAAACTGCTCTTTCATCAGATCATCATGCAAATTGAATGGAAGCTGCTTCTTTGTCCTAAACATCGACATGTTCACCTCGATATATAGATGATTTTTTATCAACCTCTGTAGGTTTCTTTTTTCTATTTGGTTCCATATTTATGTGACCAATAACAGAGACTGTTGTTATTTTCTCTAAATCTTGTTCCGTGTATATACGTTCATCAAAATAATCTTGAAATACAGCTAAACCTATCCCAACAAAAAAACTAACAATTAAAGAAATAGGAATGATCAGTTGAAATTTCGGAAACAATTTTTCAGCCTGTTCCTGTAACTCAGGATCAGTTAATACTTTCACCCCTTGTACATTTGTGTACTGTTGAAAGCTTTTTTGTGATTGCTCTGCCAATGTCTTTACAATGTCTTTCACGATTTTCGGATTGGAATCTTTTACTGTAACAGTTACAATTTGTGAGTTGTCCGTATTCACAACCGAGATTTTTTGTGCTAATTCATAACTTGATTGCTCTAATTTCAAAGTTTTTTTGACTGTTGATATAATTAATGGGCTTTTTAAAATATCAACATACGATGTTACTAGTTGCTTATTTTCTTGTGTTTTATTTGTTGAATTTTCCTTATTAAACTCATCTAAATTCCCAACAAGAATTTGCGTTGAATATTGATATGATGGCTTTAAAACATACATAGAGATAAGAACTAAAGAAGCGGTTAAACAACACATCGTTAAAATAATCGTTACGAATCTTCTTTTCAATAATTGTTGAAAATCTTTTATACTCATTTCTTGCTTCAATTATTTCACCGCCCTTTTCTGAATAACATCCTGCAAGTCACTCTTTACAGATACCCCTCTCTTCTTTCTATCCACTTGTTTTGTTACATACTTTCCGACTCTGAATGCAAATTTTTCTACATATATATACGAAAGTATTGCAAGTATAAACGAAAAAACAAGTGAAAAAATTAAAATAATAGGCAACGGTAATATTTCATGGAGCATGTATATAAGGGAAAACAACGATATAATATGGTATAAATAAAGACTGTAAGAAATCTTCCCCAAATATAACAAGTATTTATTGCGTAGCAAGGACGACAAAGTTGATATTGACAAGCTTAATATGACAAATAGACTTGCACTTATCGCCACTACGTAGTCTCGAAATATGAAATTATTGAGCACTTTCATTTCTCCAATAAGTCCTTCGTACATAAAAAGTAAAATCGCAAATAAAAACCATGCAATTTTCGTGTTTTTAGTACAATTACTATAAAAAACTATTAATTTATTTTTATACTTCGCAATTAGTGCCCCTAGTAAAAACAGCACCGTATAATGCAACGTTAATGCATAGCTTGTTAATGTTAAGCCCGAGCGAAACAAAAATAATATTACGACAGAACATATACTAAAACTAAACAATAATAGTAATGAACACCTCAACGTTTTTCGTAAGCAAATCATCAAAATTAGCGGAAAAATTATTGATATTCGCATTTCATGGACAAGTGACCAAATCACACCGTTATATGCATCTGTATTATATTTCCCAACCAATAAAATATGTTGCGCTATTAAACTTGAAGAACTTTCAATCGTCCACGAGCGATTAAACCATTCACTTAAATAAGAAATACCATATCCACTAATTGTAGTCTGGCATATAATAGCTATAATTAGTGCTACAATATAGGGAATGTATATTCTGCATATACGTTTTAAAAGGTATGATCCATAACTACTATAGGTTTTTTGAATAGATTCATACAAAACAAATCCGCTCAAAACAAAAAAGATAATAACAGATTCATTACCACTACTAAAAATTAGACGAGCAGGCGTTTCTTTTAATAGATACACAACAAATGGTTTATTATCTTCATAACTGTAATTTTGAAATGCTGAAAAAATCATTAAATGATGACCGATCATTACTATTAATGAAGAAATCCCTCTTATAGAATCCAATTCCTCGTATCTCTTCATCTTTTTACATCAACTCCTAATGAAATGATAATAATCATTTCAAAGCGACATCTTTATTCATATTCCTCTCCTTTCTTTTCATTCCAATTTTTCATATTAAAATGATTTTATAGTATAAATTTGAGTGTATTGTAACATTTTTTGTAATATTATGAATAGCGAATCTCAAAAATTGGTATATACCAATTTCAACCTCGAAAAATGAGTAATATTGATAGAAAAACGCTATAAAAATATCTTGCAAATTTACATAAATTAAAGAGATGCATAGCGTTTTTTCAATATAAAATAAAAAAGATAGCCTGCATAGGCTATCTTTTTTATTTTATTTAATTACTAGCACCACTATATGCTACATGTCGTTTCTCAATTCTCTCTTCAATTTCTTTCATATTTTCTTTATTATTTAATAGTGATTGTTTATTTTCAATTAATAATTGTTTAAAAGATTTTCTCACTTTTTTTCTCATTTTCATTGTCCTCCTTGGGGGATGATTTATATAAAAGATAAAGAATTATCTGTGTGTCCTTATAATAATTGATTGTTGTGAATTCTATTTGAACTTCATATGAAAATTCCGTTTATTTTCTGACAACTTTGTGAACACGAAAAAAAGACTCTCTAAAACTATGTTGAAATTAATTCACTTCATTATAAAAATTACTATTTTCATCAACTTTTATCATTATATCTTGTCGAAACATTTATATATTTAAAATTGAGTTCGACATAATTTTATTTACTATCATACTGTTTACAAAAACAAAAAGAAGGTGTCACCAAGTCAAAGTTCGACTTATGCAACATCCCTCTTTCCAAACTATTTATAGCATATTTATTAATATTTCAGGTCTTCCCCAATTCATTTCTTCACAAACAAATCTAAGTTTTTCTTCATCCATTGTGTGTAATCCCTCTTCTAGTAAACATGAAATTGGAACTTCACAGTGAATTTGTGCTAATTGCAACGAAATATTTAAGTTCTCTAAATCACTTTCAATCTTCGTACGCTGCGCTTTTGTTAATGATTCTACATTTTCTAGTACAGCGGATACTGTTCCGTGCTCTTGAATAAGCTTATACGCTGTTTTTTCACCGATACCTTTTACACCTGGATAATTATCACTTGTATCTCCCATGAAAGCTTTTGCATGGACGATTTGCCACGGCTCTACACCTTTTTCTTCCATGATTCTCTCCGGTGTGTAATATTCGTAATTTCCAATTCCTTTACGCAGAAGCATAACTGTAACGTTCTTATCAACAAGTTGAAGTAAATCTGTATCACCAGTTAAAATATAAACTTCAGCTTCATTGCAGTATTGTTTTGCAAGCGTACCGATACAATCGTCCGCTTCGTAGCCTTTCATACCGATAACTGGAATGGATAATTTCGCAGTCATTTCTTGCACTAAATCAAATTGAGGAATTAATTCTTCTGGTGGCGCTGCACGATTTGCTTTATAATTCGAGAACGATTCTGTTCTAAATGTCGTACTTCCCATATCCCAGCATGTAACGATATGTGTTGGTTCGATCGCTTGCGTAGCTGTTAACAAGTGTTTCATATAACCATGAATCCCGTTCGTAGGGGTTCCATCTTGTCGTTTCATAAATTGTCCGTAGACACTTGTTGCGTAAAAAGCACGAAATAATAGTGCCATACCATCAACTAATAGTACTTTTTTCATAATTCCTCTCCTATTAAAAAAATAATAACCTCACGTTATCACGTAAGGTTATATAAATAGATTACCATTCTACGTTTTTGCTCAACTTTGTCTATTATACATTGTTTTTGTATATTTAGCACCATTAACACATTAAGACGTTCTACTACAACAAGTATGCAATATGCCTGAATACGTATTTTTTCCAGTAGAAACAACGATAGCTTTTGCATTTCCACTAACGATATGCGAACCTTTAAAACATACATTTTCAAGCTCAAGTGGATTATAATCTTTCATCCGTTTTAATGGAATAAATCGTTTACGTTCAAGGTGATAGCAGCTCTCAAACTTCTCTATATTCGCTTCGTTTCCCGTTAACACAGACTCATTCACTAATAAATCATCTGCATAAATAATACGTACATCAGCTGGCACAGCATCTCCAGCCGAAAGAAAAATCATATCTCCAGGTACAAGTTCTTGCACTGGTATCTCCATCATTTTCAGTTCACTATTTAACCCTGTACTACTAGAACATTCTACTCTAGATACAGTAATCGTTTCACGTTGTAATTCATCACACACACGTTGTTTTGAAAAACCTGGAATCATGCCACCAAGCTTCATCATTACTTCTGCGAGAAGTGCTCTTTTTGAAGTTAGTTCATTTCGGCCATATACTTGAATACGTTTTTGCGCCTCTTTCATTGATAGTCCGTCTCTTGTTGTTTTAAAATATGCAAATACAGATTTTACATCTCTTGTTGCAATTTCAATTAATAAATCTTTATTTTTTTGGAGCATTGTTTGTTCTTTTATTGATTTTTTACTTAGTTTATATGACGTGTTACCCACAGTTTTGTTTGCATATAACATATTATCGTCTCCTCCTTTACAACATAGGAAGAAACGCTTTGTTTCTCAATTTATCCACTTTACTGTGAAAGTGTCTCGCGTTTTATAAACGCTACATTATGATAAATATAGAGGGAGGAACAAATCGTTTCCTGCCTACATCATATATTTTTGATTTGAAGTATATGGGTAACGGAACCGAGTCAGAATTTGACATGCTCCTCACCTCCTCGTTTAATTTTATAGTTTATACTATGAAATTACTCATAGCTTGGTAACAAAAAAGGCCCCTACCCTTAAGAGAGTAGCGGCCATTACATACACAAATAAACGATTTCTAATATAATTAGAAATCTACGGACCTCTCCCTCACCGAGTTTTAGCACTGTATAGCATAGGTACATTACCAGCTACGTTAAGAAAAACCTTAATTCGATCATTCCTGTTGACCCATTGGCGTCTCTCGACATTTTTGGGCAGTAGCATTTCTCTATACAGGAGCCTCACCTAACAGAGACTTATTTTCATTACATTGAAAATGTTACTCTTATTTAAAATAGATGTCAACCGTAGCCTACAATTTTTTCAAAAGGTATGGCAAACTAACATATATAAAGTGTAACTTTAATCAGTGGAGGTTTTGTTCATCCCCCACTGATTATTAGCCCTCACCAATCGGGCTTTTACGGGATAAAATAAAAAACTTTACGTTTAAACGTAAAGTTTTTAATAAGTTATACAACCAGCAATTACAATCCCAATTGAAATTGATAAAAACATAAGAAAAATACCGACTGCTTGATTATCTTCTTCGAGACTTTTGTTTATATTAAAGCGTGGTGTAAGCCACTCAGATAAATAAAAGACGATAATTTGAGCCAAAATCCCAACTGCTCCCCACGAAATCATATCAAGAAGTGAAATTGAATTAGCTGCTGTCGAATATAAAACAACAGCTAACCCAAGTAATCGTCCTCCAAGCACATAGCTTACCGCCTTATTTCCTTGAGCCATTAACTTAAATTCCTTTACTTTCGTTGTCACTTCCATCAAGAACAGACCTATACATAAAAGGCCGAGTGTTACTACTAAATATAATAAAAAATTAATCATTTTTTCCCCTCCTTTTTATACCTACCGGTAAATAGTACGATTCATTTCCTGTAATCTTTTCTCCCGCACGAATACCGATACTACTCGCTTTTCCAGCAATTAAAAACGAACCAAACACATATGACAGTTTCTCGATCCCTTTTTCTGTTTCCAAGGATACGACTGGCAGTTCGATATACTTTTGAAATATCGGCAGTGACGCTTTATATGTTTGGTGTGCATTTTGAAGCATAATATTTTCGTCTTTATCGCGAATCGTAATTGTATCTCCTTCTCTCCCAAATGAAGGTTTTTGAACGAAAGAACCTTTTCCTAAAAATAAATCTGGTTCTAAATATGTAGGTAACATATATTCTTTAATCCACTGTTGTTCCTCATTTGTATAAAAGGCCTCTTCTTCTGCTAACCCCCAAATAAGACACTGAATTGATTTTGGCTGAAGTAAAAATGCTGACAAAGGATTTATTATAAAAAGCTTTCCGGCTTTTACAAGTTGTAACAATTCCACACCTACCAAATCTCCTGTTTCAGGATCTTGATCCTCAATTAAATCTTCTATCGGATATGTTTGGCGATATAAAACATCAATCTTCGCCCCATCTTTATCGACTAGAGCATCCTTTGTAATTCTAAGTTCTGACATTGGCACTACTTTATTTTCAACATGGCATAGCTGACTTAAATACATAGTGGTATTCCAATCCTCGATATGTTCATGATGTGCTGTAAAAACAACATTTGGATTATCTAATCCCTTTGTCGCTTCCATTACTGCTTTCGTTACACCAGAAGATAGCAATCGTTCTTGATCCGAGTTTGGATCATCATAGCCTAGATTTCCACATACTTTCCCATTCATTTGAAAACATTCCACAATAAAAGTTGGTGTATCACTATTAAACTCAAGCATTTTGATTTTGTTATCCTCTGTTACAGCAAAATCAAATCGCGAAATTACAGATTCAGGATAGAGCCCTTTCATTCTAATGAAAGATAAACTCGCGGATGGAAAGCCAAGATCTAGAAGCTGTTCGTCACTTAAATTACGCAGCAGTCTAGCAGTCTTAAAAAATATTTTCCCCATTCGTTCAGTCGCTAAGTGTAATTGGTCCAAAGTCTGATTTGTTATAGAAAAAACATGAAACAAACTATACTCACATTCATATAAATCCGACCAAAAATCCGGATATTTTAAATAAAATTCTTTTCGATCCCTTATGTATTGCGACATATTTTAGCCCCCAAATCCTCCCTTTGAACCGCTTCCAATTCCACCTTTAAATTCAGCAGACGATTGATACGATTTAAACGCCGATGAATTTTTAAAAGTGGATTTATTTTGATAGTATCGCCCACCATAGAAATAATGCCCACGATAACCTGAACTACTATCATCACACTGCCATACCCCAAGTTCATCATCCCAATCCCAATCAGAACAACTATTATCATTTGGTTTTGGGGGAAGATCTTGTGCGCAACCAAATAAAGTGCCAGTCATTAAAGACGTTACGACACCACCTACTAGCCATTTCGTTTTTGTCACCTTCGCACTCCCCTTTTTAAATTCTATTCCTATTATATAGGATGGCATGATAAAGTAGAAGAAAAAGGAAGAAGAGGGATTAAATGCGCTTAGAATATCGACTTAATGATGAAACGAAAGGGTATCCTGCTTTATGGAACTACGCCAATATTTCTAATTCTGAAATTATCGCACGCATGACTTGTGAATATTTTATTAAAGAGAAAAATACTTATGTTGTTACTGCAACTTCGGTTGATCCAGACGGAACAGCAGTTATTTATATTCAAAAAGAAGTTTTCGCAAATGACCCTTCAGACCCTACATACTCCTACATCGGTTTTGAAATTAGAGAACTAAGTGAAACGAGTTCAAACATAGTAGATAGTCAAGATGTATGGAACTATGAAGAAATTTTACCATCTCTTCATTCAGATATTATATATATTCAGCGAGACGGCATGTCTATGGAGTTCTCCTTAGATTCAAGAGAGATTGATGAAGACAGAAAGTGCTACATTTATTACGGAAACTTCACAGGTGAATCAAGATAATATTGATATATCTATGCAACAAAAAAACCTTACGTATAAAACGTAAGGTTTTTATATAGCCCCACATATGCCGTTCTCTCTAGATGTCCATAAACCTGCTCTCACAGGTGGATGCTCTCACAAATGTTTGTAACTTCCTTCTTAAAAAGATGGCATGTTAGCTACATTTAAATATTGAACTTCCATATTAAACTTATTGGTTTAAGACATGCATAAGCTACGTACACCGTAGGAATTTTATATAAGGTTAGTTGAAATAAGACCCCCGCACGTGCCGCTCCTCGTAAATGTCCAAAAACCCGCTACTCGCAGGTGGATGCCCTCACAGTTACCGTACATCTTCCTCCACAAGGAAGGCTTGATGATGGTCGCTAAATATTGAGCTTCCGTATAACTAACATCGGTTTTAGACATAAATAAGTTACGTACACCGCAGGATGTATTATTTACTTGTCGTTATATTATCACATTGTTTCCAATGTGTAAAATACAAAGTTTTTCGAGCAATCTCTTGCTTGTGACCTTATTTTAATACAAATTATTTTTGCATGCAAGTGATTAATCTTCTTCTTTTGCAATTTGATTTTCTGGATAAGAAATCCAATCACTCCAGCTACCTGCATACAATTTAACATTTTGGAATCCAGCTAATTTTAATGCAACGATATTTGGGCACGCTGTAACACCAGAACCACAATATACAATGGTTTCCTTATCTTTCGAAAGATTTTGGAAGCGTTCTTGTTGCCCAGCTCCATTCTTAAATTGTCCTGATTGCAACATTCCATCCTTCCAAAAATGGTTTACCGCTGTCGGAATATGACCTGCTTTATGATCGACAAGTTCCTCTACACCAGCATAACGTTTCGGCTCTCTTGAATCAATTAATGTAACATCCGCACCTGCACGGATATTCTCTCTGACCGTTTCCATCGTTACAAGCATATGATCTTGTATGTTTGTTTTGAATGTTTTTCGTATAACAACAGGAATTTCCGTTGTTGTCGGTAGTCCATTCTCTTTCCAAGCCGGGAAACCACCATCTAATATATATACTTTCTCATGTCCTACATAGTTACATAACCACCATAAACGAGCAGCATTTGCACCGGCTTGACTGTCATACGCAATTACTGTCGTATGCTCATCAATACCAGCTTCCGAAAGCTTGTCTGCAAACTCCTCAATATTTGGTAAAGGATGGCGGCCACCATGTTCTGCTATAGGACTTGATAAATCTAAATTCAAATCAAAATATAACGCATGAGGAATATGTCCTTCTTCATACTTTTCTCTACCCCAATTAGGATTCGCTAAATCAAAACGACAATCGATTATACGGACATTCTCATCTTCTATATGCTCACGTAACCATTCGACTGTAACTATCATCTTTAACGACCTTCTTTCTTTTTCAAACGACTTACATACTCCATAACCATTTCTTCTGTAACATATTTACGCTGCAAGGTAACACCATTTTTTGCAAGATCATTAATTTGCTTCGTTACAACATTAATGACATCAACCGAAAATTCTTTCCCATTTGACGCAAGAGATACGGCAGCTTCAATAGCTGCTTCACGCTGTGCATCTAATTGTAAACATGCTTTTACACTTTCATTTTGTTTACGAGAATGTGCTGTAATTGCTTTATGTACTTCCATCTTCTCTTCCCCCTAAATAGTTATACGTTTTTATTCAATTCCATTGCAAGCCGGATCATATCACGACATACAATCCCATTTTCAATAATCTCTTCTTCATAATGCTTCGAAAAGTAATCAAAATCAATAGAAAAAATACGAAATCCACATTTTTGATATAAAGCAAGTTGTGAAACACTAGAATTGCCTGTACCAACTTCAAGTTTTGACATACCATATCCTTTAGCAGTTTCTACAGCATGCCTTAATAGCTTCTTCCCAATCCCTTTTCCTTGTAAATGCTCTGCAACCGCAATATTCATGATTTCCATCGTCTTTGGCCTTGTTTCCAAAAGAACATATACACCGATAACGCTCCCCCCCTGCTTAGCTACGTATGTTAATCCTCTTTGTACATATGTAGCTATTTGCCGTTCACTTGGATCAGCAAGTAGCAATAAAGACTTCGGTATAGCCTCTTTTGGAATACGTTCTATTACAACAGACATAAAAAATTCCCCCTTCTCTATTGTTCTAAACCCTCCTTGTCTACCATAAGTAATAGAAAGGAGGGATTCACCATGGACAACAATGAGAAAAAATGCAACGTCATCTCTATTGATGGAAAGAAGAAGAAAAGCGACACGTATTCCTATCCAAAATTAGTAGTTGAAAACAAAACATATGAATTTTCTTCATTCGTCTTATGCGGTGAAACACCAGATGGCAGACGACTCGTTCTTACTCATATGATTTCTACCGATGAATTTGCTGGATTTGTAAAATCTTTAGATACTGTACTGCAAAAGAAAATTGAACGAATCTTTTTCTCATAACGACTATATAACATAAATTTCTTTTTCAATCTCTACTAACTGCTTTTGCAATTGTTCTTTACTTTGTTCATATAGAGATACATCGATCGTTTCAGCCAATGCAAACAATATACTTTCATAATAGTTCATCACATCTTGCTGCATCACTTTTTGGAATAAGTTCCACTTCATATCCCACTCTTGCTTATAATGATGAACAAATAAATCTTTTTCATCAGCTACATAGTTTGATACGAACGGTTCTAATACAGATTTAGCGTCTTCTTGCATAAAAGCTTTGTCATTCTTTTCAAAAAAGCTTTTCTCATTTTTAAAATGTGCCAGTGCTTTTTTGAAATCTTTTATTTCAACTGAAGGGAACGGTTCTTTATGTGTAATATCTTTATATTCATACTCCACTATTCCATTCATAGAAATTGATTCATTTTCTACTTTACAGTTCACTACAATTTCGCCCTTTGCACGCTTCATCGCTTCGTCTATCCATTTTTCAAGGCGTAATGATGTCGCACGCATTTCTTGCAATAAATCATGCTGAATAAATGCTACTAATTCCATAACACACTGTTGCAATTGTGTTTTCACATTTCCATCCGTTCGAAGTGACGCCGGATTAATAAATTCAGTAAACACATCGTTATAGCGCAGGAATAGACGCTGTTGCACGTAATAAAGCAACTCTTTCACTTCATTTTGCATCGCCTGTTCTTCAGCAAGTACACTATATGATGAAATGATATGAAGTAGTTGATCACGCTCTGCTTCATATTTTTTCGTTTGCTTCTCTTTCTCTTCATTCCCCTGTTTTGCACCCTTTATCATGTTTACTAAAAGCTGATCTGCCCCTTGCAAAGCACCATATAGAGCATGCACAGAAACAAGCATTAAATCTCTCATCATAAAGGACGTAAATGATTCCTCAAACTTCGTAATCCCAGAGTTTTGTAAAATACCATACTTCTCTTTTTCAACATTCTTTCCTTGTTTCTCTTCAAGCGCACATAAACTTGAAATTGCAAATAAACGCGGATTTCTAATACCGTATTGCAGCAGCTGATCTGCGATATAACCTTTTACCATTTCAAGTTCTTCTTCAGACTCTGCTAAATCCGCCGCATTAATTAAGAAGAACATTTTATCAAGGGCAAAAGTATCCTTTACACGACCAAGCTGAATTAAAAATTCCCGGTCAGCACGAGAGAATACATGATTATAATATGTTACAAATAAAATAGCATCTGCGTTTTTAATATACTGGAATGCAACATCCGTATGGCGAGCATTAATAGAATCCGCTCCAGGTGTGTCTACAAGCGCTACTCCCTGCCTTGTTAAAGCACAATCATAATAAAGTTCCATATACTCAACGAAGCATGATTTCTCTTCATTCGCTACATAATCAGAGAACTCTTCTAATGTAACTTGTACTTGTTCTCCTAAATAAGTAGAAACTGCATCATATCCTTTTTGTACCGCTCGTAAAAAGCTAAATGTTGTTTTTTGCTTCCCAGTTGGTGAAGGATATTTCATAACTTTATCAATTTGTGCTAACGCTTCATCTAACGTAGCAATCTCATAATGAAACAGCTTATAAACAGCTTTCATATCTTCTAATAACGCTTGCTTTGATTTAAACTGAACAATTACTGTTCCGTGTGGTTTTTCCTCTGTAACCGGCAAAATTTGATTAATCGTTGCCGTCGTCGGGTTTGGTGATACAGGAAGTACTTTCTCACCGAGTAAGGCATTGGCAAATGATGATTTTCCAGCACTAAATGCCCCGAATAACGCTACTGTAAATTGTTTTGTTTCCACACGTCTTCTTTTCTCTATTACCTCTTGCTGTACATGTTTCAGCGCTGGCAATGGCTCTAATATCGTTTCAGCTTTTTTCACTTTCTCTAATATCCGCTGAATATTTAAAGCCGCCGTTCCTTTCAGCTCTTCTTCATGAACCGCTACGTTATCGCTTACGATTTCCTGCTCTTGTAGTGTAAATTTCTCACTAACAATTTGCTTTTCCCTTTGCAATATCTCATCTATTTGCAGCCCTTCAGGCGTAGCAACATGATCGTGCCAAACATTTCGTAAATAGTCTTCATATGCCTCCAAATTGTTACTGTATTGTAATTGTGTTTCTTTCGCCGTTTGCAACATCGTATATGTTTCAATCTCTTCTTCAATACGAGCAACTGCTTCCCTCACCTTTTGCTTTAAAACGACCGCACTTTTATCAAAAATTTGCTGTGCTTTTATAAAATAACGTTTCTTCAGTTCATTCGCTACATCCGCTGTATAAAGAAGTAAGTAATCACCTGTGAAACCTGCACCTTGTTTAATTACTTCGGCCAACATTTCTGGTCCGAAAGCAATTTCTAACCCATATATGTCTTTCCCAATTTCCTCCGTGAACAATCCTTCTTCTTTTAAGAAGGCTACAATAAATTCCTTCACATGAAAATCAAGCTGCGTTTCAACAGTCTTTTGAAGGGCAGAATAAAACGCCTCTACACGTCTTTGTTTTTCTTGCTCCGTCTTTCCTTTCGAAAATAGCAAACCGACCTTAAATTTTGTTAATTTCGTTTCTAAATATGCATTTGCCAATTCTCTCATTTCAAATGGCATTAAATAAGCGTTATCTAATATAGCTTGTAAACCTTTTATAAATTCGTTTCTCACATGAGATTCTTTACTTGCCTCACGATTTTTCGCTTCCGTTAACTCTTCCTTCTTTTCAACTACCTCTGAAATAGAAAGTGGTGATGCTAACTCTTCCTCATATTTCAAGAGAGCTTTTTCATTTTCAGAAACAATAAACGAGAAATGTTCTCCCATTAAATATTCTGTTTCTCGCTCCATTCCAGTCCTTACATACTGCTCTTTTTCTTTCATAATAGAAGTAATTAACGCTTCTAAGCTTCTAATTTCATTATGTGGATGGTTCATCATTCGTAATGACGTATAATAAACACCATCTACTTCAATATCCCAGTTAGAGAATGATTGTTTTACACTATCTTTATAATTCTCAAACGATAATTCATTTTCTTTATGTTTATCTATTTGATTTACAACGAGATAAACCGTTTTATTACGTTGTTTCAATTCTTTAACAAATTGTAAATTCACTTCCGATTGGACGTGATTATAATCCATCATATAAAAAATGACATCTGCCAGATGAAGTGTCGACTCTGTCGCTAATTGATGGGCATCATCTGTTGAATCAATCCCTGGTGTATCAACTAACATAACCCCTTCAGGAATCGGCGCGTCGTTTCGATAAATATGAACACCAATTACTTCATCGCCGTCTTTACAAATTTGTTTTAATTCTTCTGCTGAATATGCACCGTCATATTCGTACTGCTCTCCAGATTTAACCGTTACAACAACACGATCCATTCCTTTTTCAATTTTGACAACGTTAGCGCTTGTCGGAATTGGACTTGTCGGTAACAACTGCGCTTTATATAGATGATTCATTATCGTTGATTTCCCTGCAGAGAAGTGACCGCAGAACGCTATCATAAGCTGTTCTTGTTTATATTTTTGAATTACCTCAAACAACTTTAAACTATTCTCTGCATCGCCGTGTTTTTGCCACTCTTCATAAAAACAAACAAGTTTTTTCATACCGTTTGTCTGTACTATGTTTGTCATCCCCTTGTTCCCCTTTATCCAAGATGTATATACTTTTCCCCGCTATTTGCGAGCTCATAACCAGTGAGAGTTACACCTACCCATTGATTACAGTTTCACTTTACTATCATACTAAATTTTCAGCATATTCTCATTAAAAATAAAAAATCCCTTTCATTCTTTTTACAAATGAAAGGGATTTTATGTCATATCACTCATTTTGCTGTTCCTACTCCATTTAAAACATACTTCGCAATAACTGCATATACAGCGACTGTACCTGCTACTAATGCATATACCATACTTACGCACCAACCTTTTTTTGATAATGATTATCACTTTTGAATACAGTTTATCATTAAAGAGAATCATTATCAACACTTTTCATAAAGAAAGCTCCTTATAAGAAGGAGCTTTACTGCCTGTTTTGAAAAAGGTTAAAACTTGTTGTGCACTCTTATTATATCTCATCCTACATAACTTAACAGTTTAAAAAAATGGAAATATCCCCTATCCCCTCCACCTTACATTTCGTATAATAAAAGGGAATTACTTAACAAGGAGGAAAAAAATGACACAAAATCTCACACAAGGCGAGAGGATACACTCCATTGATATTATTAGAGGAATAGCTGTACTAGGTATTTTTCTTGTGAATTGGCCTGTTATCGCTGGGGTTGACTCACGTGATCTTTCAGGAATTTACGAAGGGATAGACAGCTACATTCGCCTATTTTACGATATGTTTATTCAAACGAAATTTTATACAATTTTTTCGTTTTTATTCGGATTAGGTTTTTATATTTTTATGAGTCGTGCTGAAGCGAAAACAGATCATCCAAAAATTTTATTTGTTCGCCGCTTACTTATTTTATTATTATTCGGTTTCTTACATTACGTTCTTTTATGGGACGGAGACATTTTACATACTTATGCGATTGCTGGATTTTTCTTATTTTTATTTTATAAGAGAGAACCTCGTACTATTTTAATATGGGCTATCGTTTTATTGAGTATTTTTCAATTCATTATGCTAATGGCTGGTATTACGGTTGCATTGGTACCAAAGGAAGAGCTAGGTTTTTCCTTACCTATCATGCCATTAGAAGACTGGCTGTCACAAATACAAAATCGTTTCCATGCATTTTACGCTGATGGAATTGGATTAAATTTACTTATGCTCCCAGAAACAGTTGGGCTGTTTTTACTTGGTTTATACGCCGGCAAAAAGGATATTTTCCGCCGCGCGAAAGAGTTAGATCCAAAGCTTAAAAAATGGCAAATTATTATGTTCCTTTTTACATTACCAATGTGGTTCTTCATGGTTCGTTACTTCTTATCAAAACCATTTTATGAACCAATTTATATGCAGGTCTTTACAATGTTTAGCGGAAAAACGTTATTCATATTCTACATTTTCACACTAATGCGTTTATTACAAAAAGAAAAATGGCAAACGTTATTACGTCCATTCCAATACGTTGGACGAATGGCATTAACAAATTACATCTCGCATACAATTGTTACATTACTTGTATTTGGTCTATTTCTTAAAAATTATTATCCTGCTCCATTATGGGTTGGACCAATATTCTGCATTAGTTTCTACACGTTACAAATCTTTATTAGCCGCTGGTGGCTTTCACATTACCAATACGGGCCACTTGAGTACATTTGGCGTCTTGGTACTTACGGGAAAATGATGCCACTTAAAAAGAAAAGCAAGGTCTCATAACGAGACCTTGCTTTTTTACGCTTCTCTTACTGCACTTTGCATAGATACTGGCTCTTCTTCTACTTTCACTTTGCGCTGCGGCACCATATTAAATACGATATTTAAAAGTACTGCTGACGCACTTCCAAGTACAATTCCGTTATCTGTTAAAATACGAATGCTTTCTGGGAGTTGTGAAAATAATGTAGGAACGACTGTTACGCCAAGCCCAATTCCGACAGAACATGCAACGATTAATAAGTTTTCCTGTCTTCCGAAGTCAACGCTACTTAACATTTTAATACCATATGCCATAACCATACCGAACATCGCTAACATCGCACCGCCCAGTACTGATTTCGGAATAATTGTTGTAATAGCTGCGATTTTAGGAATGAAACCAAGTGCGATTAACATACCACCGCAAGTATAAATAATAACGCGATTTCTTACTCCAGTTAATTGAACAAGTCCTACGTTTTGAGAGTATGTTGTATATGGGAACGCGTTGAAAATGCCACCTAACACCATCGCTAATCCTTCTGCGCGATAGCCTTTTGTTAATTCTTTTTCACCGATTTTTTTATTGCAAATATCAGATAATGCAAAGTATACACCCGTTGCTTCTACAATCCCTACACAAGCAACGAGAATCATCGTAATAATTGGTGTTAATTCAAATGTTGGTGTACCAAAGTAAAATGGTTGAATACCGTGGAACCAATCCGCCTCTCCAACCGCTTGCAAACTTACTTTCCCCATAAACGCTGCAACGATAGTACCGAACAATAGACCTAGTAAAATAGAGATTGAACGAATAAATCCATCAAAGAAACGATACATAATGATGATAAATAATAACACACCAAATGCTAATGCTAAATTTTCAAGACTACCGAAATCCTTACTTCCTACTCCTCCAGCCATGTCATTAATTGCTGCTGGAACAAGTGTAACTCCAATTACAGTAACAACAGATCCTGTTACAACAGGTGGAAACAGTTTTACAAGTTTTCCAAATAATTTCGCAAAAATAACAACGAATAACCCAGCAGCAATAATTGCTCCATAAATTGAAGACACACCGTATTGTTTTCCAATCGCAATCATCGGTCCAACGGCTGTAAATGTACAACCGAGTACAACGGGAAGTCCAATACCGAAAAAGCGATTTGATAATGCTTGTAAAATTGTTGCAACGCCGCACATTAATAAATCAATTGAGACTAAATATGTTAATTCTTTTTGATTTAAACCAAGTCCACCGCCCACAATAAGCGGAACGATAATTGCTCCAGCATACATTGCAAGCATATGCTGCATACCAAGCGATGCAATTTTAAATGGATGCTGCTTCATCGTTTATTTCACCTCCGCAGTTTCTTGCTGTACAAATGTAACTGTGCCGTTATCAAGTGATGCAATTTCTGCTAGTGATTCAACACGAACGCCTTGTTCACGAAGCTTCTTTCCTCCATCTTGAAATGCTTTTTCAATAACAATTCCAATTCCTGCAATACTCGCTCCAGCTTGCTCTACTAAACTCATTAAACCTAAAGCAGCCTGACCGTTTGCTAAAAAGTCATCGATGATTAATACACGATCATTTTCATCGATATGATTTCGAGATAATGAAATTTCATTTGTTTCTTGTTTTGTAAATGAATATACGTTTGCAACGTACATATTATCTTGTAACGTTAACGATTTACGTTTTCGTGCAAAAATTACTTTTACACCAAGCTCTAATGCAGCCATAACTGCTGGTGCAATGCCTGAAGATTCAATCGTCACGATTTTTGTAATGTTCTCTTCTTTAAAACGTTTAGCAAATTCTTTTCCGATTTCTTGCATAAGTACTGGATCAATTTGATGATTTAAAAAAGCATCTACCTTTAATACGTCACCAGATAAAACCTTTCCTTCGTTCAAAATCTTTTCTTGTAATACTTTCATGTTTGTTCCCCCTCTTATGCAATAAAAAAACTCCAAAAGCCACCACCACTCGTTACAAGTGAGAGACGCGCTTTTGGAGTTTCGCAAAAAAAGAATGCTAAACAAGCAATTATATTCGTCCTCACTCATAGTCAAAGTATTTACGGTACTTCGGTAGAAACTTGCAGGCCATATCCCCGCGATTATATGAGTGTAGCTAACTATTTATTTTATAGAAGGATTATAACGTACTTTTTATGCTTTGAAAAGCATTTATCGAAAAAACACGTACAAATTTTTAAAAACTACTATTTTTGTTCGAGTTTTGCAAACTCTTTCATTTCCAATTACAACTTCGTTAAAATGATTGGCCCATCTTTTGTAATCGCAATTGTATGCTCATATTGAGCTGATAAATTCCCGTCCATCGTTCGTGCAGTCCACCCATTTAAATCTACTTTAGAATATCGCATACCTATATTTACAATCGGTTCAATTGTAATTACCATTCCTTCTTGTAACTGAGGTCCTTGTCCTTGTTTCCCAAAATGAAAAATTGCTGGTTCTTCATGAATCTCTTTACCGATTCCATGTCCCGTAAAGTCTCTTGCAACAGAAAAACCTTCATTTGTTACATAACTTTCAATTGCATAGCCAATATCTCCTACATGATTACCAATTACCGCCTGGTCAATTCCTTTATACAAAGCATTCTCAGCTACTAACAACAACTTTTCTGCTTCATCAGAAACTTTTCCAACTCTATACGTCCAAGCAGAATCTGAAAGACCCCCATTTAAGTTTACTACCGTGTCAATTGTTACAATATCACCCTCAGTTAAAGGAACATCGGCCGGAAACGCATGACACATTTCATCGTTTACAGATGCACATATCGCATATGGATATCCGTTGTACCCTTTCTGCTCAGACGTTGCACCATGCTGTTCTAAATATGCTTCAACAAACGTATTAATTTCTTTTGTAGTAATACCTGGTTTCATCATCTTCGCAATTTCTCTATGACATGAAGCAAGTAATTTTCCAGATTCATGCATTAACTCTATTTCATTTTTCGTTTTAATTATACTCATGCTGTCTCTCCTTACTAAACTTGCTATTTACTATTAAACTTCAATCATACACATCCTCTTCCAAAATTTCAAAACTTCCAATTACAAAAAGTATGATTTATTTCTGCATAAAAAAACAGAAGGAGATTCTTCTGTTTTTTAATCATTTTTACATATATAATTCATTTTCAAAAACTCAAAACAACTACCATTTGTTTTCTGTATAAACGTTCCAACTACTTCAAATCCTGCCCTTTTATACACTTTAATCGCTCTCTCATTAAATATAGCTACTGATAGTGTTATATACTTGCATCCATATTTTTCTTTACTAAAAGCTAGTATAGCGTTTGAGAACTGTAAACCAAATCCGTTCCCAGTTATATTAGGTCTCATTCCAAGACCAATATCAACCGTTCCGTCATTTATTTTACAAACAGTAAAATAACCAATGAGAGTGCCATTTTCCTTCACAGAAAATGTATGATTCCCTCTACTTTCATCATGTAAAAATTCAGCTAAATCTTCTTCATCTGCCTCTATATCGTAAAAGGAATATTTCCCTTCATAATGCCAGTTGTATGCAATTTCTTCTGCTTCTTCTTGCGTCATTACTGTATATGTATAGTCCATTCTCCCATCCCCCTTTAAAAAAGAGCTGCAATTAAGCAGCTCTTTTTTTACAACTCATAAATCTCTTTATATTTCGCTTCTAAATAATCGGCTAAGTAGTTTGCATTTAAGCCTTCACCTGTTACATCTTCTAAAATTTCAAGCGGCTTTTTCGTTTTACCATATTGGTGAATATGTTCTGTTAACCATTCACGAATCGGTGTTACGTTTCCTTCTTCTAATAATGCATCAAAGTTCGGAATGTCTTTTAACATTCTTTGCTTAAATTGCGCTGCATACATGTAACCAAGCGCATAAGATGGGAAGTATCCAAATGAGCCACCAGCCCAGTGAACATCTTGCAATACACCTTGTGCATCATTTTCCGGACGAATTCCTAAATATGCTTCCATCTTATCATTCCAAGCTGCTGGTAAGTCCTTCACTTGTAATGTACCATCAAATAATTCTTTCTCTAATTCATAACGCACCATAACATGAAGCGGGTATGTAAGCTCATCTGCTTCTATACGAATGAATGACGGCTTCGATTCGTTAATTGCATTATAAAATTCATCGACTGACATATCATCAAATTGACCATTGCTATACTCTTTTAATAAATCATAATTTTTCTTCCAGAATGATTTATTACGGCCGATAAAGTTCTCAAAGAATAATGATTGTGATTCGTGAATACCCATAGATGTACCACTGCAAAGTGGTGTACCTTCAAATTGTTCTGCAATATTTTGTTCATATACTGCATGACCACATTCATGAATCGTTCCAAAAACAGCCATACGAAAATCTTTTTCATCATAGCGTGTCGTAATACGAACATCCCCTCTATTTAATGTAATTTCGAAAGGATGCACTGTTTCATCAAGACGACCTGCTTCAAAGTCATAATTCAATTGCTTTAATAGTTCTAATGTAAAGTTCTTTTGTTTTTCTTTTGAAAATTGTTCCGATAAAGCACTTGTTTTTAATCCTTTTTTAGACTCAGAGATTTCTTTTACAAGCGGCACGATGCGCTCACGAAGTTGACCAAATACGTGATCTAAAACTTCTACTGTAATACCTGGCTCATACATGTCTAATAATGTATTATATTTATATGTTTCATAACCCCAATATGTAATAAATTTCTTTTTAAATTCAACAATTTTTTCTAAGTATGGGCGGAACATTTCGAAATCAGATTTTTCACGAGCTTCTTCCCACACACTCTCTGCTTTCGCTTCTAATTTCACATAAGCCTCATATTCAGCTTGTGGAATTTTTTTATTTCTATCATATTCTTTCCGACACTCTACAACCATTTTCTTGGTTGTTTCAGAAAGTTTATCTTCACGTATTAAAGCTTCAAGCTCTGTTAAATAGTTTCCCATCTCATCTGAAGTCGACATAGCAAACACTTCTGACGAAAGCATACCAATTACTTCTGAACGCTGATCTACACCTTTTTTGGGTGCACCTGTTCTTAAATCCCAAAACATTAAACTTAATGCTTCTCCGTAATTTTGTATCTTCTTCACGTATGTTAAAAATTGTTTTTCTACTTCATATGTAGCAACTGTCATCGTATAAAAGCCTCCTTTTTCTACCTCAAATTTAATTCGACACAGAAACATAAATTCCTTTTATAATAGAAAAAAAGCTTGGCGAGCGCCAAGCTTTCTCCTTATAATTCTTTACCTTCTACTGGCAGTACATTTTTCACAGCTGCAACTACTTTCTCATCTTCTGAATCAGATAAGAAAATTGATATAGCACCTTTATCTTCACTTGTACGAATTAAACGCCCAATTCCTTGACGAAGTCGTAAAATCATATATGGTACATCTACATCCCAGAATGGATCATTTACGTGCTTACGTTTCGCTTCAAACACAGGATCGTTTGGAGGGAATGGTAAAGACCAAATAATAACGTGCGATAATGATGAACCAGGAATATCTAAACCTTCCCATAAATGAACCGCACAAAGTACAGTCTCTTCTTCATTTTGGAAACGAGAAACGAGCTGGCTAATTTCCTGATCTCCTTCATATAAGAACGGAACCGACATTTGCTCTTTACTTACATACTCTTTGAACGCTGCAAGCTCTTGCGTTGTACGGAATAATACAAGCGTACGTCCATTTGTTTTTTGTATATTTTCAAGTGTATATTGACACTTTCTTTCCCATTCATTTTCTTTCGTATGTGATAGTAAGTTTACTGTCATTTGCTCTTCGTAATCAAACGGTGAAGCAACTGAGAATGACAAGTAATCTTTTACCCCTAGGCTATTAGCTGTGAAAGCGAATGAATCGTTGTTCGATAATGTCGCAGAAGAGAAAATATACGGTATTTTCTTCGAGAATACTTTCTCTTGTAACACTTCTTCAACTGCACGCGGCATAATAACTAACGTGAAGGCACCATCACCTTCTTCACCCCAAGTAATTACATTTTTCTCGTGCATGAACAGACGAAGTGAATGTTCTAATACATCTAAATGCTCATCAACAATATTTAAATCATACGTGTTTACTGTATGCATTTCACTTTCGAATACTAATGCATCTCCAACTTCACCGATTTTTGCATAAAGTCGTTTCGCTTCAGCTGTTACTTTTTCTGTCACAGTAATTTCTAGACGATCAGAACCGGCAATTTCCTTTTTATTCTCTTGTAACACATCAAAGAATCGTTCAGTTTGCCAAATTGTTTCTTCTACTAAATGTGCAAACTCCTCACGAATATCGTTTTGTAGCAATCTCGTTAATAGTTGCTCCATCATCGTTTGCTTTAAACAGTATGTTAAAGCTTTTTGAGCTGCATATTCTACAAGATGTCCTTCATCGAATACAACGCAACTACTTTCTGGTAATAATGGAATTTGCCCTTCACGCTTACGAGCATCGTACGTCCAAATATGATCCATATAGAAATCTTGAGAACAAATAATTAAATCTGCTGCTTTACGATAATGTTCACGAGAAAGAGTTTGTCCACAACGATGACGAGAATCACAAGTAAAGCAATCTTGGAAGTAATCCCAATTTACTTTTGACCATTCTTCGTCATTTAAAAGTGGAAATTCTTTTCTGTCACCATAGTGAGTAAAGTTTTGCATCGTACCATGATCGAATACAAACTGTGGTAACTCGTAATATACGTCTTCAATTACTTCTGGAGCTCGTCCACTCATAACATCTTCAAGTTTACGTAAGCATAAATAATTATCCATTGATTTTGCAAGCCTTACATCAACAGATAGCCCTAATGCTTCAGATAACTTAGCGATGTCCCCTTCTTCTTTCACAAGCTGCTCAATTAACGTTTCATCTGCACAAGCAATAATAGCTGGTTTCCCAGTATAACGCGCGTAACAAATTGCATATAGAAGATATACAATTGTTTTCCCTGTTCCTACACCAGCTTCTGCGAACATAACTTTCTTTTCTTGGAAAGCGCGTTCTAACTGAAACGCCATAAAAATTTGTTCATCACGCTCTTCAAAGCCTTTTTCCGGAAGGATGTCGTAAAACACATCTCCAATCCACTCATTCAACTTATCATAAAAATTATCTTGTTTTCCTACTTCAAATGGTAATCTCTTCTCAGTAAACATCCTTAGCCTCCAACCAAAAAGTTTTTCTATAAAAAGATAATAGCAACTGCTACGCATATGTGTGCAGCCACTTTCCCCTGTTGCAATACATAGAAATTCACGAAAAAAAATTTCCCTTTCGAAAAAGGAAAATTTTCTTCTATATTAATGACTTTAAATACCGTTTATCAATCGCTGTTTCATGTGAAAGAGCTGACAAATATTCTTCTTGTGCTTTTTGTATTTCATCTACAATCGCACCTTGACTATCCACTTCTTTTCCGAGCTCATCATACGTACGGTGAATAGCTTTTTGAATCATTGATAATTGAAAATTATCCATATGACTTCCTCCTTTACGCATTACATAATAGCCAGTATATGCGCGCTAGAGGAGTTTTATACTATGAATTACGCGGTGGACGTTTTCCGAAGTATTGGTAGTAATCTGTACGGATAAATCCGTTAAACAGCTTACGCTTCTTCGACGCATCTTTTCCGTAACACTTCTCAAATGCTTCGTAGCTTGTTAATACATACGCTGACCATGTATCTAATGGGCGGAATACTTGTCCCATTTCTTTATACAGTTGTTCAACAAGTGCTTTTTCACTTAAACGTTCTCCGTATGGAGGATTCGTTACAACGTAGCCATAATCCTCTTTTGTTGTGAAATCTTTTACTTGCATTTGTTTAAATGTAATTAAATCGCCTAAGCCTACTTCTTCTGCGTTATCTTGAGCAACTCGAATCATACGATGATCAATATCTGATCCAATGATTTGTAATCGTTGATCATAGTTCGCTAAATCTTCAGCTTCTTGACGAGCTTCACGCCAGTTTTGTTTCCCTACCCAGCCCCACTCGTCAGATGCGAAACCACGGTTAAATCCTGGTGCAATGTTTTGTCCAATTAATGCTGCTTCAATCGGAATTGTACCTGATCCACAGAATGGATCAACAAATGGACGATCTGGCTTCCAGTTTGTTAATTTAATTAAAGACGCAGCTAATGTTTCTTTTAACGGAGCTTCCCCTTGATCCATACGGTATCCACGTTTATGAAGCCCAACACCGCTCGCATCAATTGTTAATGTTGCAATATCCTTGAGCATTGCAATCTCGATACGGAATAACGGACCATCTTCTTCAAACCAAGTTGTACGTTTATATGTTGTTTTTAATTTTTCAACGACAGCTTTTTTAACGATACGTTGGCAATCCGAAACACTGAATAATTCAGATTTTAAAGATTTACCGATAACAGGGAATTCACCATTCTCTGGAATATAATCTCCCCAGTTTAATGCTTTTGTTTTTTCAAATAGCTCATCAAATGTCGTTGCTTTAAATTCGCCAACTTTAATTTTTACACGGTCCGCAGTACGTACCCATAAGTTCGTACGACAAATCGCCTTTTCATCTGCTTCAAATGTTACTTTGCTGTTTTCTACTTGACATTCATAACCAAGATCGCGAACTTCTCGGGCAACTAACGCTTCAATACCCATTGCCGCTGTTGCAATTAAAGTAACTTTTCCCATTTGCATTCACCTCTTATGTATATTCAAACAATAATTAATAGCAATTGGTCCTATTAATTATTACATTTTACGAAAAATTTTCTCATTAACCATTTTAACTCATACTTTATAACTTCATACAAATAAAAAGCCCTCCTCTAACAAAGGAGAGCTGAGTTATTTCATAGTTGGTTCATAACGTTCTGTAAGCCATGTTCTGTTCCTTTGTACTACAAACGGCCCACGCCTCGTACTCCGGTGGCAATCATCTATCTACAGGTTATAAAACCTGTCCTTTCCCGTCGTTCATTTCCTTGGAAAAGATTCCCCTACCATTATTTGGGTTTCTCGCTCGTGGGGTTTACCTCGTTCCACTCCTATCATTTCTTCAAGGACTTCGTCACTGTGGCACTTTAAAGGTAGTCAAACCATATCCGAAAGGACTTAGGCTTTTTCCCTGCCGTTAAACCAGCCTTACAGCCAGAATACCCTAGCTTATGAATTGGCTAGGCACGAACACTACAGCCATCTCAGGCCGTGCGAGCATGGACTTTCCTCTACAACGTTGGCGTTGCAGCGATTACCCAAACGTTATGACATCCATTAGTATAGTGGAAACAAAAAGATTTTGCAACGTTTTTTTCTATGTAAAATGCTTAAACCTTTTCCCACCTTACATCATTCGTATAACTTACTTCCAAATACAGCTTTTTCTAAGTTAGATAAGCGTTTTAAAATATCCGTATTCGTGTTGTTATAAACCGGTTGTGCAACTGGTGTTTGTACAGGTTGTTGTGGAACTTGCGTTACTGCTAGTTTTTGTTCCTCTAATTCACGCTTTAAACGAGCATTTTGTTGCTTTAATTGCTCAAACTCTTTGTGGAAAGCTTCATAGTCTTTAATGATCATATCAAGAAACTTGTCTACTTCTTCTTGCTGATAACCTCTCATACCTGTTTTAAATTCTTTTTCTAAAATATCTTTCGCTGTTAATTTAATTTTATCCGAAATCATTTTCTTCACCTCAAATTTTTACCAAAACTTTCATTAACTAAATTTTTTCAGAAACAATGCTTTTTGTCAATCATATATACGAGTACTATATTACATATTACTCTGCATTATTCCACTGTTCCTCTTCTATTATATCTTGTAAATCAGAAAAAAGAATGAAATAACTGTGATAATTTTCTATTTCTCCTTTTTTCTTTGCTGATTCTACAATATATTTGGGACTTCCTGGTTTTTCTTCATCGTATACCGCTAAAAGCGCATCACTTTTTTCAATAAAAAATTGATTTTTTAATTTAAATTGCTCTGGGCTTTCATACTTCCGTTTCGTGATACTATCAACATGGTCTGCTTGAGAAAGAATAAATTCGTAATATTCACGATTATCTTCTTTCCAATTTTCTTCTTGTTCTAAAAACGGAGTGAATACCGCTAATTTTAAATCAGGATATTCTACTTGCATTTCAAAAACAACTTCAGCAGCCCATAATTCTACACCTAATTGGCCGCTTATTATAACCCATTCTAAACCATCTTCTACAAAAGTGATTAATTTACGGTGTAATGCTTTCTTTATACACTCCACTCCTGG
Organism: Bacillus cereus ATCC 14579; assembly: GCF_000007825.1. Classification (NCBI taxonomy): domain Bacteria; kingdom Bacillati; phylum Bacillota; class Bacilli; order Caryophanales; family Bacillaceae; genus Bacillus; species Bacillus cereus. The sequence continues at coordinate 1,507,054 of NC_004722.1, read as the reverse complement.
ATGATCATTTTTAAATATTCCAAGTTCAAATGGCTTATATCCTGTTACTGCAATAACTTTCATATCAACACTCCAATTACAAAAAAAGAACTAGCATTTCGCTAGTTCTAACATATCATTTACTTTTTAAATATTCCACCAACGTTTGGTCCGATATTTGGACCTACTGGTGATACATTGTTTGGTAAAAACGGTGATACATTTGGTCCTGGTCCAAACGGTGATACATTCGGTCCTGGCCCAAATGGAGATATTTGATGACCGTGGTGATGATGATGATGACCATGGCCACACGGTCCACATCCGCCACCGAATCCTGGGTCGATTGGGTCCACAACATTTACATTTGAATTTGTTTGCGGGAAGAAGTTTTGGTTTTTAATTTGTTGATGATGTACATGTGTTGTATGTGTTGGGAAAATGTGTGGCACCACCGTTGTTGAAAAAGAGTGTGTTACGCATTGTTTCGTCGGATGAATGACAGGAGCAGTCGTACAAATAGGTCCTGTAGGCTTATGCCCTCCAAAGCAAGGATGACAATGATGCATAGTTTTTTCTCTCCTCTCTCGTTAAAAAAATCTGATTACACTTTACAGTATGAGAAAAGAGAGAAAGCCGTTTGTTATATATACCCATTTATTACAAGGAAATTTGTCTAGTCCTTTATTTCATTTACATTGTTTTTATAGACAATCCTTCAACATCACTTACCAAAAAAGCCTCCAACTTGCTTTACAATACCTGTCACTTGATTCATCGCATTCATCATTTGTCCAGCTGTATTCATCATTTTATTTACATCATAGTTACCATCTGATGTTTTAAATTGAGAAACAAAACTAGAAAACTGACTTGGCTGTTGTTGCTTTTGCTTACCCTGCGTCGGGTACGGTTGTTTTGGTGGATAAAACATCGCTTGTTGATTAGCATACGGAGATGGTGGTGGCATATAATATTGCGAATTCATATAAGGCTGCTGCTGTGGTTGATTCATGTATGGTTGCTGAGCTTGTGATTGTTGAGCTTGATTCACATAAGGTTGCTGCTGTTGTGGTTGTTGAGCTTGATTCACATAAGGTTGCTGCTGCTGTTGTGGTTGTTGAGCTTGATTCATAAAGGACACTTCAAACGGTTGATAATAATTTTGATTTCCATAATAAGGCTCGAAAGGATACATATTATACCGTAAATATGTATCCGTATTATATTGGTACATATTTTGCTGTGCATATGGATTCGTTTGCTGATATAAGTTAGGTTGTTGAAACATGCATTCTCTCCTCCTTCACATAAGTTTCTACATATATAATATGTACCTATAAAATAATATGTGTGATGGAGTATCTGTCTATTTTTGTCGGAAGTTTAAATTTTTAAAAAATTAAAAAAGAAAACCCTTCCATGCTATGATAATGAAGAAGAAGATTCTCATGGGGGAGGAATCAACATGGTATTAGGGGATTTAAAACAAGCGTTTTCTCAAAAAAAGGGGTATTGCACAGAGAATGCAAATGAATTATTAGACTTTGCGAGACATTGGTATCTCGAAGGAAAAATATGCATATCAGATTATCGAACATTAATAAAAGAATTAGAAATAAACGGCGCAACAAAACCTACAACAATGACAGAAGCATAAAAATAACAAGAGGGCTCTCCCTCTTGTTATTTACATTGCTCAACTATATTTTGCAAAGTATACGAAATGGCTTGGTGTGTTTCAAAGAATCGTTTACCTTTACCTTTATTTACAAAGCATTGCAACACATTCGTTTGTAAATTATCATATACTTGATCAATTTGCTGTACATGTATATATTTTGGCTTTTCTTCTTTAATCCACTTATAAGCTAATTCTTTCCACTTCTTTAATTCCTCATCTACCATATCTACAAACGGTTTCATATCCTTATAAAAGTCGTATTCGGTTAGTTCTCTCTTTTTTACATTCGCTTCATTATTATACTGCATGAGTTTTTCTGAAGACTGTATTAATGCTTCATTCTTCATTTCTTTCCCACCTTATTATGCACTCACTACGACGTTTTGAAATGTCTTTACCCAATTCCCTTTCTCTTCGTGATGCACTAATTTATTTTCCATATGTTCAATATGCATTTCTGTTATTTCTATCTTATTGCATATTTTTTCACTCGCATCCTTTAATGCATGATTCATTCTAATCCCTATATTCATTTCCAGCAAATCGAGAGAACTTAACATTTGATCCATTTTTTTCATTACATCTTCCTTCTGAACCATCGCCATATACAAAACGCCTCCTTCTTTGCTTTTCCTTTGTCATGTAATTTCGCCGAATGATTCACCACTCCTGCCCACATGACAAAACTAGTTGTTATTCGTCAAAGAAATCATTTCGTATGTCATTTATAGAAATGGTAACAATACAAAAAGGAGGTGTATTACAATGGCAAAGAACAAAAATGAAAAAAAGAAAAACCAAAACAAACAACAAAATAAACCCGAGACTGGCAATCCAAAGCTAGATGGTCCAAACTTCCCTGCTACATAAAGCGAGACTTTATTACGAACAGTTAAATTTCAAGTCACCCTTAATCTCCTACTAGCATTACGTTTTGAGATTAAAGTTGTAGCACACATAGCAGGATTGTTTCAAATTAAGAAGTCCCGTCTTCAAAATGGAAGACGGGACTTCTTTTTTATTATATCATGAACTCATCCATCCTTTTAGCAAAACGATTTGCGATAGATAGCCTATAGATTTGTTCTCTCTTTCTTCTATACCATTCTGTTATATTAACTTCCCCTTTAGGTTCTTCAGGTACAAATAGCACATTCATTTTCATATTTGCACAAAACCAATCTCTCATTTTTATTTCTTCATGTAAAATAACAGGATAAATATCTCTAAGTGTTGGCGTATAAGACTTTCGAGTTTCCTTTGCGTAAACTTCATAATCTTCTCTAGACCCAGTATGTGTAGTTTGCAATGCAAACTTATAAAACGAACCATTATAAATTGGATGAAACAATAACCATGCTAATTTTTTTCCTAGTTCTATGCGCTGTTGTAACGTTTCAAATTGATAAACCGAAAATCCATACATTCTCCCTTCAATTGTTGGGAAGATAACTGCACTAATATGAAGTCTTTCTTGTACTTTAAAAAGTGCAGTATGGAATACATGTTTTTTAAAATATGTGTTCTCAATGACTGGTTTTTGAATTTTATTTTGTTCATTTATAATAAGCGCTGTCATAAGCCTATTCATATCTCTTCTTTCCCAGAAAAGTAACCATTCTTTTTCCATAAAAATTGATACGTTGAAATATTGCAACAAATGAAAGAGAGGTGCACGTCTCTTCTTACTTTCCTCATACAATAATAGCTGAGGAAATGCATCTAAAAAAATAATCCAATTAGCCTGTTCGTACAGAATAAATAAATGTTTTTTTACCGTTCTAGGTAAAACAGTAGCATAATATCTCCCTTCTAAATCAGTCATATTCCAGCCCGCATTTCTCGAAACCATACTCGCTAAAAAGGCCCACCTGATTTCACTATTTCTTAAATAATATTCTTGATAAGATTGTGTCCGAGAAATATTGTCCACATTAGCTATTTCTGTTTTCTTTTTAATATTGTGAATGATTGCTTTTTCTTCCTCTGTACAAAAATTTTTTTCTCGATTTTGTTTCATTTTCATATAATCATTCCATGTAAACATAAATAAGTCATCATACCTTTCATCAAAAAGGTCACATCTTTTTTCATTTTTTGATATAATCACCTTTGTAAGTAATTCTTAGCAAGTTGGGGGTGGACACACTATGACCATTCGTTACCCAAATGGAAAAAGGTATAATCAAGCTTCACAACCTCAAAAAACACCTATAAAAACACATACTTATAGTAATAGAGGTATGTCCCTTGAAGAGGAATTGAATGAAACAAATCAATATTACTTAACCCATAATATTGCATGTGTACATAAAAAGCCTACACCTCTTCAAATTGTAAAAGTAGATTACCCCGCTCGAAGTGCTGCAGTGGTAAAAGAAGCGTATTTTAAACAACCTTCTACAACAGATTACAACGGTGTATACAAAGGGAAATACATCGATTTTGAAGCAAAGGAAACAAAAAATAAAACTAGTTTCCCACTTCAAAACTTCCACCTTCATCAAATTGAACATATGAAGCAAGTGGTTGCTCATAATGGAATTGCATTTGTTATTATTAAATTTACACTTTTTGATGAATTTTATTTACTAGATGCAAAACATATTATTGCATTTTGGAATCGTCAAAATACTGGTGGACGCAAGTCGATTACGAAAGAAGAAATAGAAGAGCATGGATCCTTATTATCATGCGGTTATCACCCTCGGATTGACTATATCCGTGTACTAGACATGGTTTATTTTTCGTGATAGAGTCATCACTAAGGCTCTTTTTTCGACTTTTGGGGGAGAGAATGAAAGGTAGGAGAAAGTATAATGTCAGATAATTATCGTTCTCGTACAGAACGAAATCATGTGAAAAATCAAGAGAAAAAAACACATAAAGAAGAAAAACCAAAGAAAAAAGGCTCCTTTTTCAAGAAATTTCTTATAGGTTGTCTACTTCTTGGTATCGTTGGTCTTGTAGCCGGCGTTTCCGCTTTCTTTGTTATGGTAAAGGATGCTCCAAAATTAGACAAAGCCAAACTTGTTAATCCTTTATCAACAAAGTTTCTTGATAAAAACGGGAATTTCTTCTATGAATACGGTGCTGAAAAACGAACACACGTTACTTATGATCAAATTCCAAAAGTAGTTGAAAATGCATTCCTTGCAACTGAGGATTCGCGTTTCTATGATCATAATGGAATTGATTTTAAACGAACTACAAAAGCAGTTATGGAAAATGTCACTGGTGGTTTCGGTTCCCAAGGTGGTAGTACGATTACACAGCAAGTCGTTAAAAACTACTTTCTAACGATGGACAAAACTGCTAAAAGAAAAGTACAAGAATGGTACTTATCTTACAAATTAGAGCAACAATACTCTAAACATGAGATTTTAGAAATGTACTTAAATAAGATTAATTTAGTTGAGACTCCCACGACTAAAGTCGCAAGCCCTAATCCTTACGGATTGACGGGTGGGATTCTTGAATGACTAAACGTTCGCAGTCCATTTCTGTTTTGAACAGACTTCAAGATGAGGGCATCTCATTGCCCCTCCTAAGACAGTGCGTATAGCATCTTAGGCTGATTGACTGTTACCATCAATCACAGTTGCGTAGCGAATATTCATCGCCCCAACAATATCACGATGTTTCTCAAATCCACATCGGCACTTGTATTTTCTGTCTGGTGCTTTGTTCTTTTCAGAACATTTCGGACATGTTTGACTTGTATAAGCAGGGTTCACATATTCTACCTTAATACCAACTAAATTCGCTTTGTATTCAATGAATTGTGCTAAACGATAGAATGACCAAGTGTGTAGATTTTTCTCGTTTTTACGGCTTGTTCTTGCCGTCTGTCTAATATTCGTTAGTTGTTCTAAACGAATAACAGAAATGTTATTATCAGTTGCAAAGTCAATGATTTCACGACTTACTTTGTGGTCTTGGTCTTGCATCCATCTTTGTTCTTTATCATCAAGTTGTCGAATGGCATTTAATTTCTTATTTTCACCTAACTTCTTACGAACACTACGAAACTTACGTTTCATATATTTGTTTTGTCTACCATTGCCGAAGAAACGAACTTTCTCATCGTCTGTGATGGCTACCGCAGGGACTTTAAGACCTAAATCTACCCCTAAAATCTTCGTTCCTGTTTTTTCATTTGTAGGAATTGTGACAGATATTTGAGCAATCCACTTATTAGATTTCTTCGTGATACGAAGTGTACCTAACTTGTGTGTTAACAAATTAAAATTGCGATTATATTTATCAGTTAATAAAGCACGAACCTTTAAGCGAGTTGATTTTCCATTTACCATGAGTGGAACTGAAATGTGCGTGAAGTCAAACGAATAGTTTTGATTGTTCCATACACAAACAGGTCTCTTTAGAATCGGAATAACTTTGTATTTACTTTTTTTCACCTTTGTAGAAAACACACTTTTAGCGTCTTTAATTGCTTGGTTCTTCACTGCGCTTGGAAGATTCGCTTCAACATCTTTTGTACTTTTCTTAGTGCTCTTCTTCGCTTCAGCCATTTCAGATACAAGTGTATTAATGACTTTGATATACTCATAGCTACTTTGTTCCAATAACTGAATTTGTTCTTTTGTTGGAAGCAATTTAACTTTGACTGTGATTGTTTGTGACACAATTTTCACCCCCTCGTCTTTTGATTTTCAACATACTGTTTAATTGTCTCAGTCGATACATTTCCAGCAGTAGAAACAAAATAGGAACGTGTCCATAGACTTGGCAAGTGTTGAAGATGAGGAAACTCTCCTCTCAAACGCTTCGATGTCACTCCTTTAATTTTCGCCATTGTGTCAGCAGGACTAAGTGTTGGTAGTGTATTTAAGAACAAGTGAACGTGGTCTTTGTCGCATTCCATTGCGACAATAGCAACATCCATTTCTCCGCATATTTCTTGAACCAACTCTTTGAAACGTTCTTCTACTTTTGTGTTAAGAAAAATTTTTCTTCTGTATCGCGGGCAAAACACAAAATGGTAGTTAATTAATGACACAGTTGTTTTGGTTCTTCTATAATCATTTATCATATTCACATTGTATCAGTTTTACTTTTAAACTACACCACAAAAGATACCAATATTTTGGATACTTAAAGTACCACAAACTTAGCGATTTTTAGTGGTACTCCGTATCCAACCTCACTTTCATCCCATGCCTAAAGGCGATGGGCTTTCCCGTTCGGAAAGGGCTGTAACCGTTCATACGGTATTGCGACAGCAGCGCAAAAATATTATGGTAAAGATTTAAAAGACTTGCAATTACATGAAGCTGCTATGCTCGCTGGTTTACCCCAAGGTCCAAACATTTATGATCCAACAAAAAAGGAAAATGTTGAACGAGCAACAAATCGTCGTAATGTCGTATTATCATTAATGAATCGACATGGTTATATAACAAAAGAAGAAATGAATAACGCCGTTAAGATTCCAGTAACTGAGGGCCTTCAACCGTCTTCAGAAGTAACTGAGATGAAGTATCAAGCATTTTTAGATGCGGTTGTAAAAGAAGTTGAAAAAGAATATCCTGATGTAAATATCGGTTCAGATGGTTTAACGATTCATACAACACTTGATCAAGATGCTCAAGATTACGCCGACAAAATTATGGATGGCAATCTTATTAAGTATCCGGACGATCAATTCCAAGGGTCATTCGTATTTATGGATACACAGTCTGGAGAAGTTCGAGCAATTGGTGCTGGACGTAAAGAAAGTAAGTCTACTTTCAAAGGTCATAATATGGCAACTGATTTAAAACGCCAAGTTGGTTCAACAATGAAACCAATTTTCGACTACGGTCCGGCAATTGAAAATTTACAATGGTCTACATACCATCAATTAAACGACTCAGAGTATACGTATTCCAATGGTAAGAAAATACAAAATGCAACAAAGAGTTACAAAGGTGACGTTTCACTACGTGAAGCTTTGAAAAAGTCATTAAACATTCCAGCTTTAAAGACAGCACAAACAGTTGGTCTTAATAAGTCAAAAGAATTTGCTGAAGGTTTAGGCATGACCTTTAAAGAAGGAAAAGTCTACGAATCAACAGCAATCGGTAGTAACGATAGTTCTCCATTAGAAGTAGCAGGTGCATATGCAACCTTTGGTAATAGTGGTAACTATAATAAACCACACTTCGTAAAAGAAGTAACCTTCCCGGACGGGAAAAAGAAAAGCTTTAAACCGAAAGAACATCGCGCAATGCAAGACTATACAGCTTATATGGTTACTGACGTTCTTCGTGACGTAGTAAAACCTGGTTCTGGTGGTACAGGTCCAACAGCATACGTTTCAGGTGTTGACGTAGCAGGTAAAACAGGAACACAAAACTTTGATGAATCAGTTCTTCAAAAATATGACATCCCAGCTGATGCAAACAGAGATAGCTGGTTTGCTGGATATACGCCACAATACACAATGGCTGTTTGGACCGGTTACGAAAAAGATGGTCCAAAAAATTATGTTAGCGATCGCTCCACTAGAATTGCACAGCAAATGTTCCAAGTAATGATGAGCAAATTCGCTACAGATAAATCACGCTTTGAACGTCCTTCTTCTGTACAAGAAATAAACGGAGAGTTATACGTAAAAGGTGCGAAAAAAGATGCAATTAAACAAATTAAAGTAGATGCCCCTAGTGGTCTGAATGTCACTTTTGATGGCGCTAGCACAGTTACACTAAACTGGTCTGGACCAGCAGAAGTTGATGCATATGCAGCCAGCTATAAAGCAACTGACGGTTCAAGTGGTAGCCTATCAATAAGTGGTACGACAGCTACTCTTGGTGGTATTAAACCAGGTGTTACTTACAGCTTCTCTGTAGTAGCGAAAAAAGGTACTGGCACAAGCCCAGCAGTTGGTGCATCCTTCACTGCGCCTGGCGGAACTCCAGATGCAAAAAAAGCTGAAGAAGAGGCTAAGAAAAAGGCCGATGAAGAAGCTAAGAAAAAAGCTGATGAGGAAGCCCAGAAAAAGGCTAATGAAGATAAAGTAAAACAAGACGAAGCTAAGAAAAAGGCTGAAGAAGAGGCTAAGAAACAACAAGAACAACAGCAAGAACAACAACGTAAACAGCAAGAAGAAGCTCAAAAGAAAGCTGATGAGGAAGCTAGAAGGAAAGCTGAAGAAGAAGCTAAGAAAAAAGCTGAAGAAGAAGCTAAGAAGAAAGCTGAAGAAGAGGCCAAGAAAAAAGCTGAAGAAGAGGCTAAGAAACAACAAGAACAGCAACACCAAAATCCCGGAGGAGATACACCTCACGCAGACGGTGCTGTTGTTACAACAGAGTCCTAATATACAAAAAAGAAGTCCGTTTCTCTTAACGAGAAGCGGACTTCTTTTTTGTTATCATTTTCTTTACATACAGCTTTTCTATTTCGATATACAACTGCGCTAATTGAATATAAGAATGATAATTACTCGGTTTCTTTATAATGAATGAATATCTTTCCATAAAATTAACAGGTTGCACTTTTAATTTATTCGTATTTATTTGCATTTCATTCAAACTATGAACAGGTTGTTCATTTAGCCAATAGACAACCGATAACAAGTGAGCTGCAAAAAGAATCATTGGTCCCTCAGCCTCTTGCTTATTTCTATTTCGAAACAGTATAGCAATGTCTTCATGCTTATTTTTCCATACATTCAACATCACTGGAATGCTGTTTTCAATTTCCTTCCATGGCTCATACTGTCTTTCAATATCAAATATAAAGTAAGTATTTTGTATTATCTCTTCAAAAGAATTGTCTGTATGATACTTAATTAAATTTACACTTTCTTTAAAAAATGGTAAACAGTGAAATTCTTTCGGTATTTCTATAACTCGTTCCATCCTTTATTTCACCTTCATTCGCTTCTTTCCTTCACGACATACTTCTAACAGTCTGCATTCCTCACATTGCGGTCGTTGTGCTTTACAATGATAACGTCCAAAGAAAATCATACGATGATGTGTAACTCCCCACTCATCCATTGGTACTTTCTTCATTAATGTTTTTTCTACTTCTAACACAGAGTCTTTCCATCTACACATAGCTAATCGTTTACTCACTCGCTCCACATGTGTATCAACAGCAATTGCCGGAATTCCAAACGCTACGGAAACTACAACATTCGCTGTTTTCCTTCCTACACCTGGTAATTTCGTAAGTTCATCTCGATCGTTCGGTACTTCTCCATTATAGTCATCTAATAACATTCGGCATAATTTTTGAATGTTTTTTGCTTTATTTCTATACAATCCGATAGAGCGTATATCTTGTTGTAATTCTTCTAGAGAAACACTTAAATAATCTTCTGGTGTTTTATATTTTTGAAATAAATTTCTTGTCACTTTATTTACAAGTACATCCGTACATTGTGCAGATAACGCCACCGCGATTACAAGTTCAAATGGATTATCATGAACCAATTCACAATGTGCTTCTGGATACATATCCGCCATTGTGTCTAAACAATAACGGATTTGCGTTTTGTTAAGCATATTTTTCCTCCTATATTACTGCTCCAACCAATTATAAAAAGGCACTTTTCCAGTAAATTTCGTCTCTTGTTTTGTCATTTGTTGTGCCCTTTGTTGATTCGCTCTAAATTTTTGACCTTGATTTTGAGCCTGATCTACCGTTTTAATTCCATTCTTTTTCCACTCAAATAAAATACGATCAATATATCGGAAATTTAGTTTTCCACTCATTACAGCTTCTCTAAGAGCCGCTTGAATTAAATTTGGATGATGTTGATCTTGGTCCTCCCACATCCCTAACGTTTCACATTCGAACGGCGAAAGTGGTCTTCCAAATTCTTTTTCAAATACTGTATATAAATTTACTTGTAGCTGTTTTTTTTCTTTTTGCTCTTCCTCTATTGATTCATCCATTAAGAAATGTAATATTTTTTCCCATAACGGTTGTAAAGAATAACTTTCGCACATCATCGCTTCTGATCTTTGTCCACCTTCTAGTGATAAAAAACCTTTTTGAATCAACGTCTGAATTACTTCCATACATTTCATTTCCGTTATCGTCATCCGTTCAGAAATCTCTGAAGGAGTCGGAAACGAATTACCTGATTCTAAAAATGTGTGTACATGAAGTACAACCATAAATTCCGTCTCATTTAAACCTAATTTTTTATAATGCATCATAAGTAATTTTGGAATTGCAATGCTTCCCTGCTCAAACCACTGTAACATCATTTTCTTTTTCATCACCAAACACCTCGCTCTCTAGTATAACACACCTTTAGCTATTTCTTTTTGCCACAATCCGTCAAAAAAACCTCCCCATTAATAGGGAGGTTTTTTATATTACATGAATGAAATATAAAATTAAGCTTGCACTTTACTTTTCATAAATGTATGGATGCGCTCTAATGCTTTCTCTACTTGTTCAAGAGATGTCGCATATGATAAACGAACATTATTTGGAGCACCAAATCCTGTACCTGGTACAAGAGCCACTTTTTCCTCTTCTAATAGAGCTTTTGCCCAATCATCAACTGTTGCATATCCTGATAAAGCTACAGCTTCTTTTACGTTAGGGAATAAGTAAAATGCCCCTTGCGGTTTAATACAAGTAAAGCCAGGGATTTGAATTAATTTATCATAAATGATGTTTAATCTCTCTTCAAAGGCTTGACGCATTGTTTCCACAGGTTCTTGTGAGCCTGTATATGCCGCAATTGCGCCGTATTGAGCGATTGAAGTAGGGTTTGACGTACTATGACTCGCTAAATTCGTCATTGCTTTAATAAGCTGCTTATTTCCTGCAGCATATCCAATACGCCATCCTGTCATAGAATGAGATTTAGATACACCATTAATAATAAGTGTTTGTTCTTTTAATGCATTAGAAAGCTGGGCAATTGAAGTATATTCTACGCCACCATAAATTAATTTTTCATAAATTTCATCAGAAACGATTAAAATATCATGTTCTAAACATACTTCTCCAAGCTGTTGTAATTCTTCTTTGCTATAAATCATTCCTGTTGGATTGCTCGGTGAATTAATAATAACTGCTTTCGTTTTCTCTGTAATTGCCTCACGCAGCTGCTTTGCTGTAATTTTGTACTCATTGTCTTCTAAACCTTCTACATAAACCGGCTTACCGCCAGCAAGCTTTACTTGCTCTGGATAGCTTACCCAGTAAGGAGTTGGGATGATAACTTCATCTCCCTCATCAAGTAATACTTGGAATAATGTATATAATGCATGCTTTGCACCATTACATACAATAATTTCAGATGGATCATACGCAATACCTTGATCGCGAGTAAATTTCTTCACAATTTCTTGTTTTAACGATTGTAATCCACCTGTTGGTGTATACTTCGTATGCCCTTCTAACATCGCTTTATGTGCAGCATCCATAATATGCTCTGGTGTATTAAAGTCAGGTTCCCCTGCCCCTAATCCAATTACATCATGACCCTCTGCTTTTAGTGCTTGTGCCTTTGCTGTAATTTCTAAAGTTGAAGACGGTGTTAAAGCAGCTACTCGCTTTGCTAATTTCATTTGTAGTTCCCCCTACATCTATTTTTCAATGCTATATCGTCTTAAAAATTTTCCATCTTTAAATTCAAGATAGTAATAACTATAACGATTGTCATCATCAATATATGTAACTTCCCATAGTGGTACATCATTTTCAAAGCCTAATTTCACTTTCATAATCTCTTTCGGCTTACTTTTTGATTCCTTACTTTCATTGCCGACTTGCTCTATTGTTCTTTGTATAGCCTCTTTTTCAGAAATACCTTCGCTCTTTTTCCTTACTACAGTATCCCCTTTTTTCTCAGGCACCCAAACGATAAGTTGTTCTCCCTTTTCATCTGTACCTTGCACGACTATATATGCAGATTTTCCGTTGTAATAATCAACAGATTTCACCTTTGTAAGCTTTGCTTTTTCTTTAGCAATTTCTACAAATTTCGACTCTTTTGGAATTTTCTTTCCCATCGCTTTATTATAAACATACGCCCCATATATTCCGCTAGCAACGATAACAATAATGATTGCAAAGATCCACTTTTTCATTGTATCACTACGTTCTGTAAATCGTAAATACAGCTGTTTCTTTATCTTTTTCGTCTAATGCTAGTCCGAACATGAGGTCCTGCTCTTTTAACGTACGATTTAAACTATCAACAATTTTATACAAATCCGACGAATATTTAATACGCGTCGTTGATAGTACTTCGATTTTCTTATCCATGAAAAAACTCCTCCGTTACACAAAAATTTCTAATTATAGAAGAACGCAATGCGGTTACAATAAGAGTACATTCTTTACAACCCCTGCTTCATCACCCATCTATTATAGCAGGACATGTACAGCAAAAAAAGGTTTCAAGTCGAAAACCAACACATTTTGTATACAAGAAGTAAGAAAAATAAAATTCCTCCTACCCACATTTTTTACGCCTGAAGTTTATAAGTACTTCAGGCGTATTTTTCTTCCATTTTTATTCATTTGATGGTTCTTCTAATTGTACTAACAATTCTTCTAATGGTCCTTCATAAAGAGGTACGTTAGGAATCGATTGTAGAAATCGTTTTCCATAGGAAGAACTCGTCAAACGACGATCTAACACTACTACCGTTCCTGTATCTGTATTCGTTCGAATTAAGCGGCCGAATCCTTGTTTGAAACGTAATATTGCTTGTGGGAGCGCTAATTTAGCGAATACATCTTCACCTTGATTTTTTAGCCACTCACCTTTCGCTTCCATCATCGGCTGATGAGGAGGTGTAAATGGTAGACGGACTATAACAAGACAACTTAAGGCATCTCCAGGAATATCTATTCCTTCCCAGAAACTGCTCGTCCCTAATAAAATTGATTTGTCGAACTCTTGAAACTTTCGAATTAAGCGGCTTCGACTTCTATTATTCACACTTGGGTGAGTAATAAATAACCCTCTAATTCATCATTATTTTTTAAATTCGCATCCGCTTCTTTTAACATTTCATACGAAGTGAATAAAACGAGCATTCTGCCTTTTGTGGCTTTCGCTATCTTTGCAATATGTTCCGATATAGATTCAATATATCGCTCATTACTTACTTGCTTAATAAAAGGTACATCCGTTGACACCATTAATTTCATCTGTTCATCATAACGAAATGGCGACGGAACCTTTAAAGTATTTGGAGCGAAATCATGTAAACCAAGTTCCTCTTTTATATAATCAAACGTATCGTTAACTGTTAGTGTTGCGGATGTAAAAATAACACTCTTTTTTTCTGTTAAAAATTCATCAGCAAATCTTTCACCAATATGAACAGGCTGTGCATATAGAACTGTTGAATGAATCGTCCCTTTCGTTTCAGTCTCCATCCAAGTTACATACGAATTCTTTTCTAATACGAGTAACTGTAATGATTCTGCCATCTTTCTCAGCAACTCAATTAAATGCATAAATTCACCTGTTACAACATGCATCTCCCATTCTAACTTACTTTGCAATATATCCACTTGCTTCTCAAGAGCAGTTACTACCCTTCTTAATTCATATATAAAACGATTTGTTAATTCGACGATACTATCCCACAACTTACCTTTTTCTAGTTCTGCGTTATACCTATAGATGAGCGGCATATTATTCGTTCCTTGCTCTTGCTTTGTTTGTTTAAATATAAAAGTACGTAACATTTGGAAGAGTTCATCCGCATCAAACTTAAGTTCCTTCAAACTATAACTTATCATACGGAAAGTTGAACGAGATGCTTGCTCTGATTTTTTCATCATTTTATATACTTTGGAGAGTACATCTTCTGTTTCTAGTGTCCCAAGACGAGATATAACCAATTGAAAATACATACAAGAGAACTGTTCACCCAATGTTCTACTCGCGGCTTCTTCAATATGGTGAGCTTCATCAAAAATAATATGTTCGCATGAAGCAAACAACGGTTCTTCACTTGAAAAATCTTGAAATAATAACGCATGATTTGTAATAACGATATCTGCAAATAAAGCTTTATTCTTCGCTCGCTGGTAAAAACAACGACTAAACCAATTACTTTGCATACCGCCTGGACTATACGCATCGCTACAAATACGATTCCAAAGTAACTTTCCGCCCTCAGGAATATTTAATTCGTCTCGATCACCTGTTTCAGTTTGCAATAGCCAAACTAAAATCTTCGCCTTTGTAAGTGCCATATCATAATTTTTTTCTTCCTCTTGCAAAGCATACTCAAATTTATGTAAGCATAAATAATGCTTTCTTCCTTTTAGAAGAGCTACCTCAAATGAAAATGGCATTATTTTTTGTAATAACGGAATTTCTTTTTCTAATATTTGTTGTTGGAGTTGTACCGTTTGTGTACTTATAATGACAGGTTCTTCTTTTCTCTTTGCAAAATAAAGACTAGGAAGCAAATAAGCGAGAGTCTTTCCTGTTCCTGTACCGGCTTCAATTAGTGAAAAACGAGAATCTCTTAACGCCGTATATATCTCTTTCATCATCAGTTGTTGACTTTCTCTTCTTTCAAACTTTGGCATATGTGATTCCAATTTATCCATCGTTTTATTCAAGAAAGCATCAAACTTTGATGAACACGTTTCTCCAAGGTTTAAGGAATAGTTCCGCTTTTTCAGCGCAATATTTCGATGTATTTCATACTCCGCTATATCTTCTTTACCGTGCATTACTTTCTTTAAAATATTTTCAGAAAGCACATCAGCTATATCGCTTTGGAACACATCACTTAATTCATAAAGCGATTGCAACGTGACAAGTGGTAACTTTTCAATTTCATTTAAAAATTGTAAAAATAATTCCGCTGTTGCAAGAGCATCACTATCCGCACGATGTGGTTGATCGTGCTCTAGTTCATGCTTCTTAGCTAAATCACGTAATTTATAACTATCGGCTGTCGGCAAAAGAATTTGAGCCAATTCAACCGTGTCGATTTTCGGACAATGTATTTCTGTATATCCAGCTTGCCTTAATTCTTCATTTAAAAAATTCCAATCAAAGTGAACATTATGCGCAACGAAAGCCGCACCTTGTAATAGCTCAACAATCATCGGGGCTACATCTTGAAATAACGGGGCTTGTTTTACAAGACTTTCATCAATCCCTGTTAATTCTGTAATAAATGGTGGGATCTCTCTCTTTGGATTAACAAAAGACGAAAAAATCTCCAATATCTCTCCATCTTCTACTACAACAGCTGCAATTTGGGTAATTTTATCCTTCCCATCTTTCCAGGAGTTCCCTGTCGTCTCTAAATCAACAACGACATAACGCTTACTCATATATGTAACACCTCAATTTCTTACCTTTCAAACAACAATAATTTATATAATGTTACTATACCACGTTTTATCTCATCTTAATGAAAAGATGCACAAAAAAGCTATCTCCGCAATGGAGATAGCCTTTCTACTTATAATATCGTACCCGCTTTTTCAGCACCTAACATTTCAATAATTTGATTATTATCGTCTAGTACTGCAATTTTTGGTTCTTGTGTATGAATCTCTTCTTCCGTAACTAGCCCATAACAAATAATAATTACTTTGTCCCCTGGTTGTACAAGTCTTGCCGCAGCACCGTTTAAACAAACAACACCACTACCGCGTTCCCCTTTAATAACGTATGTCTCTAAGCGAGCACCATTATTATTATTTACAATTTGGACTTTTTCGTTTTCTACAATATTTACTGCATCCATTAAGTCTTCATCAATTGTAATACTACCTACATAATTTAAATTTGCCTCCGTTACAGTTGCACGATGTAACTTTGCTCTCATCATTGTGCGAAACATAGATGCTCCCCCTTATTTAACCGTTAATGTTATATTGTCAATTAATCTTACATTTTCAAACTTAACTGCAATAGCTAAAATGATTCTTCCTTCGACTTTCTCTACCATTGTTAATGACGGATATGCATATAAATCCGCATAATCTACAGTGCCTTTCGTATGCGTCTCAATATAATCTTTCACAAGATTTGTAATGATTTCCGGATTACGTTCACCTGCCTCAATTCTTTCTTTCGCTATACATAGGCTGCGGTATAAATGAAGAGCTTCTTCACGTTCATCTTGTGATAGGTACACGTTACGAGAACTTTTCGCTAAACCATCTTCTTCCCTTACAATATCAACTGGTACGATTGTAACTGGAATATTGAAATCAGTTACAAATCCTTCAATTACTGCAACTTGTTGAGCATCTTTCATACCGAAATAAGCACGCGTTGGCACCGTAATATTAAATAGTTTCATCAGTACAGTTGCAACACCAGCGAAATGACCAGGTCTTTGTTGACCGCATAATACGTCCGTGCGCTTCACAACTTCTACTGTTGTTGTTTGTTCTGCTGGATACATTTCTTCTACACTCGGATAAAATAAATAATCTACACCGTTTTCTTTTGCTACATTTTCATCTCTATCAATATCACGAGGATATCGATCTAAATCTTCATTTGGGCCGAATTGTAGCGGGTTTACAAATACACTTAAAACTACAATTTTATTTTCTTCTCTTGCCTTACGTAATAAAGTAGCATGGCCTTCATGTAAATAACCCATTGTTGGAACAAAACCAATACTCTTTCCACTTGCACGAAGTTCGCTTGTAATTTGCTGCATATCTTGCACTGTAGTTACGATTTTCATTATTGTTTTCCTCCGTATAACGATAAGCATTCTTCCTCTTTCATTGTGAACGAATGTTTTTCTTCAGGAAATTGCCTTGTCTTTACTTCAGTAACATATTGTGAAATCCCACGCACAATCTCCTCTTGAACAGACGTATATTGCTTCACAAATTTCGGAACACGATTTACGCCGTATGAGATAAGATCATGATAAACAAGCACTTGTCCATCTACTTTTTGTCCTGCACCAATCCCAATTGTTGGTATTGTTAGTTGCTCTGAAATAAGTTCTGCTAACTGCATTGGTACACATTCTAACACAAGCGCTATTGCACCAGCTTCTTCACATTTCTTTGCATCTTCTATTAATTTTTTTGCACTCTCCGCATCTTTTCCTTGCACTTTATATCCACCCAACACTCCTACCGATTGAGGGGTTAAACCTAAATGCGCTACAACAGGAATTCCTGCGTTCGTCAAATATTGAATCGTCGATATAACTTCTCCAGCACCTTCTACCTTCAGTGCGTGTGCCCCGCTCTCTTGAACGATGCGACGTGCATTCACCATCGTTTCTTGTAATGATACGTGATACGACATAAATGGCATATCAGTTACAATAAACGTCTCTTTCGCTCCACGGCGTACAGCTTTCGTATGATGAATCATATCCTCTACTGTTACAGGTACTGTTGAATCGTATCCGAGTACAACCATTCCAAGAGAATCTCCAACTAGAATCATATCAACTTCAGCTTCTTCTGCTAATTTAGCAGATGGATAATCATACGCCGTTAGCATTGTAATCGGCTCACCTTGCTCTTTCATCTTCAAAAAATCTGTTTTTGTTTTCAAAAACTACTCCTCCTTTATGCAGGAGAGAGGAGATGGCCGAAATCATATAAAAAACCCCTCTGACCATAAAAGGGCAGAAGGGTTGTGTGTTAGTCGGCATTATTCATCCCTCTGTCCCAGTCCGTTATTGGATCAAGGCAGAATCCAAGTTATTATTTTTCGTATGACTTCGAATCATGGTGCAGTTCGCTCTGATACTGCCCACATTCGAACTAATTATAGCAAACTACAAAAAGGAATTACTACATTTTTTTGAAAAAATAATTTTTTATTCTTATTACGGTATATGAAATTTAACACGAGAGTATATATGCTATACAGTTTTTATGGAGAATTCTATCCTGAAAAGATACATGTTTTTTCAACGCATGCTAAAAAAGTCCAAGTTAATTTTTTCTGTAATCCATTTAACTGTATAGTATAACTCTTAAACTAATGATGCAGGTTAATTGAGGAAAGTACTTAACAAAGGAGAATTGCAGATGTCTATGAACAGGTGGTTATTTCGATTCAGCAGTTTGCTTGTAATGATTGTATGGTGGATGTCTTTAGGATCCTCCCATGTATTTGCCTCAGTTACTGTCGTAACACCCCCCACCGATTTAACGAAAGTGATTGAGGTTGAACTAAATGATGATTACTTTAATCCAAATGTTATCACGATTCCGCTTGCAGGATCAACAACATTACTATTGAAAAATAAAGGTAAAAACGAGCACACCTTTACAGTGAAAAAACTCGGCATTGACGTCGTAATCGAGTCAGGAAAAGAAAAGAATATTACCGTGAAACCTAAAAATACTGGTACATATGAATTAATATGTCGATACCATCTTCTTAAAGGAATGGCAGGCAAAGTAATCGTCAAATAACATGCCCTGCCAATTAGGCGGAAGATATTTTGAAATGAACTTTAAATATGAAAAAAATTTATTATCATGTTACAAATTCAACTCAAAACTATTGAAATAAAAAGAAGTTCCAAAAGAGGAACTTCTTTTACTTAATTTCAATATCTGCAGAATGAATATGATGTACTTTCCCCTCATGATCCTCCAGAAGTAATACACCATCCTCTGTGATTCCTTTTGCTAACCCCGTAATTGTCTCTCTCATCGTTCGAGCGGTAATTTCTTTCCCGATGCTCACAGCGTAACTTTCCCAAAGAATTTTAATGACAGAGAAACCATTTTGTAAATACTCTTCATATAATTTTTCTAGTTGTAAATAGATTTGTTGCATAAGTTCTGCACGAACAATCGGCTTACCTGATTCAATCGCTAATGAAGTAGCAATGTGCTGAATTTCTTCATCAAAATGTTCTTGCTTTTGATTCGCATTAATACCGATGCCCATAATGACAGCATTAATTTTATCAAGATCCGCTTGCATTTCTGTTAATATACCTACAGCCTTTTTACCTTGAATTAAAATATCATTTGGCCATTTTATTCCTACGTTTACACCCGTGCATTTTTCAATTGCCTGTGCAACACTAACGGCCGCTAACAAAGTAAGTTGCGGTGCATGATGAACTGGGATTGATGGGCGTAAAATAATACTCATCCAAATCCCTGTTCCTTTTGGTGAATGCCATTTTCTGCTTAAACGACCTCTTCCCGCTGTTTGTTCTTCTGCTACAACGACTGTTCCTTCTTCTGCACCTTCATAAGCAAGTTTTGCTGCAATGTGCTGCGTTGATTCAACAGTTTCTTCAAAATACACTGTTCTACCAATCCGCTTCGTTTGTAGCCCTAACTGAATTTCATTAGCGGTCACTTTGTCTGGCTTACTTGCAATTCGGTAACCTAATCGACGCACAGCTTCAAGTTCATATCCCTCACTCCGCAGATCCTCCATATGTTTCCACACAGCAGTCCTTGAACAACCAAGTTTATCACTAATTGTTTGGCCGGATACAAACTCGCCATCCGCTTCAGAAAAAACTTGCAATAACTGCTTTCTTATAGTAGATTGCATCCTTGTAGCCACTCCCTTATACGCTCTTTCTCATTAACTACGTTTCCTTGTACGATTGCTTCTTCGATTTTCTGAAGCATCTCAGCAACCCACGGACCAGGCTTTTTGTTTGCCCAGTTTAATAAATCATTACCAGTCACATTCATTTCTTGACGCTCCTGGATTGGCAATGCATGAAACATTGATTGTACTCGTTCAACAGATGTAGGGTCATAGCGTTCAATCATCGCTTCATATACTCTCTCTGCCATTTCAGCGATATGAATTCCCGTTTTATAAAGAAGGACTGTATCCCAATCCTTCTCCTTTCTAGTACGGATTGTCAATAAAACTGCAACAATATCTTTTATTTTTTTATTCGAAAACTTCCATTGACGTAAAAAGACAGATGGATGTTCTTCCCCGATACAATATAAGAAAAATGCCCACGCCTCAATATCCGTTTCGAAAGAATCCCATTTATACTGCGTAGCTTTTAACAGTCTCTCTTCTGACATTTGTAAATATGGCAAATGAGAAAATAGCTTCGTCTCTACTAATTCTTTGAGACCTTTCACACAATATGTACCAGTTAACAGTTTCTCAAACTCTACTGTAATACGCTCAATTGCTATATGTTCTAGCAAATGCCCATACGTTTCAATCGCTTGCTTCGTTTTCATTTCTAATGAAAAACCTAACGTGCTTACAAACCGAATACCACGCATCATTCGCAGGGCATCTTCTTGAAAACGATCCGCAGCATTTCCAACTGTCACAATTTCTCTCTGTTGAATGGCTTCCTGTCCAGCAAATAAATCGACCATTTTGCCTTCTTCTGTCATAGCAATTGCATTCATCGTGAAATCACGACGTTTTAAATCCTCTTCTAATGAACGAACAAATTGAACACTACTAGGTCTTCGAAAATCTTCATATTCGCTTTCTGTTCGAAAAGTAGTTACCTCATAGGGCTCACCATTTTCTACAACAATTACAGTTCCATGCTCAAGACCAACAGGAACATTTCTTGGGAATATAGCCATCACTTCTTCTGGTAGAGCAGATGTCGCAATATCAATATCTCCAATCGGCCTATCGATAATAAGATCTCGTACGCTCCCACCAACAAAGTAAGCCTCATGTCCTTGTTGCTTTAATGTCTCAATAATAGAACTAGCTTTTTTAAATCTTTCCATTTTTGTCATCCCTTAGTACGTCATAGTAAATCGTTTCATATTGTGAAACAATTTTTTCTGAGCGAAATTGCTCATAAACACTTTCTCTTGCTCGTTCTCCCATATTACGGTGAAGTTCCTCGTCCTTTAATAGCTGAATAGCTTGATTTGCCACTCCTGTTGTATCGCCAACTTCACATAAATATCCTGTTTCCCCGTGTTGAATAACCTCTGGAATACCTCCAACCCGTGTTCCGATACAAGGTACACCACACGCCATTGCTTCTAATAAAACAAGACCAAAACTTTCCTTCTCTGATAGAAGCAACATTAAATCACTCATCGCAAGTAGTTCTGCAACATTATCTTGCTTCCCTAGGAATAAAACGCGATCTTCAATATGTAAATTCTTCACTATCTGTAAAATCGTACAGAATTCTGGTCCGTCTCCAACAAGAAGCAACTTCGCGTCTACTTCTTTAACAATTTTAGCAAATGCCTGAACAACATCCTGCACACGTTTCACTTTACGGAAATTCGAAATATGAATAAGTACTTTTTCACTCTCACTTATACCATATTCTTTCTTTAATTGAGACATATTACGCTTGAAATATACACGTTCGTCTATAAAGTTATATACCGTTTGAATTTCTTTACTTGGTTTTACAAGCTCATGTGTTTCGTTAATTAATGAATGCGAGACAGCAGTAACAACATCCGATTGCTCAATACCAAAACGAATTAAATTATTTAACGAAGGGTCGGAACCTAACACAGTAATATCTGTTCCATGTAAGGTTGTAACAATTTTAATACGCTCTCCGATCATTTGTTTTGCTAAATATGCACAAATTGCATGTGGTATTGCGTAATGCACATGTAAAATGTCTAAGTTTTCTCTTTGTGCAACCTCGGCCATTTTACTTGCTAACGCTAAATCGTATGGTGGATATTGAAATACAGAGTATTGATTTACCGTCACTTCATGAAAATAAATGTTTGGATATACTTTATTTAACCGGAATGGTAAACCCGATGTAATAAAGTGAATTTCATGCCCACGTTCCGCCAATTGCTTTCCTAATTCTGTTCCAACAACTCCAGAACCACCTACAGAAGGATAACATGTAATACCTATTTTTAATTTCATTTACATCCCCCTAATAAATCAGCATGTAATAAAACCGGTTTCTTACTCATAAATCCCTCGGCATACAAGACTCCAACTTCTTTTCCAAACATCTTCTCACGAGCAATCACAGTTTCAACGTAACCTTCTGTTAACGGTGTCTTAACACCATCACTCCCTGTTGAAAACTGACTTTCATACGCTTCTAATGCTTCCACCTTTATAGAGAGGTACTCACTTATATCTATACAAAAATTCGGTTTATGAAAACCATTAATCATATAATTATAAAAAGACTCCACACGATGTGGTGAAAGTTCCGGCATATATTTACGGATTCCTGCTGAAAAAATAGCCTCTTCCACAAGCTTTGCACAATTTGCATGATCTGGATGGCGATCTTCATAGTACGGCGCAAAAACTAGTTTTGGTTTATATGTACGGATCACCTTGACAATTTCACGTATATACTCTTCTTTCATATACAAACCACGGTCTGGCATCGCTAAATTCAGCCTCGTTTTTACTCCCATTATACGAGCTGCGACCTTCGCTTCTTCTTTTCTCAACTCTATCGTTCCATTTGAAGAAAGATCAGCTTCTGTTAAATCACAAATACCTACTTCATACCCTTGCTTTGTATATTTAGCGATGGTACCAGCCATGCCGATTTCAACATCATCGGCATGAGCACCAAACGCTAATATATGTAATCCACTCATAATTGTTCCCCTCATTTTCTTAACTTACGATAATCTAAATCTCCTCGCTCTAATGCGTGCATTAACATTTCAGCACTTGCCATATTCGTTGCAAGTGGAATCGCATATACATCACATAAACGAAGTAATGCATTCACATCCGGTTCATGCGGCTGTGCTGTTAATGGATCGCGGAAGAAAATCACCATATCTAAATCGTTCTTTGCAATCATTGCACCAATTTCTTGATCTCCACCAAGAGGGCCAGATTGATATCTTGTTATAACTAATCCAGTCGCTTCCATAATGCGAAGCCCTGTCGTTCCTGTTGCAAATAATTCATGTTGTTCAAAAATTGGTTTATATGCGTATGCAAACGAAACCATATCATTTTTCTTTTTGTCATGTGCGATTAAGGCAATTTTCATCCGTTGTCTCCCCTTTAGTCGATAATATTTTCTAAACCGTACACAAGATGATCAAGGTTCATTACTGTCTCAATTGATAGTTTTACACCTGACATAAATGATGCACGATTGAATGAATCATGACGAACTGTTAACATTTGTCCATCTCCACCAAACATTACTTCTTGGTGTGCAATAAGCCCTGGCAAACGTACACTATGAATGTGAATACCGTCTACATTTGCACCTCGTGCACCTGCTAGTTGCTCTACTTCATTTGGATGACCTTGCTGCTTTGATTCACGATTTTGGCGAATTAACTCTACCGTTTTTACAGCTGTACCAGATGGTGCGTCTAATTTTTGATCATGATGTAATTCAATTACCTCAACATCTTGGAAATATTTCGCTGCCATTTGTGAGAATTTCATCATAAGAACTGCACCAATTGCAAAGTTTGGAGCAATAATTGTTCCTACTGCTTTTTCTTTTGCATTCTCTGTTAAACGTGTCAATTCTTCTTCTGTAAATCCAGTTGTACCAATAACCGAACGAAGTCCACGCTCAACTGCAAGTGTAACGTGTTGTTTCCCCACTTCTGGTGTTGTTAAATCTAACAACACATCTGCTTCTACTTCATCTAAACAAGTATGTAAATCAGCGTAAATCGGCGCATGTAATGCTGGCATGCCAGGTAAATCAGAAATCTTCTCACCACCATGCTTATAATCCACTGCTGCTACTAAATTAAAATGTTCCGTTCTTTCCATAAGAAGGACTGCTTCATGTCCCATACGTCCTCTTGGTCCGGCGATAATTACTTTAATTTCTTTCATTATTCTTTCTCTCCCTCATCAATACGTGTCCAGCGATCTTTATCACGTGTATTAAATTTATTCATTACAATGTTATGTGCTGTCTCTAAATCAATATTTAAACTATTTGCCATACAAATCATAACAAATAATACATCTCCAAGCTCTTCTTCAATACTTCTTTCTTTTTCAGTTGTTTTCTTCGGTTTCTCACCATAATAATGATTTACCTCTCTTGCAAGCTCTCCCATTTCTTCCGTTAAACGAGCCATCATTGCAAGCGGACTGAAATAACCTTCTTTAAACTGACCAATATATGCATCTACTTCTTTCTGCATATCTTTCATCGTTTTTGCTTCCATACTATTCACCTCTAATCCTTCCTCTTTCATGTTAGCCAATTCATCGCGATTTGACAAATATTATTCCCCGCCAAACACCTATTTGCGACCCATTTTTGGATAGACTATAATAAAGTGAAACTTCTTTTGTGATTTTTTTGCAAAAGATTAGTTGAACTAATCGGGTTCCTACGGCTGGTTTGCCTTTCTTCAGAGGTTTATCTCCTACCAGCCGTTGGTACGGGGTAAAGTGAAACTTCTTTTGCGATTTTTGCAAAAGATCAGCCCACACCAATCGGGTTCCTACGGCTGGTTTGCCCCTCTTCTTTGCTTCATCTCCTATCAGCCTTTAGAGCGGGATAAAGTGAAACTTTCTTTTGCACTTTTCACAAAAAATCAGCCCACATCAATCAGGTTCTTACTATTTTCACTAGCAACTAGAAATTACTTATTATTATGTTTTACCGTTTCAGCGGAGCAATGCAATCATTACATAATTAGGGGGATTTCTATATGACATCAAAATTGAAGATGCGAAATATTATTTTTATTTTAATTGGTTCCGCTATATTTTCTTTCGGTATTGTCAATATCAATATTGAAAACCACCTTGCAGAGGGTGGGTTTACTGGTATTACACTATTATTGTATTTTTTATTTAAGTTTGATCCTTCCTACTCAAACTTAATTTTAAATATCCCTATATTTTTTATTGGCTGGAGGTTACTTGGCAGAACGACATTTTTATATACATTAATTGGAACCTTTAGCGTATCTTTATTTCTATGGATTTTCCAGCGTTACGAAGTACTCAACTTACATTTAAACTTGCAAAATGATATGACACTCGCAGCTTTATTCGCCGGGGCATTTATCGGTATCGGCCTTGGAATAATATTTAAATATGGCGGGACTACTGGCGGTGTAGATATTATCGCACGACTAGCGCACAAATATGTTGGCTGGAGTATGGGGAAAACAATGTTTATGTTTGATGCTGTCGTTATCGTCGTCTCTATTCTTACCTATTTATCATACCGTGAGGGCATGTATACGCTAGTTGCTGTTTTTATCGGTGCTAAAGTCATTGATTTTATGCAAGAAGGAGCTTATGCTGCCAAAGGAGCGACTATTATCTCAGAGAAAAACGATGAAATTGCTGCCAAAATTTTATCTGAAATGGAGCGCGGAGCAACCTTTTTAAAAGCTGTTGGATCGTATACAAAAGTGGAACGTAATGTATTGTATTGCGTTGTTGCTAAAAATGAAATCGTGAAATTAAAGAATATCATTACTTCTGTAGATCCTCATGCTTTTGTCGCTGTAAGTGATGTACATGATGTAGTTGGTGAAGGGTTTACGTTAGATGAAAATAAAAACCCTTTACATAATTAAATATAACTAGAAAAGCGCCTTAGCTTTTCTAGTTTTTTATTACAAGTCTTTTAAGCTTCTCAAAATCCTCATGAATAAGCTCCAATAAACTCCGATTATAAAAAATGGAAGCTGGATGAAAAGTCGGAAAAACATGATATTCTTTCTCTGACCATGTAAACTCTGCACTTTGCATATCCTTTAATTTTTGAATGGGCTGTTTTAATAATTGCCCGTGTACATCTGTGATTTTTTTATTTTTTCCTGTTAAACGTTGAAGACCGATATTTCCAAGCGTGACGATAAGCTTCGGATGTATTTTCTCTAATTCATAATCTAACAAAGGCGCATGGGCAACTATTTCTCCCTGATTTGGCGTTCTATTATACTTTTTTTGTATGATTTCACCATTTCGTTCTTTTTTCTCTCGCCATTTATAAGGTCTACTCCGAACAGCGCTCGTAATATATACTTCTTCCCTTGTAACGTGGATACGCTCTAAAAAAACCATTAATTGTTTTCCCGCCCTCCCGCTAAACGGAATCCCATTATGAATTTCTGTTTCACCAGGTGCTTCTCCTAACAACATAAATTTGGGATTTTCAGGACCTTGTCCACTTAAAAAACCTTCTAGTTGATAAGGAGCACTACGCTTTTGCACTTGTTTTACTAAATGGTCTGGATATTTCATTTCCCCCACCACCTTTCCGCATTACTTCTATTATTTCTATTTGCAATACATTATATAATTCAATCCACACAACAAAAAAAGACTATCAAAATTGATAGTCTTTAGTCGTCGCTACGCTGCATACCAGTATACATTAATACGAGACGTAATAATTCAAATACCGCTACAGCTGCAGCTGCTACATATGTTAATGCTGCCGCATTTAATACTTTACGAGCTTGCCCATATTCATCTGTTGATACAATACCTAACGCTTCAATTTGTTGCATTGCGCGCTTTGACGCATCAAACTCAACTGGCAATGTAACGAGCTGGAACACAACACCTGCTGCCATTAAAATGATACCTAATAACAATAGTTTTGACATTGTCGCAAATATACCAATCATAATAAATACCCATGATATATTCGATCCAAAATTAGCCACAGGAACTAACGAATGACGAATACGCATAAAGTTATAATCTTGTGCATCTTGAATTGCGTGTCCTACTTCGTGTGCTGCAACTGCTGTACCAGCAACTGAATGTCCATAATAGTTATCTGTTGATAATCGAACCGTCTTAGCGGTTGGATCATAATGGTCTGATAAATGACCTGGTGTTTCTTCGACAGCTACGTTGTATAATCCATTTTCATCTAAAATTTTTCGAGCCACTTCCGCTCCTGTCATACCTGATGTTGAATAAACTTGTGAATACTTGCTATAGGCACTACGTACTCTTGACTGTGCATACAACGGTATGATCATTATGATCGCGAAGTAAATTAAATAAAACATCATGAACCTCCATTGAAGTTTTAATTATAGTACTTCTCATTCTATTTTCTTCTGCCACTATTGTCAATGAATAAACCTTACAATCCATATCTTTATTTATTGCATTATCTATTTTTAGAATGTACATTACTTTTTCTTTTTTCTCTCTCTCCTTTATACTTTCTCCATCCAACATAAGTTAATGTGAATAAAATAAGTCCCCCAGTAATTGTCATAAACCAAATGAGAGAGGGTGCAATTTCATCTTTTTTTACTGTGTGAAATATCTTTTGCAAATCCCCTTTAATAATCCCTAATTGCATTTGGCCGCCTTTCGTTTTTAACATAACGTTACGAAATTCATCTAAATAAGATAAATGAACATTTACACGCTGGACCTCGTTTTCTGGCAAAGCAATCATTAAGCTTGGATAAATAATATTGAATTCATTTAAAAACGTATTTAACGTTTGTTGAAACTGCCCAGCATCTTCTTTTTCCATCGCTTTTTCCATTTGAGAAAAGGCATCCATTACTTTCCTTTCTCTTTCCATCCAAAGTGGTTGATATTTCGATACTTGTGCATCAACAGCAAGTTGTAATGCCAGCACATTATCAATTTTAGCTTGCTTACCTAAACCTTCTTCAGAGAGCGATTGTTGCGCCTTATCGTAAGCTAAAGAAATAACTCTAACTTGATCTGGTGTTACTTCCTGCTTCTTTTCATTCCCCTTTATTAAAAACTGCTCCGAGAAATGTTGTAATACTTGTACCGCTTTTTCATCTTCATTACGCTTCACTAACTGTAACGAGTCGTCTAACAACCCTGTTAGCTCATTCCACTCTTCAGCATATATACGTAACGGAAACATTATAATTAGAAATGCTATCAATCCAATTAATGTTCTCTTCATCCCGGTCCCCCCTTAACTACTAGTACAAAATATGTTAATTTGGACAAGAATAGAACAGAACTAGACCGAAAAATATATTATCGTTTTACAAAGAAAAAAATTCTCTTTAAGCAGAGAATTTTTTCTGTGACATCCTTTTCTTTTTTACGAGATATCTATATAAGCTGTAACAAAGTATACTCCCACCTAAAATGAATAATAAAATAGCACACGCAGCATGCATAAAGAACTCTTCTGGTAACATTAATATAATTGGATCCTTTTCAGGATCAAAAACCCAATAATCATTACTAAATAAAAGTTTATGGAATAATACAAAACTCTTTTCAAAATTAATAGCAATTGGTAACATAAGCGCTATCGGAAAAATGATTGTTAAAATCGATCCGTGCAGTAAAAACTTTTCATTTTTCTTTTTTAATAAATAAATTCCGCCTATCACTGCAATCATAATTGTCGCATACATCACATATTGAATCTTTACTAAAATATTTTTAACATCTACAAAATGAATACGGCCATTTGTGGACATATCTAATGTGGGCAAATGTAATGCTCCGTCATAAAACGGGGATAAATATGTAATAAGCACATCGTAATTTCTTTTAATTTCATCCTTCGTCATATCCGCTAAATCAGGAATATTTAAAAAATCAATTTCAAAATAATACAACCATTTTCCATATACAACTGCCATTGTTGCGAGTGCAAAAATAGAAAATGCTATGCTATATGAAACAACTAAAGTAATCAATCGATCCAATATTTTTGTACCACTCTTATTTTTCTCCATGTTCTCCCCCTAAATGTTCTAACCATCATAAAGAAAATTGTTTTCTTTGCTCACGTAAGCAACAATAATATGTAATACATAGTACAGCAATACTTAACCAAAACGTAAAATAACCAATTTCCTCTACAAACAAATGCATAATTCCATATCGCGGCATTTGCCAAAATAAATAATCAATTGCATCGTTATGCAACGTCCACACAGCTGCTACTATAAAATGCCATTTTTTTATACGATAGAATGGAGCATATAAAAATCCTTGTATTGCCATCGCGAAGTGCGAAAGCATTAACATGTAGCCCATAAGGCCTATAGGCCCTTTTACGTAAATCATAATCGCGTTTACAACAACAGCCCAAATACCATATTTTATTAAAGTTACAATCGCTAACGCTTCTATTAATCCCCAGTTTCTCTTTGCCAAAAAAGCAATTAAAACAAAGACAAAAAAGAGAGTCGCCATAGGACTATCTGGTACAAACGGCCAAAATATAGGTGACGTTTCTTTCAATTGATTTCCGTACCATATAAATCCATAAATTGTACCTAATAAGTTAACAATTAATAAAAATAATAATACCGAGCGTTGTCTTAACATTGCATACAAGTACACCAATCCGTATGTCCAACACCTTTCAAGCAAAGTAATTCATTCACTAAATCCTACTCTATTATAACAAACTTCATCCAACTAAATAGAAAAGCTGACTACAAATTTTGTAGTCAGCTTTTTTATTATTTTTTATTATACTTTGCAACGAATTCCGAAAGCTTCTTCAGTTCCTCATCCGTACCTTTAAATACACCTTTAGGCATTGAACCTTTTCCCTCTTTCGCAATTTTAGCAATTTCTTCTGGCTTTAAAGTTAAGTTTTGCAGTGCCGGTGCTGCTGCCCCGCCTTGTAAATTGTCACCATGACATGTTAAACAAGTATTTTTTTGCATTAATTTATAGCCATCATCATTTTTATCAACTGGCGCTGTTTTTACAATTGCTCCTTGTTTTTTTGCAGCTTCCCAGTCGTGGTGTGCTACAGATTCCCAAGTTAAAAAGATAATCGATGCAATTGCTAAAAGCATAAATCCAGTTGCCACAGGACGCTTCAATGGACGTCTTTCTGGACCTCGATCAAGAAATGGAGCTAACAGTAATGCTCCAAACGCAATCCCTGGCATAATAAATGCTCCAATTACAGTAAATGAACCGGAAGCATACGAATACTTTAATAACTGATACAAGAATAAGAAATACCAATCTGGAAGTGGTATATATCCAGCATCTGTTGGGTCCGCCATTCTCTCAAGCGGCGACGGATGCGCCACTGTTAAACATAAATAACCGATTAAAAAAACTGCACCAACCATCCATTCTTTTAACAAGAAGTTCGGCCAAAATGCTTCTGTTTTCCCTGGGTATTCAGAATAGTCTTTTGGAATATTTGGTTTCCGAGCTACTGGTACCCGAGAATCTCCTACAAACTTCATCCCTTTGCCGCGATGCATAATCTCCCTCCTTTAGTTCTTTCCCCTTTAATTTAGCAATCTCTTATAGTGGACCGGAAATACCTTGTTTGCGAATCATGATGAAGTGGAAGGCCATTAAACCTAGAAGTGCTGCTGGTAAGAAGAAGACGTGAATAGCAAAGAAGCGAGTTAATGTTTGAGCGCCAACAATTTCGGAATGACCAGCGAGTAATGTTTTAATATAAGGACCAATGAGCGGTGTTTGCTCTGCAATTTGAATCCCTACTTTTGTAGCAAATAAAGCTTTCATATCCCACGGTAATAAATATCCGGTAAAACCAAGACCTAACATAACAAAGAAAATAAGAACACCAACAATCCAGTTTAACTCACGGGGCTTTTTATACGCACCTTGGAAGAAAACTCTGAGTGTATGTAAAAACATCATTACAATTACGAGACTAGCACCCCAGTGGTGCATACCACGAACAATTTGCCCATAAGCAACTTCATTTTGTAAATAGTAAACTGATTCCCAAGCATTTTTAATATCAGGCACATAATACATCGTCAAAAACATTCCAGATAAAATTTGAATTACAGTAACGAAAAAGGTAAGTCCTCCAAAGCAATAGACGAATGCAGAAAAGTGATGTGCCGGGTTTACATGTTCAGGTACTTCATGATCAGCGATATCACGCCATATTGGTGTAATATCTAATCTTTCATCCACCCAATCATAAATTTTATTTAACATCTACTTTGCACCCCCTCTTGGCTTCGCTTTTCCTAGATACAGCGTTCCATCTTTCACTTTAGACTCGTACACATCAAGCGGAGCAAGGGGTGGCGTACCTTTAATGTTAATCCCATCTTTTGTATAACGACCCCCGTGACATGGGCAAAAGAATTGATTCGGATGTGCTTTGTCCGAATTCCAGTTAACTGTACATCCTAAATGTTTACATACTGGAGAGAACGCAACAATGTCTCCGCTTTCATCTTTATGAACCCAAGCTGATTTTGGTTCTTCAGACTTGTACCAACCATCAACCTGCTTCACTTTAAAATCGAAACGCTTCGGCTCTGTTGTAATATCCTTTACTTGCGCAACAGCAACCATATCCGTTCCCGCTTCTTTTCTTAACACCGGATCAAGCGCAAATCGCGTCATCGGCATTAAAATACCGGCAGCCATAAAGCCTCCTACCCCTGTGAGTGTGTAATTTAAAAATTGTCTTCTTGACACGCGATGTTCTTTCTCGCTCACGAAAATTTCCCCCCTCTATCAGAAATTGTCCCCTCGTGATAAATTATATAAAAAATAAAAACTAGGACACTATCATGATATAATACGCTCATGCACAGGTCAATATCATACTACTCATAATAATAAGAACTTTCTGTTTATTATGAGTTTCCCCATTTCTCTTCCAACATCACCATTATATTTTTTATATGTGCATGAATAACTTCTCTTTTTGCTTGATCACTAAATTGTTCTAATGCTAATGAAGGAAACCAAAACAAATCTCCCTGTAACTCTTGCATATCCTCTTTCCATGAAAAATCACTTGTAACATAAGCAATATGCTTAAAACCTTCACTTCGTAAATGATTTGTCCATTCTTGCAAACGACCTTTTTCATTCTTTTGACTTTCTACCAAATACGTAAACGCAGGCAGTAAAAGCACTCTTCCCTTATACTCTCTTTCCAATTCCGTGCTCAACAATTCGATAAATTCACCTTGTTCTACAACCATTTTCATTTCTTTTGCTGCCGAAATTGATAACAGCGGTATTACTCCTGTATCAACATACTCTCTTGCTTGCTCAAACTGTTCCACATCTTTTACAATCCACTTCAAATTCCTTCCCTCCTTCACTTACAAATGACAGAACTTTCACTTTATATATATTAAACCATACTAAAAGAGGTAAAAAAAGAAAAACTACCCAATATAGGTAGTTTTTCTTGATGAAAGTCTGAAATTTGTAAAAATTTATTAATCCAAATAAATTCTATAAAGTTTTTAACTCTGCCGTTAATCTATGAAACGCTTCCTTATCTTGCTTATCTAACGCTTCATCAATTTGTTTCAAAAGGCGTTCTCTCCTAAACGAAAATACACTTTCTTCCAAAAACCTTTCTGCAAGTAAACGATCTTTTTCATTTACTTCAATATGCTTTGGTAGATATGGGTTTTCTTCTAATACAGCTACATAATTCGCATTTTGAAACGATGATTTAAAGTTGAGTTGAATATAAATATCCTCATCTCGATTTAAACGAATATCATGAAACGATTTTTCAGCATCTGTTGTCATAACATTTTGTTTAAAAAAGTGAAACGGTGTGTCTTTCACACAATTCGCTGACATCACTAAGCCACGCGGACAATATTTTGCATGCTCTACGAAGTGGACTTTATGCATCAATTGGTCGTGACTCATTAAATAATTCAGAATCCATACACATTCACGCTGTTTCAGTTGGTAATTATTCAAAAACCATTTTACAAAATCCTTCTTCTCGTTTACAGAAACAGGGGTATTCATAGCAATTAAGTCCCTCCTCTGTCTTTCTCTTTTCTTTTTAGATTCAAGAAGCGGCATTCAGTTTCCTTCCAACTTATGAAAAATCCTCTAAATTATATAACAACTCTTCAATATGAATTTGTGTCGGGTCTAGTTGTAATAACTGGGTAAATACTTCTTTCGCCTCTTTTCGTTTTCCTTCTTCCAATAAGAAATAACCGTACTCTTCTAAGAAGTCTGGATGATTCTTAAAAGAAGTATATGCACTT
Source organism: Bacillus cereus ATCC 14579 (assembly GCF_000007825.1). Taxonomy (NCBI): domain Bacteria; kingdom Bacillati; phylum Bacillota; class Bacilli; order Caryophanales; family Bacillaceae; genus Bacillus; species Bacillus cereus. The sequence goes on along the minus strand of NC_004722.1, from coordinate 1,473,540 downwards.
TCATAGTGTTTTAATGCATCCGAATACATTTCTAATTGTTTTTTTGCATACGCAAGATCCCAAAGTAGTTGTGTATCTGGTTCTCCACTATCAATAGCACGCTCTACAATTGCAATTAACTCTTCGTACTTTTCTTGTTCTTTTAAGATATATGCATATTTTAATGTTGCACCTAAATGCCCTGGATCTAACTCAAGCGCTTTTTGAAGAACTTCCTCTGCTTCTACTATTTTTCCTAATTTCGCCGCAATGTTCGCTAACTCTACATAAAATGGAACTGAAAGCTCATCTACTTTAATTCCTTCATGAAGCGTTTCATAGCTTTCTTGAAGCATTCCTTCTTTTTCATAGCTTTTCGCTAAATACATGTACAGTGATGCGTACTCAGGGTCTAATTCTTTTAGTTCTTGCCAAGCACCAATTGCTCTCTGATATTCTTCACCTTGGTATAATGTGAAGGCATATCCAAATAATGAGTGAATATCTTTTTGTTCCTCTAGGCCTGCTTCATAATAAGAAATCGCTTCTTCCCAGTTTCCGATCGCGCTTAACGTTTCTGCGAGGCGAAGTGCGATCACAACACCACCCATTACTTTATGTTCCGCTAATAGCGATTCATAATAAGTAATTGCCTTTTGTTCTTCACCTTTACTACTATATAATTCTGCTAACCCAAACGTAATAACAGGTTCATCAGGCATCATTTCTTTCGCCTTTAATAGTTTTTGCTCCGCTACATCATCAAAACCTTGCATTTGGAATAAATCTGCAACAAGTAATAACGATTGAACATATAAATCGTCATTTTCTGGAATATCATGAAGCACTTCAATCGCTTCATCTTCTTTATCTAGATCAATATATAATTCTGCTAAAAATACAGTGAATTCACTTTCTTCTGGATACAGTAAACGTAAGTCTTCAGTAATTGCTAATGCCTCATCTGTAAATCCAAGTGTATGATAGTAACGAGCGATATCATACTTCTCTTCATCATTCGCAATTTTTAATTGTTCTTTTAATAATTGTAATCCTTTTTCTGCTTCACCATTTTCAATATATGAAACAGCTTGTTCAAACTTTTGCATAAACGTCTCCTTTAATTCTAAAAAATATCTTTTCTGTTCATTTATCATAAGCAACTCACTGTTAGAACGCAACCTTTAGAATGAGCATGCTTCTTCTTATACTTCTTCCTACAGAGTAGTTAATTGTTCAAAAGGTTCGGATATGACACCGATACCTTATCATCATCTTCTATTGTACCGCTTTCTTTTATGACCGTGCAAATAACTTCTCTCACTAATTATCAAGCCATACAAACCGTGGTTTACAGAATAACTTAATTAGCAGTCTTCAACCTTTATTTTGAATGCGATAAAAAAGGCTCCTATAATAGGAGCCTTCACAATCTCTTAAGAATATGTTTCTTCTTTCTGTACTTGCTCATTTACAAGCTCTTTCAGTAACTCTATAATTTCATCATTTTCTTCCTTCAAACCGACAGTAATACGAATACCATCATCGATACCAAATGCAGCACCAGAACGAACGATATATCCTTTTTTCATTAATCGTTCGAAAGCTTCATTACCTGGTATACCGAGTTTTAAGAAAATGAAATTTGTTTGAGATGGATAATAGAATACGTTATATTCTTTACAAAATGCATAATACTGATTTAAACCTTCAGCATTCTTTTGCACACAATCTTGTAAAAAAGCTTGATCTTCTAATGCAGCGAGTGCTACAGATTGGGCTACAGTTGATGTATTGAATGGTAACCTAGCTACTTCTAGCTGTCCGATTAACTTCGCATCCCCAATCGCATATCCGATACGAAAAGCAGCTAAACCATATGCTTTTGAAAACGTGCGTAAAACCATAAGATTTTCATACTTTTCAAGAAGTGGTAATGTTTGCGGATAGTCTTCTGCTTCCGCGTATTCATAATATGCTTCGTCCATAATAACGAGAGCCGACTTAGGAACTGATTCTAAAAATGAAAGTAATTTTTGTTTCTCAACATATGTACCTGTTGGATTATTCGGATTACAAATCCATACAATTTTCGTTTTCTCATCTACTTGCTCTAGCATTGCATCTAAATCGTGAATACCATCTTTAAGTGATACTTCACGAACTTCTGCTCCTTCAATAACAGCATGGTGGTGATATTGTGAAAACGTAGGATTCGCCATTACAACGTTTGTTCCTTCATGTAGTAACGCTCGGCTAATCATTTGAATGACTTCATCTAATCCACTACCAAATAGTAGTTGTTCTGCTTTTACACCTAAATGTTCCGCTATTTTTGTCCGAAGTTCAAAGGCATATCCATCTGGATAAAGGGCATATTGGCTCGCTAAAGAAGTTAATGCTTCTGTCACACGTGCTGAGCAACCGAATGGATTTTCGTTGGATGCTAATTTCACAATTTTTGATAAACCATATTCTCGTTTTACTTCTTCAATGTTTTTCCCAGGCACATACGCTCTCAAAGTTAACAATTGCTCTTTCACTCTCATTTTTCTTCCCCCAGTCATTTCATTCAATTTGATTACAATACGGTTATAGCCCCTTACTGTAATCTTTTGTCATAACCGTCACTATTACGAGAATACCTCTAAATGAGCACTTCACAGCACTTCGCTATCATTTTAAACCATATCTTTTTGAAATGCCTCTAACGCAATATGAACAGTCTCATCTGAAATAGATACGACATTCACTACCCCATATTCCTGCATAAGCACCATATGAATTGCTCCTGCATTTGCTTTCTTATCTTGTTTCATCAATTGAACGATGCGCTCTACATTCAAATCTCCTGGCATTTTTGGATAGCCGTATTTCAAGAACCACTGCTTCATATCTTCATAAGCAAGATCAACCTTGTACACTTGCTCACTTAAAAATATGGCGAATAACATTCCAACCGCTACACCGTCACCGTGAGTAATATTTCCATACCCTAGCTCTTTTTCAAGAGCATGTCCTAACGTATGTCCAAAATTCAAATGAGCACGTACACCCTTCTCTGTTTCATCTTGTGACACAACATTTGCCTTTACAGGAATCGCCTTCGTTAATATATGGATTAACTTCTCATCATGAAGATCCGCTAATGTTTGCACTTCTTCTTTTAACCAATGGTATAGCTCCACATCACCGATAAGAGCATGCTTTATCACCTCTGCATAACCTGAACGCCACTCTTTTTCAGGAAGAGACTGTAAAAACGGTGTATGATATACAACTGCTTCTGGCTGATGGAATGCACCAATCATATTTTTACCTAACGGATGGTTAATCGCTACTTTCCCACCCACTGCGCTATCGTGCGCTAATAAAGTTGTCGGAACCTGCACAAAGCGAATACCACGCATAAACGATGCAGCAACAAAACCAGCTAAATCTCCAATCATTCCGCCTCCAAGTGCAAGAATTAAAGAATTTCTATCTAATTTATTTTCAAGAGCTGACGTATGAGCCGCATAGAAATTTTCGAAAGACTTCTCTTTTTCGCCACTTGGTACAACAAACGAAAACACGTGCTGCTCTACTTGTAATGCATCGATAACTGTCTGTAAATGTAGTGATGCAACAGCTTCATCTGAAATAATCATTACGTTAGATACCGCTGGCTGCATATTTTGAACGATCGTTGTTAAGTTTGACAACACTTCTTTACCAACATGTACATCATATTCTTTTGATTTCGTTTGAATATGTATGTTTCCCATTAAAATCCCCTCGCATATTCATTATGTTTCTCAATATTTTCACGAATTAGTTCCATACGATCTAATCCGAATTGTTCTATTAAAGCTGTCGCTAATTCCCAAGCCACAACCGCTTCTGCAACGACACTAGCTGCTGGCACTGCACAACTATCTGAACGTTCAATGCTCGCTGTAAAAGGCTCTTTCGTATCAATATCTACACTTTGAAGAGGTTTATAAAGTGTAGGTATCGGTTTCATCACACCGCGCACAACAATTGGCATTCCAGTCGTCATACCGCCTTCTAATCCACCTGCATTATTTGTTCTTCGTGTATATCCATGCTCCTCATTCCACAGAATTTCATCATGAACTTCACTTCCTGGTCTATGCGCTGCTTCAAAACCAATTCCAATCTCGACACCTTTAAAAGCATTAATACTCATAATTGCAGCTGCTAATTTCGCATCCAGTTTTCGATCATAATGCACGTAGCTACCTACTCCAATTGGCATCCCTTCCACAATTACTTCAACGATTCCACCAATTGAATCACCATTTGCTTTCGCATCATCAATCGCTTTCATCATTTGGTTACCAGCTTCGTCATCTAAGCAACGTACAGGAGATGCTTCGGTAATACTCTTTAATTCTTCAATTGAACTATACGTAATCTCCTTAGCTTGTACACCGCCAATTTCAATTACATGGCCCGCTACTTTAATACCAAGTTCTGCTAACACCTTTTTAGCAACCGCACCAGCAGCAACACGCACCGTCGTTTCGCGCGCTGACGAACGTTCCAGTACATTCCTCATATCTCTATGACCATATTTAATCGCACCATTTAAATCAGCATGCCCAGGCCTTGGTTTTGTCACTTTCCTTTTCATCTCTTTTTCTTCTTGCTCAGTTAAAGGCTCCGCCCCCATAATTTTTGTCCAGTGTGCAAAATCACGATTTTCAACAACAAGTGCAATAGGAGAACCTAATGTTTCTCCATGTCTAACACCACTTAAAATTTGCACTTGATCCGTTTCAATTTGCATGCGTCTACCGCGCCCATATCCCTTTTGCCTTCTAGCTAACTCTTCGTTTATATCATCTGCTACTAAAGACAATCCTGCCGGAACACCTTCTATAATCGTTGTAAGTTGTGGACCATGAGATTCACCAGCTGTAATATATCGCATACGTTATTCCTCTTTTCGTATATGTATTTATCTCACTATATTAACTTTTATCATTCTAAAAATATTAAAGAAATTATATCATAAATCGACCATTTTCTTATTCTATATTTCCGATAGTCCTAATTTAAATATCAACATATCATAACAGTTCAAACTTCGTAACTAACTGAAAATAAAAAAAGTGCAAGAAGAATACCCCTATTCTCCTTGCACTTTTTACTATTATCACAGTGATTAAAGCGTTTACAAATTATTTCAAAATAATTAGTAAATCCATTCATTCATTAATTTTGAGTAGTCAACTAATTCTTCTTCTTTAAAGAAAATAGCAATCTCGCGCTCTGCGCTTTCTAAAGAATCAGAACCATGGATAATGTTTTTCGCAACAGTTACACCGAAATCTCCACGAATTGTTCCAGGAGCTGCTTCATGTGGTCTTGTTTTCCCCATCATGTTACGAGCTGTATCTACTACACCTTCACCTTGCCATACCATTGCGAATACAGGTCCAGATGTAATAAAGTCTACTAACTCACCAAAGAAAGGTTTTTCCTTATGCTCAGCGTAGTGTTGTCCAGCAATTTCTGGAGTGACTTGCATTAATTTTGCACCAACTAATTGAAAGCCTTTTTTCTCAAAACGAGCTACAATTTCCCCAATGAAGGCACGTTGTACACCGTCTGGTTTTACCATTAGAAATGTTTTTTCCATAAAAAATCTCTCCACTTCTGAATTATGTATGTAATTGTATATCCCCACACACATATTATCACCCTTATCACAATTGTGCAATAGTTTTGAAATAGAGAGATTATTTTATTTTTTAGAATAAACCTTAAAATTTTCGTTTTCCAATATACTTTGCAACATTTTGTAATGCGTACTTTGCTTTTCCACGTGGGAGTGGTTTTATTATTTCTAAAGCTTTATGTAAATAACGTTCACTAAACGCAAATGCTTGATCAATTGCTGTACTATTTTTTACAGCATCAATAATTTCTTGCATTTCACTTGCTGTTGAATTTTCATGTACAGATGTGATTTTCTGACGAAGTACGGGATCTTCCATCGCATATAAAGCAGGAAGTGTAATATTCCCTTGTAGTAAATCCCCACCAGCAGGTTTTCCAAGTTTCTCTTCTGTAGAAACGAAGTCTAAAATGTCATCAATAATTTGATAAGACATTCCTACAAAATACCCATACCAAAATAGACGATTTACCGTATCACGATTAGCACCAGCAGCAATCGCTCCCAATTGACAACTCGCGGCAATTAATAATGCTGTTTTTCGCTTTATTCTTCTTAAATACGTTCTTAAATTTTGGTCATAATTGTATTTATCTTTAATTTGTTCAATTTCACCTTTACAGACTTCTAAAATAGTATGTGATAACGCTTGATGTGCCTCTGGAATTTCGATATTGGTTATACATTCAAGAGACTTAGCAAACAGATAGTCCCCTGTATACATCGCAATACGATCTCCCCATTTCGCATTCACAGTCGCACTGCCGCGTCGTAAAAATGCAGCATCAATAACATCATCGTGAACAAGAGAAGCCATATGAATAAGTTCTAACGCAACAGCAACATGCTTAATCGCATCTAACTTATAATCTCCAAATTTCCCTGCAAGCAACACAAATACAGGACGAATTCGTTTCCCACCAGCTTCAATAAGCTGTAATGCTGCCTCTTCTACTAATGGCTGTTCAGAAGCGACTGTCTTTTTTAATTCTTTTTCTATCACATTAATATCCGATCGTAAAAAAGAGTACATAAGTTGTAACTTCATATTGTTCACCTTAACCTAAAACTTCTTTTTTCTATTTTGATTCTGGTTTAATTCCTAAATGCATTGCTGCTACCCCAAAAGTAAATGGTTTCACTTGCACACGTTCAAGTCCAGCTTGCTCAAACATTTGAGCCAATTCTTTCATCCCTGGGAACGTACTAGCAGATTCTTGAAGCCATGAATATTCTTTATAACTTTTCGCAAACATCTTTCCAAATAACGGCATGATATATTTAAAGTATAAAATATACCCTTGTCGAAAACCAATCATTGTTGGTTGAGATGTTTCTAAACAGATTACTTTTCCACCTGGTTTTACTACACGCGTCATTTCTTTTAATACGTGCATATAATCCGGTACGTTACGTAAACCAAACCCAATCGTCACATAATCAAACGTATTATCTTCAAACGGAAGTTCCATTGCATTCCCATGTAGAAGTTCCACTTGTTTTAATTGTAACGCCTCTACCTTTTGCTTACCAACAGATAACATATTTTCACTGAAGTCTAAGCCAACAACCTTTCCTTGCTCACCTACGGCTCCAGCTAGCGCAATTGTCCAATCTGCGGTTCCACAGCATACATCAAGCGCTTGACTGCCTGGTTGTACATCCATAATTCGCATCGTTTCTTTCCGCCACGCTTTATGTCTTTGAAAACTAATTACAGAATTCATCACATCGTATTTATCAGAAATCTTTTCAAATACGTCATGTACTCTTTCTTCTTTTGATTGTTGCATGCTCGTACCTTCTTCCAATGTAAAATTGCTTATGTCTTCTATTTATTCCTTAACACAGAATTTATTTCATTTATGTCTGTGTGATTTTCTAAAAATTGTTTTTCTTTCTTTCTCAATTCCTTCATCCAACCATTAATCACTACTTCTGCTTTATCCCCTAAAGCATCTTGCATAGCTTGAAAAACAGGTGAATGTTGCTTATCAGCATACAATTGAATTTCTTTTTGAAGGCGATTTCCACCTAATACGTATGTGATAAATGGCTTCCAATGTGATAACTGAAAATGATCACATGTTTTTTGAAGGAGCGCAGACTCAATCGTTACTATGCTTTTCATTATGTCATCCGTCGTTTCATGCGCTTTTTGGTATAACATAATTTTGTGTTCATTTATCTCTTTAATTCCTTCAGCAAGTGCACGAATTAAAACAATATCACGATTCATAGACAATAAATAATAATATAGTCCACTATAGTAATCGCCTGCAAGTACTGTTAATTGACGACATTTATGGAATCCAATCTCTTCCTCGCCTGCTTTATTTGATACCCTTTCATGCGTATCAAGCGCAATTTGTACAAGCATAATTGTTACTACGTAATGCTCAATTTGTTCTATATGTAAGTTTGCACTCTTTAAAGCACCATATAACAATGCTATCTTTTCTTCATCAATAAATGGTTCTTCAATATAGTTTATAAAATAAGGATGGCGTAATTTCTCCATCAATTTTTCTTTTATACCCGCATACCCTCGGTAGATGTCACACACAAAAAATCACCCTTGTTTTCTAATTCATAAAACTTATTATAACACATACACTCTATTTTCTATAACCAAAACTTGGCTACACCTACCATTCATGTAAGCAATCTTTCTAATCTCACTCTGTCTAGTTAAAACTATATCATTTATTTACTAAAAAAAAAAAGAAAAGCAGTTTCCCGCTTTTCTTTACTTCGTTTTAATAAACGATAAAATTTCACTGCGCGCTGCAGCATCATTTTCAAGCACACCACGCACTGCTGTCGTTACTGTTTTCGCACCTGGTTTTTTCACACCACGCATCGTCATACACATATGTTCTGCTTCTACTACTACCATTACACCATGAGGCTCTAGTACTTCCATAATAGAGTTCGCTACTGTTGATGTAATACGTTCTTGCAGTTGTGGGCGACGTGCAATTGTATCTACGGTACGAGCTAATTTACTTAACCCTGTTACCTTTCCACCTTGCGGAATATATGCAACGTGAGCAACTCCATAGAATGGTACTAAATGATGCTCACACATCGAATAAAATGGTATATCTTTTACTAGTACAAGCTCTTCATGATCTTCTCCGAATACTTTATGCAAATGCTCTTTCGGATCTTCATGCATACCTGAGAACACTTCTGCGTACATTTTTGCAACACGCTTTGGTGTATCAAGTACTCCCTCACGATTTGGGTCATCCCCAATCGCCTCTAAAATAAGGCGTACTGCATGTTCAATTTGTTCTAAATTAACTTTTGCCATCCGCTAGCCCTCCCGAAAACCTAAAAGTGATACGAACACATTCTAGCATATTTATGTTTTTAAAAGCAAAAAGAAGAGTTCCCAAAAAGGAAACTCTTCTTCCCTGTTAATATGTAAGGATTATTTAACCGCATCTTTTAACGCTTTACCAGGTTTGAATGCAGGTACTTTACTTGCAGCGATTTCAATCTCCTCACCTGTTTGTGGGTTACGACCTTTACGAGCCGCACGCTCACGAACTTCGAAGTTACCGAATCCGATCAGTTGTACTTTATCACCTTGTTTTAAAGCTTCTAAGATAGAATCAAAAACAGCGTCTACTGCTTTTGTTGCGTCCTTTTTAGAAAGGGAACTTGCTTCTGCAACAGCATTGATTAAATCTGTCTTGTTCATGCCATTCACCTCCTCCCAAAGATAAGACTGTATAATGATCATAAAATGAGTCTTACTTTCATTTGTAGGCAATTTTTGCAAATTCTATACTACAAAGATGTAGATAAATCATTATCAACGCCTATATTATACGATTCTCCTTTATAATTCAATATTTTTAAGGAAATTGTTACTCTTAAAATGTGAAAATCTGATGAAACTTGACAATTTACAACAATGTATTAGATAATGACTGTTTATTTTTCTATTTTATAATCAAAAAAAACAAAAAATCCCTCTACAATGAGAGGGATTTTTTCTTATAGTATAATCGCAATTAATCCGCCAGATCCTTCATTAATAATTCTTTCTAGCGTTTCTTTTAATTTATATCTAGCATTTTCTGGCATTAAAGATAATTTCGCCTGAATTCCTTCTCGAACAATCGAGCTAAGTGAACGTCCAAATATATCAGAATTCCAAATTGATAACGGGTCATCTTCAAAATCTTGCATTAAATAACGAACTAATTCTTCACTTTGCTTTTCAGTACCAATAATCGGCTCAAACGTTGACTCTACATCTACTTTAATCATATGAATAGATGGCGCTACCGCTTTTAACTTCACACCAAACCTTGAACCGTGACGAATAATTTCTGGCTCATCTAAGCTCATATCCGCTAATGCAGGTGCTGCTACACCATATCCTGTTTGCTTAACCATACGCAGTGCATCCGCCACTTGATCGTACTCTATTTTCGCATGAGATAAATCGAGCATAAGCTTTAACAAATGATCTTTCCCTCGAATTTCTACTCCTACTACTTCTTTTAAAATCTGATCATATAATTCATCTGGCGCATATAAATCAATCTCCGCCACACCTTGCCCCATATCAATGCCAGCTAGGCTCGCTCGATCAATAAATTCATATTGACTAAACTGCCAAACAACGCGATCCACATCACGAAGACGTTTTATATCCTTCACAGTTTCTTGAACTGCTTCTTGATAACTTTGACGCAACCAATGCCCTTCATTTAGCACCATTACCCAACTCGGAAGGTTCACATTCACTTCTAATACAGGGAATTCAAATAGCGCTTCACGAAGTACATTATATACATCTGTTTCTCTTAAACTCTCCACACTCATTGCAATAACCGGGATATCATATTCTTCTGATAAACTTTGGCGTAATTGCTCTGTATCTGGATGATACGGCTGTACCGTATTAATTATCATAATGAAAGGTTTTCCTACTTCTTTCAACTCATTTACAACGCGTTCTTCTGCCTCTATATAATCTCTTCTTGGAATTTCACCAATTGTTCCATCTGTTGTAATTACAACACCAATTGTTGAATGTTCTTGAATTACTTTACGCGTGCCGATTTCTGCAGCTTCATGGAATGGAATAGGTTCTTCATACCAAGGGGTATTAATCATACGCGGGCCATTCTCATCTTCATAGCCCTTCGCTCCAGGAACCGTATATCCAACACAATCTACTAATCGAATATTCACTTCAAGTCCTTCATCTACTTCGATAGAAACCGCTTGGTTTGGAACAAACTTCGGTTCCGTCGTCATAATTGTACGACCAGCAGCACTTTGAGGCAATTCATCCTGCGCTCTTTGACGGTCAGACTCATTCTCAATATTTGGAATAACTACAAGTTCCATAAATTTTTTAATGAATGTTGATTTCCCTGTTCGAACAGCTCCTACAACTCCAAAATAAATATCACCGCCTGTTCGTTCTGCAATATCTTTAAAAATATCTACCTTTTCCAAGTGATTCCCTCCCTCAAAATTTTTGGGAATAATTCCGCGTTTATAGTCAACTAATACCTTCTCTAACGTTGCCTATAATATCTGATATAATATAATGGTATTCTAGAAGTTCGGACAATATATCATATAATTTTGTCCAATTTCATATGACTATTAAAAAATATCTTTTGTTTGCATCGTAAGTTGTATAACATAAAAAACCTTTCTTCTAGAACTTATTCACTAAAAGAAAGGTTCATGACTTATCATTTTAAAAAAATTGGTTCTCCGTCCTTTACTGTGTACGGTAAAGAATAAGCTGGTACAAACGGGGAACCTTTCGAAAGTATATTTCGAATATCTTCTCCCTCTGTAAACTGCCCTTCATTTTTTTTCAAAGCGTCATATAGGTCGATTCTATAATCAACAAAAACTTCTCCTTTTTCATTAATTACAAAAGGAAGTCCTTTACCAGAATATGGACTTGTCACTTGTGGCACATCTTTATATCCTAGTTTTTTGAAATCCAATTCATATACACCATCTGAAATTACTTTTTTAAAAGGTGGATATTGATGTTCATCACGATACATCCTAAGCTTTAAAGATAGTTCCTGAATTTGTTCAGCCATCCTAACATCAATTAACTTTACTGTCGGATTTGTTTCAACGTCTATTAATACGTATTGATATACTCCTCCACTTTCATACGCATTCCCTGGCGCTTCTTGTATGTAACGCGGGGCAATCTGTTGAAAATCGATTGGATACTTTTGATAAATAGGTGTACTCATATCCCTCGTCTTAATTGGCAATATCCCATCATTTTGCTCCTTAAATGTCACAACAGCTTTTTGAACAACCTGTAGCTGATCTTCATAAGGAACCGCATTTTGCTTCATATTTTCTTTCGGATACAGACACCCCGTTAAAAGGCTCATACAACAAAATATTAAAATAATATGGAATTTTTTCACTAGCATCACCTTTTCATACTAATCTAATTTGCTCCGTATGTAGTATTTTCGAGACCATTCCATTTACTGCTGTACAGGTCCACTAAATACAACAAGAAAAATAACAATTCCTGACACAATCATAAGGGTGTACGCTACTAACGCTGTAATCCCTTTCAAAAATTTATTCTTTATTCTATGTCTACTTAATAAAATAAAACTTACTGCAAAAAACATAAATCCAATTGCCCCTAAAGCCAGCCACATTTTCATAAGCCCTTCTGACATATACACACCCCTTTTTATTAATCTATTTTTATACTATTTTAACAAATTAAAATCTTTAAACAAATACAAAAAGAACATTTTACTACAAATCGCGAGTATGTAACTTTAATCAATAGGTTTTCCAGCATTTCTCACCAATCTAGGCAAAAATAAAACCGAAGCGATTGTATCTCTCGCTTCGGTTGACCAAATATGCCCAAAAACAGCTCTATTCCCATTCTTTCATGGCTATCATATGCAATCTCCAAACTCTTTGTTTCTCATAATTTATTTTTTAAACATTTTGCTTAACGAACCAAAATCTGTTGGCATATTATTATTAATAATCGCTTTTACAATTTGATCCTCTTGCTCTTTCGGCACTTCACGTCCCGCCATAAGAGCCACTTGATGAATTAATTGACGAAGTACAGTTTCATCACGTAAATTCGCATTTTGCACGGATGATGCTAATTTAAAAATATCCTCTTTATTTACTTTCGCTTCCTTCTCAATATTATTAAAAATATTATTATCCATTCTTTTCACCCTCTCCTCAAGTTACTCTTCATCCTATGCAAAAATGAAAAAATGGTGAAAAGACCCAAAAAATAAAAAAGCGACAGAAGTACAAATGTACTTCTGTCGCTTTTCTTTACAGTAAATCAGGTATAGCTTCCACTTCATGTTTTCGAACACGTCCCATCAATGAGCCTACTGCATCTTTTACGTTATTCCCATTGAACAGCACGTCATATAAAGCAGCTGTAATCGGCATTTCAACTTCCATTTTCTCTGCCAATTCATGAGCAGCTTTCGTTGTTCTTACACCTTCCACAACCATACCCATGCTTTCTAACACTTCTTCTAAAGAGTGTCCTTTTCCAAGCATATTTCCAGCGCGCCAATTTCGGCTATGAACACTTGTACAAGTTACAATTAAGTCTCCCATACCAGTTAGACCAGCAAACGTTAACGGATTCCCGCCCATTTTTCTTCCTAAACGAGCAATCTCTGTTAAACCACGTGTCATCAATGCCGCCTTTGCATTATCACCTAATCCAAGACCATCAGTTATACCAGCAGCTAATGCGATAATATTTTTTAACGCACCACCAAGTTCAACTCCAACGATATCTGGATTTGTGTATACACGAAAATAACTATTCATAAATAAATCTTGTACTTCCTCAGCCGCTTCCATACGCTTTGCTGCAGACGTAACTGTTGTCGCTTGTCGTAAACCGACTTCTTCAGCATGACTCGGTCCAGACAGTACAACAACATCTTTAATTAAGTGCTCTGGAATTTCTTCCTCAATCACTTCCGAAATACGTTTTGACGTACCAGGTTCAATTCCTTTGCTCGCATGAATCCAAGTAATTGGTTCAGTAACAATTTCTTTCATCTCTTGTAATACATCTCTGTACGCTTTCGTTGGTACTACTAGCAGTACTGTATTTACATCTACTAATGCTTCTTCTAAAGAAGAGTAGGCTACGATTGTGCTTGGCAATGTAATGCCTGGGAGATATCGACTATTCTCATGTTTCGTATTAATTTCATCCATAAGTTCTGGGCGATTTCCCCAAATACGTACATCATGTCCATTGTCAGCTAATACCATCGCTAACGCTGTTCCCCAGCTACCTGCTCCTACTACTGTGATTTTTGTCATAAAATCACATCCTCTCCATTAGTCTCTTGCTCTAGCGATAATGTGAATCGGCGTTCCTACGAAGCCAAATGATTCACGTAAGCGATTCTTTAAGAAACGCTCATATGAGAAGTGCAATAATTCAGGATCGTTTACAAACACAACAAATGTCGGTGGTTTTACCGCAACTTGTGTTGCATAGAAAATTTTCAGACGGCTACCATTATGAGTTGGCGTCGGATTCATCGCTACCGCATCCATAATTACATCGTTTAATACGTTCGTTTGAATACGGATACTATGACTTTCATTTACCTCATCGATAACCGGTATTAATGTTTGTGTACGTTTTCTCGTTTTTGCAGATAAGAAAACAATTGGTGCGTATTCTAAGAATTGGAAATGAGCACGGATATTTTCTTCAAATGCTTTCATTGTTTTTTCGTCTTTTTTCACTGCATCCCATTTATTTACAACGATAACAACAGCTCGCCCTGAATCATGAGCATATCCAGCGATTTTTTTATCTTGCTCAATAATTCCTTCTTCACCATCTAAAACGACTAAAACAACGTCAGAACGTTCAATCGCTCTTAGCGCACGAAGTACACTATATTTTTCTGTACTTTCATACACTTTTCCTTTTTTACGCATACCAGCTGTATCAATAATTACATAATCTTTTCCATCTTTACTATATGGTGTATCGACAGCATCACGAGTTGTTCCTGCTACATTACTAACAATTACACGCTCTTGACCAAGAAGAGCATTTACAAGTGATGATTTCCCTACGTTTGGACGTCCAATTAAAGAGAAACGAATTGTGTCTTCATCATATCCGTCTTCTTCAATCTTTGGAAAATGTTGTGCAGCTTCGTCTAGTAAGTCACCTAACCCTAATCCGTGTGTACCTGAAATTGGGAATGGTTCGCCAAATCCTAATGCATAAAAGTCATAAATGTCACTGCGCATTTCCGGATTGTCTACTTTATTTACTGCAAGTACAACCGGTTTATTTGAACGATATAAAATTTTTGCAACTTCTTCATCAGCTGCTGTTACACCGTCACGACCGTTTGTCATAAAAATGATAACATCCGCTTCATCAATTGCTACTTCAGCTTGTTGACGAATTTGTGTCAAAAACGGCTCGTCTCCAATATCAATTCCGCCCGTATCAATAATGTTAAATTCATGATTTAACCATTCTCCAGCGCTATAAATACGATCGCGCGTTACACCTGGAATATCTTCTACGATTGAAACTCTTTCTCCAACAATTCTATTGAAAATAGTAGATTTCCCTACGTTCGGGCGACCTACTATCGCTATTACTGGTTTCGGCATATACTTTCATCCTTTCAACTTGCTTCTGTTTATTATGTAAAAAACCCTTCTTTGTGCAAGAAGGGATTTGCATTCCAGAATATTTCTCAACGTATCAAAACACCTCACATTATAACACACGTTGCTAATGTTTCACAATAATATATACATTCTCTTGTAAGCGATGTGCAATACCATCTAAAATTGCTTCTAAATTATTTGCAACAAATTCTAGTTCCTCCGTCGATTCGCAAACGAATAAAGGAGCACCACCTGCAAATTTTTCTGGAGTCGTTGTTATAACTGCCAGAATAACACTTTCTAACATCATCGCTTATCTCCCCTTCCTTTTGGGGCTTCCGATGACATATGGACAGCACTTTCTAACGTTGGTACATTTCCTATGACACCTATCGCTTTCTCTGCATCTTGATCTTGCGGCAGGACAAAAATCCCAACCCTGCCATCCTCTAAATCACGCTTTGCTAACGGTACAAGCGCTGGTGTACCAGAATCTCTATAAATCCCTAACGCTACTGAAACATCGTGTAAAATAGCTTGTCGTTGCCCTAAATTTGAGATTGTAACCATCGCATCAATTGATTTCGGCTTTAAAATAAAACCCATACCATATTTCATAATTTCTTCTTGTCTTGCTGGCAATCCAATATTCATAATGTAAATATTGTCAATATAAAGCCCTGCTCCTTCAAAACGAAGCGGAACGTGCTCAATTTCAACAAGATCATGTAGCCTTTTACCAGACATTAATTTTTTCGCGATAAAAAATGCGATTATAGCCATAATTACTCCTGCAATCCATGAACGGAATCCTATATACGCAAACGTCGTTGCAAACGACGTTAACATTGCCAAATAGTTGCGACTTTCAAAAACCAATGCAATTCCTTCAATGTATGTATTTCCACGCGGTACGAGCTCATACCCATCTAATTGTTGAAGCGTATTTCTTTCCATATTACGTACATCACGAAATTGTGTCGCTGCTAATGTAAGAAATGTAATGGCAGAAAAATCTTTTTTCAAAATAGACGGGATTGCAATCGCTCCTAAAGCAGCTGCAATTAACCCCATTGCAATATGAATAATTTTCCCATGTAGCCTCGTCGGATATTGCCGCGTATCCGTCCGAAGCATTAGCACCCTTGTAACTGTCCCCGCTATTACGCCGCATAAAATGGCTGGTGTATATTCAGTCATGTATTACCCTCGCCTTTCTTTTACGTGTTTTTCTCTTAAACCGTTCCATGTATACTGATGCTTTTGCAATCCAAAACAATATTGCCATGAATAATGTAGAAATGGCGACGATATCAAAAAATGCTAAACTACCGTAATCATATGGAAAATTCAATTTGCTAAAAATAAATGTGACTAGCAGCTCTGCTTGTAACATCCCTACATATAGAGAACATAATCGTAATATGCGATCC
Organism: Bacillus cereus ATCC 14579; assembly: GCF_000007825.1. Lineage (NCBI taxonomy): Bacteria > Bacillati > Bacillota > Bacilli > Caryophanales > Bacillaceae > Bacillus > Bacillus cereus. Next base: position 1,456,740 of record NC_004722.1, on the reverse strand, counting down.
CCATGCAATAACACCGATGCATACACAAGAGCACTACTTAGCAGAAACACTCTATCCACCACAATCCAAATCGGATCATATATTTCTAACAGATGAAAACTTGTATATAACATTGCAATAATAAGTGCCGAAAGTAAGCTATACAATTTTTTCCAGACGGAATATAGCGTGATCCCTATAAAAGAAATAATACAAAGTAAAAGAGCATTTACTGATACCACGAATGAGGCAATCGTTACATGTAACGGAGAGCAAATTATAAAAATCAGTATACAAGCGCCTAACTTCCATCGGATAGGGTCCTTTTTCATAAAAAAGGTTACAATGATCCACCCTATCCAAGCTACAAAATAAAAAGTACTTCCATCCATCAACTTCACCTCCTATGTTTTCCATTATGGGAACTTTTTATGAAAGTTAATCCACTTTATTTACGCATAGTTTTTTCTTATAACAGCAACACTTTTAACAAGGAGGTGTTATTCATTATGGGTAAAGATCGCCAAGAACGAAAACTACGAGAATCACGCCGCGTTGAATCCGATCGTGATCAATCACTACAATATCCAGGTGCAACTGGACTTGATACACCAGAACAGGCTCGAAAACAAAACCAGCACTAATTAATACAAAAAGACGGTTTCTATATTGTACGAAACCGTCTTTTACATAATCAGTTTAATGATTTCTATTTATATCGAAATAATATTTCGCATACTATATCCTCCCATTACTTCTTTTTACCTTCACCTATTCCCATTAAAAATTAAGTTCTCTCCAGTAATTCGACAACACACCATCTACATTTTTCAACCCTTTTTCAATTACAATTTTTACGAAATGATATTTTTATATAATACTAATTCCATTCTCCACTTTATATTACGAAAAAGAATAGAACAAAAAAAAATCAACCGAATGGTTGATTTTTTATCTCCTACTATAATGCGCAGTATCAATACCACGCTGCATTAACCAATGATATGTTTCACCCTTTACAACAAGAGGTACAGATTGCAACTCTTCTATCGTCTTCGCACCAAGAGCTGTCATTATAAATTTCAAATCTGTATGTAGAAGCTCAATTTCATCTACTAACTTCTCGATACCATCTTGCATTAAAATACGTAAAAAATAACCAGCAAACGCAGTTGTATTCGCCCCTAATGCGATTGCTTTCGCTACGTCAAGCGCTGTTTGTATACCCCCAGATGCAATAAAAGAGAGGTTATTATTTGTAGAGGTTGCTTCAATAATCGAGGTTGCTGTTTGTATGCCCCAGTTATTAAAATAAGAAAGCATTCGCTGTCTTCTTTCGTTTTCAACAGCAGCAAAATTCGTACCACCTTGCCCACCAATATCAATTGCTGTTACACCTACGTTCACTAACTGTTGCATTGTTTCCTTACTCATCCCAAATCCAACTTCTTTTACAATGATAGGAACTTTACTATTTAAAACAATTTTCTCAATGCGCTGAAGTACTCCAGTAAAATCACGGTCTCCTTCTGGCATCGTTAACTCTTGTATGACATTTAAATGAATTTGTAATGCATTCGCTTCAATCATATCAACGGCGCGCTCTGCCTGCTCGATAGTTGCCTCACTACCTAAATTAGCAAAGAAAATACCATTTGGGTTTACCTTTCTAATCACCTTATAAGAAGCAGCTTCACTTTCATCTTTTAACGCCGCCATTTGCGAACCTACAGCCATAGCAAGGTTATGATGTTTCGCTACATATGCTAATTGCTCATTAATATGTAACGTTTTCTCTCCTCCACCACCAGTCATCGCATTGATAAAAATCGGCGAACTTAGTGAAAGTTCGCCGATTTTTGTTTCACATGTTATTGTGTCATAATTTGAATTTGGCAAGCTTTGATGCACAAAATCAATATCATGAAAGCCATGCGTACGAGACTGGCCAGTAGAAAGAGCGTATTCAATATGATCTAATTTACGTTTTGCCCTTACCACTTGTACCCCTCATTATTTCTTTAATTTTTTCAGTTGTTCACCAATAATATCACTTAATTGGAAAGTAGCAGAATCAGCATTTGGCTCATACTGACTATAATCTTCAGTTACATTATTTTCCTCAAGCGCTTCTTTTATACTTAAAGAAATACGTTTCTCTGCTACGTGAACTTCAAGTACTTTCACTTTTACTTCTTGTCCCATTTCCAATACTTCATTCGGATTTTTCACGTGACGATTTGCAATTTGAGATACGTGTACAAGCCCTTCAACGCCCGGTAAAATCTCAACGAATGCACCAAATGTAACAAGGCGTTTTACTACTCCCTCACGAATATCTCCAGCTTTTATTTCGCCAGCAACGTTTTCCCAAGGTCCTGGTTGAGCTGCTTTAATTGATAAAGAAATACGTTGTGTATCAGCATCAACAGATAACACCTTTACCTTAACCTTTTGACCTTGCTCTAACACTTCAGAAGGTTGCTCTACACGTTCGTGTGAAATTTGTGAAATGTGAACTAAACCGTCCACTCCACCAACGTTAACGAATGCGCCAAAGTCAGTTAATCGTTGTACTGTTCCTTCAACAACGTCCCCTTCTTTTAATGAAGAAATTGCTTCTTTTTTCTTAGAATCTAGTTCTAATTCTACTACCGCTTTATGCGAAAGGATTACACGATTTTTTTCACGGTCTAATTCAACAATTTTCACCGCTAATGTTTTACCTTTATAGTCAGTAAAGTCTTCTACATAATGTACTTCTACAAGTGAAGCTGGAATAAAACCGCGAACACCAAGGTCCACAACTAATCCGCCATTCACAATATCTTTTACAATAACATCAAATACATGACCAGAAGTAAATTTCTCTTGTAGTTCTACCCATGCTTTTTCTGCATCAACAGCACGTTTAGATAAGACAAGATCATCTTCTTCTAATTTAATAATTTTCAACTCTAGTGTTTGATCTAATTCTACAACATCGCTTGCTTTTTCAATATGAACGTTAGCTAATTCACTAATTGGAATTACGCCATCTGTTTTGTATCCAACATTTACAAGCACTTGTTTCTCTTCAACCTTCGTTACAGAACCTGTAACAACGTCACCAACTTGTAATTCTTTTGAATCCATAACTTCTTCATTCATTTTCTCTACCATGGAAATACCTCCCTACAGAATTGACAAAGCATTTTTTATGTATATACGAAATGAAAACAAAGTTTTCATTTGCATGTTTAAGAATTTCTCATCACATACTCTTTTTCAATAACATTCACAAGAAAATATATTAAACCTATATAAATAGTATACAGCAAAACCAGCTTGAAAAAAGTATGTTTTGAAATATAATAGCGAATATATTCTGACAGTTTTATTCCTCTTTAACTAACTTCTTACAAATCAGCTCATTTGTCAAGGAAAGAGACTCACAATTCACGTATCCTTTACATTTCTATTTAAACAAAAAAAGAAAGAGGACTATCCCCTTTCTTTATTTCGCAAACACTCCAGAAACAATGCTCATAATTTTTTGGACAACTTCTTCAATTGATAAAGAAGTCGTATCTAATTCCAATGCATCATCAGCCTTTTTTAGTGGAGAAACTTCGCGTTCTGAATCTAATTTATCACGCTGAGCAATTTCTTCTTTTAGCTGCTCTAAATTAGAATCGAAACCTTTATTTAAATTTTCTAAATGTCTTCTTTCCGCTCTTTCTTCAACAGAAGCAAGCATAAAGATTTTCACTTCAGCATCCGGTAATACATGTGTACCAATATCACGGCCGTCCATTACAACGCCGCCTTTTTTCGCTAACTCTTGCTGACGACGTACCATTTCTTCACGAACAAGGCGATGTTTCGCTACAATAGATACTCGATTCGTCACATCAGGTGTACGAATTACTTCAGAAACATCTTGTCCATTTAAAAATACAAGCTGTGTATTTTCTCCTTGCTGAAACTCAATATTTACATTCTTTACAACTTCCATTAACTGCTCTTCATTTTCAATGTCTACTTTTTGTTCAAGGGCTGCATATGTAAGCGTACGGTACATTGCGCCTGTATCAATATAAACGTAAGAAAGTTCCTTCGCAACAACTTTTGCCACTGTACTTTTCCCAGCAGCTGCTGGACCATCTATAGCAATTGAAATTCGTTTATCCATTGTAACACCTCATTTTTTCACTTATAAAACAAAACGAAAAGCAGGTGTTCACCCTGCTTCTTCTCATTTGCTTCACGTCATTAAATCCTCAATTATTGTAGCATAATCCTTCATAGAAGAAAATGAAAACTACCTATTCACCTGCAAGATTTCCACTTTGTTTTTTACCATGACACCCTCATAATAAACAATTTTAGATAAATATTTCACTGATGACTTATGTATAAATAACAATTGCACAACAGAAAGACAAATGAATTGTATTATTAATATACGAATAAAAATTCTCTCCATCTTTTTCACCGGAATTCTTCCCTCCTATACTATATTTGCACATTTCGTTTCATGATTTTATACATCGTACATATAGCAGTTAATTTTATTGTCATTTTCGAGGCATACTTTTATACATTTCCATTGTCGAATTTACTCAAAACATGTTATGTTCTAAATGTATTTTTTTACTTGAAAGGGGTATAAGCATTGAAAAGAATCCTAGTTTTACACACAGGTGGAACAATTGCAATGGAGGAAGATAAAGAAACTGGGGTCGTACAACCAGGTGAAGAAAATCCTCTTTTAAAATTCATTCCTGATTTAGAAGCCGATGTTGATTTAATCGTTGAAGATGTGTTCCACCTACCATCTCCTCATATGACACCGAGCGAAATGTTACAATTACAAGTCATCATTGATGAAAGAGTAAAACAAGACAACATTCATGGCGTAGTCATTACGCATGGCACGGATACATTAGAAGAAACAGCTTATTTCTTAGATTTAACAGTACAAGCAACTATTCCGATCGTAGTGACAGGTGCAATGCGCTCTAGCAATGAGTTAGGTGCTGATGGTCTATATAACTTCTTATCAGCTGTAAAAGTTGCTAGTTGTGATGAAGCTGCAGAAAAAGGTGTTTTAGTCGTATTAAACGACGAAATTCATTGCGCTACAAATGTAACGAAAACACATACAAGTAATGTTGCAACATTCCAAAGCCCACAATACGGACCAATTGGAATGGTAACAAAACGCGGCGTTGTCTTCCATCACGCTTTAGTACATCACGAAACATATACGATAAACAAAGTGTCTAAAAATGTAGTTGTTCTAAAAGCATATGCTGGCATGGATGATACATTATTAGCAGCAATCGAAAATCTTCCTGTAGACGGCATTGTTATCGAAGCTCTTGGACAAGGTAATCTCCCTCCAAGAACACTACCTAGTCTAGAAAGATTATTAAATAGAGGTATTCCTGTCGTATTAGTTTCTCGCTGTTTCAACGGTATCGTTCAAGACGTATATTCGTATGAAGGTGGCGGTAAACACTTAAAAGATATGGGCATTGTATTCACATACGGCTTAAATGCACAAAAAGCACGCATTAAATTACTTGTTGCATTAGAGAATACAAATTCTCATGAATCCATTCAAAATATGTTTATGCACGAATAAAAAGGAGCTGTCGAGGTTTTCCCGACAGCTCCTTTTTATTTTTCTCTTGATGCAATGGTTTGCGCAATCGCATCTCCATGAAATCTTCCGTTCTCGATAAATATTTCATTTGCATTATTTCCAGCAGCAATGACACCTGCAATGAAAATATTTTCAGCATTCGTTTCCATTCTATCCTCTGTATAAAATGGACGTCCTGTTTCTTCATCAATCTGAACACCCATCTTCGTTAAGAAGCTATGATCAGGATGATAACCAGTCATCGCAAATACAAAATCGTTTTTGATTGTAAGAGCTTCACCATCAACTGTAAACGTTAATGTATGCTCAGTAATTTCTTTCACATGAGCCCCAAAATGCATTTGAATTGTACCATTTCGTACTAACGCCTCAAATTCCGGCAAAATCCAAGGCTTTATGCTTGGTGAATACTCAATTCCACGATACAGTACCGTTACACGTGCACCAGATTTAACAAGTTCTAACGCGGCATCTACACTCGAGTTTTTCCCACCTATAACTACTACATCTCGATCAAAATAAGGATGCCCCTCTTTAAAATAGTGAGCTACTTTCTTCAATTCCTCACCTGGAACATTCATATAATTTGGATTATCATAATATCCAGTTGCTACAACAATATATTTCGCTATATATATTTCCTTACTTCCGTCACGCTTTGTCGTCTCAACCTGAAAAGCTTCTCCATCTTTTTGAACTTTCTCCACTCGCTCAAAAGCATTTACACGTACAGATTTACGTCTTACTACTTCACGATAATACGCAAGCGCTTGATTTCGAACTGGCTTACGATTTTCTGTAATAAAAGCTACATCACCAATTTCTAATTTTTCACTAGAAGAGAAAAATGTTTGATGAGTTGGATAATTATAAATGGCATTTACAATGTTTCCTTTTTCAATTACTAACGGATTTATCCCTACCTTTTGCAACGAAATTGCAGCCGCTAATCCGCACGGACCGCCTCCGATTATAATAACTGTTTCTTTCTGCATACTCGTCCACTCCTAGTCTTCTACCAATACACTATTTATAAAAACAAGAAAAAACCTACTTACAGCAGTAGGCACCTATCTTTATTGTATTCATTTTTCATATATTTGTCATCTAAACGAAACGTACATCCGATAGACATCTGCTAAAAACTGCTGAAATTTAATACCTTGTTTCCCTAATACATTCTCAGGATCAATCTTTCTAGCTGGATCAAGCGTTTTATGTGACCCGATATCTTTTTTCGGATATAAGCCAAAGTTTTGGCATAAATACGCATGACACCATGTAAAACGATTATATGCTTCCCAAAAGTTAACATCACCTCCATAACAAAGTTCCACTCCAATGGCCGCCTTATTCGCGTCATAGCCATATAAGTCATTATCCGTCGGCACACCATATCGAACATGATACGCAACTTCATTTATAGGAATAATCTCCAATATTGTTTCATCATCTATAAATGTATGCGCCGAAGCTTTCGGTTGTAATTCATTAAAGTAATCTCGATTCCCTATCGCATTGCTTCCAGGATTCCCCGTATCATGGCTTACAATAAATCTCACTTTAGTCAGAGGAATCCCCGGTCGTGAACTTCCATATCCAATATAGTTGCGCTATATAGGAAACATCGCCATTGCTACCAACTCCCGCTCTAGAAGATTACCTTACTTCCTTATATATGTATTCGGTAGCAATGTCCTTATCGCATATTTCTTACGCGAAGAGAAAATCGAAAATATTTGAAGTGAACACCATAAACAACAAGATACTTACAGCCACTCCATAAAAACCGTAAAACCAAACACAATCTTCTTTCGTATCTAAACCGAAAAATTTATTTACCGATTGTAATAATGTGCCACGCTTGCTTTGTTTGTTTCGTAATACTTCCACTCGCTCTACAACATCTGCTGGCATCATAAATCTTTGGTCTACTGTCATTTTCATCATTTATCTCTCCTTAAAATCATTTCCGTTTTGTTTATCTAAGGAGAGTATAGCACGTTTGTTCGTATAGAACAAGCGTTCTTTTTATTTTTATTTTATTTTTCAGCAAGCCAAGTAAAAATCGAGATTACAACGGCAATAATCGGCCCTACTACAACCACACCAAATACCAAAAACAGTAACCCTTCCCCGAACATCCGAACGGTACTTATTTTTCGAGCTTTCATCGTTCTTGCAAGTTCTCCCTCTAACCTCTTAACCTTCTCTTCTAATTGTTCTACTCGTTCCAGCATTTCATTCTCCATATACAACACCTCATTTAATACTTCAACAAAAAAACGTGATTCCCTCGAAAGGAAATCACGTTTTCTCAAGATATAATATTTTATACCCAACCTCTGAAGCGGCTTGCTTCAGCCATTTTACGAACACCAACCATGTACGCCGCTAAGCGCATGTCACTTTACGAACTTGTGCTGTTTCATAAATAGAATCAAATGATCTTACCATTACCTTTTTCTAAACGTTGTTCTACTTCCTCCTCAGTCCAGTAGTAACCTTGGGTGTTTTGGACCCACTCAAGGTAGATACTGGTAACCAAACAGCACTTGCTAACACGTCTGGAACAAGCAAAATTCCGCGATCTGTTAAAATTTTAGTCGCTTCTAATGTTGTTGGACCATTTGCAGCTTCAACAACGATTTTCGCTTTAATATCATTAGCATTTTCTTCTGTAATTTGGTTCTCAATTGCAGCTGGTACTAAAATATCGCAATCAAGTTCTAACAATTCTTTGTTTGAAATTGTATTGTTAAATAGCTTTGTTACTGTACCGAAGCTATCACGACGGTCTAATAAATAATCAATATCTAATCCGTTTGGATCATGTAACGCGCCGTAAGCATCTGAGATTGCAATAACTTTCGCACCTGCATCATGCATAAATTTAGCTAAGAAGCTACCAGCATTACCGAATCCTTGAACAACAACGCGTGCACCCTTAATATCAATGCCACGTTTTTTAGCAGCTTCGCGAATACAAATTGTTACACCTTTCGCTGTTGCTGTTTCACGTCCATGTGATCCACCTAATACAAGCGGTTTACCTGTAATAAATCCTGGTGAATTAAATTCATCAATACGGCTATACTCATCCATCATCCACGCCATAATTTGAGAGTTTGTGAATACATCTGGAGCTGGAATATCTTTCGTCGGACCTACGATTTGGCTAATTGCTCGTACATAACCGCGGCTTAATCTTTCTAACTCACGGAATGACATTTCACGTGGATCACAGATAATTCCACCCTTACCTCCACCATATGGTAAATCAACAATACCACATTTTAAACTCATCCAGATTGAAAGTGCTTTCACTTCATTTTCTGTTACATTCGGATGGAAGCGAATTCCACCTTTCGTTGGACCAACAGCATCATTATGTTGCGCACGATATCCTGTAAATATTTTAACAGTCCCGTCATCCATACGAACTGGTATTTTCACTGTCATCATACGAATTGGTTCTTTTAATAATTCATATACTTCGTTTGGATAACCCAATTTTTCTAACGCTTCACTAATAACAATTTGTGTTGAATTCAATAGTTCAAAATGTTGTTCCCTTTGTTGTTGTGTTTTTGTTTGAGTTCCCTTTTCGGCTACCATAGTAAGTAAACCCCCTGTAATTTCACTTGTTTAGTAAACCTTCATTGCCTAGTATACACCCTTAAATTTGGAATGCAATAGAAAACGCTAACAAATATATACAAACTATTTTCTGTTGCAAGCGTTTTCACTATTATTATAGTCCTTTTATTACTTTTAGAAAAGTAAAATACTTAAATATTTAAATATTTTTTATTTTCATCAACCACCCTCCCATAAAACTGCATATTTTATTTTCAAAAAGTATGTTCGAGTATTTACAATCATCCCTTCCCTTCTCCAAATAAAAACAAAACCTCAGCTATGTTGTATTAGCTGAGGTTTTGTTTTTTCACAAAGTAATTGTGTATTTGTTCTATCGCGTTAACATCCATTAATTCTTTACCGTACTCCATGATGCGATAAATGGTTGCTGTAGACGGATTACCGTATTCCGCTAAAATAGCTATAAAATCCGCCTTTAACAATTGAATTTGTTCCTCTTCTTCCACCCAAAGATAGAAGCGCTCATCCCACGTATATAGCTTTCCGCCAGTTACACCAAGGTTATATAAGCGATTCGACAGGTTAATTACGTCATCTAGCGTAGCAAACTCATATAATATATGCTCACTTTCATCTAGAGTCACTTGCATTTCAATAAACTCGTCACGGAACTCATCATCTGTATCCATTTCTTGATTTTCTTTCGTTACAATTACAACCATCCCTTGTGCTTGTAGAGAAAACACTTCAACTGCAATCGGACCATCTGCTTCAAACCCTAATTCCTTATTTGCTTCTTGCATCATATCACGAAATAATTGCTGTACTTTCGGTGCATTTCTCCATAAATCTTCTTTCGTTAATCCTCGTTCAGATAAATCATCAAATGTTAGAAAAATTTTTATCTTATTGTAATTTAATCGTTCCAGCCTCATCTCATACCCTCCCTACGTAACCAATGCATCTAATTTTTATTATATGAAATAGAAAATAGATGGTTCTTTTCGAACAACTATTCCGACATTTTTAACCATCCATCCCATTCTTCTTTCGTATCACCAATTAAGATTGTTTCAATGTCCAACTGGTTTAGAACGCCTAGATTTCCGATAAATCCAACAGAAAGAGATTCCCTTTTTTCTTGTAATAAATTTATAAAGTTCATCGTCTTTTTCATTTCTTGTTCGTCAGCAAAAGATATAAATACATATTTCGGCTGTATTTCCTCTACCGCTGATAACATACCATCTTCAGCTAAGCTTGTCCTAATATATATCGCCTCATATCCTTTTAAGCGTAAATAAGTTGAAAAAATAAATCCTTTCAATGCATCCTTTTCTAACACAATAACTTTGTGTAAAGAGGAAAACATTGAGGCATTGTGATACACCATCCCTAGACGCGTTTGTAAAAATGATAGTGCATATTGAAATTGCACCATTGAAATCTCATTATTATTTTTTGACGTTAATAATTTGTCTGTCACTCGAAGAACGATACTGGCAACAACCTTTTCTGTTGAATATATACTAAAAGCTTCGTTTAATAATGCAGCAATTGTAATTTCATCAAATTTTAACAAAGCTTGTAGCAAATCGTCCACTAAAACAACTTCTTTATCGAAATGTATCTCTTTTTGAACTGTACTCTGCAAACGATTCTCTTCTAATAACTGAACTGCTTGTCCAATCATCATACCGGAAGAAACTTTTTCCATTAACCATTTTAAAATTTGAATATGCTCTTCTGTATATAAGCGATGCCCAGCTTGATTCCGCTTTGGGGCAATAATTTGATATCGTCTTTCCCATGCACGAAGCGTACTCGGCTGAACTCCAATTATATTCGAAACGGCTTTTATATTATATTTCCCACAAAGAGTTGGCATCATTTCCCTCCGCACAATGTAATGATATGTGTTTGAGCAGGTGCTCGGAAACGAAGTGGTATCAATGTTGTTCCATACCCATTACTAACAAAGAGAATCGTATTCAAATGGTTATATACGCCACCTTTTAAATATTTTTTAGATGGGAATAATCGGATTTGTCCTCCATGCGTATGGCCACTTAACACAAGTGAAATCTGTTCATTTCCAGACATTTTTTTTATTATATCAGGGTTGTGACTAACTAGGATACGAAAACCATCTTCTTTACAATCCGCCAATGCCAAATCTAGACGATCACGGTGCAATCCAACATCATCTATACCGAGCAAACAAATTTTCTCTCCTAATTCAGACTCAAATACCACTCTTGTATTATCTAAAACTTTTACGTTATTTTCTAATAATAACGCATCTAATTCATGATATTCTATCTCATAATCATTGTTTCCCCACACAAAATATACAGGACCTATCTCTCTTAACTTTTGAATATTCGCAGAGATTTTTGATAAAGAGACACCTTTCTCTGCTAAATCTCCTCCGATAATTACGAGATCTACTTTTCCTTTTACTTGTTCAATTAACAAATTCGAAATGACCCTTCTATGAATATCAGAAATAAAAAACACATTTACTTTTTGAAAACTTTTCGGAAATTCTTTAAATACTAAAGTATGTTCCAACACCGTATTACGCATCGCTTCTTTATACATCACAAAAAGTAATAAAATCCCCATGCCTATGAGAGTACTGAATAATATAATCCATATCATATTTTTGACTCCCTCCTCATAAAGATAATCCTAGGCTTTTATAACAAACTGTGATCGCTTAACTCGCTAGCTTTCTTGCTTTGTGGACTTATCTTTTATCGGAATTTTTAATTCTTGACCTGCACTCACTTCATCTTCCTGCAAGTTATTATACTTTTTAATTACTTCAATTCCATTTCCATCTGAAAAATATTGCTTCGCTATACTTTCTAAAGTTTCTCCCTCTTTCACAGTATGCGTTATTACTTTTTCAGAATGTTTCTGCGACTCAGATTTAGCTGAATCAAAGAAGATTACTTCAAACGCACTTTTTCCAGCATTATTACTATCACCCTTCACCTGAATATATTTATCCGTGTACCACAAAATACTAATCGGCAGAAGAATGAATAGAAATGTTAAAACCCGGACGAAAATGTGATTTATTTTAAACTTTTGTTTTTTCTCTTTATTTCTATGAATTTCACTACGCGGCGGTAAACTTTCTTTTTCTTCCACTCGCTCAACTTCTAATTCCTCTTCAAAATCAGGAATTCGTTTCCTCATGTTGTTCACCACCACCTTCCATTTATTTTCTTAATTGGAGTCCCATTATAAAATCAACAAGAAAGTGTGCAAAGATTGTTATAAACAAATTTCCTGTCCATTCAAATACATAACCAAAGACAAAACTAATAAAACAGACGAAACAAAATAAAAATGGCTTTGTTATATAACGAATATGTAACACTGCAAATACGAAGCTCGCAATTACAATTCCAAAATGAGTCTGTACTACACCTCTAAATAAAAATTCTTCTGCAAAACCAATCAAGAACGTAATAACGAGTAAGTGTAGAACGGACATTCCTCGAAACATCTTATCGTTAATACCACCATCATCAAACCATGACTCCGGAAACACTCGCATTGCAACATAATCTAATAACACAATACCAATCGCTAACAAACCACCTATAATAAGTATAGATACTGGTTCCCATTTCCATAAATTAAAGACTTCTTTTACATCTTGAAATAATATATATGCCAGTAAACAGCCAATACCGATAATAATTAACTGTGTTATATATAGATTCAGCCTTATTTCCTGCGGACTCATATCTTCAACATTATGCCTTTGAATGTTCATCATTCCTCCATCTTTTCTAGGCCGAAAAGCTTTTGTAACTCTGTTTCCCAATTATAGTCGAAATCCGATTGTTGCGCTCGTCTTTTTTTATAATCTTCTTTGGTAATACCGCAATAATCGCAGCAATTAATTAACTCTTGCTCTTTCCTATAACCGAACTGTTGCAGCACATATTCACGTCTACACCCTTTAACTTGTATCCATGACTTCATATTTTCTAGCTCACTATATTTATTACGCAACCTTATTTCTACTTCAGCTATTAATCGGTTCATGATTTCATCTGACAAACCTTCTAATAATAATCTTCGTTGTTGTATAATTCCAACCTGTTCGAGATGATAACGAACGAAACGCCAATATTGCTCATTAAATCTTGCTGCATTATAACAAATTTCTTCTACATCTTCTATTGGTAATTCCTTCGTTTGAAATATTCTTTCTTGTAGTAAAGAAAATAAAAATTTTATTTGTGACTTACTTGGCAATTCATCCTCAATGATTGAAATTGGTAAATCATGATCCAACGGACTACATAATAAAATAGCTATACTCGGTTCGCCATCTCTTCCAGCTCTTCCGATTTCTTGTAAGTAAGAGGCTATATTAGTTGGATAATGAAAATGAATAATATATCGCGTATTCGCCTTATTTACCCCCATACCAAATGCACTTGTGCATATTACAAGTTGCAATTGATCGTTCATAAACTGCTGTTGAATTAACATACGCTCTTCATGTTCCATACCACCATGATAAAAAGCTACACCAGTAACACCTTTCCCTCTCAAGTATTCTGTTAACCTTTCTGTCCACGCTCTACTTGAGCAATATACAATCCCCGGCCCTTGTAAATACATCACCTGCTCTAAAAGCGCCTCTTTCTTTTCTTCTATCGTCTCTACAAATTGCACATCCATTGCAATATTAGGACGATCAATAGAGTATACATGTTCCGCGGCACCCTTTAAATTTAAACTATCTGCGATATCCTGCAGTACCCCTTTTGTCGCTGTGGCTGTCAATGCTAATACTGTAGGAGAACCAATATTTTCAATAACTACATTTAGTTTTTTATAGTCCGGTCTAAAATCATAACCCCATTGAGAAATACAATGAGCCTCATCAACAACAAATAATGCAATATGAATTTTCTTCAATTCCCTAATTAATAACTCCGACTGCAACATCTCTGGTGAAACAAAAATAAATTTATATGAAGATAATTTTTTCATCGCTTCTCTTTTTTCATTTAATGTCCGAAAACTATTAAATGCTATCACTCGGTTTTTCACAACATACTTTAATTGTGTCACTTGATCTTCCATTAAAGATAATAACGGTGATACAACAAGCACTGTTCCTTCTCGCATAAGCCCCGGAAACTGATAGCACATAGATTTCCCTCTTCCAGTCGGAAGCATTGCTATCACATCTTTTCCTTCTAATAAATCTGTAATTACTCCTTTTTGACCTGGACGAAATTCAGAATATCCAAACCACTTATATAAATATTCTTCAAGTTTCATTTACACCCTCCATCCGCGCTAATACAAGACGAACTTCAAAATAAGAAATATCTTCTCCAACCGCTTGTTTCAAAACACGTAACTTCCGCGTTTGCAATGCTTCAATTACTTTTATTACTTTGTCTATCTTTTCTTTTTCCATAAACATTTCAATAGAAAAATCTTTTTCTCGCAAAGCAATTTCAACAAAATGATCTTCTATCGTTGCAACCTTTAAATTCCGAATCGTCGCTATTTCTTCTAAAGAACGTCCTTGTCTCCAAAAATTATATGTTTTTTTCGTGGATAAACTAAATAATTCAGCTCTCTCATTTGGATAAGATATAATTTCAGCTAATAGTGGAAATTCATTTTCTTTATCACGAACTTCTTGTATAAAGAAATGTATTGTACCCCAAAATAAAAAATACACCCTGAATATATCTTGTTTCGTAATTTCTGCTAATTGTTGCAATGTACAACCAATGCGTTCATAACCCGTTAATCGATATGTTACAATCATCGCTTCTATCGCATTACTCTTTTCTAAAAGATTATGTACTTCCGTCCATAGTTTTCTCGCCAACTCACTTCTCTTATATGGCCTTCCTGTTAGAAAACGTTTCACCCACATCATTATTTCTGTATCTTGCTGAATTGGAATAAATCTCGTATTATTCTGTTGTAAATTTGATATGGTTTGAATAATTAATGATAATCTTTTCCAAAATGTTTCACCTAATTCACCATAATGTAAACCATGCAAATGCGCCGGAAAAGCATAAACTTCCTCCCATTTATGTAACTGCATTTTACCCGTAGGTGTTAACACATATGTATTTTCATGTATTTCTTGAATAAAATCCGCTTGCAACAACTTTGCAACTTCACCATCATAGTCATTTCTATTTAATGATTTATATATTCCGAACAAAAAAGAAACTCGGAACATATTTCCATCTTGTAAAGTTTGCGAAGAACGTTTGCCCTTTAGTAAATAATAAATAGAAGAAACGGTTCTTTCACCATTCAATTGTTTTAAACAATGCAACAAAGTATATTGTATTTGCATGACCGCTTCCACCTTCCAATCTTAACTTCATTCTTTTCAGTACAATTACACTATCTACTGTCGCTCATTAAACTTATCATATAAGAACTATATACTTGTATATATTCTATTGTATCAAACGAAATCATATTTACGTATTTTGAAAATCTTATGACATAATTCAAAAATAAGTTGACACTCTAATTGATAAGCATTATCATTATAATTTTATGTTGAAAAGTTTTACAAACCGTTTTACAATAAGGTTATAATTTTTATGGCGAGCTTTTCACATACATATTATCAGGAGGGAAAAAAGATGGCAAAATATACAATCGTTGATAAAGATACTTGTATTGCATGTGGTGCTTGTGGCGCTGCTGCACCAGACATTTATGACTATGATGATGAAGGTATTGCATTTGTAACATTAGATGATAACCAAGGTATCGTTGAAATTCCAGATGTATTAATTGAAGATATGATGGATGCATTCGAAGGCTGTCCAACTGACTCAATTAAAGTTGCTGACGAATCATTCGACGGAGACGCTTTAAAATTCGAATAGTCTTTTATTAACTTCAAAAAACGCCCCTCCTATTGATGAGGGGCGTTTTTTGTATCTAAATTTTATTTTCCTTAATAAAAAACCATTAGTAGTTTCACACTACTAATGGTTTTAGTATATATTATGCATTTTTCATTTTTGCAAACACCCATACTTTCAGGCGTGAGAATAATGCTACAAATACAATTGTTACAACAATCCCTTTAATTAAATTAAATGGTAAGATTGCCGTTACAACCGTTGTTTTTATAGCTTCGCTAGACATAGCTGGTGAATTTAAAAACCAAGTGTACGCCGGGAATATGATGATGTAGTTTAATACACTCATAATAAGTGCCATTGTAATTGTCCCTAGCATTAATCCTGTAGTTAAACTCTTCACAGTACGATACTTTCTAAATAAGAAAGCTGCTGGCCCAATAAATAAACATCCTGCAATAAAGTTTGCAATTTCTCCAACTGGTACTCCCGTTAAACTTCCTTGAATCCCGTAATGTAAAATGTTCTTTATCGCCTCTACAATCACTCCTGCTACTGGTCCAAAGATAATTGCCGCAATTAGAGCTGGTACATCACTAAAATCAATTTTCAAAAATGGCGGAAGCCCTGGGAACGGGAAATCCAACATCATTAGTAAATATGCAATACTACTTAGCATCGCTACACTCACCATCTGCACTACACTGTTTTTTTGTTTCATCTTTCTCTCTCCTTTTCCATCGATCATCTCATGGAAAGTGGAAAGGTTCTGCTATGCCTATTTTTTCATAGAACGAAAAAACCCTTTGTGTTTTACACAAAGGGAGAATTTAAGGCACATCAAACAGACGTTCAAATCCATATCTTTTTTGAACGCTTGAACCTCCATCTTCTCCCATCCAGACTATACTGTCGGCTTTGGAATCACACCAAATCCTGCCTTAACGGCTCGCGGGCTTAGAACAAAATCATAAATAGTTCATCACCGCCGGTCGGGATTTTCACCCTGCCCCGAAGATAGACCGATATTCTATTTTCCCCTTCATTATACAACAACCTCATAACATTGTGAACTAAAAAATTGTAACTTATTTAAAATTAGTTATTTATTTTTCGTAACAACAAATAAATTGCGAGATATTTTACAATACAATCCATATTTTTTATTATTCGGCATTTCTCTTTTGAATTACCTAGTCATATATAATTAAAAGTGATAAGATATTGAATTGTTAAGATAAGAACATTTTCTGAGTTATGGAGGAAATGTCATGAAAAAAGACAAGAGACATTCTATTCGAGAAGCAATGAAAAAAAACTTAAGAAAAGAATACTTTTACTTAAAAAAAGAATTACTTTTCTACTGCCCAATTGATTTAGGCACATTCTCAAACGAGACATACTATGCTACTTTCGATGAAGATGGCATCAGTATTTATCAGTATGATAAAAAAACAGAAAGTAAATTAGAATTGTGTGAGCGTCATCCGTGGAAGAGTTGGAATAAAGTGAAGATTGATCACTATTTGACAACTTCTCAATTTATTTTTCAGGGTGAGCGAAATTGGATCTTATCTCTTTTTCAAAAAGGAAAAGAAGCTCAAAAAATTATTGAAGAGCATACATCTTTACAAACAGAAGTTGTTTCCCGCTCTTTCTTAAAAAAACTTCCTGGTTTTCGTTCTAATACACCACTGAATAAATACATCGGTAGTATTTGTTACACTGCACTTATTGCATTTTTATTAAAATGGATGATTCCATTTCAAGCACCACAAATCGCCCTGTATTCTATCTCGATTGGTTGTATGCTTCTTGGCCTACTTTGTTTGACAATCGGTTTAATTGAACCGACTATCGTACTGTTTCGAACAAAAGAGAAAACAAGAACAAAAGTTTTTTACTTATATAGCTATTTAGCTATTTCTGGATTTATATGTGTCTTTATTTTTTGGTAAAAGAAGCCGTCCCAAAATAAATTTTGGGACGGTTTTCTTTTAGATATAGATGCTCTGATTCACTCAATAGTTCTAGCAAAAGCGCCCATATAATTTCATTTACATTGAATCTTATTTAAGAAGAACATAAATTTGTTCAAAGTTTAATTTTTGAAGCGTTTCCTTTACTTAACATATAATTGTTGATTAGGATAAATTAGCTCTTGCTGCAATCCATTTTTTTCTTTAATTTCCTTAAGTGTCATAATAAATTTCCGTGCAATACTAACTAAAGTATCCCCTTTTTGTACGACATATAATGACGAAGAAACAACTTCATTTCTTTGTTCACTTAAAACAAGCAATGGGTTCATCGCATTCTTTTTCGCCATCGTCCATCTTCCTTGATGAAGTTCTAGATGTAAGTGCGCACCTCGCGATTCTCCCGTGTTCCCTACTTCTCCAATTTTTTCTCCTTTGGAAATATAATCTCCTTGATCCACATATCTCTTATTTAAATGTGCATATACAGCCTCATATTCTCCGTGTTTAATAAATACAACATTTCCATAACTACTTGAATAATAAGACCTCGTTACCTTACCATCTTGGATAGCTGCCACAGGCGTTCCAATCGGCGCAGCTACATCAATACCATAGTGTTTTCCATGCCTTGTCCCAAAATAATCACTTATCTGACCTTCAACAGGCCATGTCCATCGATTTTCTTCTGCATAAACATGTAATTGAGATACAAACAGTATACTCAATAACATGACACCGCATTTTAAAACTTTCATATACATCCTCCGTTTTCTAATTACCACCATACCTTCTCTATTTTGGTATATTACAGAAAAAAGTATACAAAAAAAGAAAGTGAATTACTCCACTTCCTTCTCTTTCTTATCACGAAAAACTACTGCACTACGGTTATACTCCACATCTTTCACTTGTAATCGGGCATTTATTACTCGAGCTATCGCAAACAAATAATCAGATAATCTATTTACATACTTTAATACAACTTCATTTATTTTCACTTCTTTTTGCAATGATACTATAGAGCGTTCTGCTCTCCTTACAACAGTACGTGCAATATGAATAGTAGCCGCTGCCTCGCTACCACCTGGCAAAATAAAGCGTTCTAGTGGCGGGGCTTCTTCTATATATAAATCAATCTTTCTTTCTAAACTTTCAACCATCACAATTGTCACTTTATAAGGAATTTTTTGTTCCACTATTGCCAAGTCTCCTCCGCAATCAAATAGTTCATGTTGAATATTTTCGAGCTCATTGTAAATATCTATAAAAGCCCCGCCTTGAAGCTTAGTCATTGCATATCCAATATGAGAATTTGCCTCGTCTATTGTTCCATACGCTTCCACACGGATATCATCTTTATCAACCCTGCCACCTATTACACTTGTCGTTCCTTTATCTCCTGTTTTTGTATATAATTTCATTTCTTCACAGCACCTCTCTTGTTATTCTTTATTTGAGCAACATAGAAAAAAGTTCTACCATTCTTTATTTAATTGAGTTTACAAAAAAATAAAAAACAGCAGAACTTTATTCATTATCAACTTTAAAAACGCATATCTAAATTATACGATTCGGTAAATATACAGAGAATGTAGTTCCTTCTCCAACAACACTTGATACAGAAATTTTACCATCATGGCCTTGAACAATATTTTTCGCAATCGCAAGCCCGAGTCCTGTTCCACCCTTTTTCCCACGTGTTCTTGCTTTATCAGCTTTATAGAAACGATCAAATAAAAATGGAATATCTTCTTCTGGAATGCCTGCACCCGAATCTTGTACTTCAAAAATAAGACCGTTATTTTTCGTATCAATTACAAGCGTTACATGTCCGCCTGCATTCGTATGACGTATTGCGTTATCAATTAAATTCGTCAATACTTGTTCCATACGATCTGCATCAAACGGGTATTGTTCAATTGGACCTTTGAAATCAACCGTTAACGCGACCTCTTTATCCTTTGCAATCCCTTGGAATTTACGACCAATTTTTTCAACAAACGGATGTATATCCACTTCACCAATATGTAACTCTACATGACCGCTTTCCATACGAGCTAAATCTAACAATTCATTTACAAGTTTACCTAAACGAACAGATTCATCATAAATAATTTGAACAAACTCATCTATTTCCTCTTTCGTTTGCACAATATCATCTAAAATCGCTTCACTATACCCTTGCAGCATGACCATTGGTGTACGAAGTTCATGTGATACATTCGCAATAAAATCTTGACGCATCTTTTCAAGACGACGTTCTTCCGTCATATCTCGCAGCACTGCTACAGCTCCACGAATTTTCGTTTGATTGTAAAGCGGCGTCATAAGAACTACATAGTTTCCTTTTTGTAAATTAATTTCAACAACTTGTTGTTGTTCGCTTTCTACAACGAGATGGAATAATTCCACAAGTTCAGAAGGTAGTTTTTTACTGAGCTCTATCTCTTTTTCTTCTTGCCAAACTTGTAAGAAATGTTCGGCCGGCGGATTGATTACAACGACTTCACCTTCTTGATTTAACGTAATAACCCCATCTGCCATACTACTCAAAATACTTGCTAACTGCTCTTTTTCTTGTTGCAAGGCGTTCATATTAAACTTCAACTGTTTTCCCATTTGATTTAAGGCCGTTGCAAGCTCACCAATCTCATCCTGAGATACCATAGGAGCCTTTGCATCAAACTTCCCACGTGACACTTCAAAAGCAACCTCACGCATTTTACGAAGCGGTGCTGTAATCCGAGTAGATAAGAAGAACGCAAAGAAAGTTGTTAATATAATCGCAATTCCAGCCGATAAGAAAATAAAATCAGTTGTTCTTTCCATACCTTGTATCGGTACTTGTAAAGATTCATATACGAACACTGCACTTTGATTTTTTGATTGCACTGGTTTTCCGACGATCATAATATCATTTTCGGTGTTTTTATTCTTCCTACTATTAGACGCTTTTCTAATATTATTCTTAATTTCTTTTTTGTCTGTAAACACAGCCGCTAATTCTTTATCTTCTTTTAAGTCATCCATTGTAAGAGTGACTAACCCTTCTTGTTTCGGTGAAGAAGAGATTTCTTTACCATCTTCTACAATAATAATCCTTGAAAGTGGGTCAGAGAATTTGTAAGCGATATTCTCAATCGTTTTTACATCGGCACCTTCTTCAATTAACTCTGAAACACTTGTTGCAACTTTTTGAAGCCTAGCTTCACTCATATCAACATAATACGTTCTAAAAAACTGTGAAAGTAAAATCGCAACAAATCCAAGAACAAACGAAACGAGAAGTAATATGGTCATCCATAACTTCCCTACTACACTTCTCCAAAGCATCAGTCGTTCACAACCTCAAATTTGTAACCTACACCCCAAACAGTAACGATCATTTTCGCTGCATCTGGTGATTTTTTGCTTAACTTCTCACGTAAACGCTTTACATGTGTATCAACTGTACGTAAATCTCCGAAGAATTCATATTGCCATACTTCTTTTAACAGTTGCTCACGATCGAATACTTTATCAGGAGCTTTCGCTAAAAATAATAGTAACTCATATTCTTTCGGCGTTAAGTTTACTTCATTACCATCTGCAGTAACACGGTGTGCATCGTTATCAATTGTTAAGTGCGGGAATACAGTAACATCTTTTGTCGTTGTATCTTGTGTAAAGAATGTTGTTGGTACAGCACGACGTAATACCGCTTTCACACGTAGTACGACCTCACGTGGACTAAATGGCTTTACAATATAATCATCTGTTCCAACTTCAAATCCTTGTACTCTATTTACTTCTTCACCTTTTGCTGTCAGCATAATAATTGGTGTCGCTTTCTTCTCACGAACCCCTTTACATACTTCAATGCCATCTTTACCAGGCATCATAAGATCTAATAAGATTAAATCGTAATCATTTTGCAACGCCATTTCTAAAGCTGTATCACCATTATCTGCTTCTTCAATCGTATATTGTTCTCTTTCTAAGTACATTTTCAATAAACGACGAATACGATCCTCATCATCTACAATTAAAATTCTTGATTCATTTTCCATCTCTACCCGCTGCGCACTCTCACCTCAGCGGTTCACACCTACCCTTCTTTAACTATTATGTTGCGCTATTCTCGTTTATTTAAGCAATCTTCTAAATGTTTCACTTCCCATATTATGCTTCACAAGAATAATAAATTTTGTTCAATTTTTTTCCAAAACTATGTATTTTTTTTGAACAGCATATAATGTCCTCGACATCATTTTACAAAATCAACCGCTACTTTGTCATGTTTTTCTCAAAAAAGAAGAAAAGTTGACAAAAATAAAATAGGAAAGTGACATGCACTCCCCTATTTTATTTCTCTATGCATATGAATGTAAACCGGCAATAATTAAGTTTACTACAATAAAGTTAAACATAATGATTGCAAAACCAATTACTGCAAGCCAAGCTGACTTCTCTCCATGCCATCCTTTTGATAGGCGTAAATGTAATACTGCCGCATAAAAGAGCCAAGTGATAAGTGCCCAAACCTCTTTTGGATCCCAGCCCCAAAAACGTGTCCACGCTATTTGTGCCCAAATCATCGCAAAAATTAATGCACCTAATGTGAACACTGGGAATCCAATTGCAATAGATCGATATCCGATTTCATCTAGTAAATCACTATTCGTATTCTTTACTAACGGCTGAAGTGCCGCCGATACTCGCTTCCGTAAAACAAGTCTTAATACAATATACAGTAATGTTCCAACTAACACTGACCAAATAACAGTATTTAATTTTTTCGCATTTACAATCGCTGGAACTTCAACTGCCGGTTCTAATTTATTTTCTGTCAGTAACTTCCCTTCGTGCGGTCCAACTAAAGCCGGAAGATTGTACTTCATTTCCACTTGTTGTTCAGTTTTATCAATCCATTGAAACTTCGCTTCATATTTCATACTAGAAAATACCGTTGTTACTCCAATAAATCCAACTGTACAAACAAGTGTAAATACTACTGTCTCTAGCCAAAATGTACGTTTACTTCTCGTCGATTGATCTACATTTTTCAATAAATACATAACACCTGTAATAAAACTAATCGCTAAAATGGCTTGTCCTGCTGCTGCCGTCGTCACGTGAATATGTAACCAATTACTTTTTAAAGATGGAATAAGCGGAGATATTTCCCTCGGAAACATACTTGCATAGGCAATTAATAAAAGCGCAACTGGTAATGCAAATAGTCCGATTATGCTTACACGGTACATAAAATACATGACAATAAATGCTCCTACAAGCATCATGCCGAAAAATGTACCGAATTCAAAAAAGTTACTAACTGGCGCATGTCCTGATGCAATCCACCTTGTAACAAAATATACTGTTTGTGCAATAAACCCTAAAATTGTAATCGTTATTCCTACATTTGCCCATTTATGACCCTTTTCTTTAATTGCTCCCCCGAAAAATAGAGTGGCAATTAAATATAAAATAAATGCGGTAAAGAGAAAGTTACTACTTATTTGCACCATATCGTTTCCCCACCTTAACTAATTTTTTTATCAATTACTTTATCATTTGGCTGTGGAATTGCTGTACCTTCTAGTACTCTTTCAATATCTTTCTTTAAACCGAACCAATTTTTATTTGTATGCCCTGCAATCCACCATTCATCATTAACACGTTGTATCCAAATACGGCGATGATTCCAATACATACCTTGAATGACACCAACCATAAATATAAATCCTCCAATGCCGAGAATCCAAAGCGTTAAATCTTTTCTTACAGTAAGTGCTGTTGCATTTTGCATTTCAACACCTGCAAACGACATTTTATATTTGTTGTTTCCATCTGGTTCTATATTTTGCTGAATACCAACAAAACTCACTTCACCATCTGGTGTTTCAGGTGTAAACATTTTAAATACAAATGCAGGATTGTTTGGTAATTTCGTTTTTGTATTTGGTTTTCCATTCTCATCAAAATAAAAATCAGGAAAATAGCTTAATAGTTCTAGAGAATAACCATTTCCTAAATCATATTTTTCCTTAGGATTCGTTAAATCTACTTTAATTGGTCCCCACTTTTGATTATTTTCTTTATTTTGCAAGTTAAAGGACATACTTTTAAATTCACTTTCTTTATAAGAAACTTGATACACTGCAAATTGATCAAATTTCAGTGGTTCATTCACTCGAATTTCCGCTTCTTTATTTTTAATTTCGGGTTTTGGCCTGCTATATTTTCTCCTACTGCTTTATATAATACGGCATTCGTTTGGAAGTTTTTCGCAATCATTTTATCGCCTACACGATCAATCGCTTCATCAAAAACTTCCTTGTCCTTACTTTTATCATAAACTTCTTTTATAAATTTCTCGTTTTTTAAGTAGTATTGTCCATCCGTCCCTGGTATTTCTTTCGTTTCACCGTCACGTAACCAAAGTGCTTCGTCTACGTACATACTCGGTAAAAAACGAAGCATCGCACCGAATAAAAAGATAATAAGACCGATATGATTTACATATGGACCCCAACGCGAGAAGCGTCCCTTTTCTGCTAAAACGTTTCCGTCTTCCACTTTCACGTTATAGTTTCTTTTCTTTAAATTCTCTTGCACTCTTTCCAGGTCACCTTCTTGCGGTGTACCAGTCCCATATAATCTCTGTCTCTTTAAAAAACTAGGATGTCTTTTTACGCCTTGCTTTTTTAAAGCTTTATAAAGTGGAATAACGCGGTCTAAACTACATATCACAAGTGAAATACCGATAGAAGCAATCAAAATCATATACCACCATGAACCGTATAAATTATTAAACCCTAATTGATAGTATAATTGTCCTAAAAATCCATATTCTTGTTTATAATATTCAGCTGGTGCAATACCTGGAGTTATGTACATTTCTTGCGGAAATATAGTTCCTATCGCTGATGCAGCTAAAGTTATTACGATTAGCCATACACCTACTTTTACAGAAGAGAAAAAGCTCCAAATTTTATCGACTATCGTTTTTGTCTGCGTGAGAGATCTCCGTGCACTCCCCTCATAGCGCATATCCAATAGTTTTGCATTTTCATTGCTTTCAAATGGTTTCCCGCAAGCTTCACAAAAAACGGTTCCTATCGGATTAACATGTCCACATTCACATTTAATTTCTTTCAACACTCTCACCGCCCCTGTATCTATATGTACTATTGTATATTCTAACCTCAAGTTACCGCAATACTCAGAATTTTTAAACCAGAGGCACTATAAACACGCACCCCTTATGTAAAGGCTTTCTTTATTACGGAGTAATTTTCTTTAAATACCCTTCTAACTGTTCTTTCGTTTGTTCCCCTATAATTTGCTCCACTACTTTTCCATCTTTATCAATCAAAAAGCTTGTCGGTAAAGGACCTACTCCATATGTTCCTATAATCTTTTGTCCTTTATCAATGGCAACTGGGAATTTCAAACCATATTGGTTCACAAAGTTCTTTACTGCAATATCCGTTTCATCTGCATCTAACGCTATGATTTCAACGCCTTTTTCTTTATACTTTGGATATAATTCATTCATATAAGGCATTTCTTTTTCACAAGGTTTACACCACGTGCCCCAAAAGTTTAAAAATACACCTTTTCCCTTTAAATCTTTTAGTTCAATTTTCTTTCCTTCTAAATCCGTCACAATAAAGTTAGGTGCTTCTTTTCCGATTTGCATTTTCTCTTTATTAGCAAAGAATCCTTGATAAAGGGTAAATCCTACAGCACCACATAAAATGAGTAGAATAATAACGCGAAATAATAAGCGATTTTTCTTCATATTACCTCTCCTCTCCTCGGTAAATGTTATGTATTATCTTCTGTAAATGTTGTATTGAATAAATCACCAGCAGAGCACTCCACTGGTGAATTTTTAACTCTATAGCTTATCTTGGCTTTGTAGAAGCAAGCGCGCGTAATTGTTTCACCTCATGTGGTGTCAATTCTCTCGCATCACCAGGTCGCAGGCTTCCTACTTCTAAGAAAGCATAACGTTCACGTTTTAATTTCACTACTTTACAGTCTAACGCTTCAAACATACGACGTACTTGACGATTACGTCCTTCATGAATTGTTAATTGTACAATAGCCATCTCTTTACGCTTGTCCCAAGAAATAATTTTCACACGTGCTGGTGCTGTTTTACCGTCTTCTAACGTAACACCGCGTTCTAACATGCGAATTTTCTCACCTGTTAATGGCCCTTTTATTTTTGCAACATATGTTTTTTCAACTTTATATCTAGGATGCATTAATACGTTTGCGAAGTCCCCATCGTTTGTCATTAATAATACGCCAGACGTATCATAATCTAATCGTCCGATTGGGAATAAACGTTGTGTAATTTCCGGGAAAAAGTCCGTTACAACACTTCTTCCTTTATCGTCTGATACACTTGAAATTACGCCAGTTGGTTTATATAGTAAAAAATAAACAGGTTCTTCTTTTTCAAGAGGGATATTATTTACTTCTACTTTATCTTGAGGAGTTACTTTTGTCCCTAACTCTTTCACTATTTTTCCATTAACTTTCACTTTTCCTTGCTGAATTAATTCCTCAGCCTTTCTTCTCGATGCAATACCTGCTTGCGCAATCACTTTTTGTAATCGTTCCATTTCTTTTTTTCACCTCGAATTTATCTTACCTTACATTAGAAAGACTTGGCAACCGCATACGCTTTACGGCTATTCGCTTCATCTTACTTAAACAACATAGCGATGATAATAAACATATAAAGGTCAAATCATGTTTTTACCCTTTATTATTGTCCATATTTTTCATATTTCTCACAATAAAAGTTCATCATTTTGTCAAAAATACCACATAAAAAAACCACTATTAAGCTACACCTTAATAGTGGTCGTATACGTATTATAAGCGAAATAGCGTAAAAAATGAATAGTATTACTGAAACAATAAAGAAACGAACACAATTGAGCATATAATCCCGATTAAATCTGCAAAAAGTCCTACTTTTAGTGCATCCCCCATTTTTCTAATCCCAACCGCTCCAAAATATACAGTTAAAATATAGAAAGTCGTATCTGTGCTCCCTTGCATCGTAGAAGCCAATCTCCCAATAAACGAATCTGGCCCATATGTTGCAATTAAATCGGTCGTAATACTTAAACCAGCAGAGCCTGAAATAGGGCGTATAAGTGCTAAGGGTACAATTTCTGCTGGAACATGGATCAAATCTAACATTGGCTTCATTACCGATATCATTGCATCTAACGCACCTGAAGACCGGAATATAGAAATAGACACAAGCATTCCAACCATAAACGGTAAGATGGAAATTGCAATTTGAATCCCTTCTTTTCCTCCCTCAACGAACGATTCATACGTCGGCACTTTCTTTATTGTGCCATATAAAAGGATAAAACCAATTACACAAGGGATTACCCATAAGGAAATTGTATTTACAATGCTCATTTTTTCCGCCCCTTTCTACTCCTTCTTCGGTAAAAATAGCGGTCAATCCAAATTGCTCCAATCATTGAAAGTACTTGTGCAATAAATGTTACCCCAACAATTTCAGTAGGATTCGCTGATTCATACGTCATTCGAATGGAAATGACTGTCGTAGGAATTAATGTAATAGCTGATGTATTTAATGCTAGAAACGTCACCATAGAACGGCTCGCCGAATCCTTTCCTCCATTTAACTCTTTCAGTTGTTCCATCGCTTTAATACCAAGAGGGGTCGCTGCATTACCTAGACCAAAAAAGTTTGCCATCATATTTGATAGAATAAATCCCATAGACGGATGATCCTTTGGTATTTCTGGAAACAACCTTTTTACTATCGGCATAAAAAGTGTAACTAATTTTTTTAACAATCCGGCTTCCTCTGCAATTTTCATTAAACCGAGCCAAAATACTAAAACACTAATAAGTCCTATACAAATCGTTACCGCATCTTTTGCTCCGTCAAATACAGCTTTATTCACTTCTTCCATCGTTCCATTTATCATGGCGTATACAATCCCAATGACAGCCATCGCTACCCATACGAGATTAACCATCGTTCCCAACACCTATCATGTAAGAAAAAATTTCTTTCACATTATTCCAGTAAAGTCCCGTTGTAGCTACTAACTTTCGTTTACTATAAAATAAATTCCGTTCTCCAACTTTTTCATTACCAACATAAATGTCTGTCTTTCCAACCTTTACTCCATCCGTAAGTTTTGTACTTTTATCGAGTTCAACTTTTAATACTACGTTCTTTTTTTCTTCTTCAGTTAACGGTACCGAAAAACTATTTTTCGTATAAACATGGTTGGCATACTTCTTTTCATTTATTTCAGCAATTGCTCCTTGTCCTAAAACTTTCGTTTGTTTGAAACGGTCAAAACCTTTATCAAACAAATTCATATGATCATCCCAATCACTAGAGGCACTCAAAGTTACGACAATTAAATCTAGTCCACCTTTTGATGCCGTTGTAACAAGCGTTCGCCCAGCTTTCTTCGTAAAGCCTGTTTTTCCCCCTGTTGCAAATTCATAATAAGACGTTACCAGCTTATGTTTATTTTTCCACGGGTAATCCCAAGAATCTGATTTATATGTTTTGGTTCCAAAGATTTTCTTAAATGTCTCGTTTCCCATTGCATATTTCGTTAATAATGCCATATCGTAAGCCGACGAATAATGTGATCCATCTCCATCTAAGCCATGAGGGTTTGAGAAGTGCGTATCTTTCATTCCAATTTCTTTCGCTTTTTGATTCATTAAATATACGAATCCATCTATACTCCCACCCACACTTTCAGCAATTACTTGCGCTGCGTCATTACCAGATCTAAGCATGAGTCCGTATACTAAATCTTCTAACTTCACTTTTTGTCCAGGCTTTAAATAGATTGCCGATCCTTCCACCCTCACCGCTTCATTACTAACTGATACCATTTCTTTCATCTTCCCTGATTCAGCAGCTAATAAGGCGGTCATAATTTTTGTTATACTAGCAATTTTTTGAGGCTCATGTTCTGCCTTTCCGTATAATACACGACCAGACTGTTGCTCCATTAATACAGCATTTCGAGCACTAACATTGCTGTTCATCTTTGCATATGTAGGAATCGGCATAACGCTTGCATACATCATAAGAAGCGTAATGATTACACAAATTCGTCTCATATTTCCCCCCACGTCCTTTTGGCACTTTTTGTACAAGTGTATGCTTGGCCTTTTAAAATATGAACGAAACCTTCCTTCTACTTCCATTAAAAAAGACGCAGAGAATTTGCGTCTAATATGGTGTCCATTCAATTTGTTTCGCAGTTTCAAACCTTTTTTCTACATCAGGCCAATTTACAACATTCCACCAGTTTTTAATATATTCATCTTTTCGATTTTGGTATTGTAAATAATACGCATGTTCCCAGACATCTAGTACAAGGAGCGGTATCGTATCCCATTGTGTAAATAATTGATGAAGTGTACTTTGCAAAATTTCTAACCTTCCAGACCGGGGTACCCAAACGAGAATTGCCCAGCCTGAACCTTCTACTTTAGAGGCTGCTTCTGTAAAATGTTTTTGGAAACGTAAAAAGCTCCCAAAATCTTGTTCAATTTGTTGTGAAAAAGTTCCTCTTGGACTTCCACCACCGTCTTTTTTCATGTTATTCCAAAATATCGTGTGTAAGTAATGACCTGACCCATGAAAAGCCGCTTCCCTTTCCCAATGCTTAATTAAATCAAATTTATTTGTTTTTCTCGCTTCTTCCATCATCTTCTCTGCTTTATTTAATCCTTCCACGTAACTCCGATGATGTTTATCATGATGTAACATCATAATTTCTTTAGAAATATACGGATCTAACGCATTATATGGAAAAGGTAATGGCGGGAGTGTATGTCCTCCAATTGGGACAGCTCGTTCACTATCCCCTCTTTCATATAATTCATATTCCTCTTCTTCTTGCATAAATACTTCCTGCAAGTGATGCTGAATATGTTCTACATCATCGCTTATTTCATACATAAACTCTGCATCTGTTTCATACTCATGCTCTTTCATACGCTCTAATAACGTCTGAATTTTATAAGCAAGCATATGGACATCATACACTTCCATTGCGCGACTATCTAATACGTGAAGAACACTTTCACACCAATTTTCTACTTCATGAAAGTAATCTGTAAATACACCTTGCTGATTCATATTGCACCTCCCTAATGCTATCCACTTAACTATATTCAATGAAAATCCCTTATATAACTGTACAAAAGGAAAAGAAGCTAAGTCACCTTAGCTTCTTTTCCTCAATCAATATTTGTGTAACATCTTTGTCTGATAATCCGTCTCATAATATTCTAGTTCTTCACGCATCAATTGAAATTTACCTTCTAAACTCTTCATCACTTGCTCTAAAGATGCAGGTGGTGTTTGTTGAAAAACGATAGAATTTTTCCCTGTATATGCAGACCGACTATTTTCATACCAATGATCACTCTTCGGTGAAAAAAACTCTGCAATTACTTGATGGTAAATCTTATATAAAATTTTTTCAGCTGCTGTTTTTCGAAATGGCTGGCTATTCAACAAAACAAAACATGCATCCTGTCCTTCTTCGCAAAAAACGAGAAGTCGTCTCATTGATGCTAATAACCCTTTATAATATCGCTCATTCCCTGCTGGTGTTTCCTCTAATAAAGAAGGTAACGTATGATAATTTACATAATTGGTTATTAAATTAATAGCATCTTCTAAAAATATAGAAACTTGTTCTGTTTGATTTTCAACCATAAAATTAGACATTTTTTCTCTCTCCTTTGCCATTTCACGCTATTTCTACTCTTTTATTTTTATGTAATTCAGCCAATATTTCTTGTACTTTCGACACCGTTCCCTCATCAAAATATTGTTGAAATTCTTCCATATTATTTAAATACAAACGTTTTTGCGCACGAAGCTCCTTATCTTTCATTAAACAACATATCGCTACAATATCGCGCAAATATATGTTTTGTTCTTCTACTTTATACACTGGATTTCCTTCAAAAGGAGTAATTTCTTGTAAAACTTCTTCAAAATATCGAACGTATAAAACCGAAAAAGTTTTCTCTTTACCATTTAATATATATGTCACTTCAGATCTGTTAAAAAAATCTTCTGATGTATTAGGTTTCTCTTTTTCTAACTCATATCCTACGTAACCTTTTATAATCATATACTCCCCCCTCAACCTTCTTTCACCTTATTCTAACTTAATTTTCTGATAAACAAAATATTCTTTTAAATATACCTATATAAAAAATAGCTCCCCTATACAGGAAATTACCTTTTTATTTTTCTTGAAGTTTGTCATAATAATATTATTGTCTCAGTTTTCTTATACAAGGAGAGTTGTATTTATGTCGTTTTCATGGAAACGTTTCTTACAAATCGGGAAAATTATCTTCCCATTTGTTGTATTAACAATTGTATTCTTTCAAGCAAAAAAAGAATTAGCGGGCATTTCTTTTTTAGAAGCGATTGATACAATTAAAAACATTCCAACTGGAGGAGTCTTTTTAGCAATTACACTTGGTGCATTCGCTGTATCAACAATGTTCTTTTATGACTATGTTATGCTTCGTTACTTAAAAGCTGACATTCCTGTCCAAAAGATTTTCCGTATCTCGTGGATTGCTAATACTTTAAATGGATTTATCGGGTTTGGTGGTCTTGTTGGAGCCGGCGTACGCACAATGCTTTATCGTCCATATATAAAAGAAAATGGAAAACTTATTAAAAGTATCGCTTGGATGACAACTGCCTTTATTAATGGATTAGCCATTCTTTCATTTCTTGGTCTTATCGGAATATTAGACACGAGATTTATTTTGCATGAAAAACCATGGCTATGGCCTGTTCTTATCTTCTTCGCTCTTTTCGTCCCTATATATATCGGATTTTCTAAATTAAAAAATAGAAAAGCGACGCAAACAGAGGAACAAGAAGAAGAGGAGAAAAACCCAACTGTTTTATACTCATTAGTTTCATTAGTCGAATGGGTATCTGCTGGTATTGTTATGTACGTCATATTACTATTATTTGGCATTGAAATCGAATTCCAAAAGTTTTTAGGCGTATATGTTATTGCTGCTTTAGCTGGTGTCGTTAGTCTTGTTCCTGGTGGCCTTGGATCATTTGATCTTGTCTTCTTAACTGGGCTTGGGCAATACGGCATCGATACAGGTGTTTTACTCCCTGCTATGTTATTATATCGTCTCGTCTATTACATCTTGCCCTTCTGCCTTGGTCTCATTTTTGCAGCTTTTGAAATGACAGGAGTAGCCATTAAAAAGTTTGAAGATAAACCTTTTATTGCGCCTGCATTAGAGACAACTGGTGTTATATGGACTTTGCAGCGTGACTTTCTAGGAAAGTTAGGTTCTTGGGCATCTGCTGCTTTAACAGTATTTGCTGGCTTAATGGTTATTTTATCAACCATTCTACCGACAAGTATAAATCGGGCACACGCCTTACATATTCTAGCTCCAAAACATCTTATTCAATTTTCTTTTAGCTTATCGCTAACATTCGGTATTCTCCTCCTCATTCTTTCGCGGGGGATATATTACGGAACAAAACGTTCTTATTATATGACGATTGTATCTTTAATTGGAGCGGCTATTTTTAACACACTAAAAGGAATTGATGTTGAAGAAACTTTTATTTTATTAATCGTACTCGCTGTATTGTATATGCTTCGTAAAAGGTTTGTACGTGAGAAAATGGAAGTCTCACTTTCCGATATCGTAAAAGTTTTTATATTCCTACTTGTAACGTTATATTTATATAAAAACTTAGGTATTTTATTTGCAGGTGCAAAAGAAGCTTTCAAACCTGATTTTGTCGTTCGTAATATTACACAAGTAAAACGAAGTGCATTAGCAGCTGCCTTTTTTGTTCCTACTTTTTTACTAATTGGTTCACTCATTGCAAATCGTTATCGAAATGAATTTCCCGGGCAACCAGCTAATGATAAACGATTACAAAACTTCTTAGATGAACATGGTGGAAATGTACTTAGTCATTTAGGTTTTTTAGGAGATAAACAGTTCTTTTTCAGTAGTGATGGAAAAGCACTCATTCTCTTCTCAATAACTGGAAAACGACTTATTGTACTGGGTGATCCAATTGGGGACCCTTCCTCCTATCGTACTGTATTGCAAGAGTTTTTAGCTGAGGCTGATCGATTTGGATACATTTGTGTATTCTATCAAATTGAAAGTAAATGGATGAGTTTATACCACGATTTTGGTTATAACTTCTTTAAGCTTGGTGAAGAAGCTGTTGTTGATTTAAATACCTTTACAATAACAGGAAAGAAACGCGCTGGCATGCGAGCTACTTTCAACCGTTTTGAAAGAGAAGGCTATACATTCTCTATTCATGAGCCACCTTTCTCCGACGAATTATATGAAGAGTTAAGAAAAGTTTCAGATGCATGGCTTGGTGGAAAAAAAGAGAAAGGTTTTTCACTCGGATACTTCGATCGTGAATATATTAGTCGCGCTCCTATCGCAACATTATCTGATGCGGATGGAAAAATTATTGCATTCACAACATTCATGCCTGTATATCAAAACGGATCATTATCTGTCGATTTAATGCGATATTATCCAGATGCGCCTAGCGGCATTATGGACGCAATTTTCATCCACTTATTCCAGTGGGCAAAAGAAAATGAATACCACTCCTTTAATATCGGTATGGCACCACTTTCAAATGTTGGTTTATCCACACAGTCTTTCTGGTCTGAACGAGTGGCTGCTGCAATCTTTAATAACGTTCGTTATACGTATAGTTTCAGCGGATTACGACATTTTAAAGAAAAATATAAACCAGCATGGAGCGGTAAATATTTAGCATTTAGGAAGAATCATTCTTTACCAATTACAATGCTCTCTGTAACAAAATTAATAGGAAAAAGAAAAAACAGCTAAATTCTTAGCTGTTTTTTCTTTTTTGAACTTGTACAATAAATTCTTTTTCATACTTCTTACCATTTATATAGAAATTCCCCCACATTTTATACGTGCCCTCGGCAGGAAATGTAATTCGGTATTGTAATTGCTCATCCGTATCTACAGGCATAGCGTATAAAAAATTCTCCTTCGTTTCATCCACTATATAGAGTGACTCTACTTCTCCTCTCTCTGAATGCAATTTCAATTTTTCACCCTTTTTCGCTTGAAACTGAAATGTTAACGTAACTGGTTCATTCGGATGTAATGCGCCAAATAAAAGAGAAACTTCATACTCTCCTATTTTTTTTGTAAGTACACTGTCGATTGGAAATTTCACTTTTTTCTTATTGTTCTCCTCTTTCGTTCTACCAAAATTCTTCCTAGCGAATGACTCTACGGACTTATTTTTGTCTTCGTATAAAAATATTGTATATTCTTCGTCTTTTGCTATTTTGGAAGATAACTTATATGACCCGTTCCCTGCAAATGTGGGTTTAATTTGTTGTATGTTTTTTAACTGTCCATCTACAATCACTGCCCGCATTTGATCATTTACACCACGAATTTCATTATTCTTGTTGTTTAACAACTGAAATACAATATCTACTTTCTCATTTCCCTTTCCATTTGAAACATCCCACTTTACTTCCTGAACATCTCCTACAGTCTCTTCGTTTTCTTGATATTTTTTTATGTAAAATCCTCCTGCCACAATAAGTACTAACGCAATAAGCCCAATGACAAGATTTTTCAAAACATCACCTACCATTTTTATTGTCTCTATTCATACAAAACTTCTTAAGATATATATTCTAGATTATGATTTATGAAATCCTCCTATTTTGCACATATTACAAATAATAAAAAGATTTTAATTGAAAGGATTCGTAGTGTATAATGCAAATGATATTGATTTCTATCAATACATTATAAGGAGGACTTTTTTATGAGTGTACATATCGAAGCAAAACAAGGCGAAATCGCTGAATCTATTCTATTACCTGGTGATCCATTACGTGCAAAATATATCGCTGAAACATTTCTAGAGGACGTTACTTGCTATAATAATGTGCGTGGTATGTTAGGTTTCACTGGAACTTATAAAGGAAAACGTGTATCTGTTCAAGGTACAGGTATGGGTGTTCCTTCTATTTCTATTTATGTAAACGAATTAATCCAAAGCTACGGAGTTAAAAATTTAATTCGCGTTGGAACTTGCGGTGCAATTCAAAAAGATGTAAAAGTTCGTGATGTTATTATCGCAATGACGGCTTGTACTGATTCTAATATGAACCGTTTAACATTCCCAGGATTTGATTTTGCACCAGCTGCAAACTTTGACCTTTTAAAGAAAGCTTATGATGCTGGAACTGAAAAAGGATTACACGTTCGTGTCGGTAACGTTTTAACAGCAGATGTGTTTTATCGTGAAAGCATGGACATAGTTAAAAAACTTGGAGATTACGGTGTATTAGCAGTAGAAATGGAAACAACTGCTCTTTACACATTAGCAGCGAAATACGGTGTAAATGCATTATCTGTATTAACAGTTAGCGATCACATCTTCACTGGCGAAGAAACAACATCTGAAGAGCGTCAAACTACATTTAACGAAATGATTGAAATCGCTTTAGATGCAGCAATTCAACAATAATACACTAAAGAACTTGTCATACGTCTGGCGAGTTCTTTTTATGTGACTTTTTATAAATAACTACTTTATAAAGAGACAGATTTCTCCCCTCTACTTTCTTGTAACGTTTGTTATAATGAAGTGAAACTTTAATCAGTGGAGGTTTTTTCCATCCCCCACTGATTATTAGTTGAACCAATCGGATTTAACGGGAGAAAGAAATCATTTACAGTATTTCTCATAAGAGGTGACGCAGTGAAAAACAGAAGTATTGTCTTTAAACTATTTTTATTAACATCCACTTTATTTACAATCATATTCCTACTTTTTTTTCTAGGACAATCTCTATTTTTAGAGAAATTTTATATTAATAAGAAAGTAAAAACAGTCCAAACTGCTTTTGAAAAATTCGTAGATAATTATGATAAAAGTGATAAAAGTTATGAGCAGGTTAGAAAACTAAAACAAGAATTTCATGATAAAACAAATGCCGATATGCAGTTTTTGGATTCTAACGGTATTATTAAAAGTGATAACAATTACTATATCGATGTATTTAATCCCAATAATAATAAACAGTATTCCATTCCACTCAACAATCTTTTAACACCAGAAGAATATAATAAATTCGAGAATTTAGGTTTAAAAAAAGATGTAATAATCAATGTTGATGGAGTCGTACAAGAGAATAATATAATCACACCACAAAAATTAGGAACGAATTATAATCAATGGCAGAACGAACATTTCTATTCGGATTTTCAGTCAATTAATGGTAACCCTTCTAAGAGCAGACTTGCAAGCCGATACAAATCTACAACTCGAATCGTCTTTACAGGTGTTATAACTAAGTTACAGCTCCCATCCAAAGCGGAGGTTCGTCTTGCAAATGATATTGAAACATTACAAGCCGTTCAATATTTTGCAGATATGATTAGAGAGGGAACTTCTAACTCGAACCAATTAAGTACTTTCATATTAGATGGCGGAGAAAATATAAAAAATAGTATCTTTGTAAAACCGATTATAGAAAATGGAAGGATTACAGAATACGCTTTTGCGATAGCATCTTTGCAGCCTGTTAATGAAGCGATGCTCGTTTTAAAAGATTATTATGTCTATGCCTTAATCATCGTGTTTCTCGTAATTATTTTGTTATCCTTCTACTACTCAAAAATCATTGTTAAGCCATTAATTAAAATAAATCGTGTTACAAAAAAAATGGCTAATTTTGATTTCAGCGAGAAATTACCTGTTACAGCTGACGATGAAATTGGCGGGCTTTCTGGCAGTATCAATACATTATCTGTAAATTTAAAAGATCGAATCGATCGATTAAATGTTGCTAATACAAAGTTACAACAAGATATTGAACGTGAACGTCAATTAGAAAAAACAAGAAAAGAATTCATTTCTGGCGTATCACACGAATTAAAAACACCGCTAAGTGTAATTAGAAGTTTTGCAGAAGGAATTAAAGATGGTGTTAGTAAGGATACTTCGTATTATACTGATGTTATTTTAGAAGAAACAGAAAATATGAACAGGCTGATTGTTGAAATGTTAGCAATTAGCAAAGTTGGAATCTGGTACTTACAAACTAGATATGACGACGTTCTCAATCGGTGAATTAACGCAACAAGTCTACACAAAATTATTATTTAGCATGGAAGAAAAACATTTACAAGTGAACATCGATGCAGACCCTTCTATACTTGTTAAAGCAAATCGCAGTCGCATTGAGCAAGTAGTTGTGAACTTACTAAGTAATGCAATCCGTTATACGCCAGAGGGAGAAAAAATACAAGTCTCCATTATAGAAGCAGAAGATAACGTAAAAGTCGAAATCGAGAATACAGGAAACCCTATCCCTGAAGAAAGTCTTGAAAAAATTTGGGATCGCTTCTATCGTCTAGATGCATCACGTAGCCGTCACACTGGAGGTACCGGTCTCGGATTATCTATTGTAAAAAACATTTTAGACCTCCATCATGCCGAATACGGTGTGTATAATACGACTAACAGTGTTGTATTCTATTTCAATTTACAAAAAGTAAAAGAAGTCAAATAATTTGTCTTAATTTCACTAGGAGTTCACATGAAATTCACACTCTCCCTTTATAGTAAGAAACAAGTTAATCCTTTCCTTTACACATATAAAAGAGGAGAGTGCGTGAAATGAAACAAGCAGGACAACCTATTCAAAATGAAAAACAATTAGAAACTATCAAAAATATACTTTTACAATCTTCGAAACGTGATGGCTTATTATTCGTATTAGCTGTAAATTCTGGCTTAAAAGTAAGTGAAATCTTACAATTAAAAGTTAGTGATGTAATCGATGAAAATGAAAATGTTCGCCATTCCATTTTATTTTACAATGAAAAAGTGAAGAAACATAAATGGTTTGCTGTAAATGAAGACTTACAGCACGCAATCGAAGACTACATGAAAGAACGTAAAACTTGGAAACGTAATGAACCATTGTTAAAATCTCAAAAAGGAACAAAATCTATTACGAGACAACATGCATGGTACATTTTAAACAAAGCTGCAAAAGAAGTTGGATTAGAAGGGATTAGCTCACATACACTTCGAAAAACTTGGGGTTATTGTGCATACAAATCAGGTGTTGATATTGCATTTTTACAACACTTCTTTGATCACAGTACTCCATCAAAAACTTTAAAGTATATCGGTATTGCTTAATAACTCTTATACATAAAAAAGGTTACCATTTGAAAATTTGGTAACCTTTTTTATATTTCATATTCTCTTTTCTTGTCTCTCCTATACTGTAGTGGTACTCTAATAATAAGGGGGAGAAATTATGAACACACTTACAATTGAATTACCAAAAGAAACGGCTGAAAAACTTGATTTATTAAAACAAGCTTATGAAAAGAAAACAGGTGCTTCTATCTCTGAGAGCACTCTCGTTCAAACACTTATCTCAAAAGAATTTATCCAGGCGATAACTCCTTTTGATTTGCAACAATTCGTCAACGGAAAAGAACAGCATTAATGCTGTTCTTTTTTTATCTCTATTTAAAATATACAAAGTTTTTTATATATTTTTAGAAAAACCATTGACAATGATAATGATAACCATTATCATTTATTATGAAGCCAACAATTGATGAATCAACCAAACGCTCAGTAACATTGTTACCCCTCTTTTTCATATAGAAAGGCACTGTACATTCCCCCTGTTTGTACAGTGCCTTTCTTGTTTATTATCATTCAAAAAAATTTAATTGCTCCGGCTTCGGCTCACCATATGTAATGTTCATCATTTTCATAAGCTGTTTCGCATTATCTGCTGCATCCCCACCTGAATTGTTGTTAAACAGTACGTATATATCCTTTGTTTTCTTTTTTAATTGCTCTAATCGTTCAACCCATTCTTCCAGTTCTTTATTGTTGTAGCGATATAAACAGCGAACTGCTCTCCAGTTTTCCCCTTTATCAAGCCAACCATGAACATTTCGACCGTGAAAACGTATTAATGCCATGTCTGAATTCGTAACCTCTAACACGAGTGGCACAGAACCTATCCCAGCCTGTGGTTCATCACAAATTGTATGAATCCATTTCTCTTGTTCTAGAAACTGTAACGTCCTATCTCTCATTTCTGGATAAAACCATGTTTGATTTCGAAATTCTATTGCACATGGTAAACCTTCCATTTTTTCTTTCGTATATCGAAGAAAATCTACATTTTTCTTTTTACAATCAAACCATGGTGGATATTGAAATAAAATCGTTTTTAATTTACCAGCTTCAATTAAAGGAAGAATAGATTGTTTATATACATCAAACATCTCATCGAACGTAGAAAAAGGAATTTCACCTTTCATATGTCCTGTCATTCCTTGATATGCTTTTACGATAAAAGAAAAATCTTTCGGTGTTTCCATTGCCCATTTTGTATAGTTTCGTGCAGGTTGCATCGCATAAAATGAGCTATCCACTTCTACTATAGGAAAATACTCGCTGTATGTTCGTAATTTATTTCTATTTTCATAGGGATTTATGTATAAAGAATCATGATCTCCCCATCCTGTCACTCCAATAAACAGCACATATACCCCTCCCTTTTTAACTTCATCTTCTATTCACTTTCCAAACACTTTGCATCATGTAGCCTTTTCTTTAAGAGTATCCTTATAAAAATATGATATACTATATGGAAGAATTTTTAAAATGAGGGGTTATTTATTTATGCTTCCAAACGATGCTACTGTATCTCATGAAAAACGAATTGAAGAACTAGAAAATAAAGTACGTTTTTATGAAGAACTTGTGAATCAATTACCACATCATTTCACATACAAAAATCCACATATTGGTTTACGAATAAAGAAAACTAGAACAACCCATTCCATTCAAGAAATACCAAAAGAGAATAAAGAGGCTCATTTTCAACTTACTTGTGATTCATTATTTTTATTTGAACAACTCGAAAAACACTTTGTACATATTTTTGATGCCTTTTCACATCATGTAACTTTTGTCGATAATAAAGGGAATATTACTTTATGTAATCAAGTTGCTGCAGATGATTTCGGTGTAATACGAAATGATATTATCGGAAAACCGATTCAACAATTACTAAACTTGCCGGAAGAAAAAATTAAAGCTATTGAAACATTAAAAACGGGAACAGAAATATATAATGAAGAAGTTTTAGACAAAAACTATGGCATTATAAATAACCGAATTATTCGTGATTATAACGGGGAGATTTTTAGAGTTATTAGTGTCTTTCATTATTTAAATACAGAACGTGATGCAGAGAAGTTTTCGTTAGCAGGGCGAATCGCAGCTGGAATTGCACACGAAGTACGAAATCCTCTTACAACAGTACGAGGATACTTACAATTTTTACAAGAAAGTGTTTCTCCATCTAATAAAGAACTATTTAAAAATTTACTTATTCCTGAATTAGATCGAGCAAATAGTATCATTACAAAATTTTTATCTCTTTCAAAAACACGTGAATTTAAAAGAGAACCCTTTCCCATTAATACATTTTTACGTGAGTATATTCAACAGTTACTAGCTAGCGAAGTCTTTTTACATAACATTTCAATTGATTATAATTTTTCTACCGAATTAGATGATATATTAGTTCATATTGATCGTCATGAACTTGTGCAAGTTTTTTTAAACTTATTCCAGAACGCTGTCGATGCTCAAGGAGAAAAAAAACTTTCTATCCAAATCACTAGTTACCGCCTAGATAATTTTGTTCGTATTACTTTCACTGATAATGGGACTGGTATTCCACCAGCGATTCAAGACTATATCTTTGATCCATTCTTCTCAACAAAAGATTCCGGCACAGGTTTGGGCTTGTCAGTAACGAAAAAAATTATTCAAAATCATAACGGTACATTAAAAATGACTAGTAATGAAGATGGTACTACTTTTACTATTTCAATTCCAATCTTACCTAAAACAGCCCTTGAAAGATTAAATCAATACAAATAAAATCCAATCCACGAACTGCATGTCAATTGTTACATCCTTCAACAATTGACATGCAGTTTTTATGTTGAACTTTTCTTCTTTACATTATATAAACCTTTCTCTATATCTTACTTACTTATTTCTTTCTAGGTGGGCCAATTTCTTATTTTTTTAGAAATGGTAGTTTGTCCATCACGAATTTAGTATAAATTTCATTTTAATATATAGTAATGACTAATGATTCTATGAAAGAAAAGAATGAAAAGATGAACAATAAAAATAAAGGAAAAGTATTTTATGGTAATGATTGTTGCGAAGTAAGAGCATGTAGCCATATTAACATCCCTAAGTCAGAACTTACAGAATTTGTTAGACTTCTTCAAACTCTTGGTCAAGCTATTCTAGTTCAATATGGATCTGGTTGCCTAGGCGGAGGAACTACGGGGACTACTGGTGCTCAAGGGCCTCAACAAGGACCTGCGGGTGATACAACTGCGACACTATCTGTCTTCCGAATTTACTAACCACAATTTCCGAAAATATTTTGGGAGGACTAAGCACATTTATAAGTAATAGATGTGATTTTGATTGACTATTAAATCTCTCTTTTAATAAAAAGGAGCACTTGTTTGGGAGGATAAGTGCTCCTTCTTTACGTTTCTTTACCTCAAATTTACTCTATCTTAATCCTCTTTTTGTATGATAAATAATGAAGTCAAAGATATGAAAGAGGGATGAAAATGAGAGTTATGTCACTAATACGCATTTGGTTTGCTCTTATGGTATGCATTATTTTATGTGTAGGATTTTTTTTAACTCTAAAATATTCCACTATATCAAAAGCAGAGAAAAAAACTGTTCCATACAAACTTTTGTATACAAAACAAAGCAACATCCCTTATTCCAATGCAACAAATAATGAAAAAAAAGTTATAAAAGGAATGCTTATTACGAAAGCTTCTAGTTCCGAGGCGTTACTCCAAATTGCTGAAACGATTAAAGATCAGTATACAAATAAAAAAATCGATGAAATTACACTTTCTATCCACAATGAAAATAATGGTATTTACGAAGAAGAATTGCCTTACGAACCTATTAGTAAAGGCAAAATAATCGTCACATACGATTCCGAATCCTTTGGCAGTACGAATATTGTACTTAATGAGTAATATCATGTATCTCAACGGATATGGATTAATAGCTAATTAAGATAGACAAAAATCTCTACCGATTAAAATTTTATTTTGTTTTCATCCAAAAAAAGAGGCGAATTTTTTTATTCGCCTCTTTCTTTTACCAAAATGAAGGAATCCATTCTTTCACTTTATCAAGCCACTCTTGTTGCTCTTGTTTTCGTTGTTGTTCCTCTTCTTTCCTTCTCTTCTCTTCTTCTTTTCTTCGTTTTTCCTCTTCTATTGTAGTCAATTGTTTTTTATAATCAGCCTCAGATATGAGCGATAACTGGAATGCTTTTTGAGCTGGATTTGCGTTTGCTTTTTTCATAATATCCCGGAACATTGTCGTCGTAATTTGACTACCACCCGGAACATAATGATCGCTATCTGTTTTATCATATCCTACCCAAATCGCACCTACCAAATCTGGCGTGTATCCAACAAACCATGAATCCTTTGCACCGGTGCTCGGGCCATTTACAATTTGAGTAGTTCCTGTCTTACCTGCCGTATCAACATTATTAACTTTCGCCTTTTCACCCGTTCCCTTTTCGACAACACCTTTTAATAAATATGTCATCTTTTGAGAAATTTTCTCGCTCGTCACTCGTGTCTCTTTCTTATACC
Organism: Bacillus cereus ATCC 14579; assembly: GCF_000007825.1. Classification (NCBI taxonomy): domain Bacteria; kingdom Bacillati; phylum Bacillota; class Bacilli; order Caryophanales; family Bacillaceae; genus Bacillus; species Bacillus cereus. Next base: position 1,413,733 of record NC_004722.1, on the reverse strand, counting down.
ACTTTCCAAGCGTTTCACCTTCAGCATTTTGTACCTCCCTAATTGCATGAGCTTCCACTTGGACTCCATCATTTGCAAATGTACTGTATGCTTGAGCCATTACAAATGGAGATGTCCCCACATGCATACCGCCTAAAGCAATCGGATACGTACGATCTTCTGGCACTAATGGGATACCAAATCGCTCTAAAGATTTCAATCCTTTATCTAATCCAATTTGTTCTAATAGCCACACAGCTGAAACATTGTACGACTTTGCCACAGCTTCATACATTGTCACATCACCGTGAAAAGTATGATCGCTATTTTGTGGTTTATATTCTTTAATGTTAAATGGTTCATCTTTTAATATATCGTATACTTCATATCCTTGTTCTAACGCTGGTACATATACAGCCAAAGGCTTTAACGTGGAGCCAGGTTGTCTTTTTAATTGGGTTGCATGGTTAAACTGTAAAAACTGATACGGCCCTCTGCCTCCAACTAGAGCTGGTACACCACCTGTTTTTGGGTTCATAAGAACTACACCCGTTTGCATAAGTTGGTCTGAGCCACTATCTTTGAAATAACTATCATTATTCACAACGTCTTCTACAGCCTGTTGTTTTTTCGGGTCAAGCTCTGTATAAATACGATAACCACCCGCTAAAATTTCATTTTGTGTTAATTCGTACTTTTCCATCGCCTCTCTAACAATATAGTCTACATATTGAGAGTATTTTCCCTTGTATTTATCATCAACGCCACGTTTTAACACAAGTCCGCTCTCTTTTTCTTTATTATACTGTTCGTCAGAAATATACCCTTGCTCTTTCATTAAACTTAATACGACATTACGTCTTTCAATTGACTTGTTAAAGTTTTTATAAGGTGAATACGCAGATGGTGCTTTAATCAAGCCCGCAATCGTTGCAGCTTCTGAAATTGTTAAATCTTTTACATCTTTATCAAAATAAGATTTAGCTGCCCTTTTTATACCCCAAGCACCTTCACCAAAATAAATTTGGTTCATATACATTTCAATGATTTCATCTTTCGTATACGTGCGCTCTATTTTTTTCGTTAAAAAATATTCCTTTATTTTTCGGGAGTATGTGCGGTCTTGTGTCAGAAATACATTTTTCGCAAGTTGTTGAGTTATTGTACTTCCCCCTGCTACAACTTCTCCTGCTGTAATATTTTTAAAAACCGCACTTATAATTCCACTATAATAAATACCATGATGGTTAAAAAATTCCTTATCTTCTACTGCAACAATTGCCTGAACCATAATATCAGGAATATCTTTTCTTTTAACACCTTCTGTTTTCGAAGAAGCTAATTTAGTTGCGACCTCATTATTTGCATCATAAATTAAAGTCGGTTGTGGAACAGCTTGTTTTAATTCAGATATGTCTTGAATGGAAATTATTATATTTACAGCAATAAATAGAGTAACGAATACACTTCCCAATACAACTAATGAATTACGAAGTTTCTTCCTCTTATTGAACCACTCAAGCATTTTTTTAAAATGAGTGTTCTTCAATTTCATTCGTTCACTTCCTTCATTTATTTACACTCTTCTTTTTAAAAGGAAGAATATACCGCCTTTTAAATTTATTATAATAACGTAGTCATTCCTATAGTGTAAAGCTTTTCTTTTGCATTCATACTTTTTGCAAGAAAAGGACATTCTACAAGTAAGATATTCACTATTGGATATTAATATTATTAATAGAACAACGAGAGTTATGTTAAGTTTTTGTAAACTTTTCGATAAAATGTTTTAAAAAACGACAGTTTTTTGTTAGAATTGATTAGCCAATATATTTTACATATATTACTTTTGTGGGGGTAACAATAATGGTCTTTAAATCAAAAAAAGATAAATTTTCTGAAATGTTAATGAATGTTTCCGAAAATTTAAAAGAAGGCGCGCAGTTTTTCGTGGAGTATAAAATTAAAAATGCTAGCGATTTAAAAGAGTTTTCTATGCGCATGAAAGAGTATGAGTCAAAAGGTGACTCATTTATTCACGAAATCATTATGGAGTTAAACAAAGCGTTTATCACTCCGATTGAGCGTGAGGACATCCTACAACTTGCAATGAGTATGGATGATGTATTAGACGGATTAGATCACAGTGCTGGTCTGTTTGAAATGTATTCTATTACAGAAGCTGATGAATACATGATTAAATTCGTAGAAGCAATTAATCAATGTGCGATTGAGATTGCAAACTCTGTTGAATTAATGTCTAACAAAAAATTAGTCGACATTCGTACAAATGCGATTAAAATTAAGGATTATGAATCACAGTGTGATGATATTCGCCGTCATGCGATTAAGAACTTATTCTCTCGTGAAAAAGATCCGATTAAGATTATTCAATTTAAAGAGATTTACGAAGAGCTTGAAGAAGTAGCTGATAGCTGTCAAAGCGTTGCAAACGTATTAGAAACAATTATTATGAAGAACGCGTAAGGAGTTTGATCATGGATACACTCTTGATACTGACCGTTTTAGTAGTCATTTGCGCTTTAGCTTTTGACTTTATCAATGGATTTCACGATACAGCAAACGCTATTGCAACGGCTGTTTCAACGAAAGCTCTAAAGCCTAGACATGCCATTATTATGGCGGCTATTATGAACTTTTTAGGCGCAATGACATTTACAGGTGTAGCAAAAACGATTACAAAAGATATCGTTGATCCATTCGCCTTACAAAATGGTTCTCTTGTAATTTTAGCTGCTTTGCTTGCGGCGATAGCTTGGAACTTAATTACTTGGTACTACGGTATTCCAAGTAGTTCTTCGCATGCAATTATCGGCTCAATCGCAGGTGCAGCAATTGCGGCCGCTGGGATTAGCTCGCTAAATCTTAAAGGATTTATTAAAATTATTGAAGCTTTAATCATTTCACCGATTATCGCTTTCGTTATTGGTTATATCGTATACAGTATTTTTAAAGTAGTATTTAAAAACTTTAACTTAACAAAAACGAATAAGAACTTCCGTATATTCCAGATTTTCACTGCAGCATTACAAGCCTACACACACGGTACGAATGATGCACAAAAAGCAATGGGAATCATTACGATGGCTCTTATGGCTAATAACTATCATACTTCTAGCGATATCCCGTTCTGGGTACAATTATCTTGTGCTATCGCAATGGGGCTTGGTACTTCTGTCGGTGGATGGAAAATTATTAAAACTGTCGGTGGACAAATTATGAAAATTCGTCCTGTAAATGGTGTAGCTGCCGATTTATCATCATCACTTGTTATTTTCGGTGCAACATTCATTCACTTACCGGTTAGTACGACGCACGTTATCTCTTCTTCTATTTTAGGGGTTGGTGCTTCTCACCGTGTGAAAGGGGTAAAATGGGGAACTGCAAAACGTATGTTAATTACATGGGTTATTACACTTCCTATTTCAGCTTCTTTAGCTGCTCTGTTTTACTACCTATTACATTTTGTTTTCTAATCAAAAGTCGTCTTCCTTATTTTTCTAGGAAGACGACTTTTTTGTGAACAAGCCTATTTCTCATTAAAAAGCGTGTATAATAATTGATGGATAAGTTATTTAGAGGAGTTGGCAATTTTGGAATACATCATGTTACTTTTCATCGGACTAATCGCCGGAACAGTCGGCAGCCTAGTTGGGCTTGGAGGCGGAATTATTATTGTTCCGTTATTAATTGGATTACACAGTTTATCACCACAACTTGCAGTAGGGACTTCTATGGTAACAGTCGTTTTCACAGGACTATCTTCCACCCTTACTTACATGAAGCATAAGCGAGTAGATTATAAAAGTGGACTTATTTTATTTATCGGAAGCGGCCCTGGTGGTATTATCGGATCATGGGCAAATAAATTTTTAAACCAAGACACATTTTCTTTATACTTTGGGATTTTCCTTATATTCGTCTCAATTCTACTTATGCTTCGAGACAAATTAAAACCTCTTTCCCTCTCAAATACGTCTGTAATTAAGCGTTCTTTTACAGATAATGATGGAAATACTGTACACTACCAATTCCCACCGTTTCTTGCTATCTTTATCGCTTTTATAGTTGGGTTTATATCTGGATTATTTGGAATTGGTGGCGGTGCCTTACTTGTTCCAGCAATGATGCTTCTTTTTGCATTCCCAGCACATATTGCAGTAGCAACTTCAATGTTCATCGTATTTCTATCAGCAATTGTAAGTTCTGCAACTCACATCTCACTTGGAAATGTCAGCTGGATTTATGCATTAATCCTGATTCCTGGTGCATGGATTGGCGGAAAAATCGGGGCTTACATTAATACAAAACTAAGTGGTAACGCCGTAATTAATTTATTGCGTATTACGTTAATTATTCTTGGAACTAGATTAATCATTATTTCCCTTTTATAACGTATTCTTTTTAGAATGCGTTTTTCTTATACACATGAATATAAAAATCCTCCGAGGAGAACAAATAAAATTAAACAAACACATAATAACATATAATTTGAAATATGTACTTTCTTCAAGTTGACCACTCCTATAACTGCGACTGTTATCTTTATGATAGCGAAAAAATAGTTCACTTGCAGTTACAGAGTGCTAACAATGCAAAATCAATTATTACAAATTTTATCCTTATATTTCATTTCTTTGTATATTCTATCGATTTAATAAAAAAAGATGTCATATTGACATCTTTTTTAGTGAAGAAGTGACCATCCCATGAAGTCTTCATGTACTTGGCACGCCCTCTTATCCTTTCGATCATATAATTCAGCATAACTATCTGTTTCTTCATCATAAGCCATCGTATAAATAATTTGGCCGTCTACTTCAACGGATAAAACGACTCCACCTTTCATCTCTTCTACATGAATGATAGCATTCGCCGGAATTCTCATATCCGTCATTCTCATCGCATCTAACAATATACTAAACCCCCTACAGCGTATTCATTGCTAGTACTATTACACACTAAATAGTATACTACTGTAATAGCATACATTTCGTCAATGAAATTGCTGTTGAAATAGCATATTGTCTATATACATATACGCTAAAATAGAAGAAATAGAAACATATTAATGGGGGGCTAACATTGATTCTACACAAAGGAGATGTACTATTCCGTCAAGGCGAGGACGGTCCTTTATACTTTATAAAAACAGGCTTATTAAAAGTAGTTCGGCTAGAAGAAAACGGAACACCATTTTTATTCAACATTATCGTTCCAGGTGAAACGATACCTCATCATTCTTTAATTTCACCGAAAGAATATCACGGTACAGCTATCGCTTTAATAAAAACAGAAGTGGAACCGATCACTAGTAGTGAATGGTATGAGAGACTTCAAGCAAATCCCGAATCGTATGCTAACATTGCTATGCAATTGCAATCTAAATTAAGAATGATGCAACAACGAATTGATCAATTGACAACCGTCTCCCCGAAAGAACGTCTTCATCGTTTACAAGAATGGTTCACCCTATATTTAGGTGACATTCCTATATATGAAATATTAACACAAACCGAAATTGGCCAACTGATAGGTATACGCCGTGAAACAGTAAACCGTTTATTACGAGAACAAATAAAAAACGAGGTAAAATAAATACCTCGTTTTTTTGCTTATTGTAAGCTTGTTGCTGGGCCGAAAAATTCATAATGAATATGCTCTTGTTTCACACTTAAATCAGTTAGTGCAGCATTTATATGCTTCATAAATGCTACTGGACCACAGAAATAGAACTCTGCTTCAGTTGTCGGAATAATAGTTTTTAACCATTCACTTTCAATGAAACCTTCTTTATCAAAGTTCTTCATTTCTAAATCTTTTTCAGTCGGTGCAGAATAACAAGTATATGCTTTAACTTGTTCATATTCATTTTCTACTGCCTTAACGTGTTCTTTCATTGCATGTGTATTACTATTTATTGCTGCATGAACAAAATATACATTACGTTTTGAATCTTGTTCAATTAACGTATTTAACATACTCATCATCGGTGTAATCCCCACTCCACCACTAATTAGTACAACTGGTAATGTTGAATCCATATTTAACACGAAATCTCCCGCTGGTGCACTTACTGGTAAAACATCTCCTTCTTTTACATGTCCATGTAAGTAATTAGACACTTTACCGTCTGGTGTATCTACACCTTTTTCTTTTTTTACACTAATACGATAATATTCTTTCCCAGGAGCATCGGATAAACTGTATTGACGATTATGTGTATATGTCTCACCTTCAATATTGATTTGAATTGTTACATATTGACCTGGGATGAATGAAGAAACTTTCCCTCCATCTTCAGGTTTCAAATAAAATGACGTAATAACATCGCTTTCCTTCACTTTTTTTACAATCACAAAGTTGCGGAAGTCTTTCCATCCACCTTCTTTATGTGCAGCTTCTTCATACATCTCTGCTTCAATGCTAATGAATGCATCAGCAATTACACCATATGCTTCTCCCCATGCATTTAAAACTTCATCAGGTGCACCTGCGACCTCTTTAATGGCACGTAGTAAACATGTACCTACAATCGGATAATGCTCAGCTTTAATCCCTAAACTTCTATGCTTATGACCAATTTGTTTTACAACTGGAATAATTGCTTCTAAATTATCAATGTACGTTGCAGCTGCATAAACAGCATTCGCTAACGCTTGTTGTTGTCTTCCCTTTTTCTGATTCGTATGGTTGAAAATATTCAACAATTCCGGATGTTCCGAAAATAAAATTTGATAGAATCTCGTTGTAATTTCAACACCTTTTTCTTGTAATAATGGTACTGTTGACTTTACGATTTCAATTGTTTTTGCACTTAACATTGTATCCCACTCCTCTATTTCCTTAACTGTTTTTAGTTTAACTGAATCTTATAATGCAGATTGTGATTTTAATCACTATTAACACGGTGTTTTTGTGAATAATATATGAACATTGCATTTACAAAAGAAAATAAGCTAACTAGAATTCTAGCTAGCTTATTATTTTGTTTGTATAGCTTGTTCGATTACTTTTATATCTTTCCCATCGCCAAACTCCGTATACCCCCAGATATTCGTTTCACCTCTATATTTATTTACGATAATATCCAAGTCATGATATACACGGTGGGCATACACTACATACTCAATATTTTGAATTTCCACACCTTTTTTTACAATTTCATAGCTTCTATTTACATCGCGTTTTATTTTTTCATTCTTTATTTCCGTATGTATATTTTTTAAAGATTGTTCTTGTTGTTGAAACCATTGCTTAAATTGATTCCAATCCCCGTCTGTATAATTCTCTGCTTTACCATAATTTAAGAAATTATTATAGCTTTCATGTGTCATTCGAATAAAATCTAGCACTTTTGTCTCTTCTTGCACATCTTCTATTTGAGCTATTGTATTTACCTCAGCAGGCTTATTCGCATAATGTAACAGCACTTTCATAAGACTATAACTCGCAATGATCATCACGATAATAATACCTAATACATTTAACAATTTCTTCATACACAGAACTCCTTCTCTACTAAAAATATTGCAACGTATGACTATACTTGTAACATTCTCTCGTAGAAATATAATTCCTGTATTAATTCTTCCTATCATTTCGACAATATTTTTCTATACATTTCTCGTTGGCAAATGTTCTTGTAAAACAATATATCCTTCATAAGCTGTGTAACCGAGTATAACCATTAATCCGATATAACAAGCAAATACTGTCCATTTCGTTTTCGCATCCACTTTATAATAGTTTTCTTGTTGTTCCTTTTCTGTTTTCCATTCATTTAATTTTCTTTCTGACGCTTCAAATGCTTCCCTTATGTGAATTGTATACTCATCTTTTTCATCTTCATATGGAACATAATCTAACGGTTCGAACTTCGGTAAAAGATACTCTAACACTTCCATTTTTTTAAGTTCACCTATTTGTAACTCTTTTTCCCGTTCTCTTTGTCTTAATGCATTCATCTCATGATGCATCACGTATATAGTCCGATGTACAGCACCCGTTTCTTTTAATTCCTCTTCAAGCCTAGTAACATATTCTTTCATCCCATAAATTTTATGCCCTAATTCCTTAATCGGCTCATCTCTCTTTATTACTCTATATAACTCCATACAACCGATAATAACAATAAATCCTCCCAAAATACTTTTAAAGTAAATTGAATAGCCAAGTAATAAAATAAGGCCTGCTCCCCAAATTTTAGTACTGACAACTGAAATAATTCTCCCACCATCTAGCGGCGAAACGGGAATTAAATTAAAGAAATTAATCATACTTCCAAGCAAAATAACAAGCGCCCAAAATGGCTCTTTCGTCATTATATAAAGCGGTATCGCCGGTAAAAATGACAGAAGTCCGAAAAGCGGCCCCATATAGGCAATGTAAGCTTCATCTTTCGCATTTTTCGGCATCTCTTTCATTCCAATAAGGGCCCCCATAAATGGAATAAAGATTGCTGGCGATGTCGGAATCCCCTTTCTTTTCGCAGCCCATAAATGGCCCATTTCATGAACAAACAACAAATAAATGAGCGCTACTCCAAATTTCCAACCATATAGAACTGCGTATGCGCCAAGCGATAGAAACATACTAAATACCGTTGAAAACTTTGCTAATTTAAAAATTGCAAATACCCACTTTAACTTAGACAGTAAAAATAGACCTACCGCAACAATAATTCCCCATAATCCTTTTTTATTATTTTTCATATTCCTCTCCTTTATCTCTCATTAATGAATCATATTCATTCATCAAAGCTTGTTCTTTTCTCTATTATGACATATTTTTTTCTATTGTTAGAAATAATGTTTATATAATCCATTTTCAGCCAAAAATATAAATAAAAGGAGGTGTACACAAATGAATTTACAATCTCTTATAATAGGTGCTCTATCGTTTTTAGCTTCAACTCTTATTTTTTATACCGTTAGTTACGTATTATTATTAGATTTGTTGCCCAATCACGTATTTATTGCCCTTGTCATCCTTTCCGCTCTTATGATTTCTTTTCTTATTACACGAAAATCAATGAATGAGCCATCTGCAAAAGCAAAGTAATAGAGAGGGGTGCTTTCCCCTCTCTATTATCATTTCCTAGGAAAGGCCATATAGATTTGACGAGTTTACATTCATTCCAATCCGTAAGGGCTAATTAAAGGCTCACTTTATCTTTGAAAATTCATTTTTTCACCATAATCTTTAACAATCTGAATTATATTTTGAAACACACCTATTTTTTCTTTTTCACTGTTTAATATTTTCAAATCATAATTTTCGTAATATGTTTCTAATGATTTTAATTGTGATTGTGAAGCGCTTTTTATCAGAACAGTAGCATGCAATTCATATTGCTTATACCCTTCCTTTACTTTTTCACCTAAAATTATTTCACTCTCTTTTGCTCCAATTAATTTTTGAACTTTTTCTGGAAAATTGAGTTGCAAATAATATTCTTGCTCCTTCACTAACTTATTGTATAGTGATTGTGAAATCGTATACCGTACCGTATAATTCACGTTTTGATCGCCTGTTTTAATATGAAATGCGGTAATCTGTAAATCTTTTTTTGTTACTTCTGTTAAAGGGCTTACCTGCATCTCATCTTCTTTTTGTTCTGAGACATTTGGAAATATATCCAAAAGCTTTTCCGTATCTTTTTCATTCAACATATACATAGCTTTCTTATATTGCACCCATCCTCGTCTATCTTCTCCTCTTAACCATGCATAATAAGTTTCTTTTTTCCCATCTCTACTAATTTGTATTTCATATTCAGGTTCACCGAAGCTTCCTGTTATTTCTTGTTTCTCAGCTTTATTCAAAATGTCTATTACTAACTTCGCTTCTGATTCCTGCAACTTTTTCTCTTTATGTTTTTTTTGTATAACGGTTACCCCTATTGTTTCTTTCACTTCATTCACCGTCTCTTCTACTTTTTTTGTTTCTTTTTTCGGCTCAACTTGACCACAAGCTGCTAGTAACATAACAAACAACAACACCAATACATATTTCCCTTTCAAATTAATCCTCCTCTTACGATAAGAAATCCTTATAATCTTCATACATAAAACAAAAACGTGACATCCTATTAAATACGCTATACTAATCATTGAAAGGAGGTCTTTATCATGTCCATTAATTTTCATGATGAAAATAATAAGTACACATATGCAACAAGAAACGCTCATATTTCTTGGGCTGAAATGGTAAAAAACATTACAGAAATACAAAACAAGCAAATAATTGATATCGGCTGTGGTGGTGGGATTTATACGAAAGAACTCGCTCTTATGGGAGCCAAAAATGTTGTGGGACTTGATTTTTCAAAACTAATATTACAAGCTGCAAAAGAAAATTGTAACAACTTTTCAAACATTTCATTCATCCACGGTGATGCACATAATATCCCATACCCTAATGAAACATTCGACATAGTTATTTCGCGTGCAGTTATTCATCATTTACAAGACATTCCTACATTTTTACGTGAAGCTTCTCGTATATTAAATAAAAACGGTGTACTTATTTTACAAGATCGAACAATTGAAGATTGTACAATTCCAGGAAGTCCCGAACACATTCGCGGATATTTTTTCTCTCTATTTCCAAAACTTATTGAAATAGAGTCAAAAAGACGTCCAAAAACCAACACTATACAGACAGAATTACAAAAACATTCTCTTCATGTACTTCCCGCACAAACACAATGGGAAATACGAAAAATACATGATTCTGTAGAAGCATTATTGCAAGATTTATCTCCTCGAACAGGTCGATCCATTCTATATGAGTTAACAGATGATGAACTTTCT